>JAKAXM010000012.1 GCA_021816625.1 Pseudomonadota bacterium | reverse complement strand
CGACTCGCTATCATGCCCCATCGCCGCCACGCGGCCACCGGCCCCTTACAACCTTGATCTTGGGTCTTTCATGAAACCAGACAACAAGGCCGCCCTGCCGTGGCTTACGCTGGCTGCCCTCGGCGTGGTGTTCGGGGATATCGGCACGAGTCCGCTCTATACCCTGAGCGCCTGCCTCGCCATCCTCCCGGGATCCGCGACGCCGCGCGAGCTCTTGGCGATCGTGTCGCTCATCGTGTGGACGCTGATCGTGATCGTGGCCGTGAAATACGCCTGGTTCGTCATGCGCGCCGATGAACATGGTGAGGGCGGGATCATGGTCTTGACAGCGCTTGCGTCGCGGCGCGCACCACCGCGGTCGCGCCAGCGCTGGCTGATCTTTGCCCTGGGGCTGCTCGGCGCTGCGCTCTTTTATGGGGACGGCGCCATCACCCCCGCGATCTCCGTACTCTCGGCGCTGCAGGGCCTCGAAATCACCTCGGCGCGGCTCACGCCGTTTGTGGTACCGCTGTCGGTGGGCATCATCCTCGGTCTCTTTTGGATACAACGCCGCGGCACCGGCGCCATCAGTCGTCTGTTTGGCCCCGCCATGCTGGTGTGGTTCCTGATCCTCTTCGTCGCCGGCATCGCCTGGATCGCCCGAGATCCTCGGGTCCTCGCGGCGCTCAACCCGGGGCTTGGCATCGCACTGCTCTTGTCGCACCGGGCCGGGGGCGTGGCCATCCTCGGCGCCGTGGTGCTCGCCGTGACCGGCGCCGAGGCCCTCTATGCCGACATGGGCCACTTTGGGGTACGACCGATCCGGGCGGCCTGGTTTTTTGTGGTGTTTCCAGGGCTTGCCTGCAACTACCTGGGGCAGGCCGCGCTTTTGCTCTTGCACCCCGCGGCGGTCAAGAACCCGTTTTTCGAGTTGTTCCCGACCTGGGCTTCCGTCCCCATGGTGCTGCTCTCGGGTATCGCGACCGTGATCGCCTCGCAGTCCATCATAACCGGCGCCTATTCGGCGACCCGGCAGGCCTCCATGCTCGGCTATCTGCCGCGCCTGACCATACTCCATACCTCGCCGACCGAACCCGGCCAGATCTACCTGCCGGGACTGAACTGGGCCTTGATGGTAGCCGTGATCCTCATCGTGCTGGCCTTCAAGTCCTCGGACGCCTTGAGCTTTGCCTACGGGACCGCCGTGACCGGCACCATGCTCTTTACCACCATCCTCGTTTTTTTTGTTGCCCGTGATCGCTGGCGCTGGCCCTTATGGCGCGCCGCCTTGTTCTGCGGCTTTTTCTTACTAATCGACGGCGTCTTTTTCAGTGCCAACATCATGAAGTTCGCCGCCGGGGGCTGGGTCCCGGTCGCCATTGGTATCCTGGTCTTTACGCTCATGTCGACCTGGCAACGAGGGCGCCAACTCCTGTCCCAGGCGCTGTCGCCCGGAGGCTTGTCCGTATCGGACTTTCTGGCCATGATCGGGGCAAGCCCCGTCAATCGCGTCTCGGGAGCCGCCGTGTTCTTGACAGTCCGAGTCGGCGGGATACCTCACACCCTGCTCCACAACCTCAAACACAACAAAGTCCTGCATGAACACGTCGTCATTCTGACCATTCGATTTGAATCGACGGCCCGTATCGAGCCTGGGGAACGGGCCACGGTCCGTGACTATGGCTCCGGATTTTATGGGGTCGTCGCCCACTACGGCTTCATGGAGCAACCGGACATCCCAGACCTCCTCGCCCATGCCGATCTGCCGTTTTCCTGGAACCCGGCCGCGACGACCTACTTTGTCTCCCGGCAACACATTCTGCCCACGCCCGGCGGCTCGCTCGCCCTCTGGCGCCAGCGCCTATTCGCAGCCATGCTGAAGGCCTCGGCGACTGCCATCGACTTCTTTCGTCTGCCCGCCAATCAGGTCATGGAATTGGGCGATATCGTAGAACTGCCCTGCGAGCTATTGCCGCCCGAAAGCGAGGCCTGACAAGGACAGAGCAAGGCCGCGCGCCATAGCGTCCGTACTTGGCCGGGCCCTATCCGCCATAGGAATTGCGCCCGGCGCCGCGCCTTTTCGCCCCCGCCCTTATAGGTCGTCCGGCCTACGGCGTCCGTCCCTAAACCCCGGTACTGTTGGCGTTTTTGAAGGAGGACCTTATGCCCACCATCCGGACGCCGCTCATTACCGGGATTTTAGGGGCCATGCTGCCGGCCCTGGCCTATGCCGCACCCTTAAGCGTGCCCCACGACCCCCGGAACAACCCTATGGATCCCGCAAGCCCCTTCGCTACACTCTATATTCCGGCCAACGCACCGGCCCCCCTGGATCGCGTAGGGCCCACGAGTTGGCGGCACGCCTACGGCGGGCCCAACCATAACGCGGCCTTTGCCGTCGCCCCGCAGGCACCGGCCTGGATCCGGCAGGGCGTGCAGTGGAACTTTCCGGAGGCGCGGGCGTGGCCGCTACGCGACAAACGCCCGTTTGGCGCACGAATTTACGGGGTGAAAGAGGCCTTGCCGGTGCAGACGCAGTTCTACGGGAACGCCCTAGGCGTGTCCGTAGTGGGTGGCGTTGTTTATGCCGAAAGTGACGACACCTTCGCCTACGCCGTCAACGCCCGCACGGGCCATCTGATCTGGCGGGCAAGTCCTGTGGGCAACAACCTCATGGGTAATCCGCTGGTCGATGGGAACCGCGTTTATCTGTCCGCGGGCAGCGTCTCTTTCAATTTCGCAAACGTCACACTCTACGCCCGCAACCCACATGCCGCCGGCCGCGGCAAGGACATCAACTACAACGGTGTCTATTGTCTGGATGCCCATAACGGCAAACTGCTCTGGTATTTCCCGACCGCGGGCGACGCCATGCCGACACCGGCCTACGCCTATCGCTCGCTCTACATCAGCACTGGGGACGGCAATATCTACGCGATTAGCGCCAAGACCGGCCATAAACGCTGGGTCACGCACGTCGGTGGGATTGCCAATATGTCGAGCCCGGCCGTCTGGCGGCACCGGGTGTTCGTATCCATGTCGGTGATCCCCGACCTCTATGCCCTGAACACCCGCACCGGCAAGGTCCTTTGGAAGGCGAGTATTCCGGGGGCTGCAAACACGGGGATGGGCGACGTCTCACCGGCCGTGCGTCATGGCATCGTCGTCATGGACGCCGTGGCCAATCCCCGCACGGTCGACGGTAAACCGACCCTGGACACCATAGTGCGTGCCTATGATGCGACAAGCGGCCGGGTTTTATGGACCCACGACATGGGCCGCGGTCCCAAGGTCCCGGCCTTCAAGGGCGGCGTCCCCATGATCATCCACAACACCGTCTATGTCGGCTCGCCCATTACATCGGACTATCAGGCGATCGGCCTGCACACAGGCCGCGTACGGTGGACATGGCACGTCCCCCATGCCGGACCGGCCGGGGCCGGACGGGGTGCGCCTACGTACTATCAAGGAGCACTCTATATCTCGACGGGACCAGACGTCTACGCCCTCAATCCTCGTACGGGCCGGCTCCTGGGGCATCGCTATGTCGGCGGACGCTTTGGCATCGTAAGCCCTACCATCGTGGGCGGGACGATGTACCTGGGGAACTCCTGGGACTGGATCGACGCCTTGCCGGTGCGGGCCGTCAATCCGCGGTTTCATATACCGTCTTAAGATCGCCACGGGCGCGCGCGGCCGGTCTACGCTTAGCCCCACCGGGGTGCCGCGCCGATCAGAGGCATCCCGGTATGGCCGGCCGCGACCAGAAACGCGCTCGGCCCCATGTAGTGGCCAATGATCAAAAACACGAACAGCGTAAAGAGGTAGGTGATGGAGACCTTGAAGACCCGCCGCGCATAACGGTCCATGGCCGCATCGACCGGTAGCGCGCGCAGCTTCACGGTCATGCCCAGATAGTAGCTACCAAAGCCGGTAGCGACGAGGGCATAGAGGGCGTTTTCGTTGGCCGCCACCGGTATCAGGCTCACAAGCAGGGTCGCGAGCGCATAGCGGACGATCTCCTGGCGCGTCCGATCCACGCCATGGGTGACGGGTAACATGGGGATGCAGGCCCGCGCATAGTCTTCGCGACAGCAGACGGCGAGCGGCCAGAAATGGGCCGGTGTCCAGACCGAGACCAAGGCCACCAGACACCAGGGCAGGAGGGCTGCCGGACTGCCCCCCGCGGCCGTCCAACCTATCATCGGGGGCAACGCGCCCCCGATGCCGCCCCAGACGATATTCCAGGGGGTATTGGGCTTTAGATAGACCGTGTAGATCACGCCATAACCGAGCGTGCCCAACACGGTGAACGCAAGCGTCCACAGATTAGTCGCAACCAGCAGTATACCGATCGCGGCCATAAGCAACACCGCTGCAAAGACCAAGGCCTGGGGACGCGATATACGTCCCACGGCGAGCGGACGGCGGCTCGTGCGCTGCATGTTCTGGTCGAGGGCCGGTTCGATCAATTGATTGATAACCCCGCCCGCCCCGCCGGCCAGCGCAATACCGGCCATACCCGCAGCGGCCGAGAGCAGGTGTTGCGCAAAGCCCGGCGCGAGGATCGCCCCGACGGCCCCGGTGAAGACCAACAAGGACACCACCCGGGCCTTGGCCAGGACCAAGAGATCCCGTAACACGCCCATCGCGCCCGCTATCGCTGCGGCCGGCCCAGCAGGCCCCTTGATCGCCTTCGTTGTCATCGACTCTCGTTCCTAGCCCAGCGCCGTCTCAGCGCAGCGTGCCCCCATACCCCGTAGGACGGTAGTCCACCGGAAATCCCTTAGGGTCTTGCGTCTAGAGGCGCCAGCCCAAGACGATCGCGAGCGTAATCGCCAAGACCGTCGCCTGGTGAAAGACGACCACGGCCCCGGGGGTTTTGGGGCGCAGATTGACTCCATGAAACAGCAGAAAGCCCACGGCCACCTGCATGACGGCGAGATAGAAGGCGACTGGATAGGCCGGCATCAACCAGCCCAGCGTCGCAACCACGAGCAACGCCGCCAGGATATGCACGGCAACCGTCCATTGCGGCGCGCGCCGGGGCATCACAAACGGCTCGATGGCCTGCCCAAACCCGCGCTGGCCCGTCGTCATACCGCCCAAGAAGATCGCCAGAAACACGGCATGCAAGGCGATGTTCGCGTCCAGGTACTGGAGGAACGGGGTCGCGGGATGCAGCAACCCAACCAGATACGACACGAGCACACTGTAGGCGAGTAGCCCGTGAGTGCCGTGTACGAAGGCCGGGGCCCGCCCCGCGAGCACATAGAGCGTACCCATGCCAAACAAGGCCGTGGCCACGATCAGAGCAAGCCCGGTTTCAGTCGCAGCATCCGGATGCAAGATGACGAGGGCGACCCCGATCAATCCCAGGGTGGTAGCCACCACCCGGTGGGCCGCCTCCGGGTCGCCCCGTACCAGCAGGGCCAGGATGTTGCGGGTGTACGGCCAGCGGGTACCCAGCGACAGGCCAAAACCGAAGCCCTCCACCAAGCTACCCAGCAGGATGATCGCGCTCGCGAGTAGGACCTGGGTGACCATAAGCGCCTGATACCAGGCCTCGCGCCCCACGCCGCTCGTGGTAGCCCCGCGCCACACCCCGGCACCGACGGCAACAAAAATGAGGCCTGCGATGAAAACATTGGCGGCGCGGACCGCCGTTGTAACTTCCCCCTGCACCACATGGTGCTCGGATTGATTGTGTTCCATATCCCCCTCATCGGCCACCACGGCCGCACGGCGACAATACCGCAAGAGGTGCGTTAAACCAACACCCTACGCGCGGTCCCGGACTGCCGCTTGGCCGCCGGCGATAGGATCTAACGCATGAGCCCCATCAGCATGGTGCGGGCATCGAGGGCATGAAACATCCACATCGTAAGCCCCACCGCGATTACGAAGAGCGGTAGGATGAGGAGAAACGATACCGTCGTCCATACCTGGGTGCGGGAGAAGTTGAGCTGAAACAAAAACACGAGCTGCGCGAGGACCGCCACGGCGGCGGCCCCTGCGGCCGCGGCCATGGCAGGATGCACGAGCCCTGGATGGGTCGCTATGAAAAGTACGCCCGCCATGAGGCCCGTCGCGACGACGAACGCGGCCACATAGCCCCAACCGCTGGCGAGCTGCACCTCGGGATGATGAAGCGGATCGTGGCTATCGTGGACCATCAGAGGACCCCCCGCATATAGACAAAGGTGAACACCAGCACCCAGATAACCGCCTGAAAGTGCCAGAAGACCTTAAGGTTTAAGAGCCGATATACGGTCTTGTCGGTAAAGCCCTGGGCCGCTACCTGGAAAAACATGGTGAGCATCCAGATAAGACCAAAGGCCATATGGATGCCGTGCGTCATGACGAGCGCAAAGAATGCCGACAGATAGCCGCTACGCTGCGGGACGATGCCGGCCTGAAAAAGGGCGATGAAGTCATGCACCTCGAGGCCCAGAAAGACCGCGCCCAAGGCTGCCGCCACCAGCAGGCCCGCCAGCACGCCGCCGCGGCTCCCCCGTTTCAAGGCCACCATGACCCCGCCATAGGCCAGTACGCTCGTAAAAACCGCCAGGGTCTGTGCGTAGGCCGACCCGGGGTGCACGAGCGCAGCCCCCATGGGCCCGCCGGCGGCGTTATAACCATGATCCAGCACCACGTAGGCCGCAAACAGCCCCGCAAAGATCATGGCATCGCTCAACATGTAGAGCCAGAAGCCGAATGTCCGCGTGGAGATCGTGTCGTGGTGATGATGGGTCTCCCACAACCCCGCCTGCCCCGCCGTGATATCGCCACCTGTCGCCATTGCCTTAGCCCTCGTCACTTGCGATGTTGCCCCAATCTCACGCCGCCCCAATGACCCGTTACGGCCGCGATGCGCTCGGACGCAAGATCTCCACGCCCCGCCCGCCTTCGGCCGATGCCGCACCGGCCCCGCGAGCGCGTAGCCGCTGCTCGATCTTTTCGACCTCGGAGGCCTTGACCACCATATCGGTGTCTTGCACGAAGGAGCGCGCGATCACGGTCAGGACGATGGCCAACAAGGAGACGTCGGTAAGCCACCAGATGCGCCACACGAGACCGAAGCCCAAGGCAAGAGCCAGTGCCCCGATGAGCAACGGGACCGGCGTGTTCCTGGGCAACAGAATGTCCTCGTAACCAGGCAAGGCCGCACCCTCCAGACCCTGTTCCCGGCGCCACACCAGTTCGTCGCGCGCGTGCACGCGCGGCGTCAGGGCAAAGTTATAGAAAGGGACCGGCGATGGCGTAAGCCATTCGAGCGTCCGCCCCGTACCCCAGGCATCCGCACCCACCCGGTTGGCAACCCGGTCCCGGATGCTCACATACAGCTGCAGCACAAAGTAGACTATCGATATGAGATAGAGCCCGATGCCCACTTCCTCGGCCACTTCAAAGGGCATCAACGCGGGGTTCGCGAGATAATCTAGGCGTCGGGTCATACCCATGAAGCCCGATGTATACATGGGTATGAAGACCATAATCGTGCCGGCCGTGAAGTACCAGAAGAAACGCTTTCCGAGGCGTTCGTTCAGCTTGAAGCCGAACACCTTGGGGAACCAGTAGCTTACGGCGCCCATGATGCCGTAGACCACGACCATCAGCATGGTATGGAAATGGGCCACGACAAAGACGCTGTTATGGACGCTGTAATTGATAGGGGGCATCGCAAGCATCATGCCGGTAAGCCCACCTAACAGCAGCATGAACAGTGCGCCTATGGCCCACATCATGGGCGTCTCGAAGCGGCTCCGGCCCCGGAAGATGGTAAACGCCCAGTTGAAGACCTTCACACCCGTCGGGATCCCGACCACCATGGTCGCGATGCTAAAAAACGTGTTGACACGCGGACCGGCACCCATGGTGAAGAAATGATGGAGCCACACCGACCACGAGACGCCGGCAATGGCAAAGCTCGCCGCAACCATGGTCACGTAACCAAAGAGGGCCTTTTCCGCGAAGGTCGGGATGATCTCGGACATCATGCCAAAGGCCGGCAGGATGACGAAATAGACCTCGGGATGACCCCAGATCCAGAAGAGGTCGGAGTACAGCATGAGATTGCCGCCGAGACCCGCGGTAAAAAAGTGCGTACCAAAGTAACGGTCCACACCCAGTAGCCCCAGTGCCACGGCCAGGACCGGGAAAGAGGTCAGCGCAATGATGTTGGTGCTGAGCGCAGTCCAGGTAAAGATCGGCAATTTGCTCCAGGTCATGCCAGGAGCCCGCATCTTGACGATGGTTGCGATCAGATTGGCGGCGCCGAGAGTAGTCCCAACGCTTGAAATCTGGATCGCCCACATCCAGTAGTCCGTACCGACCCCGGGACTATAGGCAAGCTCCGTAAGCGGCGTGAGGCCTACCCATCCCGCATGCGAAAAGTCACCTAGAAACAGGGAAATCATGATCAGGGCGGCGCCCACCGCAGTGAGCCAGAGTCCCACCGCGTTGAGGTACGGGAAGGCCATGTCCCGCGCGCCGATCTGGATCGGCACGATGACGTTCATGAGGCCGACCAGGATCGGGGTGGCGGCAAACAGGATCATGATGGTCCCATGGGCGCTATAGATCTGATCGAAGTGGTAGGGAACGAGATAACCGTGGGCGGCCCCTAGAAAACCCGGTGAATGCGGGCCATCGGCCAACATCTGCTGGGTACGCATCATCAAGGCGTCTATGAACCCGCGAAACAGCATCACAAGACCGATGACGATATACATGACCCCGATCTTTTTATGGTCTACGGTCGTAAACCACTCACGCCATAGCACGCCCCATTTGTCCGCATAGGTCACATAGCCTACGAGCAAGACGCCCAACACCGCCGAAAAGATGAAGGCCCCGAGGATAATCGGGTTATTCGGGATCGCCCCAAGAGAGAGGCGCCCCAGCAAGGGGCTCCAGGGGCCTTGCACGTTCACCATGACTTGCACTCCTCTTATCGAGAAAGACTAGGTACGCCGTCGGCACGAACCGCGTACGAGTAACGCCGTTAGGCGGCCCCGGCTGGGGGCAGCGGGGTCGTATAGACCCGGCCTTGCAACACCCCTTTGATCACCTGATCGAACAGGCCCGCACTTACATGCGAGAACACATAGGTCTTCCCGTTCACGTTCTTCGTCGGTCGCGCAAAGGTATTGAACTCGGCATAATCCAAGTGCCGGGGCGCGGATTGTGCCGAGCGGACCCAGGCCTTGAACTGCGCAGCCGGCACTACTTTCGTGGCAAAGCCCATCCACGAAAAACCGCCGCCGCTGAAATTCGCGGAATAGCCCTTATAGGTGCCGATCTTATCGGCCACGAGCTCCTGCTTGGTGCGCATCCCCGGCATGATATCGATCATGCCGGCAAGGTTTGGGATAAAGAAATCGTTTACGACGGTCGCCGACGTCATATGAAAATCCACCGTCCTCCCCTTGGGAATGACGAGCGCATTGGCAAGGGCGATGTGTTGAGCGGGATAAATGAAGAGCCATTGCCAGTCGGTCGTGACGACATCGACATTCAAGACATGACCGCGCCCCGCCGCCGGGAGCCCCTTGGTCTTCAAGAGGCCGGGGTCATAGGGATTAACGTCATAAGAGCCCCGGTAAGAGTAGTAGCCGAGCAAACCGACCGTCAGTAGCGGTATCGCCCAAACGATAAGTTCTATGAGATTCGAATGAGACCAGTGGGGGGCGTAAGCGGCAGTGGAGCTTGTCTTGCGGTAACGCATCAGGAAGAACGCGGTGATAGCGGCGGTCGGCAGGATGATGGCCATCATCACCGCCACATCGAGCTCCGTAAACCGCAGGTCCGTTCCGGCCAAGGGTCCATCGGGTCGGAAGAGCAGAAATTGTCGCGAGAGTCCGTGGGCAGAACAACCAGTGAGGAGCAGCAGGGGGAGAGAACCGATATACCGAACCAGACGACCCATTCTGTTCGCGATCATGTTACGCCACCTTGTCTGCGCCAAAAGCCATGTGCGGAGATCCCGGAAGTGGGCCCTCGAAGCGACGGCCCTATACATCATGTCAGCATATAATAATATGCGTAATGACAAAAAAACAAGGACGGGCCCCTTTAAATTTCGGGGGCCTGAGCCCTTGAGCGCTACCCGCCTCCTGGCAGGCCGCGTGGGGTCCGCCCCCCTACCTCGATATCCGATAGCCGACCCCGCCATGCCCGTCCGCCTAACCGGCCTTGTCGCGCGGCCGGCTTGCTGCACCGTGACTTGCGACCCCCTTGGGGGCGGTGCCCCCGGAATCTCTTGACTATTTTATAGTGAATGCGAATCATACTCATGTATATTCACAGTATGGGTAGCCGGATGCGTGACCGCACTCGCTGGGGTTTGTGTCTCTTACTGATGCTAATAACAGGCGGCCGCGCCATGGCGGACTGTGATCCGGCCGGCATCAGCCGGGCCCTAGGGGCCGAGGAGGCTTGGCTTGAGACGGCGGGCTATCTCGTCGGCCAAGGCCGCCAGTCCTGGACGGCCGAGGCCGACCTGGCCTTCAGCCGGCGACTGGGCATGGAGATCGATCTGCCGGCGTGGATGCCCCGGGACGGGCGGTTTTCCAAGACCCTGGGGGCCGGCCTCAAGGTCCCCCTCGTCCAAGACTGCCGACGCGACGGCCTGACCACATTACTCACGGTGGAAGGGGAAGGGCAATACCATACCGGGTCGCGTCCGGCCCAGGCCGGGGATGGCGATGCCGTCACCGGCCAGATCGAATGGGCCCTGGAGCGTCGACCCAGGTTCTTTACGGGGGAGGCCGGTCATACCACCGGCTTCGGCCCCAGCGCCCTGGCCGGCTGGTTCGCCAATGCGAGCCTCGGGCAGGACCTAGGGGTCGTGCGCGTGCAGCTCGAAGGCGCGATCGATAACGAGTCACTCCCCGCCCGGCCGCACCGCGTGGAAGGGACCGTCACGCCCCAGGTGGCCCTGCAACTATCCTCGGCCTGGATCCTCACCCTGGGCGAGCAAAGGGCCTACATGACCTCGGTCCCCACGCCACGCTGGTCGACCTGGTTCATGGTCGAGCACGAGTTCGATTAGCGCGATTCAGTTTTGCTCAGAGATCCCGGTTTTCAGACCGTCTAGACTGACTGCGTTGCGCGTCCGCCAGTACTCGCGCACACCTTCTTCCCCCTTCTTCTCGGTCCATTCCCGAAGATCGGGGCGATCCCCCCGGAAATCGAAATACGGGACCCCGAACCCACAGGAGGTCTGCACGAGGTCGACCGCAACGTCGAAGATCTGGCGGGCGCCGGGCGTGGGCGGAAACAAGGCGTACAACTCCGGCCATGCCGGGTCTTTCTGGTGAACGGCGCGGGCCTCGCCGTAGAGCCGCAAAATGACCGGCGCGCCACTGAAGGCGCAAAACATGAGCGTCATGCGCGGCATGCTTTGGACATGGGCCGCCGACTCATTGCCGCTCCCGGTGAGATTGAGCCATACGAGCCGATTGGGGCCAAGGAGCCGCAACGAATCGAGACCCTTGGGGGACACGTTGACGCGGCCTTCGGGCGCGGCCGTCGCCACAAAAAATATGTGCTGCTCGGAAATGAACCGCGCCCATTGTTCGGAGATGCCGGGATACTGTTTGGCCATATCGCGACGGTCCGCGCTCCCTTGAATCGTGGGGTTCGAGACCCTTAGCCTAACACGGAATCCGGCCTCAGGTCTTGGCGTCGCAACCCGTGCCACACGGCTACCGGAAAGGGTCCGAGAAGATCGGCCACCGCAGGATCGGCCGCGGCACGGGGAGACCACGACGCGCCCGTCAGCACATTATAGGCACCGCGCAGGGGCCACTCGGGGGGCGTACCAAGAACCGTGTCATGCCAGACCTCGGGACCCAGGGGCAAGCGCGTGCCGCCGCGACTCAATGCCCAATAATAGCGGGGCACAATCACGACCAGCACCTCGTCGCGCCAGATACGCATAAAGCCCACGAGGTGGCGTGACCCCGCGCCCCGAAAAGCAAGCGGCCGATAGGTCCCCTCTTCAAAAAGCGGGCCGTGATCGCGCCGGGCGCGCAATAGACACCGTATGATGTGCATCTTGATACGACCGTCCTCGATCTGTGCGAGCCGATCGGCCAGAAACGGGGCGCGCGCAGGCGCGGGCAGGTCGTCAAAACGGGCGACATCCGCAAGCGCCCCGTACCGTAACGCATAGTCGACCGGGCGCCTGTTGTCGGGGTCCACGAGACTGAAATCCCATAACTCGCTGCCCTGATAGAAATCAGGTACGCCGGGGGCGGTCAGCTTGAGCACGGTCTGGCTCAAGCCGTTAAAAAGCCCGACACGCGCCAGCGGTTTTATAAACGCGGCCAACGCCTCGAGGCCTGCGCCATTACGGACGGGATCCATGACCCCTTCCACGAATCGCAACATGGCCGCTTCGTAGTCGGTGTCGGGCCGCACCCAACTCGTCTCGGCCTTGGCCTCCCGTACCGCCTTTAGCATATAGTCCTTGAGTCGTCTGCGAAGGTCATCCCATACCGGCTCGCGATCGCGCAAGGGCCAGATGCCGACAAGGCTCTGGTAGAAAAGATATTCATCGCGCCCCGTAGGGGCGCCTGGGCCTGCCACTGACTTCAGATGGGCGTTTTGAGCCTTGAGCTTCTGTGCCTGCCGGGCCCATTGGGCCGGGATCTCCGCCAGCACCGCAAGCCTTGCGCGCATATCCTCACTGCGTTTCGTGTCATGCGTCGCCGTGGCCAGCAAGGATCCGGGCCAGCGCGCAAGACGCTCGACATTGGCGGCATGAAAACTCTCTGCAGACACCCCGAAACGGGACGGGTCGCCGCCCACCTCATTCAAGGCGACGAAGCGGTTGTAGCGGTAAAACAGCGTATCCTCGAGACCCTTGGCCATGACGGGGGCCGTGTATTGCTGAAAGGCCGCCACGAATTCGAGGACCGCCGCCCGCTCCTCGGCATCCCGCTGCGCCCAATCGTTCAACAAAAGCTGGTCCCGAATGAACGCGACCACCCCCGGCTCGACCAAGGGGTTGCGGGTTTGGGCTGCCTCGCAGGCCGCATCGATCCAGCGCCTGTCGTCGGCGCTCACGTGCCCCTCCGTCACATAGGTACGGTACACCGGAAAACAAGCGACGATCTCAAAGAGCGCTGTCCTTTGTGCCGACAACGTGAAATCCCGGGTGCGTCGGTCGCGTTCGGCAATACGATCGAGCGCGAGACCTAACGCGTAAATCTCGCTGCCGAGACTCGTGTGCATCACGAGCCCCTTGCATTCATAGAGCATGCGCGCGTAGTCGTCGGGCCCATCGACGAAGCCACCGTAGGCGGCGTCGATGCCAGCTGCCCCCTCCGGGTCGACGAGTAGGCCTGTCACAAGCCGCATAAAGTCATAGCCGGTCGTGCCGTCGCAGCGCCAATCGCCCGGCAAGGTCTCCGTGGCGGCCAGGATCTTCTCCAAAACCAGATAAATGGGGCCCGCCCTCCCGGAGTCCCGGCCCCCGCGGGGTCCCAGCCCTGTCACCCATTCCTGCAACCGCTCGCAATAGGCCTTGGGGTCACGCAGGCCATCGGGATGATCGATACGCAGACCCTCGACTGCACCTGCTGCGATCCACTGCCCAATGAGCGCATGCGTGGCGGCAAAGACCTCCGGATCTTCCATGCGCAAGGCGGCAAGCTCACTTACGTCAAAGAAGCGTCGATAATTGATCTCATAACCCGCCACCCGCCAAAACGTGAGCCGGTAATGCTGTTCCTCCAAGAGCTCGTGCAGGGCATCGAAACGGTGCCGACCCGCATCCTCACCGCTGTTGTAGCTGTCCAAAACCCGCGCCAAGGCCTGCTGGCATTCAGCGCAGGTCGCGATCCAGGTGGCCCATCGCCTCTGCATCTCGGCACGCCACGCCATTTCATCGCGCGCCTCCTGCGCCTCTCCTACGACCTGTTCAAAGCCGGCTATCAGCGCGGATATCTCCTGCCACAACGACTCCGCTTCCGATCCCAGCCCCGCCACGGCCCGCGCTACCTCCGCGAGCAGGCGCGGATAGGACTGCGGGCCAATCGGCAAGACATGATCGTAATACCGAATCACGAAGCGACCGGCATCAGCTTCGAAATCCAGCCGTATCTCCCCCGACTCCAAGACCTCGCCATAAAGGCCACCCAGGATCGGCACTACGACCTTATCCTCGTAGGGGCGCTCGGGCGTCTCCCAATCGATATCGAAATAATGGGCGAAGCGCGATCGGCGGCCGCGCTCGAGCACATCCCACCACCAACGATTGTTCGGGTCGTCGACGCGCATGTGATTGGGGACGACATCGAGGATCTGCCCCATACCCTGAGACGTGAGCGCCTGCACGAAGGCCGTTCGCTCCGCTTCGGTCCCGACCTCGGGATTGAGCACTGAGTGATCAGCAATGTCATAACCGTGCACGCTTCCGGTATGTGCCTTTAGATAGGGCGAGGCGTAACAATGGCTTATGCCGAGAGCGGCGAGATAACTCACGACAGGCATCGCGTCGCGGAAACGAAACCCGCTATAAAACTGCAGACGATAGGTGGCGCGCGGCCGGGCCTGTGGTAGCGCGTACCCTCGGCCTGCCTTCACTGCGGCAGGTCCTTAGCGCGGGCCGCCACGAGTTCCCAGCGCACCTCCCAAGGGCCGAACGTCTGGGGATCGGCGAGCGCGCCGGGACTTCCGTAAAAGGTATGTCCGCCGCGGTGCGCCTGGGCATGGATCTGTTTTCTATCGCCTAAATTGGCGAGCAGGCGCAAAGTGGATCCGCAGCCAAGCTCCCAGGAAACCTGCAAACCGCGATCTCCCCAGACCTCGTAGGTCCGTCGGCCTATACGTCCGGCCTTGAGGCATGGGACGATGATCTGAGCGCGCAGGGTCAGTAGCTCCCGGTGCAAGGCCATCCACGCCCGCCCCGGCGCGCTATCCGCTGTGGTCCAATCGATCTGGCTGCGCCGCCAGGTCGCGCGATCATTAGGGTCGGGAATAAGTGCCTGGGCCTTGGCATCGGCGAACTGTGCAAAACGCGCAAACTCCTGCCGGCGGCCGGCCGTGACGGCACGCCCCAGCTCGTCTGCGAAGTCGCAAAAGAACAAGAACGGTTGGGTGCACCCGAATTCCTGCCCCATGAATAAGAGCGGCGGTGAAGGCGCGATCAGCAAGATGGCAGTGGCTGCCCGCACCGCCGCCGGATCCGCCAGCACTCCGATACGTTCGCCCAACGCGCGGTTGCCGATCTGATCATGGTTTTGCAAGAAGTTTACGAAGGCCGTGAGTGGTAAGTCTGTCGCAGGCGTGCCACGTGCATTGCCGCGGTATACCGAAAAGTCGCCTTGGTAGGCAAAGCCCTCCGTAAGGCAGCGGCCGAGAAGCGCTAATGGCCGGTCCGCGTAATCCGCGTAATAGCCTTCGGTCTCGCCCGTCAAAAGTCCGTGGAGTACATGGTGGATATCATCATTCCATTGCGCTGTATAGGCGGGCGATCCGTCCTGCGCAAGATAGGCCGCAGTGTTGTTCTCGTTCTCGAGGATCAAGTGGATTTCCCGCCCACCGACGCGCAGTTCAGCCGCTGATGCGGCCAGCGCCGCGAGGATATGGGTCGGGGAGTCGTCTACGATCGCATGGACGGCATCCAGGCGTAGCCCATCGAAATGATATTCATTCAACCAATAGCGGACGTTCGCGATAAAAAAGGCGCGCACCTCGGGGCTCCCGGGGCCGTCAAAGTTTATGGCATCCCCCCAAGGCGTGCGGTGCCGGGCCGTGAAAAATGCCGGGGCGTAAGCCGAAAGATAGTTGCCGTCGGGACCGAAATGGTTATAGACGACGTCTAGGAACACCATGATCCCCAAGGCGTGCGCCGCGGCCACGAGGGCCTTCAAATCATCGGGTCGGCCGTAACTGCTATCGGGCGCGAACACCAGGACGCCGTCATAGCCCCAATTAGCGCGCCCGGGAAAATCGGCAAGCGGCATGAGCTCGATCGCGGTAATGCCCAGATCCCGCAGGGCCGGAAGCCGCCGGGCAGCCCCGGCATAGGTCCCCTCGGGACTGAAGGTCCCGACATGCAGTTCGTAGATGACCACCTCTTCCCACGGGCGCCCTCGCCACTGCGCGTCCTGCCAGCGGAAGGCGCGAGGATCGATAACCTCACTCTGACCGTGGACATCCTCGGGCTGGAATCGGGCCGCCGGGTCCGGGACCAAGAGACCACCGTCGATGCGGTAGCGGTACCGGCTGCCGGGACCGGCCTTATCAGTAACCCGCTCGAACCATCCCTGATCCCGACGCTCCATGGGCAGCGTCACGCAGCTCTCTTCAGAGGTCAAGACCACTGCCACCGTCGCCGCGTTCGGCGCCCACAAACGAAAGCGCACGCCTGCGTCCAGGCATTCTGCACCAAACGGCAAAGGCTCGTGGCGCGCCACCGCACCGGACTCTGCCGTAGGCTTCTCATCCATCGCCGTCATAGCCTTTACCCGCCCACCGGATCCAATCGCCTACGCCCCCGCCCGCCGGTCGGGCGCAGCCGCGCGCAATAGCACGAGCGAGCGCCCTTGCAGTGGATAGCTTCCGGTCGTTATGACCGTCCCGACCGGGGCCGTCTGCCCGGCATAACTCGTATCGATCTCGACCTGCCATCCGAATACCCGATTCCTGGGGAGCATGAACGGGATCTCTTCATGATGGGCGTTCAAGAGCCACAGAAAATCGACATCGCCTATCATGCGCCCCTTTTCATCACATTCCTCCAGCCCTTCGCCCGCCAGGAACAAGCCCAGGCAGCGCGCGAACGCCTGCTGCCATTCCTCGTCAGTCATCTCGGTCGCGTCTGGTTTCAACCACGTTATGTCCTTGATGTCTCCGCCGCGCAGCCGCCGGCCCTGAAAAAACGAGCGCCGGCGAAAGACCTTATGTGCCTGCTTGATCTGGATTACGTGCTGCACGAAACTCATGAATTCGTGCTCTTCGGGCGTGAGTTCCCAGTTCACCCAATTTAGCGCATCGTCATGACAGTAGGCGTTATTGTTGCCGCGCTGCGTACGCCCGATCTCATCGCCAGCCAAGATCATGGGGACGCCCTGAGAGAGAAGGAGGGTCGCGATCATGTTGCGCTTCTGCTGGGCCCGCAAGGTCCGCACCTTGGGATCGTCCGTCGGGCCCTCGATCCCGCAATTCCAGGATAGGTTGTTATCCGTCCCGTCGCGATTGTCCTCCCCATTCGATTCGTTATGCTTGGTGTTGTAACTGACGAGGTCTTGTAGGGTAAATCCGTCATGCGCCGTCACGAAATTGATCGATGCGTAGGGGTTACGCCCGCCATGACCGTAGAGATCGCTCGAACCGGTCAGCCGGTACGCAAGCTCCCCGATCACGCCGCCCTCCCCCTTCCAGTAGGCGCGCACTGCATCCCGATATTTGCCGTTCCATTCCGTCCAGCCCACGGGAAAGTTGCCGACCTGATAACCGCCCTCCCCCAGATCCCATGGCTCGGCAATGAGCTTGACCTGCGACAAGACCGGATCCTGGTGGATGATATCGAAAAAGGCCGATAGCCGGTTTACGTCGTGCAGCTCGCGCGCGAGCGTAGAGGCAAGGTCGAACCGAAAACCATCGACGTGCATATCGAGAACCCAGTAACGCAGGGAGTCCATGATGAGCTGCAGAACGCGTGGATGGATCATATTGAGCGTATTGCCACAGCCAGTGAAATCCATGTAATAACGGGGGTCAGCCGGGCTCAAGCGGTAATAGGACAAGTTGTCTATCCCCTTGAACGACAGGGTCGGGCCCATGTGATTGCCTTCGGCCGTATGGTTGTATACGACATCCAGAATGACCTCGATACCATTAGAGTGGAAGGCCTTGACCATGGTTTTGAACTCCGCCACCTCGCCGCTTGCCGAATAACGGGAATCGGGGGCAAAGAATCCAATCGAGTTGTAGCCCCAGTAATTGCGCAGGCCGCGCTCGACCAGATGGCGGTCATCGATGAAGGCATGTACCGGCATGAGCTCGACTGCGGTCACGCCAAGGGTCTTCAAGTACTCTATGACGCGCGCCGAACCCAACCCGGCATAAGTCCCCCGCAAGCCATGCGGCACCAGGGGGTGCTGATAGGTGAAGCCTTTGACATGCAGTTCGTAGATAATGGTGTCGTGCCAGGGCGTCCGTAACAGCCGGTCGTCGCCCCAACTGAACGCCGACTCGACGACCCGCGACTTGGGCATGAAGGGCGCGTTATTGGTGCGGTCGAACGAGAGATCTTCGTGGCGATGGCCGACACGATAGGCAAAATCGGCGTTATTCCAGCGCAACTGCCCAGCAATCGCCTTGGCGTAGGGGTCGAGCAGGAGCTTGTTGGCGTTGAACCGGTGGCCGTTCTTGGGATCGTAGGGACCATAGACCCGGTACCCATAGAGCCAACCGGGGCGCGCCTCCGGGAGGTAACAGTGCCACACCTGGTCGGTCTGCCAGCGCAAAGGGATGCGCGCGGTCTCCTGGCGCCCGTCTTCGGCAAAGAGGCATAACTCGACACCTTCTGCGTGCTCTGAAAATAACGCAAAGTTCACCCCCTCGCCATCCCAGGTCGCCCCCAGCGGATAGGGCCGGCCAGGCCACACGGCAAACCGCCCAGACGACCGCCCCGCCCCGCGCAGCCGCTCCTCATTTACCGTCATTGCCATCCCTCTTTTGAATGCCTTCGAGGCCCCGGGTCCATCAGACGCCGACGCCGCCCACCCAGCATCTAGGAATCGACCGCTCCCGTATCGGTATCCCGGGAGATCACCGGGTGCAGGAGCCCACGCAGCGGGATTGCTACGTTTTGCGGCCGATTGTTCATCTCATAGCGCAGTTCATAGAAGGCCTTCTCGAGCACGAAGAGGTTCAGCCACTCCCGGGCCTGCGCAAAGCATGGCCATAGCGACGTGCCGGCCATGGCCGTCTCATAGGCGGCCACAAAGGCCCGTGCCACCGCCGTTTCCCAGGCTCGGGCATGGGGGAGCAGGGCCGCGGCAGACTCCGCCTGGCCCAGCGTCACGCTGTCAAGGGCCGTATACGCGGCATAATTGAAGGACCGCAACATCCCGGCAACATCACGAATGGGCGTGTTTTTTTGGCGCCGCTCCGCAATCGGCCGTCCCGGCTCACCTTCGAAATCGGTGATCGCGAAATCGTTTTTCTGCAATAAGACCTGGCCCAGATGGTAATCGCCGTGGTAACGAATCTTCTGTCCCTGCGTGGCCTCCTCCAAGACAGCCTTCCCGAGCATTTGGTCGCGCACGGCTAGCAACGCATGTGCATCACCCTGCGCCTCGGGTGGCAAAGTCGGCAGACGAGCCGTCAGCATGGCCAGCGTCTCATCGATCTCGGCGCGCACCCGCGCGACCCATCGATCTCCATCGGCCGCCGTCAAGGGTTCCGGATCGAATGCCGCGTCGCCCGTGGGAGTGGCAAGACCCAGATGCATCTGCGCGGTGCGCAAGGCGAGCGTGCGCACAAGGGCGAGATAACCGCCATGGGCATCCTCCTCGTCGGAGGGCAGGCCACTCGCGTTCCGGCAGAGCTCAAGGTGGTTCTCGAGATAGTTCAGCGTATAGCTCCAGCAGTCGCCCTGGTTTTCGATGTAGGATTGCAGCAAGGCAAGGGTCATGGGGACCCCCGCGCTACTGCGGTACTCGAGCGTCCCGAGCACGGGGACTGTGTGGGCAAACCCGATAACCTCGCACAAGAATCGGCCCATCTCCGCCTCCGGGTTTACGCCTTCCTGCAACCTACGGTAACCCTTGAGAAACAGGTGGTCGCCGATCGCGACTGCGGTATTCGTGCTGTGGGTACTCGGCCTATGGACGGGCTCATCGGGACGCAAGACGATCTCAGGACCGACCGGGACACCCTGAACCGTGCCGGCCTCTGCCGGCAGACGCAAGCGATCGCGGATGGCGGCTACCACGCTCCGGCAAAAGACATCGTCGGCGAAGGCATCGCCCAGCACCCCGAGCGCCGCCTGTTGCCGGACACGGGCCATGGCAAGCGGCAAAAGGGAGCGCATGCGGGTCTCGTGGTCGGTCTCCCATACCAAGGAGACCGGAACAAAATAACGCGTCGGACCCAAACCGGCGTCGACGTCCACGAGCGTGAAAAAGAAGCGATTGTCGCCCCCCACCCATTCCGCGGTCTCGGTCATGGCGATCCGCAAGGGGCCTGCGCCCTTTTCGGCATACCAACGCTGGGCCCTTATAAAACGTGCCAGGGCATCCTGCTCCCATTGCGCGCGGACCCGGTCGGCCATGGCCGACCGCCACGGCACGACCCGCTCCCGGAACAGGCTGCGCCAACCATCGAAAAGTACGAGGAGCGGGAGCTCATCCGGCGGCAGACGCTCTTCATGCCACGCCGGCACCTCGCCGTCCAAGGCCAGCCGAAACCAGTAGAAACCATGACCGTGAAGGGTAAGGAGATAAGGCAGTTCGCCGATCGGCGGAAATGGCGTACGCCCGATCAGCTCCACGGGGACCCGCCCCTTGTAGGCCGAGAGGTCGAGCTCCACGGGCTGCGCGGAGCGCGACAGGTTGGCTACGCACAGGATCGTCTCATCGCCCAGCGCGCGCAGGTATGCAAGGATCTTGCGATTGCCGGGCTCCAGAAAGTTAAGGGTCCCGCGACCAAAGACCCGGGTGCCTTTGCGTATCGCCAACATGCGCCGCATCCAGTTCAGAAGCGACGAGGGGTCGCGGGCCTGCGCCTCCACATTGACTGCACCATATCCGTACACGGCATCCATGATCGGCGGCAAAAACAGCCGCTGAGGATCGGCGCGCGAAAAGCCTGCGTTGCGGTCCGGGCTCCACTGCATCGGTGTCCGCACCCCGTTACGGTCGCCCAAATAGATGTTGTCGCCCATACCGATCTCATCGCCGTAATAAATGATGGGCGAGCCGGGCATGGATAGCAGCAAACTATTCATGAGTCGGATCTTGTCGTAATCATTGTCCATGAGGGGGGCGAGCCGGCGACGGATGCCAAGGTTCAACCGCGCCTTGCGATCAGCGGCGTACATTTGATACATGTAGTCACGTTCTTTATTCGTGACCATCTCGAGCGTCAGTTCGTCATGGTTGCGAAGGAATATCGCCCACTGGCAACTGTCGGGTATGTCGGGCGTCTGCTTCATGATCTCCACGATGGGGTGGCGATCCTCCTGCGCAATCGCCATATACATGCGCGGCATCAAGGGGAAATGGTAGGCCATATGGCATTCATCGCCGTTCCCAAAGTAATCACGCACATCTTCCGGCCACTGATTGGCCTCGGCTAGAAGCATACGGTTACGGTAACGGCTATCGATCACCGATCGCATATAGCGCACCACGGCGTGCGTCTCGGGGAGGTTTTCGTTGTTCGTTCCTTCCCGGACGCATAAGTAAGGGATGGCATCCAGACGCAGGCCGTCGACCCCTAAACTCAGCCAAAACTCCATGACACGAACTACGGCCTTAACGACTCGCGGGTTATTATGGTTAAGATCCGGCTGATGAACGAAGAAGCGATGCCAATAATAGGCGTCCGCAACGTCATCCCAGGCCCAGTTCGATTTCTCGGAGTCCGTAAAAATGATACGCGTGTCTTCGAATTTCTTGACCGTGTCGCTCCACACATAGAAGTCGCGCTTTTGCGATCCCACGGGGGCGCGGCGGGCCGCCTGAAACCAAGGGTGCTCGTCGGAGGTATGATTGATGACGAGTTCCGTGATGACACGCAGGCCCCGCTCATGGGCCGCACGCACGAAATGCAGAAAATCGCGCCGTGTCCCATAGTCCGGATGGACATTACGGTAATCCGATATATCGTAACCATCGTCACGCATGGGTGATGGGTAAAACGGCAACACCCAGATCGTATCGACCCCCAGGTCTTGCAGATAGTCGAGCTTCTCGCTAAGACCCACGAAGTCCCCGATGCCATCACCATTGCCGTCATAGAACGCCCGGACATGCAATTCATAAATGACCGCGTCTTTGTACCACAATGGGTCATCGGCGATGCGCGACACCTCGGCTTTCGGTTTTTTCTGCATGGCGCGCCTAACGGTAGTAATCAAAGTCGTTCTCCCGGCCCACATAGCCCCGCAGGCACAGGATGTGGGCCGGCATCTGCTGCGGAGATATATCCACGTAGTGGCGCCCACCGGTCCACAAATACCGGGCGTCAGAAAGAAGATCGTGCATTTGCACGGGCCGGGCGGCCAGGCCATCGGCCGATGGCACCTGCCAATCGATCCAACCGGCCTGCCGGTGATGCGGGTCGAGATTGACGACCACTAGTACGAGCGATATTCCGTCATCCGATGCCTTGCTGTAGCAGATCAGCTGATCGTTGTCGACCGGATGAAAGAGCAGGTTCCGATCCGACTGCAAGGCCCCGTTCGTACGACGGATGTGGTTTACCCGGGCGATGAGCTCGGAGAGACTATCGCGGCGCTCTATGTCCCATTGCCGGCACTGATATTTTTCGGAATCACGATATTCCTCGCTGCCGCTTTCGCGCGGTTCGGACTCCATGAGCTCGAAGGCCGGTCCGTAGATCCCATAGTTGGCGCTCAAGGTGGCCGCCAGAACCAGGCGGATGATGAAGGCCGCGCGAGGGGCGTGCTGGAGATAACCTGGAAGTATGTCCGGTGTATTGGGCCAGACGTGGGGACGAAAATAATCCCGTTCCGGACTTTGCGTCAGCGCCGTGAAGTATTCGGTGAGCTCATGCTTTGTATTGCGCCACGTAAAGTAGGTGTAGGAATGGGTGAATCCGAGCTTCGCAAGCCTATGCATCACCTTGGGCCGCGTGAAGGCCTCTGCGAGGAACAATACATCGGGATAGGTGGACTTGATGTCTGCGATCAGCCATTCCCAGAACGTAAAGGCCTTCGTGTGAGGATTATCGACACGGAAGATGCGGATGCCCTCGGCGATCCAAAACAGTATGACGCTCTTTAACTCCTGCCACAGTGCTTGCCAATCCTCAGTCTCGAAATCTAGAGGATAGATGTCCTGGTACTTCTTTGGCGGGTTTTCCGCATACTGTATGCTTCCATCCGGGCGATGCCGGAACCAATCAGGGTGCTCCTTTACATAAGGATGATCCGGCGCACACTGAAAGGCGATGTCGACGGCCACGGCTAGACTTAGACGGGCCGCCTCGGCGCAAAAGTCCCGAAAATCGGCAAGCGTCCCGAGATCAGGAGATATTGTCTTGTGCCCCCCCTTGCGGCTCCCTATAGCCCAGGGGCTGCCGACGTCTGCGGGGCTTTGACTCATACTATTATTGGGTCCCTTGCGCAGTTGCTCGCCGATCGGTGAAAGGGGTGGTAGATAGACGACGTCAAATCCCATGCGCGCGGCATAAGCAAGCATTCCCTTGGCGTGCAGCAAGGGCGATCCGCCAGAACCCCCGACCGAACGCGGGAAAAACTCATACCAGGCGCTGAAGCGCGCCCGCGCCGGATCGACGCGCACGGTGAGTTCGCGCTCGAACACCGTTTCATAGAGGGGTGGCGTAAAACGGTAGACTCGCATCGCCAGGGTCTCGTCTAAAAGCATGGCACGCTTTTGGGCGAACTCGCCTTTGGCAAGGAGCGCCGCCCGCGCGCCCTGCAAGGCCCGCGCCTCGCGCGCCGGGGCATGCTCGAGCGCCTGCAAGATCAGATCGGCGGCCTGCGCTATGACAAGCGGCAGATCCGGATCATCGACGGGCCGGCGCTCGAGCTCTGCGACCAAGGAACCAAAGCGGTCGATATGCGCGCGCACCGTGTAGGTATAGAGGCCGAGCTCGCTGGTCTCAAAACGACCCTGGTAGCTGTCATTGCCAAGCGGCACCATGCGCGCGTGACTCCAGGCGCGCCCGCGGGGTTTGCGCACCCAGAGTTCGCAGGCGACGCGATCGTGACCGTCGGCAAAGACATCGGCGGTCACTATGACCTCATCCCCCAATGCGCGCTTGATCGGAAATCGGCCGCAGTCGATCATGGGCGTGACCGCCTCGATGACGACCCGGCCGCGCCCGTCTCCCGACCCGGCGTCGCGCTGCGCCCCCCGCGCCACCTACGCTAGCCCCCGGCCCGCGCTGGGGCCTTGAAGCACAAGAGCGACAAAGGGGGTAACACGAGGTTCAGTGCCTGAAATTCGCCATGGGCCGCCACCGGTGCCGTCTCTAGCCCACCGAGGTTCCCCTGACCACTGCCCCCATAGGCGCGCGCATCGCTATTGAATAACTCACGCCAGTAGCCGCTTCTCATGACGCCCAGTCGGTAGTTGTGCCGCGGCACGGGTGTGAAATTACACACCACGAGCACCGGCTCGTCCTCCGCGGAGAGCCGATAGAAACTGATGACGCTTTGTTCCCAGTCACTGTTATCGAGCCAACGAAAGCCGGCCTCCTCGCAATCCCGGGCGTGCAACGACCGCTCACGGCGATAAAGCCCATTGAGATCACGCACGAGCCGCTGTATACCCTGATGGGTCTCGTGCGCGAGCAGGTGCCAATCCAGGCTCCCTTCGTGCGCCCACTCGCGCCACTGGGCCCATTCGGCGCCCATGAAAAGCAGCTTCTTGCCCGGATGGCAAAACATGTAAGCCAATAGCAGCCTTAAGTTCGCGAACTTTTGCCAATCGTCGCCCGGCATCTTCCCAATCAACGACCCCTTGCCATACACCACCTCGTCGTGGGACAGCGGCAAGACAAAGTTTTCCTGGAAGGCGTACCAAAGACTAAAGGTGAGCTGCCCCTGATGGTATTTTCGGTACACGGGCTCCCGTTTCATGTATTCAAGGGTGTCATGCATCCAGCCCATGTTCCATTTATAACCAAAGCCGAGCCCGCCTGTATAGACCGGGCGCGAGACCTGGGGCCAGGCCGTTGACTCCTCCGCAATGGTCTGGACATCGGGATAGTGCCGATAGACCGCCTCATTCAGGTCCCGCAAAAACTGGATGGCTTCCTCGTTTTCCTTACCGCCAGCAGCGTTTGGTACCCACTCCCCGGGGAGGCGCGCATAGTCCCGGTAGAGCATGGACGCCACGCCATCAACGCGCAATCCATCCATGTGAAACAGGTCCAGCCAGAAAATCGCGCTCGAAATGAGTATGGAGCGGACCTCGTGGCGTCCGTAATTAAATATGCTCGAGTGCCACTCGGGATGATATCCGCGCCGCGGATCGGCATGCTCGAAGAGATGAGTGCCGTCGAAATAGGAAAGGCCATGGAGGTCGGTCGGGAAATGTGACGGCACCCAATCCAAGATGACGCCGACACCTTGCTTGTGCAGGGCGTCGACGAGCGCCATCAGATCGCGTGGCGGGCCAAAACGCGCAGTCGCTGCAAAGTAACCCGTGGTCTGGTATCCCCAGGATCCATAGAAGGGATGCTCGGTGAGAGGCATCAACTCGACATGGGTAAACCCCATATCCGCCACATAAGCCGGGAGAACCGCAGCGAGTTCCTTATAGCTGAGCCAGCGTCCACCCTGCTCCGGCACCCGCCGCCACGAACCCGCGTGAATCTCGTAGATACTGACAGGTGCCGTCAAAGCGAACTTCTCGCCCCGTTGCGCGAGCCACGGCCGGTCGCCCCAGCCATACCCGAGGTCACAGACGATCGACGCCGTTCTAGGGGGCTGCTCGCTGCAAAACGCAAAGGGATCGGCCTTCTCGACCTCATAGCCGGATCCACGCGCCCGTAAGTGGTATTTATAGAGAGCGCCGGCCTTCATATTTGCGATAAAGCCCGTCCATATACCGGACCCGTCATCCCGAACCCGCAACGGGTGGGAGTCCTTACGCCAGCCATTGAAATCACCGATGACTGACACCGACTCCGCATTGGGCGCCCATACCGCAAAATGCACGCCGGCTTGGCCTTCGATGGAAGTCGGGTGAGCCCCGAGCTTTTCATAGAGCCGAACGTGGCGCCCTTCCCGAAAGAGGTAAATGTCCTCCGGGCTGAACCAGGATGCGGGGCTTTCGACCAGCGCCGCGCGCTCCGCCTGCGTTCCGCTTGGCATTCCCTGCCCTCCGTTGTCGGTGGTGGATCCATGCCACGCGGCGCGCCCGCGGGACCAGACCTAACAAGGCATGTTACGGACGATGCCACCAGATGACAAGTAGCGAAATATGCGCGGCACGCGCGCAACGCGGCTCGTGCGGCCGGCTCCCCTTAAAAAACAACAAGGAACAGACTTTGTACCAGGTCACCATTCTATGAGCGTGAGAGCATACACAGTACCGCCATTCACAAAACAGAGACCCATGTCCGAGCCACAATGGGGCAGACCATGCGCTAAGCTTGGGCACGATCAGAAGGTCGGGTCCAAAAGGCCCTGCCACGGCGGCCCGATCCGTGCTATGGATAGCAAGGCGCCATGGGCACTGTGGCATAATACCAAGAGACGGGGGCGCCCCGCCCTTGCGATTTCAAAGGTCCTCAACGTGTCCAGTACTCGCTATCCCTTGGAAGTTCAACCCATCATCCCCAATCGCCTCGCGCGGCTTGTGGAGCTTGCCGGGGATCTGCTCTATAGCTGGAATCGGCCGATCCGCTCGCTCTTCGTGCGCCTCGACCCGGCGCTATGGGAGCGCTGCGGCCGCAATCCCAAGCTCATGCTCCGGCGAGTCGCCCAATCGCGGCTCGACGAGGCGGCGCAAGACCCTATATTTCTTGAGGAATACCAGCGGGCACTATCGCTGCACGATGCCTACCACGCCGAACGCATCCCCTCGAAACTCATTCCGCTGGATCCCAAGCGCGACCTGGTAGCCTACTTCTGCGCTGAGTTCGGGTTTCATGAAAGCCTGCAGATCTATTCCGGCGGGCTTGGCATCCTGGCGGGCGATCATTGTAAGGCCGCAAGCGACCTCGGGCTTCCCTTCGTCGCCGTGGGTTTGCTCTATCGCCAGGGTTATTTCACGCAAACCATCGACAACCAAGGCAACCAGATCGTGGGCACGGCGCCGGCCGTGCTGGCGGATCTACCGGTCGTGCCGGTACGGGGCGCCGATGGACACGACCTACTGGTGACGGTGGCACTACCAGGACGCACGGTCGCCCTGAAGGTCTGGCAGGTCATGGCCGGCCATATCACGCTCTATCTCTTGGATAGCGATATCCCCGCGAACGCGTCCGCTGACCGCGCCATCACCTGCCAGCTCTATGGGGGCGACCGCACGACCCGGCTGCAACAGGAGATCGTATTGGGCATAGGGGGCGTGCGTGCCCTACGCGCCGTCGGCCTCGATCCCACCGTCTGGCATATCAACGAAGGTCATCCGGCCTTCCAGATCGTGGAGCGCTGCCGGGAACACACGGCCGCCGGTCTCGATTTCGAGGCTGCACTGGAAATGGTTGCGGCGGGGACCGTCTTTACGACCCACACCCCGGTACCGGCGGGTCACGACATCTTCGATGAGGAACTTTTTGGGCGCTATCTGGAACCCTACGTGGCGGACCTTAAGATCGACCTCGGGACCCTTAAGTCCCTGGGTTCGAGCCCCATAAGCCAAGGGGGCTTCAATATGACCGCATTCGCCCTGCGCGGCTCACGCCTGCACAACGGGGTAAGTCGCATCCACGGCGGGGTGGCATCGCGGATGGAGGCCTATATATGGCCGCAGATCCCCTGGGCAGAAAACCCGGTGGGCTATGTCACGAACGGAATCCATGTCGCGACCTTCCTGGCCCACGAATGGAGCAGTCTATTCGACGTGCGCTTCGGAAGTGAATGGCGCAACAAGTTGACCGAGGCCGCATACTGGGACCGGATCGATGGGATCCCGGACCATAGCTACTGGAGCGTCCATCAATCCCTAAAGAGCACCATGCTTGAAGCCGTCAAGACCCGGGTCGTCCGCCAGTACCGCCGTAACGGGGTCGGCGAAGGCGTGATCCGGCGCCTGACACGTCAGCTCGAGCCTGACACCAAGGGGCCGCTTGTAATCGGCTTCGCGCGACGTTTTGCGACCTATAAACGCGCCGGGCTTTTGTTTGAAAACCCGGAACGGCTGGCGCGCCTCCTGAACGATCCCGACCATCCCCTGCTTTTGCTGTTTGCCGGCAAGGCCCACCCCCATGACCATCCGGGGCAAAACCTGATCCGCCTGATCCATGACTTTTCGCGCCGCCCCGAATTCGAGGGCAAGATCATCCTGATCGAAGGCTATGACCTCGCCCTTGCCCGGCGACTGGTAACCGGTGTCGACGTCTGGTTGAACACCCCAGAATACCCCCTCGAGGCAAGCGGCACGTCTGGCCAGAAGGCCGCGATCAACGGTATCGTGAATCTCAGCATCCTCGATGGGTGGTGGGGCGAGGGGTACACCGGCGACAACGGCTGGGGCATTTGCCCCCACAAGGGGCCTATCGAGAGCGCCCAGCGGGCCCGCGAGGAAGGCGCCGAGATCCTCGATGTCCTCGAACAGCAGGTCGTGCCGCTCTATTTTGATGCCGCCGAGCACGGTTACTCAAAACCCTGGATCGCCATGTCGAAGGCTGCGATGCGCCAGGCCATGCCCGTATTCAACGCCGAGCGCATGGTCTCGGAATATGCCCGCGACTATTACCACAAGGCCGCGACTCACGCCCGCGCGCTCGCCGCAGACAACGCCCGGGGGGCGCGCACGCTCGCCGCCTGGAAGGCCCGTGTCGCCGCGGCGTGGCCTGGTGTGCGACTCCAAAACCCGGGACCTATGCCCGAGGCCCTTACGGCGGGTGCCACCCTCGAGATCTCGGTCCACGTCCATGGCAACGGCCTGACCGCCGAGGACTTGGTCGTCGAGTGTCTGTTCGAAGGCCTGGACGATAATGGCGAGTATGTCTTACGCGAACAGGTGGCCTTCACCCACGCCGGGGTCGACGAGGAGGGTCGCTTGCTATGGCGCTTGCGTCACGAACCGCGCACGCCAGGTTTACAAAGTCTGCGGGTACGCCTGTTCCCCTATCACCCGCTGCTCATGCACCGCTTCGAGATGGGGTGCATGGTGTGGCTCTAAACAGCAGTCCGGCCGTAAAACCGCAAGAATCACCGAACTGCCGGGCATTTCCGACACCGTGCGCCGCAAGGGCCACACACGGACGGGATTTCGGACGCGAGAGGCGTCTGGCGAGGCCGTATAGGGCACTTTTTGGTATTATTCTGAGGAGCGCTTGCTGTTTTGCGGACGGGCGACGTCCGCAGGGGCCGTAACGGGCGTTTGGACATAAGGTCGAGATGGGCGAGCGCTCGACTGCGTTTACGACGCCCTTATGACGGTAACGCCGGTTCGTCAAGTCTTGCGCCCGGGGCATGGGGCCGGAGGCTTAAGGTAATCTCGCCTACGCCCTTTATCCCTTTAAACCTGCGCTATTGCGCCGTGGCGGCTTGGGTATGGGGGCTCAATCGGAGCTTCCCTCAACAAGCCGCGGATCAGGGGGTCTTGCGGCCGTAGAGAAAGGCGAGCCGCGCGAGGCGGCCAAGCTCGCGGGACGACACCTCAGACCAAGAGAACCGGAACCGCCAGTTGCCTTCCGGTACCCCCGGGGTATTCATGCGCGCGGCACTGCCGAGCCCCAGCACATCTTGCCAGGGGATGATCGCAAACCGCGCGACCGAGGCAATGACCGCGCGCACAAGCGCTGGCACGATGTCGTCTGTGCCCAGGTACTCGATGGCCCGCTCGCGCTCGGCAGGGGCGAGCCCCGCATACCAGCCTGCGGTCGTATCATTGTCATGAGTGCCCGTATAGGCGACGCAGTTCTCATCATAGTTATGAGGCAGATGGGGGTTGCGCGGGTCGCCATCAAAACCAAACTGCAAGACGCGCATCCCAGGCAGACCGTAACGGTCGCGCAAGGCATAGACATCATCTGTGATAAGGCCCAGATCCTCGGCGATTAACGGCAGTTCGCCCAAGCTTGCGCGCAGGGCCTTGAGCAACGCATCCCCCGGAACCGGACGCCATTCGCCGACCGTCGCCGTCGCCGCAGAAAACGGGATCGCCCACGCCCCCGCGAAACCCCGGAAGTGATCGATCCGGATCCAGTCGAACAGATCGCGCTGGGTCGCGATGCGCGCTTGCCACCACGCGAAACCGTCTGACTCCATACGCTCCCAGCGATAGTGAGGATTGCCCCAGCGCTGGCCGTGGGCCGAGAAGTAATCGGGGGGCACGCCCGTGACGATCTCGGGACGTCCAAAGGCATCCAGTACGAAGAGATCGCGGTGCGCCCATACATCGGCACTATCTTCGGCCACGAAGATCGGGATGTCGCCGAAGAAGCGCACGCCGCGCGCGGCGGCATAGGCCCGCAAGGCATGCCATTGCTGAAAGAACAAAAACTGCTCGAAGATGCGCAACTGACAGGAGACGTGTTCCCGAATGGTCGCCAACGCCGCTGCGTCGCGGTCCTTGAATGCCGGCGGCCATTCCCACCACGGCGCCCCCGCACACTGCTCCTTGATGCAGCCGTAGAGCGCATAATCCGTAAGCCACGCCTCGTGGCGCCTGCCGAAATCTGCAAGCGCGCGCATCTCCGCCGGGCGCCCTTGAAAGCGCGGCCAGGCGACACCGATGACGCGTCGCCGCGCGCCCTCATCAGCAAGCCCTTCCTGCGCCTCGGCGGCGGTAAGCAGTCCAGACTCCATCAGATCCTCGAGACTGATGAGGCCTGGATCGCCGGCGTAGGCCGAAGAACTATTATAGGGCGAGCCACCACCCGGCGGCCCAAGCGGCAACACCTGCCAGATCGATACGCCCGCCGCCACAAGCGTATCCACGAAACGCCGCGCCCCGCAACCGAGATCGCCTTTGGGACCTGCCCCCGGCAGGGAGCTTGGGTGCAGCAACACCCCGAGCCTCCGGCGGTCAAGAACGGCCGCTGCCGGCACATGACCCTCCGTCATACGGCGTCCGCCGCCCGCATAGCGCCCCCACGCCCGATCTCCTCGCGCTGCTGCTCGGTAAAGGCCTCGTCTATAAAGGCCGGTGGCGTGACCCCCAGGATGTCGTAAAGATCATGAAGGTGACGCCGATAGAGCGCCTCGAAATCCATGACCGAGGCACGCGGGTTGTAATCCCCAAACCACCAGCACCAGTCGGAGCCCTCGCAGACGGCCAGTGCCTCGGCCGCCCGCGCGCGCTCCTCGGGGGTAAGGCGCCCGGTGGCCATGACGCGGTCGTAATCGATCTTGGCTTGCACCAACATATCCCAACCGCGATTCTTGTCGGGGCTGCCGATCCAGGTAGCAAAGGTCCCATTCACCCAACTGCCCGCGACCAAGGGCGGCAATTCCGCAGGCACTGCGTGACGCGCCAAATAATCGGAAAAGGTCGTCAGCCGGATGACGGGATGATCCGCGAGCCGCTCATAGAGCGTTCGGAGAAAGTAATAGCCGTTCTCGGGGTAATACTCCCAGGCGTTTTCGCCATCCATAATGATCGCCACGAGCGGGGGCTCTTCGGCCGCAGACAGCCGCGCAATGTTTTCCAAATGCGAAAGGAGATTCGCGACCGCGTCGTCAGCGTGCCAGTGTGCATAGGAAAACCCGATAAGGTCCGACAGCCCGTCGTCCCGGAAAAAACAACGGAGCCTGCTGCTGGGCACGGCAAAGGCACGGTGCACGCTCGCCTCGTCCCCCCCCCGGGATTGGGCGGCGAAGCTGTGGCGCAACACGCGTTCGCCGCTCGCCGTCCACGACACCCCCGCTTCATCCAGCAGGGCCAGCAGCGCGGCGCTCAGCCCGCCCTCCGCCGGCCAGCAGCCGGCCGGCTCCCGATCGAAATGACGCCGAAAGGCGGCTTGACCTGCGTGTATCTGCCAACGGGCACGTTCCAGACCCCCCGGATAATGGTGCGCCCTCGGTAAAATGATGTCGGGCTGTGCCTCGCGCGCGACCGCAAAATCCAACATCAAAGGGATGATGGGGTGCGCATAGGGGGTAAAGGACAGTTCCACGCGACCCTCATCGGCCAGGCGCTTGTAGCGCGGCACGAGGCCTGCCAGCACCTCGCCTATAAGCGCCAAGAGACCCCGAAGAGCCGATGCCTCGAACCCTTGCGCCTGCGCGGCAAGGGCCGCTACGCGGGCGTCATCGCGACGCACCGTCTCACCCACCCACGCCAGGTGATACCAAACCGCCAGATCGCGCAGATAGGTATCGCTCACATAGCCGCCCAGGCGCGGATCTTCCCGCAAGGGGGCAGCGAGCGCCGATAGCCGGCGCAAGACCGGAAACCGGTCGATCATGCGCGTCGGATTGGCGCGCAGATAGCTCGCGACGAGGGCCGCACGATCGGCGGCAGACGCGGGGTACACCTCGGATAGGCCCGCCAGGACCGGGTCGCGTAGCGGCGTACCGTGACGCAGATGCGTCTCCACCTGCGTGACGTAATCGGCGATCTGATCGAGCAGGATAGGCGCAAAATTGACCACTGCGCGGGCCGCTGGAACGGCTTCCAGGTGGGCCGCCATATCGGCGTAATCCTTGATGGCGTGCAGATAGACCCAGGGCTGCTGGTACACGCCATCGGCACTGCGCCGGTACTGGGGCTGATGCATGTGCCAGCACAAAACGAGCTCCAGACCTCCCTTATCGGGCATGGTGCAGATCCTGGCCCAACATCTCCGGGGTCACCACCACGATCCCGCCTGGCGTGACGTGATAGCGTTGTTCGTCGGCGGCGCGGTCCCAGCCTATGATCGCATCCGGCGGAATCCGGCAACCCTTGTCGATGACCGCGCGGCGGATATGTGCGCGCCGGCCAATGTCGACGTTACCCATCACCACGGAATCCGTGACCTCGGCATATGAATGCGCGTGCACCGCGGAAAACAGCAGCGAATGATGGATCTTGGCCCCCGAGATCACGCAACCGCCCGACACCATCGAATCTACCGCCATACCTCGTCGTCCATCGTCTTCATCAAAAATGAACTTGGCCGGTGGGTGCTGTTCCTGGTAGGTCCAAATCGGCCATGAGGTATCGTACAGATTGAGCTCGGGGGTCACGTCGATCAACTCCATATTGGCCTCCCAATACGCATCCAGCGTACCCACATCCCGCCAGTAGGCCGATTGCCCCGTGTGAGCGCTGGCGAAGGCGTACGCCATCACCCGATAGCGCGGCAAGGCCTCCGGGATGATGTCGTGCCCAAAATCGTGTCGCGAGGTCTTGCGATCGGCATCCTTGATCAATTGTTCGTACAGAAATCCCGCGCTAAAGACATATATTCCCATGGACGCAAGCGCCGTCTGGCCACCCGGCACGGTGGGAGTCGGCTGCGGCGGCTTCTCATCAAACCGTGATATGCGTCCATCGTCGTCGACGGCCATGACACCAAACTCGCTCGCCCGATCCAGCGGCACGTGCACGCAGCCCACGGTGAGATCGGCGCGCTTTTTGACGTGGTAGGCGATCATGGGGCCGTAGTCCATTTTATAGACATGGTCGCCTGCGAGAATCAGGACATGGTCAGGGGCATGATTGCGCACAATGTCGAGGTTTTGGTATACGGCATCGGCAGTCCCTGCATACCACGACGATTCGATGCGTTGTTGGGCCGGCAGAAGCTCAACGAACTCGCCAAAATCGCCGCGCAACGTCCCCCAGCCCTTCTGGATGTGGTGAATGAGGGAATGGGCCTTGTACTGGGTCAGGACCCCGATGCGCCGGATTCCGGAATTGACACAATTCGATAAGGGAAAATCGATCACGCGAAACTTGCCACCGAACGGCACGGCAGGCTTTGCGCGCCACAGAGTCAGATGCTTAAGGCGCGAACCTCGGCCACCGGCCAGGATGAGCGCCAAGGTCCGTCGGGTGAGTTCGCTCACGAAGCGCGGTGCCTGATCCATGGGACATGATTCCTTTATCTTAAAATAATGCTCGGGACACGCGGCAGCCTACTGCACCCACCGGGGCATCTCCTTAAAGCCGCGGCTTGCCACACGGCGATCCGCGGGTACTCCGCCCCCTAATGCGCGCGGGTGCGCGCGGCGAGATAGCGCCTGATCAAGGCACGCGTCGAACTATCATGGGCCTCGCCTGCCTCTTGATTTTGCAGTTCCGCGATGATACGCCGCGCCAATACCTTGCCAAGCTCGACCCCCCACTGGTCGAAGGAATCGATATCCCACACCACCCCTTGGGTGAAGACGCTGTGCTCATAGAGGGCAATCAACGCACCCAAGGTACGCGGATCCAGCCGTTCCCCCAGAATGATGGTAGAGGGACGGTTGCCTACGCAGACTCGATACGAAATCTGTCCATCCGGGACGCCGTCGGCGGCCAAAGCCTCGGGACTACGGCCAAAGGCCAGGGCCTCGGCTTGCGCGAAAAGATTGGCGGTCAGGATGTCATGGTGCCCGGCGACATCGACGACCGGCCGCAAGAATCCGATCAAGTCACAGGGGACGATCTTCGTGCCCTGATGCAAGAGCTGGTAAAACGAATGTTGCGCATCGACCCCCGGTTCGCCCCAGATGATGGGCCCTGTCTGATAGCTCAGGGGGCGGCCGGCTAAATCCACATGCTTGCCATTACTTTCCATCTGGAGCTGTTCCAGATAGGCCGGAAGACGCATCAGACCATGCGCATAGGGCAGAATGGCCTGCGTCTCGAGGCCGAAGAAATTGTTGTACCAGATACCGATCATGGCCATCAAAACCGGTAGATTGCGCGCGAGCGGTGCGGACCGGAAATGGTCATCCATGTCCCGGAAGCCGATAAGCAATTGCATAAACTGTTGCGGCCCAATCGCGATCATGAGCGACAGGCCTACCGCCGAACCCAGCGAATACCGTCCGCCGACCCAGTCCCAAAACACGAACATGTGCGCGGCGTCGATCCCAAAGCGCGCGACCTCTGCGACATTGGTCGAAACCGCAACGAAATGGGCGGCGACCGCGGCGTCGTTTCCGAGCGCCGCGACACACCAGCGGCGCGCGGTGCGCGCGTTCATCATGGTCTCCTGGGTCGTGAAGGTCTTCGAGCAGACGATGAAAAGCGTCTCCTCGGCGTTTAGGCCCGCGACCGCAGTGGCAAAGGCCTCGCCATCGATGTTGGCGATGAAGCGCACGGCGATGTCGGGATCCGCAAAGGGGCGCAAGGCCTGATAGGCCATCTCGGGGCCGAGATAAGAACCTCCAATACCGATATTGACCACTGCGCGAATGCGTTTCCCGGTGTAGCCGCGCCAGGCCCCCGTGCGGATCTTTTCGGCGAAATCGGCCATGTGCGCGAGCGCTGCGTGGACCTCGGGGACAACGTCTGCGCCGTCGACTGCGATCCGCATGTCCTCGGGCGCGCGCAAGGCCACATGCAAGACCGGGCGGTCTTCCGTCACATTGATGCGCTCGCCGCGAAACATGGCATCGCGCCGCGATTCAATGCCCCGTGCACGCGCGAGATCGAGCAGCAACCGCATGGTTTCGCGCGTGATGCGATTCTTGGAGTAATCGAGATAGAGTCCGGCACCTTCCGCGGCAAGCTCTGTCCCGCGGTTTGGATCCGCATCGAAAAGCGCCCGCAGGGTCAGTTTCTCGACGACATGAAAGTGATTTTCGAGGGCATGCCATTCCGGAAGGCCGCGCAGCCCTCCCACACCACCCGTTGACGCCGGGGGCTTATCCCCAGCCGGTGCATCGAAGTCATGATCCAAGGCGGCCTCCTCCTAGCCATAAGTCCTGATTCGGGTCGTTCCTTCGACCTCGCTTCCTGGATAGAGCCGCCGCCAGACAGGCGGCTAGCGTTGTCCTAGACCCTAACGCGCCTTTGCGCTTTGCGCAAGCCCCGGAGCGAACTAGACCCTAATCCGTGCCCACGTCACGCGCCCTTCTCCTCGTGTCCTCCAAATTGATAGCGCATGGCCGCGAGAATGCGGTCCGCAAAATCGGCATGACCGCGCGAACCAAAGCGCGCATAAAGGGCCGCGCTGATGACCGGAGCCGGTACGCCTTCGGCAACGGCCGCCTCGACGGTCCAGCGCCCCTCACCGGAATCGGCGACGCGTCCTGCGAACCCGGAAAGACTTGGGTTTGCGCACAGCGCCGCCGCCGTCAAGTCGAGTAGCCAGGAACTCACCACACTGCCACGCCGCCAGAGTTCCGCAACCTCGGGGATATCGATGTCATATTGAAAGTGTTCAGGATGCCGAAGCGGCGCGGTCTCGGCGTCCTGCGGATGGTCGACCGCACCGATATTGGCCTGTCTGAGAATATTGAACCCTTCGGCATAGGCGGCCATGAGTCCGTACTCGATGCCATTGTGGACCATCTTCACGAAATGACCGGCACCGTGCGCACCGCAATGGAGATAACCAAGCTCCGCACCGGCGGGCGGGCTGGGACGGCCTGGGGTCCGGGGGGCAGCCAACGGTCCAGGGGCGAGCGCACGGAATAGGGCATCTAGGGCCGCGACCGGGGCGGCATCGCCACCGATCATGAGACAATAGCCGCGCTCCAGCCCAAAAACGCCGCCGCTCGTGCCGACGTCGACGTAGTTGATACCGGCGGAGCCAAGCTCGGCGGCGCGTCGGATGTCATCCTGGTAGAACGAATTGCCGCCATCGACGACCGTGTCGCCGGCTGCCAGGAGGGGCCGCAATTCGGTGAGCAGGCCGTCTACGGTCGCGGCCGGCACCATACACCAGATCACGCGGGGTGCCGTTAGCGAGCCCACGAGTTCGGCCAATGAGTAAGCCCCAAGGCCCCCTTGGTTTTTGAACGCCGCGACCGTCCCGGGGCTCCGAGCATAACCCACGCACTCATGCCCGGCGCGCCCGAGGCGCAGTCCCATGTTGGCGCCCATGCGCCCCAAACCTACCATGCCGATTCGCATTGCCATCCCTCCTGGCCGCACCTCGCGACAGCTTAAACGTTAAGCCTCCGGCATGCACACTAGCCATTCGGCCCGCGGTCCTTACGCGGCGCTGTGCGCCTTGGCGGAGTGCGCTACCATTAGGAGCACGCGGGCGCGCCCGACCACGAGGCCATACTGTGAGCGCCGAGACAAACGAACTAGTGCTGGTAGGTGATGTCGGCGGCACGAAGACCGATCTCCTGATCCTGTCGGCCCGGGAAGGTCTGGCGCAACCGGTGGCGCGGGCGCGCCTCAAAAGTGCCGAATATCCCGACCTGCAGAGCTTGCTCGGTGAGTTCCTCGCGACCGCTGGCCTGACGGTAGCTCACGCCTGCCTAGATGTCGCCGGCCCCGTCGTCGGGGGCCGCGCCCAGCTGACCAACCTCCCGTGGGAAGTCGATGCCCAAAACCTCGCGGCCGCGCTGTCTTTGCGCACCGTCGACATCCTAAACGATCTGGCTGCCCTCGCCCACGCCGTGCCGTTGCTCGGCGCCGCGGATGTGAAGACGCTCAACCCCGGCCGTGACGTGCCGGGGGCCACGAAGGCGGTGATCGCCCCGGGCACGGGCCTAGGCGAGGCCTTTCTGGTCTGGGATGGCGCGCGTTACTGTCCCCAACCCTCGGAAGGGGGGCACGCCGATTTTGCGCCTCCGAGGGAAGACTTGGCGGGCCTCATCCCCTATCTGCGCCGGCATGTCGATCATGTGAGTTTCGAACTCGTGTGCTCGGGCAAGGGTATCCCCCATCTCTACGATTTCTTGCGCGACCAACAACTCTCACGCGAGTCCCCGGCCGTGGCCGCGGCCTTGGCCACGTCTTTGGACCGCACCCCGGTAATCCTCGCGGCAGCCCTTGATCCCAAAAGCCCCTGCCCGCTCTGCCAAGCGACCGTTGAGGCCTTCCTGACCATCCTGGCCGCCAAGGCCGGCAATCTCGCGCTCACCGTGTTCGCCCTTGGCGGCGTCTATGTGGCCGGAGGGATCCCCCCGCGCCTGCTGCCACTCCTGAGCGCCGAGCGCTTTGTGCAGACCTTCTGCGCCAAGGGCCGCTTCGCTAAACTTCTGGCCGACATTCCCGTACATGTCGTAACGAATCCCAATGCCACGCTCATGGGCACGGCCGCCTACGGCCTCGCGCAGGCACGCCGCGCCGCTACCTGATCGCTAACAAGGTGCACGGCTTAGGCGTTCATAGATATCGGCATAACGGGCCGCGCTCTGCTCCCAGGAAAAATGGCGGCTCATCGCCCGCGCCCTGAGCGCTGCAAAACGCGGCGGATCGCGATAGACCGAAAGCGCCCGTGCGAGCGCGCCCCATAGGCCCGCGGGGCTTGCCTCGTCAAACAAAAACCCGGTGCCCGTAGCACCATCCCCATCAACATCCTCGATCGTGTCGGCGAGACCCCCGGTGGCGCGCGCCACCGGGAGCGTCCCGTAGCGCTGACTATACATTTGATTGAGGCCACACGGCTCGAACCGCGACGGCATGAGAAAAAGATCGGCACCGGCCTCGAGGCGATGCGCCAAGGTCTCGTCAAACCCGATATGGGCGGCGATCGCCTGCGGATGGCGGTCCGCGAGCGCACGCACCGTAGCCTCGAGGTCCGGCTCGCCCGACCCCAGCACGATCCACTGCCCCCCTGCCTCCACCCAGGCATCGGCCACGCCCACCGCGATATCAATGCCTTTTTGCCAGGTAAGGCGGCTCACCGTAACCAAAAGCGGTCGGGCCGGATCGATGCTTAGACCGAAGCGGCGCTGCAGGCTCTCCTTATTGAGGCGTTTACCGGCGCAATCCCTGGCGTCATAGCGGGCTTCGATCAGCGGGTCACGCGCCGGGTCCCAGACCTGTTCATCGATCCCGTTCACGATCCCGGTCAGGTCGCCGGCCCGCCGCCGCAACAGGCCCTGCAAACCACAGCCATGCGTCTCCTCCTGGATCTCGCACGCGTAGCGGGGGCTCACCGTGGTGAGCGCACAGGCGTAGTGAAGGCCGGCCTTCAGAAACGACAGTTGGCCGTAAAATTCCGCGCCCTCAACCGCGTAAGTGGCCGGCGGCAGGCCGAGGGTCGCAACGAGGTTGGGCGGGAACAGGCCTTGAAAGGCCAGGTTATGGATGGTCATGAGCGAGGCGGCCGGCCGCGCGAGCCCGTTTTTGAGCCACAGCGGACCAAGCCCCGCCTGCCAATCATGGCCATGCCATATGTCCGGTCGCCACGTGAGCGGGCTCTCGGCGCTCGCGAGGATGGCACTCACCCGCCCAAAGAGGCCAAAGCGGGCACCGTTGTCGGCCCAGTCCTGGCCGCTACGGTCCTGATACGGGCCGCCGTCGCGATCAAACAGCCAAGGGGCATCCACGGCGTAGACAGGTACCCCGCTCGGCAAGCGCGCCTCGCGGATGACGGTCCCAAGTACGGTTGCACACGATCGTGCGGCATCCACTTGCCGGCGCACGGACCGATAAAAGGGCAGACACACGCGCACCTCGACACCCGCACGCGCAAGCGCCGCAGGCAAGGCCGCGACCACATCACCGAGGCCGCCGGTCTTGACCCAGGGATCACACTCGGAGGCAACGAAAAGGACGCGCACGGCCCGGCCTATGAGGCCGGGCCGCCGATGGTGATGCGCTGCCCCTCGGCGATCGACCCCAAATAACTCATGAGATCGGCCATCGTCTGTCCACCGTAGGCCGGCGGCCGCCCCTTGATGCCGGAGCGCACGCAGTGGCGGATCTGGGCCTCGAGCGTCACCATACGATGCGTCTTCGCGTTGTAACGCGGAAAGATGGCAGCCGCGTTGCGCAGGCTCGGTATGCGTTTGCCATTGGCAAGCCGCCCGCGGGTGAGCCCGCCATTGATGTGGCAGGTCGCGCAGGTCACATAACGGGGCGCGCCCGCCTTGGGGCCGCCCATGCTCGCAAACGCGCGCGCCGCGTCTTCGACCGGGCTTACGTGACCCCCGAAGCTGTCGTCCTTAAAGATGCGCGCGCCCGCCGCCACTGCCTTCTGAAGATTCGCGGGAATGCCGGCGGCCTGCGCCACACCCCCGCTTGCGAGCACGACGGCCGTCCACGCCGTCACTGCCGTCCTGACCCAACCCATCCTCATCCCCGCCCTCCCAGGCCCTATCGCCCGTCGTGATCGGCCTTAAAGCCTAAGCGAGGCGCGCCACCAGGGCAAGCCGCGCGTGCAGCCGGCGGCCCCCCAGGGGGGCCGCACACAGCCACAGTCTTTGAGAGAAAACGGATAACTGGGCCTGCCAACCCACAGAAGCCGGGTAGGGCGTCCCCTTAAGGCCCCAAAGGCGGCGCACGCCCCGCCCTTTTCCCTTAGTCGCGCCGGCCTTGCAGGGCGCCCAGGATCTCAAGGAGTGACATAAAGATGTTCAAGACGTCGAGGTAGAGACTTACCGCGATAATGACCGGCCGCGTCTCTCCGCCGTTGATCATGCGGCTCGTGTCAAACAATACAAGACCCGAGAACACCAAGAGGGCCATCCCCGCGATCACGAGCTGCAACCCGGCGAGGTGAAAAAAGAGGTTCGCAAGCCCTCCCAGCACGACGATCACGAGGCCCGTCATCAGGAAGCCGCCCAGATAGTTAAAATTGCGGCGCGATATCAGGGCGTAAAGAGACAGGCTCCCGAAAATCACGGTCGTGCCGAGCAACGCCTCGGCGACGATCGTCGGGCCCGCGGGCAGACGCAGGTACATGGCGATGACCGGACCTATGGAAAGACCCATGAGTCCGGTAAAGAGAAAGACCAAAGGCACAGCCATCGGACTGCCCTTGCCGCCGGTCCACTGAACCGCAAACAGGCTCGCAAAGGCGGCGATCATGATCATGATCGGATGCTGATAGGCGAAGGCTGCGCGCATGCCCACCACGGCGGTCAATGTACTAAAGAGCAAGGTCGCCGCGAGCAGCGCGTATGTGCGATGTATGACCGTCGTGACGGAATAACCGCTTGAGTAGCCGACCGACGGGGAATCCGGAAACAAATTAGAACGAGCCATGTAGGCCCTCCTCACCGTAAAAACGGCAACGATACATCACCAATGACGCCCCCATCATAGCACGCCCCGCGCGGACATCAGACAAATCGCTCAAGCGCGTGGAGCACCAGGGCTACCAGGACCCCGATCAGGCCTACCCAAAAAAAGACCCAGACCAAGGCCAACAGCAGGTGCATGACGAGCAGCGCCGCCCAAATCATGAGGAGCGCGAGGCCTACCCCCAATACGGTCCGTTTCACATCCTTCATCATAGGCCCCTCCGCTACCATCCGCGCCCTATATGGGGCCGCTGCGGGCGCCCGTCAAGGGCTGCCGGCAGCCACCCTCCTGCCCGGATCTGGTGCGCAAGAAGGGCTGCGTCATCATTTTGGTGCAGGGTCCCGGGCGCGCCCGCCCGATTGAGGGACATCTGCCACTGGCACGATGCTTGCTCTGGGCTCGCTTAAGAAAAAGCTTGCCGGGCTGCCTGCCTGGCGCGACTCGCACGAGGGATAAGATGTGACCGATCGCAACGACAAAAAACCGCGCCTGGTGGTAGTGGGTAATGGCATGGCCGGGATACGCACCATCGAGGAACTCCTCAAGATGGCGCCCGACCATTACACCATCACCGTCTGCGGCGATGAACCGCGTCCCAATTACAACCGCATCCTCCTGTCCCCGGTACTGGCCGGCGAAATGGCCTTCGAAGACACGGTACTCAATAACTGGCACTGGTATCACGAGCATGGCATCACGCTCCACGCCGGGCACCGCGTGACGGCCATCAATCGGGGCCGCAAGACCGTAACGACGAGCGATGGCCTGGCGCTGCCTTATGATCGACTGCTGCTCGCCCAAGGCTCTTACCCCTTTGTGCCCGACATCCCCGGCCGGCAGCTGCCCGGGGTCGTCACCTACCGGACCTGGGAAGACGTGAGGGTGATGCAGGCCCTGGAACCGGGCCGCACGGCGGTCATCGTGGGCGGCGGCCTGCTCGGCCTGGAGGCTGCCTACGGCTTGGCGCAACAGGGTGTGCAGGTCACCGTCATCCACCGCCACCCCTGGCTCCTCGACCGGCAGATGGACCGCACGGGCGCCGAACTCCTCCACAAAAGTCTGATCGCGCGGGGGCTTGCCCTGTGCTTACCGGCCGAGGTCTGCGCCATCCTCGGAGACGACCGCGTGCGCGGTGTACGCCTCACGGACGGACGCGAACTCCCCGCCGATCTGCTGGTCTTTGCCGTGGGTATACGGCCCCGTATCGATCTCGCGCAGGCGGCAGGTCTTCAGTGCGAACGCGGCATCATCGTCGACGATACCCTCCAGACCTTCGACCCGCGAATCTACGCTGTCGGTGAGTGCGTACAGCATCGGGGATCGACCTACGGTCTTGTGGCCCCCCTGTTCGAGCAAGCGAAGGTCGCCGCCAACCACCTCGCCCAATACGGCCGGCTGCGCTACACGGGCTCACTTACGAGCACCAAGCTCAAGGTCACCGGGATAAGCCTATTTTCCGCCGGCGATTTCGTAGGCGACCCTGCCTGCGAAGAGATCTCATTGCTCGACCCCACGGCCGGCATCTACAAAAAGGTAGTCCTGCGTGACCGCAAGTTGCATGGCATCCTGCTCTACGGTGACACAGCGCTTGGTCCCTGGCTCTTTCAGCTGCTGCGCGCCGGCGCCGATGTCTCGGCATTGCGCGATCACTTATTGTTTGGCGAACCGGCCAACGATGCCCGTCATGGACCCGCGAGCGCCGTGGACCCGCTGCCCGATACAGCCGAGATCTGCGGCTGCAACGGGATCAGCAAGGGCACCATCGTGCACGCGATCCGCGCGCAGGGACTTTTTACCGTAGACGATGTCCGGCGCTGTACCAAAGCCAGCGCCTCCTGCGGCTCATGCACCGATCTCGTCGCGCAACTGCTGGCAAGCACCCTAGGCGGGCTCTATGAGACCACGCCCCCGCGCCGCACGCTATGCGCCTGCACCGATCTCACTCACGACGAGGTGCGCGATGCCATCGTGACCCGCAAACTTCTGTCGGCACGCGCCGTCTTTGCCGCCCTCGAGTGGAAGGCGCCGGGCGGCTGTCCGACCTGCCGCCCCGCGGTCAATTACTATGTACGCACGGCCTGGCCCGTGGAAGCGACAGACGACCCGCAGGCGCGCTTTGTAAATGAGCGCGTGCACGCCAACATCCAGAAAGACGGCACCTACTCGGTCATCCCTCGTATGTACGGCGGCGTCACTACACCCGGGGAACTCAAACGCATCGCAGCTGTCGCGGAACGCTATGCCGTCCCGCTGGTCAAGCTCACAGGCGGCCAGCGCATCGATCTCCTGGGGGTCCGCAAACAAGATCTGCCGGCGATATGGGCCGAGATAGGTATGCCGTCGGGGCACGCCTACGGCAAGGCCTTGCGCACCTGCAAATCCTGTGTCGGCACCGACTTCTGCCGGTTTGGGACGCAAGACAGCACCCATCTGGCCATCGCGCTCGAAAAACGCCTGGAGAGAATGTGGTCGCCGCACAAGGTGAAGCTCGCGGCCTCGGGCTGCCCGCGTAATTGCGCCGAAAGCACGATCAAGGACTTCGGCGTCATCGGCGTCGACTCGGGCTGGGAGATCTATGTGGGCGGCAATGGCGGCACGAAGCTGCGCGGCGGCGATCTGCTCACCAAGGTCAAGACCGAAGACGAGGTCATAGAAATCGCCGAGGCCTTCATGCAGCTCTATCGTAAAGAGGCCTATTACCTCGAACGCACGGCCCCCTGGATCGAGCGCGTCGGACTCGCGCACATCAAGGCGGCGGTGCTGGACCATCCTGCGACGCGCCGCCGACTGGCCGCCGAACTGCGGCTTGCGGTGAGCCAAGAATCGGACCCGTGGGCGGCGGCTGTGGGCGGCGAGCTTACGATCCATACGCAGGCCCTCGGGCCCGGAGGCGCGTCATGACCGGCATCCCGGATACTTCCACTGCGATCCGTTGGCAGGACGTGGCCGCGCTCACCGATCTGCCCGCCCTCGGCGGCCGGCTCGTCGTCGTTCCCGGCGGCGAGATCGCACTTTTGCGCAATGAGCGCGATGAGATATTTGCGATCGACAACCGCTGCCCCCATAAGGGCGGCCCGCTCGCCGAGGGCGCCGTATCCGGTCATAGCGTCTACTGTCCTCTGCATAACTGGCGCATAGATCTCACCTGCGGCCAGGCCTGCGCGCCAGATGTGGGGCAGGTACGGACTTGGCCCGTGCGCGTCACGGACGGGCGCATCCTGATCGGCCTACCCCTATGAGCCTCGGCCGCACCGTGGAGATGTCGACCCAGATGCCGGCCCAGGATATCCCAGGCCTCCTCGCGGCGGTGGCGCGCGGCCCCCATCATGCCGGCGACCTAAACCCCGAGGCGGCACGACTGCTGTTTGCCGAATGGCTGAGCGGGCAGCTCTCACCGATCGCCCAGGGTGCTCTTTGGACCGCCTTTCGGTTCAAGGGCGAATCGATCGGCGAACTGCTGGGCTTTGTGCGGGCGACCGAAGAGGCCCTCGTCCCAGTCCCGCTGCCGGCGGGGCCACGCCCGGTCGTGTTCGCCTCCTACAACGGGGGCCGCCGCCACGTCAATCTATTGCCGTTGCTGGCCTTATTGTTGGCCCGCGCGGGCGTGCCGGTGCTCATCCACGGCGCCTATGGTGGGATCGCCGATGAGGGCGGCCTCGCGCTCGCCCGCCACGATCCGAGTGTGCGCGTGAGCACAGGGGAGATCCTCGCGGCCCTAGGCTTTGCCCCCGCCCCCAACCGTTACACCCTGCAAGAACAACTCGCGGACCATCGCCTCGCCTACGTCGCGCTCGACACCCTGCATCCGCGTCTTGCCGCCATATTGTCGCTGCGCCGCCAGCTCGGCGTCCGTTCGAGCGCCCACACGATCGTAAAACTATTCAACCCCTTTGCGGAAACCGCCATCCTGTGCGCAGCCGTCACGCACCCACCTTACCTGGAAAAGATGCAGGGGTTTTTCCGGGCGGCGCGCGCACACGCCCTGGTCCTGCGCGGTTGCGAAGGTGAGCCCGTGGCGCACCCGCGGCGGCGCCCGGCCTTGACCGGCATCGTAGACGGCCACCTCCGGCCATGGTTTGCCGAAGACCGCGCACCGCTTACCGAGATCCCTGCGCTCCCCTCCGACTCTAGTGTCGGCCACACCTGTCTGTTCATTGAAGAGGTGCTGGCCGGACACCGTCCGATCCCAGCCCCTATATGCGACCAAGGGGCGTGCCTGCTCGTCATGAGCGGTGTCGCTTCGGATCTACCGGATGCCTATAAACGGATCGGTCGATCCGGGCCCCTCTCTGGAGACCCCTATGAACACCACGACTAAAGTAGCCCTCATTGGGGCAGGTCCCGGTGACCCCGAACTCCTCAGCCTGAAGGCTGCCCGGCTCCTGGGACAGGCCGACATCATCTTCTATGATGCGCTGATCGCGCCCGAGATCTTGGATCTCGCCCACCCCCGCGCGCGGCGCGTGTTCGTGGGTAAGCGCGCCGGGCGGCCCTCCACGCCGCAGATGAGCATCCATGAGCAGATCATACGTGCGGCCGGTGAGGGTCTGCGCGTCGTGCGCCTCAAAGGCGGCGATCCGTTCATCTTCGGCCGGGGCGGGGAGGAATGCATGGCCCTGCGCGCCGCCGGCATCCCCTATGAGGTCGTCCCGGGCATCACGAGCGGCTCCGCCGCGGCCACCTACGCCGGCGTGCCTTTGACCTACCGCGCGCTGAGCCAGTCCGTGCTGTTTGTGACCGGCCATTGCGCACCCGCCGCCCGGCCTATCGACTGGGCGGCGGTCGCCCGCGGCGCCGATACCCTCGTCATTTATATGGGCCTTGGTACGCTTGCCGATATCAGTGCGGCCTTGATCCGGGCCGGCCGGTCCCCGGCCACGCCGGCGCTCGCCGTCGAATCGGCGACCGTGATCCAAAAAGAGGTGGAGGCGCCGCTTTCCGATCTCGCCACGGCGTGTGCGCGGACGCGGCTCGCGGGACCTGCGGTTATCATCGTAGGCGACGTCGTCGGGCTGCGCGATAGCGGAGTCTGCGAGCGCATGCATCCCGTCAGCATCCGGCACCGCGCCGCCTCATGAGCACAGCCTACGCCCACGTATTGGTCGCACATGGCTCGACGAGCCTACGCTGGCGCGCCCCCTTCGAGGTGCTCGCGCAAACGCTTGCGGCGTGCGATCCGAGCCGCATCGTCGCGCTTTGTTATCTCGAAAAATGTACACCCACGGTTTCCACGGTCCTCGATGACCTATACCGCCAGGGTTGCCGGACACTGCGGGTGTCACCGCTTTTTCTGAGTTCCGGCCGGCACTTGGACCACGATCTCCCTCATCTCCTCACGGCCTGGCTGGACTACCATACCGACGCCCGCCTCGAGGTCGATCCGGCCCTCGGCGAACAAGCGGCGATCCTGTCCGCCCTGGCCCACGCGCTCTGCGCACAGCCTACCGCCGTCTATCGCCCGTCATAACCCGTTCACGCGTCGGTGCGGCCGCGGGGCCATATTTACGACTATCATTACCTGCCAACGGCCCCCCTTAGCAGCGCCAGAGGGCCTTCTTGCCCCATCACGCCGATGCGCGCGTGCGCCACAACCAGAGAGCGTCCATGCCGGCACGCAAAAACGCGACCCTGCGATCCCAACCCGAACAGCTGTTTCGGGAGCTTGCGACTACCCTTGAGTTCGATCGCCTTTTTCTGAAGGCGGCGCAGGCCGCAGCCTTGGCTGGGGGCGCCGATTGCGCGGGACTCGTCTTGCGTCATGGCGAACAGCTGCGTTACCAGTTTTTCTTTGGGCTGAGCGCGGCGGAGGCTGTGCGCCTGGGGCAGTTCCGCTTCCCTTGCGACCGCGGGATCGTCGGAGAGATGCTGGCTTGCGGGGCGCCGGTCTACACCGCCGACTACCGCCGTCATCCCGCGGCCATCCCGGAATTCATTGAACTTGGGGTCCGGTCGAGCCTCGCCGTACCGATACCCGTGGCCGGCCGCCTCGAAGGCGCGCTGGTAGTGGCCTGGCGAACGCGGCCGCGGCGACCGCCAGGGCGGCGCACGCTCCTGCTCATCGAGGCCATTGCCGCCTTCATGGGCAATGCCTGTTACCGCTCGGCACTCGAGGCCGCGCTCGCGCGTGACGCGCATCACGACGCCCTAACCGGCCTACCCAACCGCGGGGTTCTCATGGATCGTCTCGCGCATGCGCGCCGCCGGGCACTGCGCGGGGATCGCCTGCTCGTGGTGGCGCTGATCGACATCGACGGCTTCAAACAGATCAATGATGCCTTCGGGCATGAGGCCGGTGATCGCCTGCTTGCCACCATTGCCGACCGGCTCGGGGAAACGCTGCGGACTACCGATACCGTGAGCCGCTATGGGGGCGATGAATTCGTCATCCTCATGGAAGACGTCGCACACCTCGAGCAGATCGAGGGCGTACTCGATCGGATCCTGCTCAAAGGCCGCGAGCCTCTCGTCATCGACGGTCATAGCATGGCCGTGACGCTCAGTGCCGGTATCACCATATACCCCTTCGACGACCATTCCGCCGAGATTCTCTTGCAACACGCAGACCAAGCGATGTACGAGGCCAAGCGCAACGGCGGCAACCAGTACCGCTGCTTCGAACGCACCAACACGGCGCGGCTTGCGTTGCGCAGCCAATTGCGCCGCGACGTCGAGGTCGCGGTCTTGGAGGAGCGGTGGCAGGCAAGCTTCCAGCCGATAGTCGATTGCGAAGGCGTTACCGTAGGTCTCGAGGCCTGCCTGCGTTGGCCCAAGGCCTACGGGTCCGTAGTCCGGGAAGAGGACATCGCCGACCTCACCGAGGGCCTGTTACGTACGCGCCTGCTCGAGCGCCTCCTAAACCTCATCGAAGCCGACGGAGACATCTTCCGGGAAAGCGGCGTCCCTTTGCACATCAATCTCCATAGCCCCGATCTCCATGACGTGCAGCTACCGGAGCGCCTGCGGCAATGGCGAGATGAGGTTTTGGGCGTCCATGGCATCATGGTGATCGAGATTGCCGAAGACGCCATGCTCGCAAACGCCGCGGCTGGGACGCAGTTTGCGGCCCATCTCAAGGAACGTGGCTTCCGTGTCCTACTCGATCACTTCCACGGCCACAAACGCGCCGGCTTTGCCTACGTGGCCGACCAGGCCTTCTATGCAGTCAAATGCGCGCTCTCGGGCGATGCCGCCGAACTGCGGCTCTTGCAGGCCTTAAGCGCCGGCGCCGGTGCCTTGGGCCTGCAACTCTATGCAGGCGGCGTGGACAGCACGGCCCAGCGTGAGATCGCCGAAGGCCTGGGCTGCCGCTACGCCCAGGGTCTGCTGGTGGCCCCGGAACTGCCGGCGCGGGCGGCCCGCCACTGGCTCAAGACCGCCCTCCATCAGAGCTAAGCGCGCGTATGACGGCCCCACCCTCACGGACCGCCAAGGAATAATGGCCTTCGCCGGGGCGCAGACAAAGGCGCGCCCCGGGCAACAGGCGACTCATCGCGACCGAGACCGCGGCCGGTACCACGCGATCGGCCTGTCCGTGCCAAAGGGCAAGCTTAGGACCAATGTCCGTCCAGGCAAAACCCCAAGACCGGACGTATAAAAGCAGGTCCTGGGCCGCTGCCTGTGGTCCTTGACACAAACCCTCGCGTTGCGCCGCCCGCAATACGGCGCGTACCGTGGGATCGGCCAACACCAGCCGGTCCGCCGGAGATACGAACCGTACGGGGATATTCAAGCCCTCGCGCCAGCGCATGAGATGCATGACCGGCGGGGCAAGCCACGGCGCCAGACCTGGACGCGCGCCGACCGCCCAAAGCGCCGCGCGTAACGGGCCTATGAAGTCTCCGCGCCGCGCCTGCAGGACTGCGGGGGGTCCCAAGGCCGCCACCAAGGCGCCGGCGCTGACACGATCCGGCAGGCCCGCCAACAGGGACAGCGCATAGGGCCCGCCGCCCGAAACACCCAGCACGGCGACCCGCGCCACGCTCAACCGATCGAGTAACACGCGGACATCGTCGGCATACCCTTTTAGGGTGCGACGGGCGAGCGGACTCGAGCCTCCATACCCGGGCCGGTCGGGGGCGATGAGCCGCGCCCCCTCGGTCGACAGCACAGGCCCTAGGAGTTGCGCCTCGGCGGATGAGCTCGGGAAACCATGACAATAGAGGATAGGTGCGCCATCGCGCGGACCGTAGTCCCGATAATGCAGCGTGCGCCCGTCCGGCAATATGATCGCATGGGCACCACCGGTGCTACCCGAGTCTCGGGCTGCGCTATCGCCCACCGTACCTCCTTCTTGGCCACACCGCCCCCGAATCCAACGCGACACACGGGAGACAACGGCCCCTGTGCCCCCTACGCCGCCATTTGCGTTATGCTGGGCGCTTTGAGCAGACCCTAGGATCTCCTATCATGCTCCATCATTGTGCCTGAGCGGCCGTGCGTAGACTCTCCTTCCTGACGGCCATGGCGCTCACGGGCGCCTGCGCGCTTTTGAGTTCGACGATGGCCAAGACCCCGACGCTTCCGCTCTTTGCGCGTTCCCTGGGGGCCTCGCCGGCCCTGATCGGCTGGGCGGTCATGGCCTCGACCGTACCCGGCATCATCGTGAGCCTGCCGGCGGGACTATTACGTGACCGGCTGGGCGCGCGCCCGCTCCTGATCGCATCACTCTTCGTATTCGCTACCGCCCCTTTACTCTACCTGCTCGTACATACCGTCGGGGAACTGGCGATCGTCCGTTTCTACCATGGCTTTGCGACCGCGATCTTTGGGACCGTCGTCGGCGCCGAGATCGCCGCCCGCTACCCGCAAGGACGGGGCCATGCCCTGTCTGTCTATAGCGCGGTCAGCACGGCGGGGCGCTCACTAGCCCCCTTCCTGGGGGGCGCGCTGATCTCCGCAACCGGCTTCCCGGGGGTCTTTCTGGGTTGCGCCGTAACCGGGGTTCTGGCCTTGACAATTGGCATCAGCGCCACGGGCCAGGACGCCGCACAGGCTCAGGCCCCCATGCCATCGCGCGCCCGCACCCACACCGCAGCCGTCCTTGCCGATCGCGTTGTCCTCGTAACGAGCCTAATCGAGGCCCTGCAATATCTCGTATTTGGTTCGGTAGAGGCCTTTCTCGCCGTCTACGCCGCGCACCAGGGCTGGCCGGCGTGGACCATAGGCGTTCTGCTGGGGACACAGCTTGGCATGGTGGTCCTGTTCAAGCCGCGGCTCGGCGCCCTATCCGATCGGATCGGACGCCCGCCGCTCGTGCTCGGGGGTCTCACCCTCGGAGCGGCTGCCGTCGCGGCGCTGCCCTACACCGCGGCATTCGCCTCGCTCCTTGTGATCAATGCGCTTTTTGGGCTTGGTTTCGCAGCGACCACCGCAGCCACCGGGGCCCTGGTCGCCGACCGGGCTCAAACCGGCGGTTTTGGGGCCAGCATCGGGGTACTGCGGTCTATCATGGACATAGGCCAAGCGAGTGGCCCGGTGCTCACCGGCACCCTCATAGGGGTCGGGGGTTATCGCCTGGCCTTCGGGACGCTGGCCGTGCTGCTCGCGCTGGGCGCGCTCGCCTTTGCGACACGCCTTCGCGCAGGGGCCCGCTAGGCCGCGCACTCAGCCCGGAAACAGCTTCCAGAGGCAACGGCCGCCGCTTTTCTGATCCAAAGTCTCCAGATAGGCCTCATGGGCGGCGAGTTCCTCGGGGCTTGGGGGCACGATTAGAGGCGCGCCGTCCGCGGCCCCAAAGACGCTGACCCCCGCGCCGGCAATCGCCACCTCGGCCTTGGTCGCTTCCTCAAAGGCCAGCGGCGTCTGCCCGCCGGTCATGGCCAGATACACATCGACCAGGATTTCGGCATCGAGCAAGGCACCGTGCACGACGCGGTGGCTATTGTCGATGCTATAGCGCCGGCATAGGGCGTCGAGACTGTTCTTCTGGCCGGGATGCAGGGCGCGCGCGAGCCTTAGGGTGTCCTGGATGCCACAGCAGGCCTCGATCGTGGCGACGCGCAGGGCGCAACCGCCCGCGATGGCCCGGGCGAGCTCGGCGTTTAGAAAACCGACGTCGAAGGCCGCGTTGTGGATCAAAAGCTCACCACCCGCGATGAAATCGATGAACTCTCCGGCGATCTCGGCAAAACGCGGTTTGTCGGCGACCATGGCGTTCGTGATCCCATGGATCTCGATCGCCGCGGCGTCGATCTCGCGATCGGGATTCAAATACTGGTGATAACGGCGCCCGGTGGGGCGGCGGTTGACGACCTCGATCGCACCGATCTCGATGATCCTGTGACCTTCGGCGGGCTCGAGACCCGTGGTCTCGGTGTCCAACACGATCTGTCTACTCATGATATCCGCTCCTGGCGTCGCACCTTCAGCAACGCGTCTATGGCCTCGTTCGCGAGCCGGTCGGCCCGTTCGTTTCCGGCATCCCCGGAGTGCCCTTTAACCCAGCGCCAGTGGATGGTGTGAGCCTCGGCCGCCGCCTCCAATTCGCGCCACAGATCGGCGTTCGCGACCGGCTTACGCGCCGCCGTAAGCCAGCCCCGGCGCTTCCATTGGCTTAGCCATTCGGTCACGCCACGCCGCAGATACTGCGAATCGGTCACGAGTTCCACCACGCAAGGACGCGTGAGCGCCTTCAATGCCGAGATGGCGGCCAGCAGTTCCATGCGGTTATTGGTGGTCAAGGGCTCCGCGCCGCTCACGGTGCGTTCCTGGCCACCGGCCATCAACACGGCCCCCCACCCTCCGGGCCCCGGGTTACCACGACAGGCCCCGTCGGTATAGATCAAGACCTTGCTAGCCATAGCGCGCCCCTGCCGGTTGCGAAATCGACCGCAGGCGGGAACGGCGGATCGAAGGAAGCACGGGGGTCATGCCCGCCACCCGCTTCCGGGCCACCAGGACGTAGACCGCCGCCCCCAGAGGCCACCAGCGGTCCCCCATGCGTTCAAGAAAGAATAAGCGGTCCATCCAGCGTTGGCGCTTGAGAGGGGGCCGGTAATACAACATGCTGCCCTGCGTCAATTCGAACTCGAGCAGGGACAACCAATCCTTCAGGCGGCGGATGCCGATCCAGTCACCGCACCAAGGGGCCCGTGCGCGACGCCAGAGGCACGGCAGCCGCCACAGACTGACCGGATTGAACCCCAGAATCACGATATGCCCCTCCGGAACGAGGATCCGGTGCGCCTCCCGCAAGACCTGGTGCGGCGCCGCGGATAGATCCAAGGCATGCGGCAACAACACAACCTGGACCGATTTGCTGTCAAACGGCAGCGCCTCGCCGCAGGACTGCACCCATTGCGCAGGCCCAGGCACGGGATCTGCGTCGACCAGCACATGAACGGCCGTGGGACTCGATTCGAGCAGGTCCCGGCGCCCCAGCCACCCGACCTGCACCGCGAACGTACCGGCCAAGGCCGGCAGGATCTCGCGCAAGCGATGGGCCTCGAGGGCCTCGAGCGATTCCCCCAAGGACCCGCCGAACCATGTGCGCAGGCGATCGATGCGCTCGCTCAGGCTCTTGACCGTTGACTCCCCCAATACCTTCCCCTCACACTTCCCGAAATGGACGACGTCATCGCAGTCCGCGCCTTTCGGGACAACTATATCTGGCTCGTCCCCGGCTCGAAACCCGGTTTTGTGGCGGTCGTCGATCCGGGCGACGCCGATCCCGTCATCGCGGCCCTCGAACGAGCGGGCCTGACCCCCGCGTGTATCCTCTGCACCCACCACCACGGCGATCATGTCGGCGGGGTGGAGGCGCTCGCGCGCCGCTTCGCGATCCCCGTCTACGGGCCGGCCCGCGAATCCATACCCGGGGTCACGCACCCGGTCGAAGATGGTGACACCATACAGTCCGACACCGGTGGATGCTACAAAGTTCTGGCTATCCCGGGGCATACCCACGGCCATGTCGCCTATCTCGGCTGCGACCGCGTGTTCTGCGGCGATACCTTGTTCGTCGCCGGGTGCGGGCGCCTTTTTGAAGGAACCGCCTTCCAGCTCCATGCCTCGCTTAAGCGCCTGGCCGCCCTCCCCGCCGAGACGCGCGTCTACTGCGGCCACGAATATACGCTGGCCAATCTCGCCTTTGCGCGGGCCGTGGAGCCGGGAAACGAGGCCATTCTCGCCTTCGAGCGCCGCGCGCGCCGCCGTTTGGCCGCCGGTGAGCCGACGATCCCTAGCACAATTGCCGACGAACGGGCGATTAATCCCTTTTTGCGGACCTCTCTTGCCAGGGTGCGTGCCGCCGCCGCCGCGATCGATCCCCGAAGGTCGGATACGGACGAGGCCGTATTCGCTACACTACGGCGCTGGAAGGATGATTTTAAAGGATAAGCATCGTTGACGCAGAGGCGGCCAGAACCTATAGTTCGGCCTTATGACAACGGCATTCGCACATGGCAATCGCTTCCAATAAGACGCTTCGTTTTGCGGGCTTCGGTGTCCTCCTAAGCACATTAGCGGGTTGCGCGACCGCGCCCTTACCCCCACTTACAGAAACGGCGGCCGTCGCGCCACCGAAGCAAGACGCTCAACCCACTCAGGTCTCCACACCCGCAACCCCCCCGACGCGATCCGTCGTACGGGTGGGAGAGTGCCCGGTGCCGGCGGTGACGCCAGCGGCGACTGGGTCTGCAGTGGACACGGCGGACGTCAAATATTCGAATTTATGGAACCGGATTCGCGCGGGTCTGCGCCTGCCCCGCATGGAAGGCCCGCGGGTCGCGCGCTACGAGCAATGGTTTGCGAACAACCCGCAGTACGTGGAGCGCATGCTCCAGCGGGCGAACCTTTACCTCTATCAGATCGTAGAGGACGTACAAAAACGCAATATGCCCATGGAGATCGCGCTGCTTCCGGCCATCGAGAGCGGCTACTCCCCGGAGGCCTATTCGCGATCGGCGGCCATCGGTCTCTGGCAATTCGAACCGGCGACCGGCCGCCTGTGGGGGCTTAAGAGCAACTGGTGGTACAACGGGGAACGCGACATCATCGCTTCCACCAACGCCGCTTTGGATTTTCTGCAGTCGCTGCACCATCAGTTTCATAGTTGGGATCTCGCGCTCGCGGCCTACAACGCCGGCCAAGGGACGGTGGAGCAGGCCATAGCGCACAACCAGGCCTTGGGGCTTGGGACCCGCTACCGCGACCTGCGTCTGCCCTTACAGACCGAACACTATGTACCGAAACTCATGGCCTTCGTGAACATCGTGCGCGACCCCGCGAAATACGGGTTGACGCTGCGCGCGATCCCCGACAGCCCCTATTTCGTGCGGGTCAACACCGGATCGCAGGTGGACTTAAGCGTCATCGCGCGCCTTGCCAATATGTCGTTGAAGCAACTCTACGCGATCAACCCCGGCTTCACGCGCTGGGCCACCGCGCCCAACGGGCCGCATACCATCCTGGTCCCCGTCGCTACGAAAGCGGCACTGATCGAAGGCTTGAGTCAGCTGCCCCCGCAGGACCGTATGCAGTGGGCCCGGCATCGCGTGGTGCCGGGGGATACCCTGTATGGCATCGCCCGCCAATACGGTGTCAGCGTGGCCTCGATACGCTCGACCAACCATCTCTACAGCAACCTGCTCCACGTCGGTCAAAGTCTCCTCATTCCCATGGCCGGACGGCGCCTGATCGTCTCGAACCACGAACGGCAACGGCCCGAGGTCGCCTTGGCCCGGACCCATAGGCTCGTCAAGATCATCCACCGCGTGCGGCCCGGCGATACCCTCTGGAGCATCGCCGCGCGCTACCGGGTCTATGTAAGCCAGCTCGAACGCTGGAACGTGCTGAACGCCAATGGCGTGCTGAGGCTAGGACAACGCATCCTCATTTGGGCCTCCCCGGCGCTCGTGCCGTCTGCAGTGGCAAGAACCCGCGTAACCGAATAAGATTCACCCCATCCTTAAAAGGGCGCCTAGCCGAGACCGGCGGCGCCCTGCCGACCTTTTACGGAGACCGAGTGACCATGGGATTTTTGGCGGGCAAGCGCGCCCTCGTCGTAGGGGCATTGAATGAGCGGTCAATCGCCTGGGGCATTGCCCAAGCCATGTACGCGCAGGGCGCGGAGATTGCCTATACCTACCAAAACGAGAAAGTCAAAGGGCGCGTGGAAGGCCTGGCGGCCTTGACGGGTAGCGGGCTCGTACTGCCCTGTGACGTGGGTCGCGACAGCGACATCGAGGCGGTTTTTGCGCGACTAAGCGCGGCGTGGTCCGACGGCTTTGATATCCTGATCCATTCCGTGGCGTTTGCGCCCCGCGAACAACTCGAGGGCGATTACGTCGATGCCGTGACGCGTGAGGGCTTTCTCGAGGCCCACAATATCAGTTCCTATAGCTTCGCAGCGCTCGCCAAGGCGGCGCGTCCCATGATAGTGCCTCGCAAAGGGTCGCTCCTTACCCTCTCCTATCTCGGCGCCGTGCGCGTCGTGCCGCACTACAACGTCATGGGCCTTGCCAAGGCGAGTCTCGAGGCCAATGTGCGCTATCTGGCCCAAAGCCTGGGCCCCCAAGGCGTGCGCGTCAACGGCATATCGGCAGGCCCGATTAAGACCCTGGCCGCAGCCGGTATCAGCGACTTTCGTAAGATGCTGGATTTCTACGAGCACAACGCCCCGTTGCGCCGCGGCGTCACGATCGAGGAAGTGGGCAACGCCGCCGCCTTCCTGTCCTCGGACTTGGCTTCCGGAATCACAGGGGAGATCCTCTACGTCGATTCCGGCTATCACATCATCGGCATGGGAGAAGGCACCACCTAAGCGCCGCGTAGCGGGGACGCGGGGCTTAAAAGAGCCCCGCCCCTCAAGAAGCACAAGGGCCCGCTCGGAGCCTTGTGCAAGGCACAGGGCTCTTTAGAGGGCCTGGCTGCGGATGTGGATGTGGGCGCGCTCGCGTAAGCTCTTTAGGTAGGCTAGGTACATCTGGATGCCGCTATCCGTGATCAGGGACTTGGCAAGCCGCGTATAACGCGCGCCACCGAGTTTCACGGCGCCCGGCACCACGGAGGTCAATACGAAGACGGCGCGCCGACCCTTGCCAAGGTGGGCGCTGCCCACCGCGGGCTTCCCGGCCTGCGGTAGCGGGGCCCGAAACACGGCGTGCACGAGGCCCTGGGGGAGACCCGGCGCGACGGCCTCGATCGGCGCGGGATGTACCACCACGAGATGCATCTGACGCGCTACTACCGGTAATGCAGCCCCCTTACGCAGTTCCGCGAGCAACAGCTGCTGGCGGGCCGCGAGCCGCTGCGCACTGCGCGCCGCCTGAATCTTCTGGATGATAAGGGCGCGGACCGCAGCCAGGGGTTGGGTCTGGGGCGGCTTCCTCGCTATGACATGGGCGACCAGCAAGGCATCCTCGCCCAGCGGTATCGCGTGCGTGTTGCGGCGGCCGGCCAGCACCTTGGGCGCAAAGACCGCCTTGACGACGGCCGGCAGGCTCGCAATACCCGCCCCCCCGGCACGACTAAACCATCCGCTTGTCTTCAACGTCAGATGCAGACGGCGCGCCACCTTGCCCAGGTGATGGGGATGCTCGAAGGCGGCGTTGCGCAAGCGCTCGGAGACATGGTAGAGGCGGCGACGGGCGCGGGCGTGCAGGACCATGCGCGTCAGTTCACCCGTGACTGAGGCGATGGGGTCTACGGACGCCGGACGCAGGGCCGTCACCTCGAAGAGGTGCACTCCCGAACGACCGACGATAGGCGCACTGATCTTTTTCAAGGGCAGTGCAAATACCGCGGGGCCTACGGCCTTGGACAAATCGGATTCACTCACGAAGCCGAGCTGCCCGCCGTTAGGGGCCGAGCTTGGGTCCTGCGAATATTGCCGGGCCAGCGCCGCAAAGGAGGCGCCGTGGAGAAGCCGCGTGCGCAGGGCGAGCAAGGTGGCGTTGGCGCGTGCAATCGCGCTCGCACTCGCATGAGGGGGGAGCGCTATCATGATGTGGCGCACCTGCCGTTCGGCGGGCTGGGTGAACTGCTGGATATGGTCGCGGTAGGCCCGCTCCAAGGCCGCCATGCCGACCTTGTGGGGCAAGGTCTTCATCACCGCGTCCGGCGATAAGATCAGGTAGGCAACGCGGATCTGCTGGGGCTTACGAAAGGCCGCCTCGTGATCCTGGTAGTAGGTGGCGATCTCGGCCGCGCTCGGGATGGCCGTCGTGCGGAAGTCCTTCGGCGACAGAACGACGTAGCTAAAGGCCCGTTTTTGGCCGAACAGGCGGGCTGCCGCCACGATGTCTGGGTTCGGCACGATGCTGCTTGCGAGCAAACCGGTCTTTAGCTGATTGAGCAGCATGAAGTCCCGTACCCGGCGCTCGAAGCCCGCGACCGTGAATCCCTGCCCCTGGAGCAAGGCGCGATAACGGGCCGGACTGAAATGGCCCTTGACGCGGAACGCCGGGATGGCGCGGATCTCGGCCGCCAGCTGCCGGGGGTCGGTGGTATAGCCGCTGCGGTTCGCCGCGCGAATGAGCAACATCTTATTAATGAGGCTCTTTAGGACCGCCTCTTTGAATTTGCGGCTACTCAAGAGCGCCGGGTTCAGGTTTTTACCAAAGGCCTGTTCCAGGGCCGCGCGTTGGCGCGCGAGCGTATGCGCGAATTGGGCCTGCGTGATGCGCACCCCGTGGCCGCGCGCGACATAGACCGCGTGACTGCCGCCGAAGTAGGAACTCACCCCCCATAAGACGAAGGGGACCACCAATACGACGAGTAAAGCGGCGCCTATCAGTCCTTGGGTCTTTTCTCGGAGTGCATTTAGCATGACGGACGGAAGATCAGGCCCCCTATCGAAAGGGCCTGTCCTTGAAATTGGCGGAGTGGACGGGACTCGAACCCGCGACCCCCGGCGTGACAGGCCGGTATTCTAACCAACTGAACTACCACTCCAGACTCATATGGTGGGTGCTGAGGGGCTCGAACCCCCGACATTCGCCTTGTAAGGGCGACGCTCTACCAACTGAGCTAAGCACCCGCGCGACGGGCTTGCACCCAGCACCGAAGGCTCGCTAATTTACGGCATCCTTCAGGGCTTTGCCAGCCTTGAAGCGAGGATTTCGTGAGGCGGCGATGTCTATCGTCTCGCCGGTGCGGGGATTGCGGCCACTACGAGCGGCGCGGTCGCCGACGGAAAACGTCCCAAAACCCACGAGATTGATCGTTTCCCCATCGCGCAGTCCCTGCGTGATGGCGTCAAACACGGCGTCTACCGCGCGCGCCGCCGAGGCCTTGTTGAGATCGGCCTGTTCGGCCACTTTCTCGATCAGTTCGGATTTATTCACCTGGTACTCCCTTCTAGTGGTCAAAAGAGCCGGTCTCTGCTGCCAGCCTTGCGGTAAGACACGTCTTATACAAGTCGCCACCGGTCCCTGTCAAGGCAAGCCCAGCGGTACCGGCAGGCCAGGAGCCCCGGCGAGCGACCCCTGGCGCACGGCCGTCGGGACAAGGCCTCAGTGGGTACGAATCGCCTTATTCGGCGCCTCGGCTTCCAACGGCTTGCCGCCCTCGGGGGCCTCGGCAAGCGGCTTGGGGCGTCGCTCCAAGGCGACCTCCAGGACCTGATCGATCCAGCGTAAGGGCTTAATCTCAAGCGATTCCTGGATGTTTTTCGGCAGCTCCACCAGATCCTTCTGGTTCTCTTCCGGTATGATCACGGTCTTGATCCCCCCGCGGTGCGCCGCCAACAACTTCTCTTTCAGACCACCGATCGGCAACACCTCGCCCCGCAAGGTAATCTCGCCGGTCATGGCAACGTCCGCGCGCACGGGAATACCCGTCAATACCGAAACCATGGCCGTACACATACCGATACCGGCGCTAGGGCCGTCCTTAGGTGTCGCACCCTCGGGGACATGGAGATGGAAATCGTGCTTTTGGTAGAAGTCCTCGGCGATGCCAAGCGAGGCTGCGCGCGAACGCACGACGCTCATCGCTGCCTGGATCGATTCCTGCATGACATCCCCCAACTTGCCCGTGATCGTAAGCTTACCCTTGCCGGGCAGCAACGCCGCCTCAATGGTGAGCAACTCGCCCCCGACCTCGGTCCACGCAAGCCCCGTGACCTGACCTATCTGGTTCGTCTGTTCGGCCATTCCGTAACGGAAATGGCGCACACCAAGATACTTATCCAGGTTCTTCGCATTCACCGTCAGGTGGTCACGCTTCTTGTCCAGCAACAACTCCCGCGCAACCTTGCGGGAGATCTTTGCGATCTCGCGCTCCAGGTTACGAACGCCCGCCTCGCGCGTGTAGTACCGGACGATGTCCCGAATCGCCGACTCCGACAACTGCAGCTCATCGGCCCGCAGGCCGTTATTCTGCTTTTGCTTGTCGACAAGGTAGCGCATGGCGATATTGATCTTCTCGTCTTCGGTGTAGCCAGACAGCCGAATGACCTCCATACGATCGAGCAAGGGCCCCGGGATGTTCAAGCTGTTTGATGTCGCAACGAACATCACGTCGGACAAGTCGTAGTCCACTTCGAGATAATGGTCGCTGAACGCGTGATTCTGTTCCGGATCGAGGACCTCGAGTAGGGCCGACGACGGATCACCCCGAAAGTCCATGGCCATCTTGTCGACCTCATCCAACATGAACAGGGGATTGCGGGTCTTCGCTTTGGCCATGTTCTGGATGATCTTGCCCGGCAAGGATCCGATATAGGTCCGGCGATGACCGCGAATCTCCGCCTCGTCGCGCACGCCGCCAAGCGACATGCGGATGAATTTGCGGTTCGTGGCTCGCGCAATCGATTGACCAAGCGATGTCTTGCCGACCCCGGGCGGACCCACGAGACACAGAATCGGGCCCTTCAATTTATTGACACGTTGTTGAACGGCAAGGTACTCGATGATCCGTTCCTTGACCTTCTCAAGCCCGTAGTGATCGGCCTCCAGGATCCGTTCGGCCTCCGCCAGATCCTTCTGGATCTTGCTGTGTTTCTTCCACGGCACAGCAAGCAACCAGTCTATGTAGTTGCGCACCACTGTGGCCTCGGCGGCCATGGGCGACATCATCTTGAGCTTATTGAGCTCGGACAGGGCCTTCTCGCGTGCCTCTTTGGGCATGCCGGCCTTCTTGATCTTAAGGGCCAAATCCTCAGCCTCGCTCGGGTTGTCCTCGAGATCCCCAAGCTCCTTCTGGATCGCCTTCATCTGCTCGTTTAGGTAATACTCGCGCTGACTCTTCTCCATCTGGCGCTTCACGCGGCCACGGATGCGCTTTTCGACCTGCAAAAGATCGATCTCCGATTCCATGACGCCCAAAATGTGTTCGAGGCGATCACGGACGTTCAGCATCTGCAGTATCTGCTGCTTTTCCTCGATCTTAAGACTAAGGTGCGCGGTCACCGTATCGGCAAGCCGACCCGCATCGTCTATGCCCGCAAGCGAAGTCAGGATCTCAGGCGGGATCTTCATGTTCAGTTTGACGTACTGGTCAAACTCGCTCAGTACCGAGCGCATGAGAGCCTCGCCCTCTTTGTCGTTTAGGGCTTCGCTCTCGAGCCTCTTGATCTGTGCTGAGAACGCCTCGCCTGTCTCGATGAAACGCACGACCTCGGCCCGTTGCTCGCCTTCAACCAAGACCTTCACGGTCCCGTCGGGGAGCTTAAGGAGCTGGAGAATGTTGGCGACCGTGCCGATGACATGGATGCCAGCCGGACTCGGATCGTCGTCGGAGGCACTCTTCTGGGCCACCAGCATGATCTGCTTGCCCCCCTCCATGGCCCGTTCTAGCGCCTTGATCGACTTTTTACGGCCGACGAACAGCGGGATCACCATATGGGGGAAAACGACCACGTCCCGCAACGGAAGCACGGGGACTGCGGTCTGTTCTGGCGCTGGCGACAAATCGGATTCTTCAGTCATGGATACCCCTCGTGACGCATGGCGCCGAAGCATGAGACCGGACCCATCCGCGGCCGGCCGTTTCAGGCTGTAGATGGGCCCGCGGCCCCGTAAAATCAAGGCCACTGGACACGGGGCGAGTGCCCGGAGGTGGCGGTGTCGGAGAGGGCTTTAAGGCCGGGTCGATGCCCGCTTCGGGCTACCCTGCTCCTCGTGATCGGCGTAGATGAGCAACGGCTTGCTCGTATCCCCTATCACGCCTTCATCGATCACCACCTTCTTCACATTCTCAAGTGACGGCAGATCGAACATGATCTCAAGCAGCACATGTTCCAAAATGGACCGTAACCCCCGCGCGCCTGTCTTGCGTTCCATGGCCCGGTGCGCCACCTTGACCAAGGCCTCATCACGGACCTCGAGATCGACCCCTTCGAACTTGAGGAGTTTTTGATATTGCTTGATGAGCGCGTTCTTCGGTTCCGTAAGGATTTGGATCAAGGCCGCCTCATCGAGCTCATCGAGCACGGCGATCACGGGCAAACGGCCGACGAATTCCGGTATAAGACCGAACTTGATCAGGTCTTCCGGCTCCACCCCCCGGAACACGTCGCTCGCGCGCTTGCTGATAACACGGCTCTTGATTTCCGCATTGAAGCCTATGCCGCTCTTCTCCGAACGATCCTGAATGATCTTCTCGAGACCCGAGAAAGCGCCGCCGCAGATAAACAGGATATTGCGCGTGTCGACCTGCAGAAATTCCTGTTGCGGATGCTTGCGGCCACCCTGGGGCGGCACAGAAGCTACCGTGCCCTCTATGAGCTTGAGGAGCGCCTGCTGCACGCCCTCCCCGGAGACATCGCGCGTGATGGAGGGATTGTCGGATTTGCGCGAGATCTTATCGATCTCGTCGATGTAGACGATGCCCGTCTGCGCCTTTTCGACATCATAGTCGCACTTCTGAAGCAACTTCTGAATGATGTTCTCCACGTCTTCACCGACATAACCCGCCTCGGTCAAAGTCGTGGCATCGGCTATCGTAAACGGGACATTCAGAAGCCGCGCCAGGGTTTCGGCGAGCAAGGTCTTCCCCGAGCCGGTGGGCCCTATGAGTAGGATATTGCTCTTCGATAGTTCGACGTCGCCTATCTTTTCCTGGTGTTCGATGCGCTTGTAATGATTGTAGACGGCGACCGCCAACACCTTCTTCGCGGTGGACTGGCCGATCACGTACTCGTCGAGGATCTGCTTGATCTCGCGCGGCTTCGGGAATTTGTTGCGGGCAAGCCCGATTTCGGTCTCCTCCTGCACTTCCTCACGGATGATGTCATTGCACAACTCGACGCACTCGTCGCACACGAATACAGACGGCCCCGCGATTAGCTTGCGGACCTCGTGCTGACTTTTGCCGCAAAAAGAGCAGTAAAGGAGCTTCTCGCCCTTGCCATCATGCTTGTCATCTGCCATTGCTGAACCTCGCTCAAAGGACTCGCCGGGCCAGCCACCTAAAGCCCCTTCTCATGACCCGCGCGTTCTTTCCTACCAGTCTAGCATATCCCCCTATTTACGCTTGTCGATCACCGAGTCAATCAGACCGTACGCGACGGCCTCGTGACCGTCCATGAAGTTGTCGCGCTCCGTATCTTGCTCGATCCGCTTGACGTCCTGACCTGTATGTTTGACTAAGATGTTATTCAGACGTTCACGCACCCGTAGGATCTCGCGCGCATGGATATCGATATCCGTCGCCTGCCCCTGAAAACCGCCCGAGGGCTGGTGAACCATCATCCGCGCATGCGGCAAGGCGTAGCGCTTGCCCGCGGCCCCGCCCGCCAGTAACAGAGCTCCCATGCTGGCCGCCTGACCGATGCAAACCGTGCTCACGTCCGGCTTTATGAACTGCATGGTATCGTAGATGGCAAGGCCGGCCGTGACCGCACCGCCGGGGGAATTGATATAGATATGGATATCCTTGTCCGGGTTCTCGGATTCGAGAAACAAAAGCTGCGCCACGACCAGATTCGCCATGTGGTCCTCGACCGGCCCCACGAGGAAGATCAGGCGCTCCTTCAACATCCGCGAATAAATGTCGTAGGCGCGCTCGCCACGGCCCGTAGTCTCGATCACCATCGGTACGAGCTGGGCCATGGGCGAAAAGTCGTTAGCGAATTCCGTCTTTGTCATGAATCATTCCGCTTATTTTTCAGGTCAACTCCGTAAAGGGCAGGGCCTTATCGGTAACCCGCGCCTCCGCCACTAACAAGTCTACCGTCTGATCCTCGAGGACCAGCGACTCAGCCTCGGCCACACGTTCGGGCTTGCTGTAATACCAAGCCACGAACTGCGCCGGGTCATCATAATCTTGCGCCATTTCCTCGACGCGCGCGCGCACGCGCGCGGCATCGGCCTTGAGATCGCGTTTACGGACGAGCTCGGAAAGAATGATGCCAAGCGTTACGCGCTCGGCCGCCCGTTCGCGAAACGGGGCGTTGTCGGCCGGCAGGCCTTCGGTCCTCATGCCTTGGCTCGCAAGCTGTGCGCGAGTTGTCTCACGCAAGCGCGCGGCCTCGCTTTCCACCAAGCCCTGGGGTGCCTCAAGCGCGTTAACGTCGCGCAGTTTCTGGAATATCGCAGCTTTCAAGCGTTCGCGAATCCGCCGCCCGGCCTCGCGTTCGAGATTGCGGCGTACCTCAGAGCGCAGGGCCTCGACACCGCCCTCCGTTACCCCGAGCGCGGCCGCGAAGGCCTCATCCACGGCCGGCAACACGGGCTCGGCTACCGCCCGGACCGTGATATGGAATTGGGCGGTCTTGCCGGCGAGTGTCGCCACCCCATATTCCGCCGGAAAGCTGACCGGCACATCGATCGTGGCCTGAGGACGCGCCCCTTTTAGGGCCGCTTCGAAATCGGGAAGCAAGGTGCCCGCGCCCACGATAACCGTGTGTCCCTCGGCGCTACCGCCCGCGAAGGCCTCGCCATTGAGCGTCCCCGCGAAATCGATCGTGAGCTGATCGCCATCGGCGGCCGCCCGGTCCACGACGGCAAAGGTCCGGCGCTGCTGGCGCATGACCTCTATCGTGCGCTCGACATCGTCGTCGGTGATCGTGCAGGTGGGCCGCTCTATCTCCACATCCTTCAAATCCACCCGCTTCACTTCAGGGTAGACCTCGAAGACTGCGACATACTGCATGTCCTGGCCGCGGGCCAAGGTCTTGGGTTCGATGATCGGGCCACCCGCCGCCTTCAGACCCTCCCGGTTCAGGGCATCGTAGAAGCTGTCGCGCATGAGATCCTGGGCCACCTCGTCTAGGAGCTTACCCCCATACTGGGCCTCGACGATACGCAGCGGGGCCCGTCCGGGCCGAAAACCCGCCAGCCGCGCGGTGCGGGACAGCCGCTTTAGCCGTTCCGTGAACTCACGCTCGAGCTGCTCGGCCGGTACCGCGACCGTCATCCGTCGGCCAAGCCCGCCGGTTGCTTCAATGGATACTTGCATGCTGCCTTCTCACGAAAGATTGGGATTGGGGGAGGTGCGACCCTATGCCGATCATACCGATTCGCTTGGTAACGGCCAAGATGGGCCACGATCCGGCTCCGGCAGGCGTCCTGGTGCGAAGGGGGGGACTCGAACCCCCACGGGTTACCCCACTGGAACCTAAATCCAGCGCGTCTACCAATTCCGCCACATTCGCGAGCCGTTGCCGGCACGGTAGCACAGCCGCCCCCGGGGCGGCTAGCCTCGCGCCCCCCGTCCGGGGGGCTTAGGCGGTAAGAACGCGCAGGGCCTCTTCGTAGCGGGCGGCGGTCTGGGCCAGGACCTCGGACGGCAAGGGCGGCGCCGGCGGCCGCTTATCCCAACCCAAGGTCTCGAGATAGTCCCGCACATACTGTTTGTCATAGCTTGGCGGGCTCATGCCGATACGGTACGAGGCCTCTGGCCAGAATCGGGATGAATCGGGGGTAAGCACCTCGTCGATCAGGACGAGCCTACCCTCGGCGTCCGTGCCGAACTCGAACTTGGTATCGGCAATGATCACGCCATGGCGTTGGGCAAGCGCGGCGGCGCGCTTATAGATCCGCAGGCTAATGTCCCGTACGGCCGCCGCCAGCGCGGGCCCAAGCAAGGCCTCGGCCTGCGCAAAAGAGATGTTTTCGTCGTGGGCCCCCACCGCCGCCTTGGTCGAAGGCGTGAAAATCGGCTCCGGCAGGACCGCCGCCTCGCTCAATCCGGCCGGCACCGGCGCGCCAGCCACCCTACCCGTGCGCTGATAGTCCTTCCAGGCCGATCCCGCCAGATAGCCGCGTACGATGGCCTCGATCGGCACCGGCCGCAGACGGCGCACAACCATGGCCCGCTCCGCCACAAGGGCGCGCTCGGCGGGATCGGCAAGGACGGATGCGAGCGGCCGCTCGGAGACATGATTGGCGACGATGTCTGCGGTTTGCGCGAACCAAAAGCGCGACATGGCGTTCAAAACGCGCCCCTTGCCCGGGATCGGGTCCGGCAACACGCAGTCGAAGGCCGATAAGCGGTCGGTCGTCACGACCAGCAAATGATCAGGGCCGGCGTCGTAGAGATCGCGCACCTTGCCGCGATGCAAAAGGGGCAGACTCAGATGCGTCTCATACAAGGCCGCGGTCATGCCCACCCCCGCGCATCCCCGCGCCCGACCGGCCGTGAACCGCCCCGCTTGCCGTCCCGTACCCGGCTATGCACTCTGGAGGCCCAGCAACAAACCATTGAGCCGCTGCACGAAGCCCGCCCCATCCTCCAGCGTACCCCCCTCGGCCAGCACCGCCTGGTCGAACAAGAGATTCGTCCAGTCGGCGAACCGCGACTCCAAGGACTCGGTGCGCAACCGCGCGACGAGGGGATGGCCGGCATTGATCTCGAGGACCGGCCGGCTCGCCGGTGTCTTTTGGCCGGCAGCCTTCAAGAGGCGCTCGAGATGGATACCGAGGTCGTGCTCGCCGGCTACAAGGCAGGCCGGGGAATCAGTGAGCCGGTGACTCAGCCGAACCTCCTTTACCTTGTCGCCCAAGACCTTGGCCATCCGTTCCGTAAACGCCTTCCATTCGGGCTCATCGGCGGCCGCCGGTTCGGCGACGGCCTCGTCCTGGCCCACGCCCTTCAGATCGAGGTCGCCCTTGGCCACCGACCGCAGGGCCCGACCCTCGAACTCGGTCAGGTGAGTGACGAGCCACTCATCGATCCGATCGGTAAGGAGCAGGACCTCGATGCCCTTTTTGCGGAACACCTCGAGATGGGGGCTATGCCGTGCGGCGGTCGCATTCTCGGCCGTCAGGTAATAGATCTTGTCTTGTCCGGTCACCATCCGCCCCACATAGTCAGCTAAGGACACAAGCCCCTGGCCCTCGGCGGTCGTCTGGAAACGCAAGAGTTTCGCGATCCGGTCACGGTTGGCCGGGTCCTCTACCACGCCTTCCTTCAAGACCACGCCGAATTCGTCCCAAAACGTCCGGAACTTCTCCGGTTCTTTGTCGCTCAACTCGGCGAGCAGATCCAGGACCTTGCGGCTTGCACCGCTACGAATGGTGTCGATGTCCCGGCTCTTTTGCAGGATCTCCCGCGACACGTTCAACGGCAAGTCGGCGGCGTCTATGACCCCGCGGACGAACCGCAGGTAGTTCGGCATGAGCTGCTCGGCATCGTCCATGATGAAGACACGCCGGACATAGAGCTTGACGCCGTAGCGCCGGTCCCGATCGAACAAGTCAAAAGGGGCATGGCGGGGCACGAACAACAAGGCCGTGTACTCCTGCTTGCCTTCCACGCGGCTGTGCACGCGGGCGAGCGGAGGCTCCATGTCATGGGCGATGTGCTTGTAGAACTCGTCATATTCAAGCTCAGTCACCTCGTTGCGGGGCCGCGCCCACAAGGCCGAGGCCTTATTGACCGTCTCGGGCATGCCGTTGGCGTCGTCCATAACGATCGGCAGCGTAATGTGATCCGAGTAACGCCGGATGATGCCCCGCAGGCGCTGCGGATCGAGAAACTCGTCTGCGTCTGCGCGTAGATGGAGGACGACGCTCGTTCCCCGTTCGGGACGCTCCATGGTCGCGATGGTGAAATCGCCGCTGCCCGCCGATTCCCACACTACCCCTTGCGCTAAGTCCTGGCCGGCGCGCCGCGTCTTAAGCGTCACGTGATCGGCGACCATGAAGGCCGAGTAGAAGCCGACGCCGAATTGGCCGATCAAGCGAGCATCCTTGGCCTCGTCCCCCGTCAGGCGCTCGACGAAACGCCGCGTGCCCGAGCGCGCGATCGTGCCGATATTTTCGATGACCTCATCGCGGCTCATCCCGATGCCATTATCGGTAATGGTGATCGTCCGGGCCGCCCGGTCGACCCCGATGTGGATCTTCAGGTCCGAGTCACCCTCGTATAAGCCCTCGTTTTGCAAGGCCTCGAAGCGCAGCTTGTCGGCCGCGTCCGACGCGTTCGAGATCAGCTCGCGCAAGAAGATATCCTTGTCGCTGTAGAGCGAGTGAATCATGAGATCGAGGAGCTGGCGCACCTCGGTTTGAAAGCCCAAAGTCTGTTTCTCACTGGTCGTCATCGCTGCCTCAAGACCCCTACTTAAATGGAAGTAGCCACAATTCCTAGGCGCCTAATGGGGATGACCTCCCGCAAAATCAACCATCCCTGATGAGCGCTGCGCGCATGTAGGCGGTCGCCGCCTCGGCGTTCAGCGGCGGCGCGATGAAATTCCCCTGAATGGCGTCGCACCCGGCCTCCTTAAGGAACCGGTACTGGGCCACGGTCTCGACCCCGCTTGCCACGACCCGCAACTTGAGGGCATGGCCTAGGGCGATAATAGCGAGCACGACCGCCTCCTTGTGGTGATCGCCAAGCCCGGCGATGAATTCCGGCTCGATCTTCAAGGCCTCCACGCGCAAGTCCCGCAAATAACCGAGGCTCGACGCGCTGCCCCCGAAGTTCTGCACCACGAGACGGATCCCCCGGTCGGCGATCAGCCGCAACTCCGCCAAACCGCCGGCCGCCTCCGCCCCGAGCACGTGCTCGGCGAACTCGACCACGAGATCCCCCTCCCCAAGGCCGTGGGTTTGCAGGGTCTGCGCCAGCAGTGTCGCGAGGCCCGCCTCGCAACATTCTCGAACCGACAGATTGACGGCGATCGGCAAGGGCGCGATACCGAGGTCCCGCCAGCGCCGGCTTTGCGTGCAGGCCGCCGAAAGCACCCACAGACCCAGCGCCGGCATGAGACCTGCTTCCTCGAGCCCCAACAGGAATTCTGAGGGATACTTCACGCCCTCGGTTGGGTCCATCCAGCGCAGCAAGGCCTCGACAGCGACGAGCTGGTGGTCGGCGACACGCAGTTGCGGTTGATAAAAGAGACAGAACTCGTCGTGTGCCAGGGCCTGCCGCAGACGTTCATGGAGCGCGGCGGCGCGGCTCACCCGGCCGGGTGCAGCACCCTGGTCGAAGAAGCGGTATGTGGTCTTGCCCGCCGCCTTGGCCTCGTACATCGCCGCGTCCGCCGCCTCAGCGAGGGTACGGGCATCCTGGCCGTCGCGCGGATAGATGGCGATCCCGATACTCACGCCCACGCGCACGGCGCCGAGCGCCACCGTAAGGGGCGCTGCGAATATGGCCATGATCTTTTGGACCACCGGCAAGGCGTCATGGGGTCCGCTCAGGCCCGGCAATACGACGGCAAACTCATCCCCGCCGAGCCGTGCGACGGTGTCGGCCGCCCGCATGACGCGCCGCAACCGCTCGCCGATGAGCACGAGCACCTGATCGCCGGCACTGTGTCCAAACGAGTCGTTCACGGCCTTGAAGCCGTCGACGTCAAGAAAAATCAAGGCGATGGCGACATTTACCTCGTGCGCCTCGGCAATGGCCTGGGCGAGCCGCTCGCCGTATAAGATGCGGTTGGGCAGCCCCGTCAGGGGGTCATGGCGCGCTTGATGGGCAAGCCGCTCCGCGACCGTGCGCTTGGCGCTGGCATCCCGAAACGTAAGCACGACGCCCGTCACGCCCTGCGTCTCGCGCCGCGGCACCGCGCTGCGCTCAACCAAGATGACCCGGCCCTTACGCGTAAAGAGCAAGACCTCCTCGGGCCCCAGCGCATCCCCTTTGAGGCAGACGTCAAGCCCGTCACGCACGGTGCCGTCGTATTCGTCCAAACAGGGGAGCACGTCTGCGAGGCGGGCGCCCCGTATCGCCCCCTCCGGCCAGCCTGTGAGCCGCTCTGCGGCCGGGTTCAGATAATCGACGCGTCCCTGGCGGTCGGTCACGATAACGGCGTCGGCCAAAGAGTGGATGACCCCCGCGGCCGGCCCCCCCGCCAACGGCCCTTCCCGGGCGCCAGGGACTGGCGGAACCGCCAGGACCGGCGCCAGACGTTCCTGCGTCCACCGGTACAGGGCACCAAGGGCGCCCAGCAAAAGCAGCGCCAGAAACGCCGGCAGCCGCGCCGCGCGGGCCCAGGCCCCTACGGGGCCTCGCATGGTTTGTAACACGAGCGCGGTCAAAGGGTAGCCGGCGACGCGCCGAAATACGACCCGACAAGGGGGCTGGTGACCCCGGTTCGTGACAAAGCGTCCGCTACGGCGGGCGGCCGGGACCGCGCGCAGCGCCTGCCTGACCATGGGCATGCCCGCAGGCGACCAGGGCCACAAGGCCTCCACGCGCCCATCGGCCCGTAAAAGCGCGGTCGTGGTGCCGGGAAGCGACGGCCACATCGCCCACGACGGACGCGGCCGGGCTAGACGCAGCTGCACCCAGAGTACGAACCGGACATGACCTGCGACCCGTGACACATACCAAACCGGCGCCCTCTCCGCGCCTGCCGCCATGCGGGGGAGACCGACTGCGAAGACCGGCCCGTTCGCGAGCGCGGCGGGCCCGACCCGTGCGGGCGCGCGGTCGGCCCGCCCCGGCGCGTGGCCGGCCTGCGCCCATAGCGAGCCATGGGGGCCCAGGAGGGCCACTCCCGTTACGGTCGGGTGGCGCCCGCGAAAGTCGACCAAAAGCGCATGGGCGGCGGCCGCCGCCTGGCCGCTCGCCAGACCCGGTATAGCGGCGATCTCATGCGCCAGCACCACACATTGCGCCCGTTCATCCCCGAGGCCAAAGCGGGCCGTGGCGGCGACGAAGCGCACCGTGCTATCCAGCGTCCGCCACGCATCCTGGCGCTCGGCGCGGCGGATCAGCACGGTAAGTCCCGCCATCGTGATCACGACCACGGCCGCGACCGCCGCAAACACCGGGCCTGGCCGCGCCCGGCGCAGCCAGACGCCGGATCCTGGCTCAGTATCCATGGTCACCGCTCACGCCTCCCGGGCGCCCCATCGGGCGCCCGTAAGACGGGCCTTGGGCATATCGCAAACGGCGCCCACAACCGCGCCGCGCGCCGACTTGCCGCGCCGCGCTGGGAACCCGTAAGGCGCCACCCCCCCATGCCACCGCCTGTCTTCGGAGACGTCCTGTGAAGTATAGCGGACGCGGCGATCTCCAGATACGCGGGCCGGCCCGACGAGACGGTTGCGCTCCACCCGCCGGGTCCACTAAGATGCCGGGCGATGTGGCAGCGGCCCGTCGGCAAGGCGGCTCGGAGTCGCCGGGCCCGCGGACCCCCCGATCATACTTTTCCCTTAAAATCCCTGGAGAGACTAGTGCCTGCGTCGAGCCGGCCCGGACCGCTCATGGCGGCCTACCCGATGGATCACCTGACCGTTGCCCACCTCATCCAGAAGCCGGCCCTGCTCGTCTTTCTCGAGGCCGTGGTCTTCGCCGCCTTCTATGTGCGCGCCACCATAGGTTTCGGCTCGGGGCTCATCTCCGTCGCCCTCTTGTCGCTCAGCTTTCCCGTAAAGCAGGTCGTACCCGTGGTCTTGCTGCTCGACCTCCTCGGTTCAGTCTTGCTCGGCGCCTACGACCTGCGGGAAATGCAATGGCGCGAACTCTCCTGGCTCATACCGGGCTCGCTCGTCGGCTTGGCCGTGGGGGCCGTGGTCCTGGCCCACACCCGAGCCCAGAGTCTGACCCTCTTTCTGGGCGTCTTTATTCTGGCCTACGTCATCTATGCGGTGGCAGCCAAACCCGAACGCATGCCCCAAATTGGCCGTCCCTGGGCCCTGCCGCTCGGGGTCTTTGGGGGTATCATCGGGAGCCTGTATGGGGGTGGCGGGCCGCCGCTCGTGGCCTATCTGCAGATGCGCCACTTGGACAAACGCGCCTTCCGCGCAACCTTCCAGGCCATTGCACTGGCGGACAATGTGGCGCGCGCGGGGCTTTATGTAGGCTTGGGACTGCTCACCGAGGTCTTGGGTCTCGTGTTTCTGCTCATGGCGCCAGCCGCGGCCTTTGGCCTCTATCTTGGCAACCACTTACACATGCGCATCAATCAGCGCACCTTCCTGCGTGCGACACTCGCCCTCTTGACGGCCGTCGGCATCAAATATTTGATCTAAGCGCCGGGCCTCGGACCGCCCGTACGGCAGGGGAAAAGGGTGGCGACCCCATCGGTGCCGCCACCCCAAAAATCAACGCACGGCGAACTGGTAGGTCGCGCCCAACAACAGCTCGTCTGCGTTCTGGCTCGGTCCGCCCGCGGTGCGCGGATTGAAGATCACGTCGTATTCAGCACGCAGATCCAACTGCCGCAGCACGCGGTAGCTCACACCCGCGCCGATCAAAGGTCGCGTGCTATTGCGCACATAGGCGTTGTGGCTGCTGTTGATGTTGGCAACACCAGCGCGCGCCAGGAAATGCATGCCCGGCGCGCGCGGGATGGCGACGCGATAGAGACCGCTTACCGTGAAAAGTCCGATATCCGTGGGGTTGGCACTTAGTATCTGATAGCCCAGTTCAATGCCTACGGGAAAAGACCGCGTCGATAGGCCGCCGTAGACACCGACGGGCGAGGTGCCGGCCAAGGCACCCCCGGTCAGGCCCACATCGCCGCCGACCCAGACACGCGCAAAACTCAGTGCCGGCAAAGCCAATAGTGCGACGGCGCCTGCCATGGCGAAACGGTTTTTCATATCATTATCTCCTTTGTGTAACGCTCTTGTTATGGGCGTGCCCTCATGGCCCGCCGAACGGGGTAGTCTAGACGGTCCCAAGGCGCGCACAAGACCGGACCGGACCGGCCGCGCCCGCCGCACAAATTATCACACCATCAAGCCCGTCCTTGCGCTACCATATCACGGTCATGTACTGCTCAGACGCGCATATGAAGGCCCCGCGCCGGATTCCCGACGAAGGCGGGCGATTGCCCGACGGACCCGTTTGCTTATGAGAAGCGGCACCCTGCGCCGGCGGATGCAGAGGCTCGCCCTCGGTCTGCGGCTGGGCAACTTACACATCCGCTCGCGGCGCATGAAGGTGAAACTGCGTATGCTCGGACGCCGGCGCGAGGCCCTGATGCAAGACATCGCGCGACTCCAAACCGCGGTCACAGAGCCCACCGCCGATACGGGCGTCGCGGTGTCGCACGCCCCCGATGCCCCTATCTGGATCCACGCGCCCTGGCGCGCCGGATCGACCTACGTCTGGAGCAAGTTCCGGGCCCAGGACCGCTACCTCGCCTTCTACGAGCCCTTCCATGAAGTCCTAGAAGGCCTCACTCGCGACGATATCGCGCGATCGACATCCGCCTCGTGGCCCTCCGGCCACCCTTTGCTCCAGGCACCCTACTATCAGGAATACAGCGGGCTATTGAATCCGGGCGGCGGCGTGCGGGGTTTCCAATTCACCTTCCCCTACGCCCATTATCTGGCGAACGAGGCGCCCCTGCGGGAACAGCAGGCCTACCTGCGCGCCTTGGTGGAATACGCCCAAGCCCAAGGCCGGCGCCCCGTATTCGGCTTCTGCCGGTCGCTTGGCCGGGTCCCCTGGTTCAAGCGCTACATGCCAGGCGTCCATATTGCCCTGACCCGCGATGGGCTGGGCCTTTGGCGGTCGGCCATCGATCGCCAGGCCCGCTACGGCGACACTTATTTCCTGACGCGCCCGTTCATGATCCTGTTTGCGGGACGCCACGACGCCTGGATCACGGCCTACCTCGCGGATCTGGGGCTTGCGAACCTGGCCTACCACAGCGATATGGGGCGGGCGACGCGCGCAGCCGAACGTCTGGTGGCGGCCGATCCCGATCTCACGGCGCGCGCCTTTGCGGCGGTCTTTGCGCTTGCCATCACAATCGCCCAACGACACTGTGATCTCACTATACCGGTCGAAACACTATCGACGCTGGCGGGCCGGCGCGCCCTGAACGCCACGCTAATCGGGCGCTTTAACATCGCCATCGATTGGCAGGACTGCCGCATCCCGGTTTACGCCGCGCGTCCCGAGGATAGCGCCTTCCTCGGCTACTGGGAGCGCGCCTTGATCCACGCCGAGGTCTGTCATGAGGCCTGGCTACAAGAGGCCGGCGCCAGGGACCCGAGGACGCCGGCTGCCGCACCGGTCCCCGTATCTCGCGGTCAGGTCGCCCGGCGCATCTTGACCGAGCCCGGCTAGGGCCTGATGCCGCCCGCCGTTCGATTGTCTCCCTTGCCATCGCCGGGACCGGCCCGCCCTGCCGATGCCGTGCCGCCCGACGCGCTGCGCCGCATCCTCATCATCGCGCCGCAACTGCTGGGCGACGCCGTCTTGTCGTCGGTGCTGATCACTGCCTTGAAAGATCTCCAGTGCGATTGCCGCATCGACGTCCTAGTCCATGCGCCGCTCGCCGATGTCTTCCGTCATCACCCCGGGGTCGCCGAGGTCTTCCTTGTAGATCCGGCGTGGCGTCAAAAAGGGCTGTGGGCGACGATACGGCCCCGGCAGGCCTTGATTCGTAGGCTGCGCGCCCGGGGTTATGACCTTCTGATCCAGTCACCGCACACGACCGACGGCTCCTGGGGACCGGCGCTCATAGCGCTCCTGCCGATCCCCTATGCGGTCGGAGCGGCGGCCACCGTCCATGGGTCCCCCTTAAAACGCGTCCTGTGGCGGCGTCTGTTTTCCCATACCCTGCCCGCGCCCGGTCCCTACCAGGCACCACGGCATGTAGCCGAACTGCATCTCGACCTGTTGCGGCGCATAGGCTTAAAACCACGGGCCGCGGGGCGCGCCGCGCACCTCGAACCCGGGCCCGGCGCGCGGGACGCCATCGCCGCCTGGCTCGCCGCACGAGGCCTCGCACCCGGCCGGTTCGTGCTCTTCGCCCCCACCGCCGGACAGGCGGGACGGACCCTGCCGGTCGCGCTCTGCCGCGCCTTCCTCGATCATTGCGAGCACACCGGCTGGGCCGTAGCGGTGACGAGCGGCCCCGGTGCCCGGGAGCGCGCCTTCGTCGAGGCCTTGTGTGCCGGACGCGGCCCCCTAACCCATGCGCTGGCCGGTACCCTGACTATCGCCGAACTCGCAGCGCTTACCGCGGCGGCACGGGTCTTTATCGGCAGCGACTCAGGTCCCCTGCACGTGGCGGCGGCCATGGGGGTCCCGGTCCTGGCCTGCTTCGGGCCCGGGGCCGAACGACGCTTCGGTCCCTGGCAGGTACGCTACCGTCTATTGACGAGCGGGCACAGCTGCAGGCCGTGCGAACTCGATGGCTGCGGCCAGAGTGGACGCGCCGACTGTCTCGAGGCCTTGGCGCCGGACGACCTCATAACCGCCTTCCATGCGCTCGGCGGTGATGACCCGGCCGCCACACCGGCCCCGGGGGCGTAAGGCGCCGCGGGTCACGCGTACAGCGGATCCTGCGCCCGGCCCCATAAGGCCTGCGTCGCCGGTCGGCACGAGGACATCCCAGCCGTCATCAAAACTTCATAGGGCCGCCCCATAGTCTGGCCCTGAACAAAGGCCGCCCGGGCGGGGAATGGCTGCACGGTGCGCGGGGTGAGCCACGGGGAGGCACATCATGAATCGACCGGAGCTTAAAAGCGTTACCGGTTTGGGGTGGCCACAAGATCTCGCCGCGATGGAAGCCCAGCTCAGCTATGAGGGATCGGCCTTTGTCGCCTACCACGAGGGGCTGCTCCTGCGCACGGTTTTTCAGCCCATACTTAGCATCGCGCATCAACGTCCCGTGGCCTACGAGGCCTTGCTGCGTGTCTCACGCCGCACGGGGGCGCCCGTATCACCGCTCGATGCCTTCCAGGCCGCGCGCGGCGACGCGGAGGCCGTACATCTGGACCGGCTGTGCCGCTTCC
>JAKAXM010000011.1:22954-75319 GCA_021816625.1 Pseudomonadota bacterium | reverse complement strand
CGGGCCTTCTACGCCTGCCGTAGAGGCAGTCACAGCAAGGCAAGCCCTTTAGTCCCCATCGTCTAGAGGCCTAGGACATCGCCCTTTCACGGCGGTAACAGGGGTTCGAATCCCCTTGGGGACGCCATTCACGCAGACAGCCCACCAGCCCACGCCTCGTGCGCGGGCTTCTCGTCACGGCAACCCACGCTCGGACCGACCCGCCCCGGCCTTGCCCTTTTACGTGGCGAGCACGAAAACAAGCAGCAGGCCGCCTCGGGCGCCCACCGCCCGCAGGTCCGCTGGAACGGTGAGTATGCTGCGTCGCGGTACACACCCGAATCGGAGGCGTACCCTGAGGCTCGCGGGTGACTCACGTCGATGCACCTGATTCCTTTTACCCCGAACCCGGCGGCCTACAGGGCAGGCTGTTATGTCGGGGGCCCGGATAGCGACAGCTCCGAACTTATCGTTGGTGTTCCGGGCGGCCTCTGCTAGAGTGCTAGAACCGCTGCGCGATAACGCCATGCCAGCTGCCAAATAATAACAACGGAGCAGAAATCATGAAACGGATCATCTCTCTAGCGGCGTGCCTTGCCCTGGGCGCCTGCGCCACCCAACCTACTCACAACTCCGCGCCCGCCCCCGCAAGCACCACAACCGCGAAGGCCAATGCCCTTAAAGGTTACCCCCATGGGCGCCCACAGCCGGGAACGGCCTTTGCCAAAGTGCGGCTCGGCATGGGCCGCGCGGAAGTGGCAGGCCTCATCGGGCCACCGACCAGCCAACATGGACACATCACGGGCAAGCAATTCATCCCCTTCTATTTCGGTGGCGATACCTTCCGTTCCGACTGGTATTATCGCGGCCAAGGAGAACTCGTGTTCTCCCAAAGTCACTGGGGCAGCTCTCAAGAACAACTGATTACGATCTCGGTAGACCCCCACGCCACCGGTTATCCGAAATGACCGGGCTCACATTCCGGTCCGCGCATCCGCGGGCCTATTGCGGTGGCGCAAACGCCGTGCGGACGGACATCTAAGGGGTGCGCGGCGCCCGTTCGCAGCAGGTTCGGCGGCGCGACCTGCCGCTGCCGGAACTGATCGAGCGGGCGGCCGCACCCTACCGGGCCGCCGGGCGTTTTGCCTGGCATTTTGCGCGCGGAAAACTGCGATGGGACCCGGTGTTCGCCGATGTGCTGCGCATAGGCCTCATTCCGTCCGGCTGCCACATCTTGGATCTCGGTTGTGGTCGTGGACTCTTAGCCGCTTGGCTGCAGGCCGCGCAAGCCTGTCACGACGAGGGCCTATGGCCGGACGACCAGCCCCCACCACCGCAATCGCTGTCTCTACGCGGGATCGACCGGCAAGGCCGCGACATCCGCTGCGCGCAGACGCTTGGTTACGCCACAGCGGTGTTCGAGGAAGGTGACATCTATGCCGCCGACCTGGGTCATGCCGACGTGGCGGTCATTTGGGATGTCATGCATTTCCTGACCTGGGACCGCCAAGAGACTATCCTGCGCCGCGTAAAGACCGCTCTCGGCCCAAACGGGCTATTGCTGCTGCGCATCGGCAATGGCAGGGGCGGCTGGCGCTATCGCCTGAGCCAGTGGAACGATTGGCTCATGGCTGCGCTCCGTGGACAGCTGTTACGGCGCCTGTATGGGCGATCGATCGAGGGCTGGCTTAAGACCCTGACACAACTTGGCTTTACCGTAGACCATCTACCCATGAACGGCACCATGCCCTTCGCCAATATCCTGCTCGTGGCGCGATTGGGGCCTGGCGCTCACGATCGACAGGGACCTGTGCGCCCAACGCCCGCGATCCCAACCGTTGTCCTATCGATACCAAGAGATCCACAGGCGGGCGGTGCGCCCCTCTGAAGAGCGGGACCGCCTTCACCGGCGCAAAGACCCGCCCGGGGCGCACAAGACCCGATCCCCGTCATTGGCTATACTGCCTATTGCCCCGGTGTCGGCCTTATAAGGAGCTTACCGTAAGCCATGGACGCCCTCCTAAGCTTAATATTGACACCCGCACAGCTCGTACCCGCCCCCCGCTATCGCCGCCCAGCGCGGCCCTTCGCTTTCGCGGCGGCGCGATCTTGGCCCGTTCCCCGACCAGGTGAACCCGCAAAGCCGCCCCGTACCGGGGGCCCCGTTTCATGACAGGCGAACGCGCCCCACACGCCCCCTGGCGCCGCCCTACCTGGTCGACGGCCCGCAAGGACTGCGTAGGGACGGCGCTTGGTAATAGCCGGCTGTGGTTTACAACCGGCAGCGGAATCATTACCGAGATATTCTATCCACACGTCGATATCCCGCAGATTCGCGATCTTGGTTTCATCATCGCCGACGGCCAGGGCCTCTGGCAGGAACTGAAAATGAGCCCTGCGCCCACGATCGAATGGCCTGATCCGCGCGTGCCGGCCCCTACCATACGACACCACCACGAACATTTCGAGTTTTGTTTTCGCGTCGTAGTCGATCCCATTCGCGATGCGCTCTTGATCGATTATGCGCTTCAGGGAAACATGCATTTGCGTCCCTACCTTTTATGCGCGCCGCGGCTTGGCGCCGATGCCGCCAACAATCGTGCCTTTGTCGGCCATTGGGCGGGCCGTGCCGTTTTATGGGCGGAACAAGGACCGTTTGGGCTTGCTATCACCTGCAAGGACGGCGCGGGGCGGCCGGCACTGGGGCCTTGTTCCGTGGGCGAGGTCGGGATCAGCGACTTATGGCAGGACTTTCATGCCCACGGCCAGATGACCTGGCGCTACGCGGAGGCAGGGCCCGGGGAAGTGGCCCTCGGAGGGTGCCTACCCCGTACCGGCACCATCGCCGTAGGCCTCGCGAGCTGTAAGGAGGCCGCTGCCACCATCGCCTGGTCGGCCCTGAGCGAAGGCTTCGAGCGAGCGGCGCGGGATTATGCGAGCGGCTGGCAGGATTGGCATTCCCGGCATGAGCCCAAAGACCAGGGCGCCCATGGTCTGCCGGAACCCTTGAACGCGCTCTATACGCGCTCGGCCACGGTAATCAAGGTCCACGAGGATCGGGGGTTCCCAGGCGCCATCGTCGCGAGCCTCGCGGTCCCCTGGGGCGAAGCGAGCGACACCATAGGCGGTTACCACCTCGTGTGGTCTCGGGACTTAGTCGAGAGCGCAGGCGCGCTCTTGGCCCTCGGGGCCATGCGCGAGGTCCGCACGATTCTGACCTATCTCATGGCGACCCAGCAAGACGATGGCCACTGGCTCCAGAATCAATGGCTGGGAGGCCTGCCGTTTTGGCGGGGCGTACAGCTCGACGAAACGGGCTTCCCCGTCCTGCTCGCAGCCGCGCTGAAGGCCCGCGGCGCCTTACATGACATCGCCGTCGAGGATATGGTTGTTCGGGCCTTGCGCTTTCTCGTGCGCGAGGGCCCGGTCACGACCCAGGACCGCTGGGAGGAAGATGCGGGCATCAACGCCTTCACGCTCGCCGTCGTCATCGCCGCCCTGGTGGAAGGGGCCGCGTTCTTGAGCGGCAAGACACGCGACTGCGCGCTTATGTTCGCCGATTATTGGAACACCCGCATCGAGGACTGGACCTATGTCGAAGACACGGCGCTCGCCCGTCAGTATCAGGTCCCGGGGTATTACATACGCGCCGCCCCAGCGGACATCCTAAACCGCAAAAACGCAGACGGCGATCTGCTGCCCATCAAAAACCGCAATGACGACCTGCAGCTCGCCGCCGCATCCCAGATTGCAACCGACTTCCTGCAACTCGTGCGCTTTGGTCTGCGCGACCCCCACGATCCCCGTATCGTGGCCACCATAGTCCTGGCCGATGCCCTGCTGAAGACGACAACGCCCGCAGGTCCAGTATGGCATCGCTACAATGGCGACGGCTATGGCGAACACGCCGATGGCAGCCCCTTCAATGGCGCCGGGATTGGGCGCGGCTGGCCGCTTTTGACGGGCGAACGAGGTCACTACGCCATAGCCGCGGGCGAAGACCCCCTCCCCTATCTCATGGCTATGGCAGGTATGACGGGCCGCGGAGGGCTGCTGCCGGAACAGGTCTGGGATAGCGACCCCTTACCCGCGGCCGGGCTTAGCGCAGGCGCCCCCAGCGGGTCGGCCATGCCCCTTGCCTGGGCTCATGCGGAATTCATCAAACTGTGTCACAGCCACCGGTCCGGCCATCCCGTCGATCGCCCGACCGAGACTTGGCGTCGCTATGCCGGCCAACGGCCCAGGCTTACTTTTCGCTTGTGGCAATGGGGCGACCGCCCGCGAGAGATTCTCGCCGGCGAGGAATTGCGTGTCGCCTTAGACCGCGACTTCGTAATCCACTGGGGCCTTGATGGCTGGCACGGGATACGCGATACGCCGGCGGAGGACTGGGGGCTTAGGTGGGTTGCGAGCCTACCGAGCGACCTCTTCAAGAACGCGCACACGCTCAACTTTACCCTGTATTGCCACGATCAGGGTTGGGTCGGCACGGACTTTTCCCTGAGCATCATCGGAGGCGGCCATGATCGCGATTGATCTCCACGGTCGGGTAGCGCTCGTAACCGGGGCCAGCGGGGGCTTGGGACAGGCTATTGCCCAGAACCTCGCCCATGCCGGTGCCACGGTAGCGGCGCATTACCACAACGGGCGTCCAGACGCCGAGGCGCTCATCGCGCGCATCACGCAGGGCGGAGGCCGGGGCCAGTCCTTTGCCGCCGACATATCGGATCCCGAGTCCGCGGCCGCACTCATCGCCTCCGTCGAAACCGCCCTCGGCGGCATCGATATCCTCATCAATAATGCCGGCGCCGACGGAACCCGGGCTACCGTCGGCCATGACGATACCAGGGCCTGGGAAAAGGTGATCGGGATCGATCTGCTCGGCCCCTACTATTGCGCCCGGGCGGTCGTCGGGGGCATGAAGGAACGAGGCCGCGGCGTCATCATCAACATCACTTCGGTCCATGAGTTCATACCCTGGAGCGGCTATAGCGCCTATACCGCCGCCAAAGCGGGTCTTTCGATGTTCACAAAGACCTTGGCGCAGGAAACGGCCGCGAGCGGGATCCGTGTGCTTGCGGTCGCACCGGGCGCGATCCAGACTGCGATCAACAAAGAAGTATGGAGCCAACCTCAATCCCTTGCCGACCTCGACCAGAAGATCGCCATGGCCCGGCTCGGGCAACCAACGGAGATCGGACAGGTGATCGCCTTTCTGGCGAGCGACCTCGCAAGCTATATGACGGGGACCACTATTGCTGTCGACGGAGGGATGCTGATATACCCGGGGTTCCGGGAAGGCGGTTAGGCCATGCCGCGCAAGGTCTAGGCATCCACGCCCGACGGGATCTCGTGGCCCATTCGCGGCAACAAGAGACGCAGCAGGGGCCCCGTAATCACGGTGGTCGCAAGCGCCATGACCACGAGCAGGGTATAGACGATCTTGGGAATGAAACCCGCGCTGTAACCGATATTGATCACGATGAGCTCCATGAGCGCGCGCGTATTCATGAGCACGCCGACCACGCCCGCAGCCGTCCTATCGAGCCCCCCTAGGCGCGCGCCCATATAGGCCCCGAGCCCCTTGCTGACACTCGCCACCAGCGTAATGACGCCGCACCAGAGCCACAAGTCCAGACTATCGATCCCGGTCAAGTTCGTGCGCAAACCGGCGTAGGTAAAGAATATGGGCAAAAAGAACACCGTTACGAAATCGCCCACGGTTTGCCGAAACCGGGCCACGAACTCCGTGTTATCGTTGACGATCACACCCATGACGAATCCGCCAAAGATCGTGAAGATACCGATCTCGTAGGTCACCATGCCCGACACAAACACGACGAGCAAGGTAAGCGCCAGGACATCCCCCGCAAGGCCCCCGCCCTCGGGCCAGCGCACCTGCCGCAAGAAACGATGTACGAGTGGCTTTATGACCGCCCCACACACGAGCAGGTAAAGCGCCAAGTAACCCAGGCGGACCCCCATGGCCGCGAGCGAGAACCGTGCGCTTGCGAAGGCCGCGACCGCGAGCAAGAGCAGCCACCCGGTCACGTCGTTGATGGCCGCGGCACTAATCGTAATGGCCCCGACCCGCGTGCGCGTCAGGCCGTATTCAACCAATATGCGCCCGAGGATCGGCACGGCCGTGATGGCAAGGGCCGTGCCCAAGAACAGGCTATAGGGGAGTACGGGCACGCCATGCGCGAGCGGCCCATGCGACCCAAAACCTAAACCGATACCGGCAATGAACGGCGGGATAACCGCGGTAGCGGCAATAAGTCCGACGGCGCGCCCGTTTGCGGCCTCGCGCAGGTGCGAGAAATCGAATCCCATCCCGATCTGGAACATGAGCAAGGTAAGCCCGATCTGGCTCATGATGACAAGCGGCAGATGTGAGGCACTACCAAACACATACTGCGACACGCCCGGCGCCCAGTGGCCGAAAAGCGAGGGCCCCAGACAGAGGCCGGCTACGATTTCCCCTACCGATCGCGGTTGCCCGACCCGCCGCGCAAGCCAGCCCAGGGCGCGCGCAAGCCCGATGATGGCCACAAGCTGCAGCAACACAAAATAGAGGACGCGCTCGGGGGACTGCACGAGGTGATGGTGGTCGACCATTACTGCCATGGCGTGAGCGGGTAAGCCTCCCAAGCGCCGCTTCAGATGAAGCGGGGGCAGATCGGACCGCCTCCTGTATGCGCCCGCCAAGCTTAGCCGAAGCCGGCTCTGGCTGCCAGCCGTAGCGCGCCCTGCCCGCGGCACCACCGTTTAGAACGAGACCGTGGGGATGGCCTGCCTATGAACGTAGGCACGGGGAGGGATTAGTCCGCCCGCATACCCGCAAGGATACAAGGCCCGGCCGCCTAGGGGCGAGTGCCGCATGGCCCTAGGCCGCCTCTGCCGCTGGGTCGTTTAGGAAGCCGCCGCCAACCACAGGGGCACGGAACCGGGGCTTGGGCGGGTAACACTTACCGCCTGCGCCGACAAGACTCCGTTGGTGATGGCATAAGACGCGACATCACCCCCTTGCTCGCAGGTCACATACAAGAAACGGCCCCGGACCCCGACCGTCACCCCAAACGGGCCAGAACCGGCCACGGCGCGACTGACGCTAAGGGGAACGGAAGCCGGTAGGCCATTGGTGATTCGATAGGACGCGACGGTGCCGCTGCCCTGATTGGCCACATAGAGGTAGTCACCCGTAGGATCGAGGGCGTCTATGAAGGGGTTCGATCCCGTGACGGGCGTCGTGGTCGCCACCGGCTGCTGGGATAGTACCCCGCCCGTTACCGCATAGGTCGCGATGTTGCCGATACCCGTGTTCACGACATAGATATGGTGGCCCGACAGGCTGATCGCAATCCCCATAGGGTTGGTATTGGGCAGGATGGCCGTTACGCTAAGCGGCATGGGGGCGGGCACCCCGTTTGTGACGGCATAGGAGGCTACATAGCCGTCCCCGGTCGTACCTGTGCTTATGAAATACACGCAGTAGAGGTGCTGTCCCGAGGGACTTAAGACGATGCCGGCTATGTCATAGCCTTGCGCGGGCGCCGTCGTCTCGACCGGGTCCGTTGCGAGCAAATCACTGTGGATTGGGTAGGCCGACACATCGCCGGCGGCGAGATTGGCGACATAGGCCATCGTGCCGGTATTGTTCACAATGATCTTATTGGGGGCCGTTCCGGCAATGGGCGCGGTCGTACTCACCGGGACCGCCGATAAAACCCCTTGATTTATGGTATACGTCGAGACGTCGTTGAAACCCATGTTGGCCACATAGGCGAAACCGCCATTCAGGGTAATCCAGCGCGGGGTCGATTGCGCGGCAGTCACCGTAGTGCTGACGGGCGTAACCGACAGCTGTCCGTCCGTCACGGTATAGGTGGCGATCGTGCCGGCGCCGCTATTGGTGACAAAGGCCTCTGTCGTGGCCGCCGGTACACCCCCCGATACGGCCGGCTGGGGCGCCGGACTGGCCACGGGCGCAGGCCCCGCCGGGGTGGCGCTACCGCTTCCCGCATTCCCGCCCGATGTCTTGCAAGCCGTGAGACTCACAGCGAGTGCCAAAAGCAGGACGCGTGAGCCGTACGCCCAAACCTTACCCATAATCATACACTCCCTATGCCTGTCCCATCGTAGACCCCGCCTCCGGCAAGGCCATCCGTCTTTCGGGCCGGACTCATCCTACGCATCCGTTAAGCGCGGGCTCAGCGTCTCCTCGGCCGCCGTCTGCTGCCAACGCGCGCAAAACGCTGCGCTTTGGGGCTATTTCCCTACAGGTTTTATTTGTGGCCCTTTGGATATACCGATACATAGAGATGCTGCGCGGTCCGCGCAGGACTGGCCTACCGCGGCGGCGCGTTCGCCCTAACCCTCCATAAATGCGGGGTTTCGTGCCGGCTTGGGACGCATCTTTATAGGCATCTACACAAAGCCCCGCCCCAAGACGCACGCAAGACTGCGTCCTTACAAACGATACGCCCTAACCCTGCAACGCCTCCGACGCGTCAGGCCGAACGCTTGTCCACGATCTGAAGACCAATGGGCGCCATCGCAAGCACAGCGAGCTTCACATGTTGGATACCGAAGGGGATCCCGATTATGGTAATGAAATTGGCGAATGCCGCCACCATATGGCCCATGGCCAGCCACACGCCGGCAAACAGGAACCACAGGACGTTACCCACTAACCCGAGAGGGCCTGTACCGATATCGATACGGCCGCTGCGCACGCTACGACTGACCGCTTCCTTACCAAACGGAAAGAACGTGAACTGGCCAATCACAAAACAGGCCCGGGCCCAAGGGATGCCCACGATCGAAATGATCGCAAGAAGTCCGGCAAGCCACCAAGCGAGCCCCATGACCGCGCCCCCCAGAACAAACCACAACACATTGCCGATCCCAGTCAACATAAATCCCCCTTGCGCGCGCCGCATCAGGCCGAAGCATCAGGCTGCCGCTGCCCGAACAAATGACGCCGTGCCTCCTCGTCTAAGGGACGATTTTCGGCGACCGTAGCGGCGAGCGCGTAGGCCCGCACCACGGCTGGACGCGACGCGAGTGCCTCAAACCAGCGCCGCAGGTGCGGGAAGGCGTTCAGGTCCTGATCCTGATCCTTGTAAGGAACGATCCATGGGTAGCACGCCATGTCGGCAATGGAGTACTCAGATCCGCCAACGAACGGGGTCTGCGCCAGCCGCCGGTCCAAGACACCATAGAGCCGCGTCGTTTCGCGGACGTAGCGGTCTATCGCGTAGGGGATCTTCTCCGGGGCATAGCGCGCGAAGTGATGGTTTTGCCCCGCCATCGGCCCCAGGCCCGCCATTTGCCAAAACAGCCACTGCAGGACAGTAAAGCGTGCACGGGACTCCCGGGGCAGAAAAAGCCCAGTCTTCTCGGCCAAATATTGCAGCATGGCCCCGGACTCAAAAAGCCGTAGAGGCTCGCCTTCTACGTCATGATCCACGAGCGCTGGCATACGGTTATTAGGGGCAATGGCCAAAAAATCGGGGTTGAACTGCTCACCACGGCCGATATTGACCGGGATGATGCGGTAGGCCAGCCTCGCCTCCTCGAGAAAGATCGTCATCTTGTGACCATTCGGGGTTGGCCAATAGTAGAGATCGAGCATGATCCTTCTCCTCTGAATGTCACATTCGGGTCAGGGCATACGTTGCCCACCCGTGGCGGACCTGCGATTATAGCGGACTTACTCAAAGCCCGTATCGCAGGCCCTACTCACTCATGGCGCTACTCCGTCTCGAAGATATCAGTCTAGCCTATGGTCACCATCCGCTCCTGCAGGGCGCCGCGCTCACGCTGGAAGCCGGCGAGCGCGTCTGTCTGATCGGCCGTAACGGCGAGGGCAAATCCTCGCTCATGCGCATCGCGGCAGGTACCATAAAGCCCGACAGCGGCACCCGCACTGCCCAGAGCAATCTCCGCATAGCAACGCTCGACCAGGAGGTCGTCTGCGGCGAAACCGAGACCGTCTATGACGTGGTCGCAGGCGGGCTCGCAGAGCTTGGTTCGGCCTTGCGCGAGTACGACCGCCTTACCGCCCAACTCGGTGAGGACACGCCGCCGGCGGTCCTCGCGCGCCTGGGAACGGTCCAGCAGATCCTAGACAGTGGCGATGGCTGGCGGCTCAAGCAGCGCATCGAGACCGTGCTCACAGAACTCGCCCTCGATGCGCATGCCACCATGAATACCCTCTCCGGCGGGTGGCGCCGGCGGGTCATGCTCGGGCGAGCGCTCGTCACAAGCCCGGACCTACTCTTACTGGATGAACCCACGAACCATCTCGATATCGAGGCGATACTGTGGCTTGAAAACTACCTCGCCAGTTTTACGGGCGCCGTACTGTTCGTAAGCCATGACCGCGAGTTCTTGAAGCGGCTTGCTACTCGCATCATCGAACTCGACCGGGGGACGCTCGCCTCTTGGCCCGGCAGTTACGAAGATTACGTGCGACGCAAGGCCCAGGCCCTGGCGGCGGAAGAGGCGCAAGATGCGTTGTTTGATAAGCGCCTGTCAGCCGAGGAGGCCTGGATCCGCCAAGGGATCAAGGCCCGGCGGACGCGCAACGAAGGCCGCGTGCGGGCACTCGAGGCCATGCGCCGGGAACGCCAAGAACGCCGTGAGCGCGTCGGTCGCGTGCAGCTGCAACTCGACCCGGCGCAATCGTCGGGCAAGATCGTCTTTGCCGCCGAAGACCTCACCATCGCCTACGGCGCCCAGACCCTCGTGCGTGGCTTCAGCACGACTGTACAACGGGGTGATCGCATTGCGCTCGTAGGCCCAAACGGCGTCGGTAAGTCCACCCTTTTGCGGACCCTCCTTGGGGACATGGCGCCGACCGGGGGAATCGTACGTGCCGGCACGCGCCTCGAGGTCGCCTATTTCGATCAACAACGCGAACAACTCGATCCGGATGCCACCGTCATGGACAGCGTCGGCGAAGGCCGGCTTACCGTAAGCATAGGCGGCCAGACAGAACACGTCGCGGGTTATCTGCGCCGCTTTCTGTTTCCCCCAGAACGCCTGCGATCACCGGTCCGCATGCTCTCGGGGGGCGAGCGTAACCGCCTGCTTCTCGCGCGGCTATTCGCCAAACCCGCAAACTTGCTCGTGCTCGATGAACCGACCAACGACTTAGACGCCGAGACCTTGGAGCTCCTGGAAGAGACGCTGATGGAGTTCTCGGGAACCATCCTCCTCGTAAGCCATGACCGGGCCTTCATCGACCATGTGGCCACCACCGTATGGCTGTTCGACGGCCGTGGCGGTATCAGCGAATATGTCGGGGGCTATAGCGCGCTTCCGCAGATGGCCCGGACACCGGCGGCGGCCGCCGCGCCGGCTGCGTCTCCCATCGATGCGACCGCGGAGACCGTTGCGGTCGCGTCACGCACCGAACGCCGGCGTCGGTCCTACAAAGAACAGCGTGAGCTCGACGAACTGCCGGCGCGCATCGAGGCCTTGGAGGCCCGGCAAGCCGCCCTGCAAGCGGCGGCCGGCAATCCCAGCCTCTATAGAGACGACCCTGCCAAGGCTGGGAAGCTCTACGAGGAGCTCGCCGCTCTGGAAAAGACCTTGGCGGGTGCCTACGCCCGCTGGGCGCTCCTGGAATCCGCGGGAAACGAGGCCTAAACGGCGGCTTATGGGTGCCCACCGCCCATGCCGCCGGGACCCGCAGCAGACGGTCCCATGGTGCCGCCCGGTCCGCCCATCCCCATACCCCCACCAGGACCACCCATGAGCCCCCCGCGCGGCCCCATGGCCGGACCGAGCGCCGAGTGAAGCCCAAGGCCGCGCTCTAGTTCGCGACCCAAATGCTGCCCTATATGTCCGCGCGCTTGCGCCTGCGCAAGACGCGCATCGAGCCGCAATACCGCCCTGGCTGGCACCCCGGCCCGGCGCGCGCGGCGTAGGATCCGGACGACACGCCCGCGACCCATACCCCAGGAACGCAGATCGGCCGCCACCTGGACATAGGCCGCAAGACGCCCAAGCGACAACCGCCGCGGCCCCAAAAGCTGCGTAAGGCGCCGCGGCCCCAAGCCCACGCGCTGCGCAATGACGAGACCCGCCAAGGCCTGCCGCTGCGCTTGGGGACGCGTACCGGGGGCAAGGTGGCGCACGTGGCTTTGCAAAAACAGGTCCGCGCGCTGCAAGGCCCGCGCGTAGGCCTGCATGGCGTCGGTGATCCGGCCCGGGGCTATGCCCTTCATGAGCCCCTCGAAGATCTCTCCGGTCGCAAGCGACGTGGGCAGATGGTCGCGGTGTAGATCCGCCAGGATCTGGACCCAGGCGCGCAGGATCGGGGGCGGGACACGGGCCCTGTCGGCGGCGCGTAGCAGACGCCGCGCCCGAGGGGGCGGCACCCCCGCGCGCTGTACGCTCGCTAGCGACACCTGCGCCGCCCACGTCCGCAGGGGCGCGAGCAGGCTTGCGACCACGCACAACAGGATCACTATCCTGGGGCGCCTCACGCAACCTCCCGCGGGCCGTTCACGACGATTACGGAATTCTCGCCCCCAAAGCCGTCCGGCCGATAGGCCTCTGCGTGCGGATCCGGGATGACCTCGTGGCCATTGACCACAAATACATAGGTATAGCGTCCGGCCTTGAGCGGCAGCCGTACACTCCATAGGCCATGGCCCCGCGCCCGCAGCGCCACGCGCCGGCCCCAATCATTGAAGCTCCCCGCCAAAGCGACTTGCGTCGCCCCGGGCCTGCGCAACACGAAACGCACGAGCCGTGCCCCCGCCGGGACCGCCGGCCGCACCATGACAGCCACGAGCGCGGCCCCCGCCCCTACCATCACCATGGCCGCTACCGCCCAGCGCCGCGGCCACCGACGCCATGCGCACCGCGGGGACTGCCCGATGCGATCCATGACGCGGTCGGCAAAATCGGCGGCCATGGGTGGCGCCGCCAAGGCCCTAAGGCCCGCATCAAGCGCTGCGTCCGTCAGACGCTTATCCGTCTCGCTTGCCATATCGTTCGTCCTTACTCAGGATCTCCCGAAATCGTTCCCGGGCGCGCAGCGCGCGGACCTTGGCCGCTCCCACCGTGATACCCAGGATCTCTGCCACCGTCTCGAAGCTCTCCTCCATGACGTATTTCAAAACCAGTAGTTCGCGATCCGGTCCCGCAAGCCGGCCAAGCGCGCGTACCACTGCGCCCCCGTTTTCCTGCCGGACGGCCTGATCCTCGGGTCCATCCTCGCGATGCTCATCGAGACACTCCGCATCCCCAAGCTCCGGCCGGCGCCGCGCCGCCCGGTACTCATCGCGGGCCTTGTTGATCGCGATCTGGCACAGCCAGGTCGAAAACCGCGCACCCTCCCGGTATTGGTCGAGGCGCTCGAAGGCTGCCAGAAAGGTCTGCTGGGCGAGATCGTCGACATCAGCCGCCGGCGCAAGACGCGAGATCACGGTATGAACCATGCGCGCATAGCGTTCGACGAGGGGCCGAAAAGCGGCCGTCTCCCCGCGCCGGCAGCGCGCGATCCATGCCGGCTCCTCGTCTCGACCCTCATGTCCCGACTCCTCCACGACTTACGCCCGCTCCGCAGCGGCCCGGCCCGCCATCGCCCGGACCCTCCGGGCCTGCGGCGACAGCTCAACGCCGTACGAGCAAAAGATCGTTGCGGCCGCCGAAGCCGTCGTCCACCTGGGCGGCGCCCCGGCCCAACCGCCAGCGCCCATCGACGCGAAACCCGTACTCATAAAGGCCCGGCGACACCGCTAAGCGGCCCCAAAATTCCCCCCGTGGCCCACGCACCAACGGCACGCAGCGCCAGTCTCGAAAGCTCCCGCATACAGACACCGCGGCTGCGACCGGGGCATGGATCCGAAACAGCACCTCGCGACCCCGGGCGCAGGCAAGCCCCAGCGCGAACCCGCCACACACTGCCAAAACCGTCCTCGATACCTTCCGCCGATGCGCGCGCGCTTCCATGCCGTCACTATAAACATCCCCCCGCAGGCCGAAAAGCCTAGAACGAAACGCCCAATCCTGCCCCTATGAGCGTCGCGTAAAAGTGCGGGCCAGAGGCCACCGCGACGTACTCTCGGCTGAGGGAGGCGCGGACATAAATCTTGTGTCCAAGTTCTTGCAACCATCCCAGACTCCCGGCGTCCGAGGTACGCAGGCCCGCCGTCGCCACATCGTAACGATCGACGGCATGCGCGACCGATACGGTCACGACATCGGACTTAATGGGCTTCCAATTGAACGCCACGGTCCCTATATATCCTTGGTAGGTATTGAAGGCCGCGGTGCCTTGTCCGTCGTCATACTCGACGGTCTCACCAAACCAGCGCGTCTGCCCCCCTTCCTTGAAATGAATCCGTCCCACATAAATCGCAAGATCGCGAATGCTGTTGCTATAACGCAGGAGGTCACCTCCCACCGTAGCCAAAACCGATGCCTCGTTGCCCAAGTCATGAAAAACCCCCGCCGAACCCCCGTAGGCGTTATCATCCAGGGACGTGTACTGACGGAGACGGTCGGCCTCGAAGTTCACCGAACCCACCCACGCGCCGCGGTCCTTATCGAAGCCCGTGTAGCCGCCCAAGTATCCGGAATAGATCCCCATGAATACCGGCAGCGGGTTCGTTCCGGGCGGGGCCCCCACGAAATTGCTTTCCCAAAGCGCCCCGGCGTCCACGCCCCCGAACATCGTTGCCCGCGCGCCGCCAACACCTGCCAGGACGCTAGCGGCGATAAACCCCATAATCCGCCCCCTCACAACACCCCCTTACCTAAACGAACATGGCTCACGGCCTTCCGGACATAGCACCCGATGACCCCGGCAAGGCCTGTTGCGGACTCGTTACAAGCTGTCCCGAGGGGGACATGAAACCATTGGCGGCGTAGCCCCCGAATGCCCGGCGCAGCACCCCGCCCGCACCGTTGCCATGGGTCCTTGGCGAAAAATACCCACTCGTCGGTGAGGCGATCTGGCGATGCAAAACCGCCGCCGGCCCCGCGAGGATGGCCGCCCCTGCAAGTCCCCCATAAAGACCGGCCGCGAGCGCCGCCCCGGCCTTTCTCTGGCTCACGATTGTCATGATCCCGTTCCCCCTCTTAGGTGATGGGCGCGGGGGCGTTAGCCCTCGCGCTGCCCAAGCTTCAGGGCTGCCCCATGCCCCCAGATCCGCCCATCGAACCCCGGGCTACCGGCGAGGCGCCGGTCATCGGTCCCCTGAAGGCCCCGGCCCCGGGGCCCATGGTAACGGGGGCCCCCACCGCGACCGGCGTCGGCGCAAGGCCGGTCGGGCGCCCCAACGGGCCCGAACTTAGCGCGCGGCCGGGCGCCACGGCGCCGATGCCGTCGGCATCACCGGTCGGCGACCGATCAGCATGGACGTCTGTCGCCGTGCGGCGGGCGACGGCCGCGAGCGCCGTTCCGCGCAGGCCCTCCGCGAGCCCCTGCAGCACCCGTTGGGCCGTCGCCCCCGGGGACCCGCCGGCCTCGACACCCTGTACAAAGGCCTGGCCCGTGGCGACCACGGCCGCAGGGGCAAGCCCCCGCCGCAGGGCGGCGCTCAAGACGAGACCGTAGCCGGCGGCGGCTTGCGGCGTGAGCGCGGCCCCGCGATAGTCAGTCTGAGGAAGCTTGGGCAAGGTATCGAGAGAGTGCGCGAGCCGTACGCCCGCCCCGCCCTTATAAAAACGCCGAGCCGTCTGCGCCAGACGCAATGCCGTTTCCTGGGAGAAACCCTGATGCGTCAATAGGCGCGTCAGGGACGCCGCCGTGGCGGTGGCCCCGGCCCATGCCGGCCCTGCCGCCATGAGGCCCGCTACGAACACACCCGTGATCTTCCTCATTTCGTCGACTCCTCGATGGGTGACACGGCCGGTTGGCCGGTCTTCTAACGACCCATGAGACGAGCGAGCTCGACAAAAGGTTACATCAATCCCCGCAGATCTTTCTCCCAGGCGGGGACGCGCTGATCGGCACAGAACCTGCGGGCACCCTGCGGCCATAGTCTCCCGGCGGACACGACGCCCTCTCGTGGGTCCCGCGGGGCCCTGTTAGAGGCAGAGCCACACCTGTTCTGCCGCCCGGGTCACCGCGACGTACAGCGCGCGGTGGTAGTCGTCAGCGCCGGCGGCGGCGATCATGTAGGCGAGATCGGCGACATCGATCAGCGCGTAATCAAAGGTACTGCCCTGGGCCTTGTGCGCGGTCATGGCGTAGCCGTGCATGACCGGCGCGCAGGCCCGGGTCACGGCCCAGGCCCGACGGAAGTCCTCGGGCCGGCGGCTTGCGCTGCTGCGATATCCGTCCCAGGTCTTGCGCACCAGCCGGTCATAGGCGCGCGGGTCGGCGGCGACGAACAAGGTGATCGCCTCCGCGTCGGCGGCCTCCTGCGCTTCTATGCGGTAGCTGTCGATATCGAGGTAGGGATGGCGCCACGGCTCGCAGCTGCGGACTACCATCTCGGTATTATTGGCTATGAGCGCAACGAGCGCGTCGCGGCGCGTACGTTCCGGGTCCTTTCGCTGTTGGGCGGTCTCGAGGGGCGCCAGCGCCTCCTCCCAAGTCTTCGCGTCCTGTTGCGCCATGGCCGCCTGCGCCCGGAAGCCATAGAGGGTCTCGCGCGCGATGATGGTCTCGCCGGGCCAGAACGGCGCGTGCGCGGATGTGGCGGTGGCCGCGTGTCCATAGAGGGATGCGAGCCCCTCATGAATGAGACGATTGTGGGTATCGACCACCCGGTTGCGCCACGCCAACACCCGGATATCCTTCGCGGGACGGCGCTTACGCAAGCTTATGGCGCCCGCCGCCACGTCGCGGGCCTGGGCCTTGCGCACGACCACCATGTCGGCGGCGTGCGCGGCGAGGTAGGCGCTTATGGCGGCGGGGTCGAAGACCCCGTCCGCTTCGTGTTCGATATAGCGGCGGATCTCCTGCGCGAACTGGACGATGGGATGCGGGCGTCCGGTCGATTTTTGCCGAACGATCTCCTGCAAATCATAGCGCGGCGCAGAACGTGCGAAGACCGGCGGCACCGATGCCGGTTCTTCCGCCAAGGCGAGCTGCCCCTGCGCTGAGCCCTCCGGGCGCGCCCGTTGCACGACCGGCGCCAGTTGCCCGGGGTCGCCGATATAGACGACGCGCGTGCGCGCGCCCCTTTGAAACCGCTCGATGTAGGCCAAGAGATCGGGGCCCACCATACTGGATTCGTCGATGAAGACGACATCATAGGATTCGAAATACAAGGTCTTCGGGTTGCGATCCAAGGTGGCGTCCATACCCCCCTCATGGGTCTCGCGCAGCTTGAGCCCAAGTAGGGCGTGCAGGGTACCGTACCAGACGCGTTGGCGCGCCGAGGGGGTCAGTTTGGCGCTTATGACCGCGATCGCCTTATGCGTGGGGGCGCACACGGCGACCCTCAGGCCTTGGGCACAGACCGCCTGAATGAGGTGGACGGCGAGCCAAGTCTTGCCCGTCCCAGCGTAGCCGCACAGCACAGAGCTTGCCTCGGCGGACGCCGGATCCAGACAAAACGCGTGCAGCGCCTTATAGGCGCGCCGCTGACTCAGCGTGGAACCTTTAGGGTAGGCGGGCGGCATGCGTTAAGCTGTCATTCTCTCGATTACGACGCCGCCGGCCGCGCGGCATCCGGGCGCGGTCCTAAAGACCCGCCCCGCAGACGCGCCCCCTTGGCCTGATCACGGATATCGCCCGGTCCGAAGACCAGCCTACCTCGCACCCACTCAGGCCCGGTCGGGCGGCCCACCCTGCTGCCACCCGAAATCGCCCACGAACCGTCCGTCACGCAGGTCGAGGCGTAGCCAACGGGGCTGAAAGGCGCCTCGGCGGGCCAACGGAAAATCGGCGAGCGGCAGATCTTCTAGGCGGCTGTCGTCCTGCAGTGCACAGTGCTGGGCCATGACGGGATGAAACCACGCGGTCAAGCGCTCGTGCCCTACGCCTCGCCACACGGCCGCCCCCGCAAGCGGCTCGGAGTCGAGGCGCAGACGCTTACGCACGAGGCAGCTAAAGAAGAGCTCCATTTCGACAAACAGCATATCGCTGCGGCCGTCAAGCCGCGCCCGGGCGGCCGGCGTCAACACGACCGCAAGCGGGCGGCACGGGGCCGTATCGCCATCGACCGCGGGCGGCTCAGGATTAAGGCGGGCCATCGCCGGGGGGCAGTACGCGCAGCCAGCCGCTCGGACAATTGGGGATCCGCGGGTAATACCCCTCCGGATCCCGGCAATAATAGTAATAGGCTGGACGCGGCGGCGGCGGTGGCGGGTAGTAGTTACGTTCTATGATGACGCGGCGCCGGGGCGCGAAGGCGCGAAAACCAAACCACAGCGGAAACCAGTCGCCATCACCTTCGTCATCGTCGTCGACGACCAGCGCCCGGCCATGGACCGGGGCAGAAGCGATCGGATACGCGGCCCAGGCCGTGCGGGACCCCACGACCAGGACACCGCAAACCAGGCCTAACGCCAAGACCCAGGGATTTTTGGTGGCCATCTCCATTCCTCTCGAGACACCAAGCTCTCTCAAGGATAACCTATCGGACGGTGCAAAAAACCGTCCCCTTGTTGTTTTTTGTTAGGCCGACATGACGAGCGCACAAAACAGACCGACCAGCGCCCCGCGCCGGCAAGAGGCACGACCGAGTGGGCGTACCGGGCCGCCTGACCCCACCCCTCCTGGCCTGGTGTCGATTGACTTCGCGACCAGCGGCCCTATGATGGACACATGCCTAACCCTCGCCGCTGCGCCCCCCACCGATCCCGCACCGCGCAGGGCCTGGGGGTCGCCACACCGGCCGGACCCCGCCGATGACGCGCGGAGGCCGCTACGGCCGCATCGCGCTCGCGGCCCTGTTCGTGCTGGCGATCTATCCCTTGAGTCCGTACTTCGTGCCCTTGTTCATGGGGGCCGTACTATGCGTGGTCGGTTGGCGCGTCCAACTCGCAGTCGAACGGGCCCTGGCGATTCCGCGCTGGGCGGGGGCCTTGCTCCATGCGCTCACATGGCTTGCGGTCATCGTGTTGCCGTCGTGGCTCGTCATCCAAACGCTCGCCGCCAACCTGGCGCCCCAGATCGCCCGCTGGCGCAGCGGCGCGCCGCTCGTGAAGGTCCCGCCGACGCTGGCGCACGTGCCCATCATCGGCCATTGGCTCGCAAGCCATCTCCACCGCCTCAACGCCAAGGTCCTCGTGCATTACCTAGGCCACCACTCCGACCTCATCAGGGCAAGCCTCGGGCATATCTGGATATTCCTCCTCCATACCCTGATCGCAACCGCAGTTGTCTTTTCGCTCGCGCTGCGCGGTGAACGCGTCAAGGCCGAACTCACCTGGATCGCCCAAACCCTGTGGGGACCGCGCGGCGCGCAGGTCCTGACCTTGACCGCCGCGTCCGCACGCGCGGTGATGCTGGGCATCATCGGCGTAGGGCTCGTGGAGGGCGGCCTGATCGGGATAAGTTACGGGCTTGCCGGTATGCCTTTGTGGTCGATCTGGCTGATCGCCACCGCCTTGCTGTCGGCCATCCCGTTTGGCGCAGGCGCGGTACTCGCGCTCGTCGCGGGCTGGCTCATGCTCACGGGGCACGTCTTTCCGGGCCTCTTGACGGCGGCGTGGGGCGTGGCCGTCATCACCGCCGCGGATCTCCTCTTGCGGCCGCTCGTTACCGGCAAAGAGAGTTCCGTGCCGTTCATGGCGCTATTGCTTAGCATCCTCGGGGGCGCGAAGGTCTTTGGTCTCGTGGGGGTCATCGCCGGACCCTTGCTCATCATGCTCGCGGCATCGCTGTGGCAGTCGTGGTTCCGGGAACCCCCACTGCCTCCGGCGGCCTGACCGCGGGACGCCAGACCGGCGCCAACACGAACCGGAGATGGCCGTGGGCGGTGCGCAAAGCCTCGTAAACCGCGGCAGGGCTTGCGCCCTCGGCAAAGGCAAAGCCTAGGTAGCTTGCGCCCTCGGGCAAGGGTATGAGCTCCTGCCCCGCACGGACATCGATGACGATCTCGACGATCCCCGGGACCCGGTCGGCGGCCATGAGCCCTTCCACGCGCTTTAGAATACCAAGACCCGGGATCGGGATCATGAGGACCCCCGCAGCCCCCTCCCGGCTCACGGGCACGATGGGGGCGCGCAAGGCATGCGCGACCACGAGTTCCTCCAAAGAAAGCCCCGCCCCGAATCGCAACAGGCGCCCGCACAGACCACCTATGGTCCGGGCCGCGATCTCGATGATCCATACCCCGTCCCCATTCAAACGGCACTCGGCATGGACGGGGCCTTCGCGTAGACCATAGGCCCGCGCACCGGCCTCGACCTCGCGACGCACGGCCTCGGCCAGGGCCGGATCCAGATCCGCCGGGGTGATGTAATAGGTCTCCTCGAAGAACGGGCCATCCAAGGGCTCAGGCTTGGCGAAGATCGCGAGGGTCTGCAAGACCCCGCCTGTCAGCAAACCTTCCAGGGCCACCTCGCGACCGGGCACGAAACGCTCCAGGAGGGCTCGATTCCAGACCGCGCGCTCGTCACGGCCGAGGATCGCGCGCAGGCGCCTAAGGGCCTCGTAAAGCCCCACCCTATCGTCGACGCGCATGACGCCGCGGCTTCCCGATAGGGCCACGGGCTTTAACACCAAGGGGAAGGGTAGGTCCGTGAAATCGGGCAGGGGTTCATCCAAGGCGAGCACACGATGCCACGGGACGCGGACCCCCGCGCCGCGCAGCGCGGCACGGGCCCAATCCTTGCGCCGGGCGATGGCCAAGGCGGACGGGGGATTGCCGGCCAATCCTAGGGACGGGGCGAGCGCGCCCGCGATCTCGGCCCCGAGGTCATCGAGACCCAGGATGGCCTGAAAGGGTCCCCGTCGCCGGGCCTCCTCCGTCAGGATGGCCTGGCAGGCGGGCAGATCGCCAAACGGCAAACGCAAGCCCGGCAGACCCGCGTCGACGATATTCGCCGTCCCCTCGCTTGCCAACACCACCTCGGCCGACCGCTCCGCAGCCGCCAAGAAAGGCGCCGTCCGGTAACTCCCGAACGGCGCGATGAGTAAGAGCCGCGGCCGCTTTAGTGGGACCCGCACCCGCCGCCACCGCCGCCACCGCCACAACCGCCACACGCCCCGCCGCCCCCGGAGCGCGAGAAGACGTTGCGAAACAGGAAGCGCGGCTCTCCTTCCTCCGTGTAATCGATCTCGGCCCCCTCGAGGTAGCTTAAGGCGATGGCGTCTACGAATATCTTCAGGCCATCTTTCTGCCACACCGCGTCGCGATCACCCTCGGCCTCGGCCATGACCATGCCATAGGTCATGCCACTACAACCGCCGCCCGAGACATAGACGCGTATGCCGATCACGCCGTCGGCTGCGGCATCGGCTACGATCGCGCGCAGCTTGCTGTAGGCTGCATCCGTGACATGGATCTCCTCGTTAAGGAAGAGCGGAAATTCCGCGCGGGGGCTCGCTACCATTTGCTCTTGGGGCATGGGAAACCTCCATAGGGTAAGACTCCAGTATAGCGCCTTAGCCTGCCTCGTGTCAGGCGGCGGTCCTTCCTAAAGGACGCGGGCCTCCGTTATACTGCCCGCCTCACGTCACGGAGGAACCCCCGCGTGCGTATGGTTCAATGTCGGGTCTTAAAACGCAGCGCCCCCGGTCTCGACCGGCCGCCTTATCCAGGCGAGCTCGGTCAACGGATCTATGAGGAGGTGTCGCAAGACGGGTGGCGGCAGTGGCTCGATCAGCTCTCCGTACTCATGAACGATCACCGGTTGAACACGGCCGATCCCGAGTCACAGCGGGACATCGAGGCGATGATGCGCGCCTTTTTCTTTGAAGGACGGCCGCCGGTCGTCAAGGCCGCGGGCGGCAAGAAGTAAAGAGGCCCCGAGGCCCCCTTTAAGAACAAGTCTAGTTTAAGAGCAGGCCAGGCCTGGGGGTCAGGCCGCCTCCAAGATGACGAGGGCCACCGCATACTCCTCCTCGTCGCTTAGGCTGACATGTATCCGCGTCACCAAAAGCGTCTCGGCGCGCACGCGCGCGCCTCCGCCCAACACGAGCCGCGGGCCACCGAGCGGGTCGTGATCCACCACGATGTCGCGCAGCCCGAAGGCCCCGCGAAATCCCGTCCCCAGGGCCTTGGCGGCCGCCTCCTTGGCGGCAAATCGTTTCGCGAGAAAATGGCCGCGCCGCGCCGTGGTAGCGAACTCGTCTAACTCCGTCGCACCCAAGATCCGCTCGGCATAGCGCGCCCCGAACCGGGCGAACGCGGACTCGAGCCGCGCCACACGCACGATGTCGGTACCGATACCGACGATCACGCCGGTATCGCGGCGGCCACCATCAGCCGCTTCATCTCGGCCACGGCCGGGCCCAGGCCTGTAAATAAGGCCCGGGCCACGATGGCGTGTCCGATGTTGAGCTCGGCGACCCCGGGGATGGCTGCGACGCGCCCCACGTTGTGGTAATGAAGACCATGGCCGGCATGCGCAACGAGCCCCAACGCGCGGGCGGCGGCGACACCGGCCACCAGCCGCTCATACTCGCGGGCTTGCGCCTCTCCGATGGCATCCGCGTAGGTGCCGGTATGGAATTCGACGACCGGTGCGCGCACGCGGGCGGCGGCCTCGATCTGGCGGGGATCGGGGTCTATGAAGAGCGAGACCCGGATACCGGCTTGCGCGAGCTGCGCGCAGGCCGCAGCCACCCGGGTCTCGCTACCGGCCACATCGAGACCACCCTCGGTGGTCAATTCCGCACGCCGCTCGGGGACGAGACAACAGTCCTGCGGTCTTAGCCGCGCGGCGATCGCCAGCATCTCATCGGTGATGGCCATCTCCAGGTTCATACGCGCCGTGAGCATACCCGAGAGCAAGGTCACGTCACGATCTTGGATATGGCGCCGATCCTCCCGTAAGTGCAAGGTAATGGCGTCCGCCCCGTTCTGCTCGGCGACCAGCGCCGCCTGCACGGGATCCGGGTAGCGCGTTCGGCGCGCCGCGCGCAGAGTCGCCACATGATCGATGTTCACCCCAAGCTTCATAGAGTCCTCGTACACGAAATAGCGGTTTTGAGGCGGGCGATGGCTCTGTCTATGGCGCCTGGCCCCTCACTCGCGCGGCGGCTTGCGCGCCGCCTGCATAGTGCGAAAGAGTCCCCGTGTATAGAGGGGGCGATCGCCCAGAAGCGGGGCCAGGGCATCCCCGAGCAGGCCTTTAGCCTCCCGCAATGCGGTCGCATCCCGGAAATCCTCCCGGGCCAAGGCCATCAAGGTCGCGCCCCCGACGGTGCGGCCCGGGGTATCGGGGCCGGCCCGCACTACCCCCTCATCGCGCACATACCGGTAGGTCAGATCGGCGCGCACTGGCTCTCCTGTGTGCGCCTCGCGCGCGAGCGTAAGACCATAGCCTAGCGCCGCGAGCAACCGTTTTTCAAAGATCCGCAAGGCGCTTTCCTGGCAACCGCTTACGGCGAGCGACCTTAGGACTTCGTCATACGCGACATACAGGTCGGCGTGCGGGTCATGTCGGTGCAGGAGGCGCAGCAGGAGCTCATTGACATAAAAACCACACCAAACCGCGTTGCCGCCCAGCGATATGGCGGCCTCCGGGGCCTCGGCGCGCACGAGCGTCGACAGATCGCCGCCCCGCCCCGACCAGCTCAAAAGCAGGGGCTGGAAGGGTCGCAGCTGGGCACCCGCGAAGGCGCGTCCACCCCGCCGGACCCCCCGGCCGACCAGACCTACCCGTCCAAAATCGTAGGTAAACGCCTCCAGCAAAACACTTGTTTCGCCGTAAGGATAGCGGTGCAAGATGAAGCCGCGCTCATCGTCGGTGCGCATCTTCTAATTGTCATCTGCATAACCGAGACTACGCAAGGCCCGCGCATCATCCGACCAGCCTCCCCGGACCTTGACCCAGAGCCCCAGGTAGACCTTGCGCCCCAGATGGCCTTCCAGGGTGTGGCGGGCTGCGGTCCCGACGGCCTTGAGCCCCGCCCCCCCCTCACCTACCAGGATTGCCTTCTGGCCCTCTTTCTCGACATAGATCACAGCCTCGATACGGACGAGGCGCCTTTCGACGCGAAACGACTCTATGTCTACCGTGGTGACGTACGGGATCTCCTTGGCAAATCGCCGAAAGACCTGCTCCCGAATAAACTCGGCGGCCAAGAAACGATCATTACGGTCACTCAGCTGGTCTTCGGGATACAAGGCCGCCTGCACAGGCAGCGCCGCCTCGATCACGCGCTCGAGCGCATCGACGTTGCTCCCGTCGCGGGCCGACAGCGGGACGATCTCGGCAAACGTCCCGCGACGGCCAAGCTCGGCCATCAAGGGCAGGAGCTGCGCTTTGTCCGGCATACGATCGACCTTGTTCAAGGCCAGGATGAGCGCACGCCCTCGCAGGTGGTCACGCACGAACTGCAGGGCCCGCTCGTCCTCCTCCTGGAGGCGCGGGCAGGCCGCCACCATCACCAGGCAATCGGCCTCGCCGAGGGCCTGGGCAACCGCCCCGTCCATGTGCCGAGCCAGAGCGCCCTTACCGCCCCCTACGAGGCCCGGGGTATCCAGATACAGGAATTGCGCCTGCGCAGTCGTCTTGATGCCAAGGATCCGGTGACGTGTCGTCTGGGGCTTGGGTGAGGTGATGAGCAAACGATGTCCCAGCACGCGGTTGATGAGCGTCGACTTGCCCACGTTCGGGCGCCCGAAGATCGCGATGGTGCCGCTGCGAAACCCGCTCATGTCGCCATCAACCGGCGCAGGGCGAGCCTGGCCGCCTCTTGCTCGGCATGGCGACGGGTCGAACCTTGTCCCTGGGTCGGTTCGGCAAGCCCCGCCGCCTGACACACCACACAAAATGACTGATCATGGTCCTGTCCCGTGATACTCACGAGTTCGTAACGCGGCAATTCGCAACCGCGGGCCTGCAGGAATTCCTGCAAGGCCGTCTTGGCGTCCTTGCTCTGGGCGTGGCTGTCGATGCCGACCAGGCGCTCGGCAAAAAGACGATCGACGACGGTGCGCGCGTGCTCATAGCCGCCATCCTGATAGACCGCGCCGATCACCGCCTCCAGGGCATCGGCAAGGATCGAATCCCGGTCAAAACCCCCGCTTTTCAGTTCACCGCTGCCGAGCCGCAAAAACGCCCCCAATCCCACCTCCCGGGCGACCGCGGCCAGCGTCTCGGTACGCACGAGCCGCGCCCGCAGGCGCGTGAGCTCACCTTCCGATAGCGTCCCAAACCGCGCGTAAAGGGCATCGGCCATGACGAGATTGACCACCGCATCCCCCAGAAATTCGAGGCGCTCGTTATTGTCGGCCCCGTGGCTCCTATGGGTCAGGGCCCGCAGGAGCAGCGCCGGATCCCGAAAGACATGACCGAGCCCCCGCAAAAGCCCCTGAGGATCGTTCAAGAGCCCGTAACCTTGCGCCTGTCTACAAATGCTATGAGCGCGGTAACGTTAGCCATGATCGGGACCCGAACCTCATAACGAAAGACCATGACCCGCAAGCCGTGTGCCGTACGCCGAAAATGCAGATCCTTGGCAACCGACACGTGGCTTATGTAACCTACCGCGAACTCGCGACGCACGGCGCTGCGTAAGGCGCTTCTCCCGAAGCTGTCGGCGCCCGGCTGCTTCGCGACATTGGCAAGCGCCTTCTCGATCTGCCAATTCGCGAAATAGGGCGGCGCGATCTCAAAGGCGAGAAACACCAAAAAACCCACCAAGACCAGGCACACAAGGAGGCTCCAAAACGACGCCCCCCGCTCGCTATCCCTTGACATAAGTCCTCCCTCCTGGGTTCTTGTTATCAGGGAATACTGCGACCTATCCGCTTGAAGTCCACACCGCCGCCATGGGCCGTATTCCAGCTGAACCAGATAAAAAAGGCACGTCCGACCAAATTGCGCTGCGGCACGTAACCCCAGTAACGGCTATCATCGCTCAAATCCCGATTATCCCCCAAAACAAAGTATTCGTGGGGGGGCACTATGAAATGCATGGGCGGCTGGGTGATGCCGGGGATCAATATGATGTGGTGACGATAGGCGCCCAACTGCTCCGTATAGCGATAGGCCTCCAGAAACTGGCCGCTTTGCTCGGCGTAGAGATAGGGGCGCTTATGGTAATGGGGGATGAGCTTACCGTTGATATAAAGCTGCTTATTGATATAGGCGATATGATCCCCGGGCAGGCCGACGATACGTTTTATGTAATCGACCGAGGGATCCTTGGGGTAGCGAAACACCACTACCTGACCGCGCTTAGGCTCCCCTACCGACAGGATCTTCGTATGCAAGACCGGGAGCCTGAGCCCATAGGCGAATTTGTTCACGAGTATGAAATCGCCGACGTGCAAGGTCGGTATCATGGATCCCGAGGGGATACGAAACGGCTCGACGACAAACGAGCGTATCAAAAGCACCACCAAGATCACCGGGAAAAACGAACGCGCATACTCGGCATAAACCGGGGGATGACTACCGGGCTTGCCGCGCCGCCGGAGGGCGTCAACGAGCCACAGTACGCCGCTCACGAGGAGTAGGCCTACGAGCCATGCCGAGAAATTATCGAGCGACATGGCTACTTCTCGACCCGCAGGACGGCCAGGAACGCCTCCTGCGGGATCTCCACTGATCCGAGCTGCTTCATACGCTTCTTTCCTTCCTTTTGACGTTCGAGAAGTTTGCGCTTACGGCTTACATCGCCGCCGTAACACTTGGCCGTGACGTTCTTGCGCAAGGCCTTTACGGTCTCCCGGGCGATGACGTGAGTCCCGATGGCCGCCTGCACCGCGACATCGAACATCTGCCGCGGTATCAGCTCCCGCAGCCTGTGGATGAGTTCGCGGCCCCGGTACTGGCTCTGCGCGCGATGCACGATCACCGATAAGGCATCGACCCGGTCGCCGTTTATGAGTACGTCCACGCGCACGAGGTCCGCTGGCCGGAACTCCCGGAACTCATAGTCGAAGGACGCGTAACCGCGGCTCAAGGACTTAAGCCTGTCGAAGAAATCGATGACCACCTCATTGAGGGGCAATTCATAGGACAGCATGGCCTGCCGCCCAAGGAAGCGCAGATCGGTCTGCACCCCGCGCTTTTCCACGCACAGCTGAATCACGGGCCCCAGGTACTCCTGGGGGACTAAGATGTGGCAGGAAATGATCGGTTCGCGGATCTCGCGGATGGCGCCCGGATCGGGCAGCCGGGCCGGATTGTCGACCCGCAGGCACTCGCCCTGAGCGGTCTGCACCTCGTAGATAACAGTCGGCGCGGTGGTAATGAGATTGAGCCCGTACTCGCGCTCGAGGCGCTCCTGGACGATCTCCATGTGCAACATGCCCAGAAACCCGCAGCGGAAACCAAAACCCAGGGCCTCGGAGGTCTCGGGCTCAAAATGCAAGGAGGCATCGTTTAGCTTGAGTTTCTCGAGGGCCTCCCGGAAGCCGTCGTAATCCCCGGCCTCTATGGGATAGAGGCCGGCAAAGACGCGCGGCTTGATCTCCTTGAAACCCGGCAAGGGCGCGCCCGCGGGCCGCTTGGCCTCGGTGATCGTATCGCCGACGCGCGCGCCCTTGACGTCCTTGATCCCGGCCACCACATAACCCACCTCACCTGCCGAAAGCATCTCCACCGGCTGGCGTTTGGGCGTGAAGACGCCCACCTGCTCGACATCATAATCACGTCCGCTGGCCATGAAGCGCACCCGCGCACCGCGCCGCAAGACCCCGTCGACCACGCGCACCAGCGTGACCGTACCGAGATAGGTATCGAACCAGGAATCGATGATGAGGGCCTTCAAGGGCCCGGCCTCATCGCCGGACGGGGCCGGGACCAGGGCCACCAGGGCCTCCAGGATCTCGCGGATGCCCTGCCCAGTCTTGGCGCTCACGCGCAAAGCGTCCGTGGCCGGCACGCCGATGATATCTTCGATCTCGCGCGCCACCCGCTCGGGGTCCGCGGCCGGCAGATCGATCTTGTTCAAGACGGGCACGATCTCGAGATTGAGCTCGGCGGCCGTGTAGCAATTCGCCACGCTTTGCGCCTGCACCCCTTGCGCAGCGTCTACCACGAGCAAGGCCCCCTCGCAGGCGGTCAGCGAGCGCGACACCTCGTAGGAAAAATCGACGTGCCCCGGCGTATCGATGAGGTTGAGTTTGTAGACCAGACCGTCCAAGGCCTTGTAGTCGAGCGTGACGCTCTGGGCCTTGATGGTGATCCCCCGCTCCCGCTCGAGGTCCATGGAGTCCAGGACCTGGCTTTCCATCTCGCGCGCGGTCAGGCCGCCACAGAACTCGATGAAGCGGTCGGCGAGCGTCGACTTGCCGTGGTCGATATGGGCGATGATCGAGAAATTGCGGATGCGATCTTGCAAACTTGGCCTTGGCGCGCTAACGCTTCCCGCAAAACAAAGTCACGGACATGTGGCCGCATCATACCGGGTTTCGGCAATGGCACCAACTATTTGGTGAGGGCCAGGAACTCCGAGCTCCCGTTGCGGTGCACGAGTACGGGTACGGGTTCATGCGACGGCACGTGGGCCAGTATCGCCATGAAGCCCCGCACCGAATCGACAGGCTGCTGCGCGAGACTCAAAATCACGTCGCCGGGGGCGATCCCCGCCTGCGCGCCGGGCCCGGCGGCGACTCCGGACACGAACACCCCGCCGCTCACCCCCAGCGCGCGGCGCTCGTGACTCGTAAGATCGCGCAACGCAAGACCGAGTGAGGCCGCGCCGGCGGGTTTCTCAGGCCGCGTGAGGGAACGGACCGGCAAGGCCTGCGGCAAGGCCCCGATCACTATCGAGACACGGCGCGCCTGCCCGTTGCGGATCACCTCGAGACGGGCGTCCGTGCCTATGGGCGTAAGCCCGACGAGCGGCGGCAGATTAGCCGACCGTGCGATCGGGTGGCCATCGTACCGGACAATGACGTCGCCGGCCTTAAGATGCCCTTGGGCCGCCGGACTTTGAGGCAGGACCTCGGATACCAGCGCCCCATAGGGTTTGCGCAGATGAAACGACAAGGCGAGCTTACGCGTCACGTCTTGGATCGTCACCCCAAGCCAGCCCCACTGCACATGGCCAGTCGTAGCGAGCTCGTGGTCTATGCGCATGGCAAACCCGATGGGGATGGCAAAGGAAAGTCCCATGAAACCACCGGTACGACTGTAGATCTGCGAATTGATGCCGATGACGTGGCCGCGGGTATTGAAAAGCGGCCCTCCCGAATTACCGGGGTTGATCGGGACATCCGTTTGGATAAAGGGGACGTAATCGGAACCCGGGAGATTACGCCCGATCGCCGAGATGATACCGGCCGTAGCCGAATTCTCGAACCCGAAGGGCGCGCCTATGGCAAGCACCCAGTCGCCGACGGTGAGCCGGGCGGAATGCCCGATCGTGACCACCGGCAGCCCGGTGACCGGAATCTTCAACAGCGCGATATCGCTTTTCGTATCAAGGCCCACCACATGCGCGACATAGTCGTGATCGTTGGCGAGCTTGACTATGACCTGCTGGGCGTGATCGATCACATGGGCGCAGGTGAGGATATAGCCGTCGGACCGGATAATGAAACCGGAACCCAGAGACTTCGTGAGTAGCGGCCGCGACCCGCCATGGTCCTCGGGGGGAAGATGGCGGAAGAAGCGATTTAAGGGGTTGGCGGGACCACCTGGGACGTCCAGCCCCAGGGCCGGCGGCGCGTTCTTTATGACCTCCGTGCTGCTGATGTTCACGACCGCCGCGCGATTGGCGCTCACGATACGGGCAAAATCCGGCAGGTCCGTGCGCGCACCCCATGCCGTCCCCGCCCACGCCCACAGCCATAGCGCCAGCCATACCCCGCGCTTATCCCCTATCATCCTTGACACCCCCGTGTGTCACGGCATGGCGGGCGTGACCTTTGGTGTTATGCGGCGGACCGAAAGCGCCATGCGCTCCACCGTCGATGCCGGTACATCGCCCAGGGCTGTCACCATCCTGCGACCTACCATGGTACGAAAGACATGCAAAGCCCCCAGCCGCAGGAGCTCTGCGTGGGCCACCGCCTGCCGGCGGCGCCCGATAATGACCGACACCTCGGCTAGGCCGTCGGAATACACCAGATGCTGCACGACCCCCTTGTGCCGGGCGCTACGCCGCATGAGGGATGTGACGAGACGAAAACCCGGCACCCCGGGGCGCAGGGTCCAGGTCGGCTGCGGGTCCGGAAACAGTTCGCTTCGCTCCAACTTATAAGGGTTCCCGGGCGGCGCGCCAATCGGGCCAACGGCCGAGGCGGGGATATGGGCGCGCACCCGCAGGTGCGTAAAGAGCAGCTGTTCGATGCGCCGACTGCGGTCATCGACGACCGAGACCTTTAAGAGAAGTCCGGTCTTTTGGTCTGCCCACAGGCGGTACCCGTAGCGATAATCGTCACGGGGCGCGATCACAAGGAGTCTTGCCACCCTTCCGGCCAAGCGCGCGCGGCCACCCAAACGCCAGGCATAGAAGCGCTGCAGAGGTTTGAGATGAACCGGCAGAATCGCCGGAAAGGCGCGCCAGGATGGCGCGCGTCGGGCGACGAACTCTTTATGCTCCCCGGGTAAGTAGCAGGTGACACGTCCGCGACTGCCTATGATGATCTGGCGGCGCCCGTCTTCTGTCGTGAGCCGCTCCGTGACATGCCCGTCGGCCGCCCGGTGCACGATGTGCATGGCCGCAAGGGTCGGGCCGTGGCGATAGACAAAGGTGCCGGTGTAACTGAGGGTGTGGGCCGCGTCTTCCATGCGTTCCAGAAACACGCGGACGGGGTTTGCCAAGACCACCCCGCTTACAACGAAAAGGCCCGCTGCCACAAGCGGGCGCGCGCCCGTCATCGCTTGGTCCGCGCCTCTGGGCCAGACCCGTTATAAGCCGCGAGGTGGACATAGGTCAGTCCGTTGATCCCAGCCAAAGGGGCCGCGGCCGAGTGTTCCAACAAGAAGGTGTTCAAGCGCTGGCGCCATCGCGGACCCTGCCAGTGGGCGCGCTCGATGTAACGCGGCGCCGCCCGCAGGGGGGTGGCCAAAGCGGTCTTCATCGCCACCGGGGGCGTGCCCTGGAGATGATCCCCTACCACTACCATGTGGAGCCCAAAAAGCGCCGCCACTGCGGTCAAAGAGGCGGCCAGCGCAAATCGGGCGATCTCTTGACGGCGCGGCCGTCCCAGGGGGCCCCAGAAGGTCGGGCCGGCCGCCTGGGCCGGTGCATCAGCCAGGATCGCGAGGACCCGGGCCGATAGATCGACATGCAGGCGGCCATCCCATTCGCCACGGAGCACCGCGCGCGTTATGTGATAGCGACCCCATGCCGCCCGCAAATCGCCATCTTCGCTCGCGGCCGCGAGCAGCTTTTCGCAATCCCGCGCCTTCAGTTCCGCATCCATCAACGCCGACAGTGTCTCTTTCATTGCACCCTCTCCGCCCACGAAGACCGCTACAACTCCAACAACGGCTTCAATTCCTTATCGATCGCCTCCCGGGCCCGAAAGATCCGCGAACGCACGGTGCCTATGGGGCACTCCATGATGACGGCGATCTCTTCGTAGCTTAACCCTTCTATCTCCCGCAGGGTAATGGCCGTGCGCAAATCCTCCGGCAGACCCTCCAGGACCCGCAGCACCGTCCGGGCGATTTCGTCGGTCAAGACGCTGTGCTCGGGGGTCGCAATCTCGCTTAGGCCGGTACCCATCTCCGCCGACTCCATCTCGTCGGCCTCGATGTCGGACGAGGGCGGCCGCCGCCCCTGAAACACGAGATGGTTCTTGGCCGTATTGATGGCGATCCGGTAAAGCCATGTATAAAACGCACTCTCTCCACGGAAGCCGCTCAAGGCCCGGTAGGCCTTTATGAAGACCTCCTGGGTCACATCTTCCACTTCCGTGCGGTCGTACACATAGCGCGCCACGAGCTTCGCAATCTTGTGCTGGTACTTGCGCACCAAGAGGTCGAACGCGCCCTTATCGCCCCGCTTGACCCGCGCCACGAGCTCCTGATCGACGCTCTGGTCGGCCGTGCCATGCACAGGGCTCCCTACCACTTCCAAGTGACCACGGCCATGGGAAAAGGTTCGCTCTGGTGAAAACATTTAGCCATCTTGACGACAATCGGCATAGGCAGATAGTGAGCACCAGTTGAGCGATGAGTTTTGCAATTAGGAATAAAGCCATTATCATAACCCAAAATACCTAAGTGCGCCGCACGCCATGCCAAACCCTGAAGATCGCGGCGTCCCGCCCTACGACTTTGCCGTCATCGGATCAGGGCTCGCTGGACTTACCCTCGCGCTGCATCTCGCGCGCCACGGCGAGGTCGCCTTGTTGGCGAAGGCCGGCTTAAGCGATGGCTCGAGCGTCTATGCCCAGGGCGGGATCGCGGCCGTGCTCGACCCAGACGACTCGTTCGCCGCCCACATCCAAGACACCCTGAATGCTGGGGCCGGGCTCTGCCGGGAAGAGGCGGTGCGTTTCGTAGTCGAACGGGCGCCCCAGGCCATCCAATGGCTGATCGACCAGGGTGTGCCCTTTACCGCGCACGACGGGCGCTACCACCTTACCCGCGAAGGGGGCCACGGGCAGCGCCGGGTCATCCATGCCGCCGATACCACGGGCCGTGCCGTGGTGACTGTACTCGCCGCCCAGGTACGCGCCCATCCCCGGATCCACGTATTCGAGGATCATCTGGCGGTGGACGTCGTGACGAGCTACAAACTCGGGCGGCCGGGGCCCAACCGGTGCCTGGGGCTCTATGCGCTCAGTAAAAAGACCAGTGCGGTAACGGCCTTCCCGGCGCGGCTCACGGCCCTCGCCACGGGCGGGGCCTCGAAGGCCTATCTCTACAGCAGCAATCCGGACACATCCACAGGCGACGGCATCAGCATGGCCTGGCGGGCGGGCTGCCGGACTGCGAACCTGGAGTTCGTGCAGTTTCACCCCACCTGTCTCTACCATCCCCAGGCGAAGTCCTTTCTGATATCGGAGGCGGTGCGTGGCGAAGGCGGGGTGTTGCTACTGCCCGATGGTACGCGCTTCATGCCGCACTATGATGCGCGCGCCGAACTCGCCCCGCGCGACATCGTGGCGCGGGCCATCGACAGCGAAATGAAGCGCTTAGGCCTCGACGCCGTAGGCCTCGACATCAGCCACAAAGGGGCAGATTTCATCAAGACACACTTCCCCAACATCTACGAGCGCTGTCTGGGTTACGGCTACGACATGGCCAAAGGGCCAATCCCGGTCGTGCCCGCCGCGCACTACACCTGCGGCGGCGTGCTCACCGATCTGCAGGGGCGCACCGACCTGCCGGGCCTCTATGCGATAGGGGAATGCGCCTATACGGGACTCCATGGGGCCAACCGGCTCGCGAGCAACTCCCTGCTCGAATGCTTGGTGCTGGGCCGCGCCGCCGCCGATGACGCGATCGCCCGGGTCGGATATACGTCGCCGCCCGGACCCCTGCCCGCCTGGGACGAGAGCCGGGTAACCGACGCCGACGAGGCGGTGGTGGTATCGCACAACTGGGAGGAACTGCGCCGCTTCATGTGGGACTACGTGGGCATCGTGCGCACCAACAAGCGCCTGGAACGCGCCCTGCACCGCGTGACGCTGCTCGCTCAGGAGATCCAGGAATACTACGCCAACTTCCGGATATCGAACGACCTGATCGAACTACGCAACCTCGTGCAGGTGGCCGAGCTCATCATACGGTCCGCCCAGGCGCGCACCGAGAGCCGCGGTCTGCATTATTCCCGCGACTACCCGCAGCCCGACACGGGACGGCCGGCACGCGATACCATCCTGACGCCCGGCCATTATGCCCAATCGGCCGAACCCCCCGGGGAACACTGGACGTAAGAACCTCCGACGGCCGTCACGCCCCGACGAAGTGCCAAAGCAGCGCCAGCGCGCCTGCGCCCAGACAATAGTAGCCAAACGGGCGCAGGGCCTGCACCTCCTGCTTACGGAAGTAACGCATCAGTATCCAGGTGCTGAGGTAGGCAAAGAGCCCCGCGAGCAATCCCGACAGCAAGATCGCCGGCAGATCGACATGCCCCGTGACCCGAAACAGCTTGGGGATCTCGAGCACTGCCGCCGCCCCTATGATGGGCGTGGCCATGAGAAACGAAAAGCGTGCCGCCACCGCGTAATCGAAACCCTTATGCAGGCCCGCGACGACCGTCACCCCGGATCGCGACATCCCGGGAATCAGCGCCAGGGCCTGGGCCGCCCCTATGAACAAGGCCTTCCCCCAGCTCATGTGATCGAGGGTGTGGTCGGGGCGGCGCTTCTTCAAGGCATCCCCGATCAGGAGCACAATCCCGTTTACCATCAAAAAGAGCGCGGCCACCACCAGATTGCCAAACAAGAGTTTGATCTTCTTTTCGAATAAGAGCCCGATCAGGCCCGCGGGCACGGAGGCTACGACCAGCAACCAAAAAAGCCGGGCCTGCTCATTGCCGGCACGTCCGCGCGCCCGCCATAGCCCCGCCAAGATGTCGCGCCAATCGCGCCAGAAATACAAAAGCAGCGCGCTTGCGGTGCCGACATGCAGGACGACCAGGAAGGGTAGAAAGTCGGGGCTGGTCTTTGGGAAATGCCAGGACAGTATGGTCCGGATGAGGACGCTATGGCCCAGACTGCTGATGGGAAAAAGCTCGGTCACACCCTGGACCACCGCCAATACCAACATCTGCCACACGCGCATCCCGGCCTCCTCGATCTTAACGGCCGAGTATAAAGGACGAGGCAGGCTCCGCCAAGAAACCGTCCGGCCCGCCGCCGCCTGGCCTGTCGGGGGCGCGGGCGCTCAGCTCCGGCAGGTCGTGGGGTCGGCGTCCCCGGTCTCGGCGCCGGCCGTCATCTGCCGGTCGCGTCCGGCGCGCTTGGCGGCGTAGAGGGCTTGATCGGCCCGCGCGACGAGCGTGTCCGGGCCGACGTCGTCCGGTGTCGCACAGGCCGCGCCTATGCTCGCCGTGATCGTCATCTCCTGACCCGCAAAGACAAAGGACAGACCGCGTATCGCCTCTAGGATCTTGTGGCCGGCGACCTCAGCGCCCGCAAGCCCCGTCCCCGCGAGCACAACCAGGAATTCCTCGCCACCGTAGCGGCCCACGAGGTCGGCCGCGCGCACCACCGCCCGCAGCCGCATACCCACCTGCGCGAGCACATCGTCACCGGCCAGATGACCGGCCACATCATTGATCGTCTTGAAATGGTCAAGGTCGATCATCAGCACGCTGACTGGGACATGGGTCGTCCGATACGCCTCGAAACGGCTGCGCAAATGCTGAAGGATGGCGCGCCGGTTCAAGAGCTGCGTGAGATCATCTTGCTCGGCTATGGCGCTCAATTCATCATTTTCGGCGCGCAACGAGGCATTGGCCTCGCTCATGTCGGCATGCCGCAAAACGAGGCGGCGGTAGAGGCGATTGACCTCGAAGAGGCAGGCCGCGAGCACCGCCAGGGCGGCCATGAGGCTCACGGCGTGCGCCGCATACCAGCCTACCGCATAACGCCCACCACCCTGACGCATGAGCCAGGCGTCCAGCCACATGCCGACCATGGCCACGAATAACCAAGTATCGAGCACCGTCTGTCCCCGCCGCCGCCATGCGAGGGCCACCCCGGGAAGGATCATGAGGGGCGGCAGCACATCGAATAAAAATCGCGGTAGATGAAAATGCGGACCACGCCCCATGAGGGGCGGCAGCACCCCTGAGCGCACCGCATAGACAGCCCCTAGCACGAGGCCCGTAAAGAGACCGAGGATGAGACGCGATGCGCGCCGGAACTCCCGATCCCCGAGGCCGTCCTGGCGGGGATAAACGGCGTATCCGAAGGTGCCTAATGCAAACAGGATATGCCAAAAGACCCAGGCCCAGCCCGAGCCGTTGCCATGCGCCGCGCCCGTGATGAGGAAGGCGGCCGGAAACAGCCAGGCATTGACGGTGACCAGCACCGCCGTCCCGAGATAAGACCCCACGAGTACCACCAGGGCGGGCTCGTTGCCGGCCCGCGCCTGGCCCCATAACAAATAGGCCGTCAGGGCATCGGCAAGAAAGACGAGGGCCGCGAACGCCGGCAGTACACCGGGCAAGGCCGGGGCCTGCTGATGGACCTCTGCCCCCCCAAAAATCGCCATCCCGGCCAGACCCAGCAGGACCAGGAATGCGGAAAAATGCGTACCCCGAGCCGCTTTTACACGCCCTAAGGTCAGTACCCGATCATGCGCCCCGCGCTCTTCCCGCATCCGGCACCCTCAGCGGAAGTGGTCACTTAAATCATAGGCATGAGCCATGCCTACAACCAGGGCAAGACCCCAAGAATAAAGAAGGGGAGGCAACGCCTCCCCTTCCGTGTCGATACGACCCTACCGGGGCGCCGCTCAGCCCGCCTCCGGCCTCCGGCTGCCCCCGGGCCGGCCCGCGCGCGGGCCATTCCCGGGCCGCCCGCTCGGGCGGTGCCGCGCGGGACCTTTTCCGGCACCGGCGCCCCGCTTGGTAGGATGCGTCGGCGCCGCACGTCCGCGGACCTCCGCCGGCACCTCGATCAAAGGGAAGCCCGGCACCGGCACCGGCAGGATGGGGCGCCCGGTAAACCGTTCGATGCGCTTGAGGGCCGCCCGCTCGTCGCGGAGCGCAAACGAGACGGCCGCCCCGCTCTGTCCCGCGCGGCCGGTGCGGCCGATGCGATGGACATAATCCTCAGCCGAACGCGGCAGGTCATAATTGAATACGTGACTTATGCTGGCCACATCAATACCCCGGGCGGCCACGTCGGTCGCCACCAGCACCCGCACCGCACCGGAACGGAACTCCGCCAACGTCCGGTTGCGCGCACCTTGCCGCATATCCCCATGCAGGGCCGCCGCGGCATGACCCGAATGACCAATGGCCGTGGCGAGACGGTCGGCGCCATGTTTGGTGCCCGTAAAAACGATCGCCTGACCCATGGCCGCCTCGTTCAAAAGTGCGAGTAACATCGCCTTCTTCTGGGCGGTATCGCTTGCGTAATGCACGTGCTGGGTGATCTGCTCACTCTGCATCTGCGTAGGCTCGATCCGGATCCGCTCCGCATCGGTCAAGAGACGGCTCGCGAAACCCGCAACACTGCCTTCGAAAGTCGCTGAAAACATGACCGTCTGCCGGGTGGCGGGAGCGGCCTTGATGATGCGTTCGACATCCGGCAGGAAGCCCATGTCCAACATGCGATCAGCCTCGTCTAGGATCACGATCTCAAGCCGTGCAAAATCGATACGCCCCCGCTCCATGTGATCGATAAAGCGCCCCGGGGTGGCGACCAAGACATCCAAAGGCCGCATCAGCAGCTTTTGCTGAGCCGGATAGGGGACGCCGCCTACGATCGCGCCGATGCGGATATGGCGCAGCTGGCTTGCATATAAGACGGCGGCGTCTTTGACCTGCGTCGCCAACTCGCGCGTGGGGGTCAGGATCAAGACGCGGGGACCCCGGCCCGGGGCGGCCTTGCGCTCTTCTAAGCGCTGCAGGGCCGGCAACAGAAAGGCGGCCGTCTTGCCGGTGCCGGTCTGGGCACACGCCATGAGGTCGCGCCCGCTCAGGACCACCGGAATGGCGCGCGCCTGGATCGGGGTCGGCTCTTCGTAACCCGCGGCGCTTAGGGCTTGCAACAACGGGGAAATCAGATTCAAAGACGCAAAGGACATGCAAACTCCTGACAAACATAGAGAACGCGGCACGAGGCCACACGCCGCCCCTGGACGCTCGGTGCGTCACGCGAAACGGTCACGGTGAGATGAGGGTAACGACTGAGGGAGGTCGGGGAAACGGGCCAACCGGTGAAGACATCGACAACGCTGCAGACATTAGCCTTACCTAGACCGCCATTATGAACGTAAAGACGCCTTTACGCAACAGAGGATGCGCCCCGGGGGCGGAAGCCACCCCCGGACGACGGGTATGCGGGGGGTATGCGGGTTTTAAGGAGCGATGGAAAGCCGCGCCCTTCGCGGTCCGGGCCATGACCGGCGCAACGGGTAGGCAATCCGCGTGCGGTGGGCTACGCTTACCGTCGAGATGAGCGGCAGACTGTCCCCCAATCCGTGCCCCCGAGCCATGGTCGTTGGTCTAGGCTGGCCTCTGGGACAGCTATTAAGCCGGCCCGGCGGTCCGGCGCCACACGCTGGCGATCCATCGCGCCGCCTCCGGACTCACGCCGGGCGGCCTATAATAGTGGGTGATCTCGGTAAAACCGGCGGCGCGCACGAGAGCAGCCCAGGTCGGCCAATCGTACATCACGCCATAGCGCCCGTCCCGATAGCCCTCTTCGTTGGCACCGCGCGGATTCGAGCAGAACAAGACGCCGTGGTCCCGCAGGGCCGTCCGCAGCTGCCCCAGGACCAAAGGCAGACTCTGGCGCGGGACATGAAACAAGGAGGCATTGGCGAAGATCCCATCGAAGCCCTCGTCGGGAAGATCGAGCGCCAGGAAGTCCTGCTGCCAGACCTCGCAGGCGCTGTGGGCGGCGGCCATGGCGACGAAACGTCCGACCGCCTCTACGCCTATCGCCCGATGGCCGAGTTCGGAAAAGGCCTTAAGATCCCGCCCGGGTCCGCACCCGAGATCCAGGATCGTCCATGGGCCCCCGGGGCCAAGCGCCGCGAGCAGCGCGGCCCGGTTCTGGCGGACATCATGATCGCGCGTGGCCTGCCAGAAGGCCTCCGCGCGCTGCTCGTAATGCGCAAGCGTGGCGTCCAGTAGGGCGCGCAACTCAGGAGAAGGAAGGGACATGGTGTTGAGTGTAGCGCGGGAACCGCGGCATCGCGATGGATCGCATCGTCCCCGAGGGTGGCGGCGCGCGGTATTCACAGCGGCCGCCCTCGCGGTGGCGGCCCCGGCCTGGGCCCGCCACCCGCTCGCGATCGCCGTCAATATCGGGGCCTCACAAGCGGCCCGCGCCGGCACGGCGAAGGATTTTGGGCTTTCCGCGAGTTATGCCCTGACCCAGGCCTTCGCGGTGCGCGCCGGCTACGAGTCGATCACAAGCTTTGAGATGACGGTGTTTAGTCTCGCCGGCACGGGGCGCCTGCCCCTCGGCGGACACTGGGCGCTTGTGGGCCTCATTGGCGGCGCCCATACGAGCGAAAGCCCGACCGGACGGCCCGCCGCCCACAGCGTGAACCTGCTGGCGGGCGCCGGCCTTGCCTATCGCTTCACCACTCACCTAAGCAGCCGGCTCCAATACCAGTGGCTCGGTGGCGGGGGCCACGGCCAGCGCCTCCAGAGCCTGCTCTTAAGCCTCCGCTATCACTTCTGACGCCCGGCGCCTCCCGCTAGCGGGAGGCCGGTAGGCTCCCCCCCCAGGTCTCGGTCACCCGATCCGGACCCCGCAGGAGCGCGGCGTGGATCGTAACCGGCCCGGAACCCGACCGTGCGACCCCGAATTGCAAACGCAGATCGCCGGCGGCGTTGCGCGTCACCCACGGGTCGATCACATGGGCCGGCCCGGCGACATGGACAACGGGGGCAAAGGCTGCGGGCGCCCCGGAGGCCAGCACCGGCCCCGCAAAGTCCACCACATAGGTCTCGCTGTGACTCGCGGCATCATAGGCATGACGCCAAGCGCTCACATAGCCCAGGTGGCGACCCCGCGGGTTGTGGCCGATCCAGGAGATCCGGTAGTGAAAGGTCATGGGGGTCAGGGGTGCTGCCTGTCGCTGCGGCACCCAGAACACCGAGATATTGTCATTGGTTGCGGTATTGGTCGGCAGCTCGACGAGCACCAGGTGACCCGCCCCCCAATTGCCCTCGGGGGTCACCCAGGCGCTCGGCCGGTCCTCGTAATGCATGCCATAGGCGCGATAATCGCCGGCACGGCGGGCCCGCTGCATGAGCCCAAAACCGCTGGGGTTGACCGCAGGGAACCGGTAGATGGCGATGCGCCGCGGGTCGCGCAGGGGCCAAAAGAGGCGCGCGTTCCCCGGCAAACCGATCGCTAGGCCGTCGGAGTCATGGGCGGCACGCACCAGGGGATCGAAACGCCGGCGACTGAAGCGGCCCTGCAGGAACATGCTGGTCAAAGGGGCGATACCCAGCCGGCGGACGGCCCGGCGCTCAAACAAGACCGCCTTCACATCGACGGTCGTGGTGGCGCCGGGATGCACGATGAAGCGATAGGCACCCGCGAGACTGGGGCTATCGAGAAGCCCGCAAAACGCGAGATGACGGGCCTTGGGGTGCGCGGCCTGCAACCAAAACTCCCGAAAATAGGGGAACTCTTCCGCCCGATGCGGCAGGGCGGTATCAACCGCCACCCCGCGGGCCGACAGGCCCCATGCCTGCCCCTGCCCAAGCGCCCGAAAATAGCTGGCACCGAGAAACGACAGAAACTCATAGACGGCCGGCCCTTTCCCGAAACCGGTATAGACGCTGAAACCGGCCGGGGGGATCGCCTTGGGGATGCGGGCCGCGAGTCCCGGGTCGGCGCTCACCGTCGCCTGCGGACTCGCCAGCAGCGACTGTGAGCCCGCGACTACGCGTATGGTCTCGGGCCACGTGAAGAGGTAGCCCGCGGGATAGAGCTGGATATGAAAAGGCGTGCCCAACGGCCAGCCGGGCACTCGCCCCTGATAGGATATCTTGCCGTAATCGGTGAAGCTGAGCTTCCTTAGGACCGGGGCGACCTGGTGGGGTGCCACGTACGGGGCCTGCGCCAGGGCGCGGGCGCGGGCGATGGCATGCGCAAAAACCGCGCCGATCTCCGCCTTCGTGACAGCCGGAGGCGCCGGCCTCTTCGTGGGCTTTACGACCCGCCGTACCCGGGCCGCGCGCCGCGCCTGAACCTGCAGCGCCGTCAGCGCGCGCAGCGTCCGCTGTTCTTGGCTCTGCAAGGCCGCGATCGCCCCCTGCAGAGTCTTGTCCGACGCCTGGCGCTGCTTCTGTAAGGCCTGCACCGCCGCCAGGGCCTGTTGCCCCGTATGTTCGGCGTGCCGGGCTACGGCCGCTACATCGCGCACCGAACGGGTCGTGGCGCATCCGGCCAACACCATCATCGTGCCCGTCACCACGGGCACCCACCTACTCCGCCTGTTCACGATCCTCCCCATTTTTCCGTAAGGCCTAGATCTATCAGCGCCGCGCCTTGACAAACGGCGGCGGCAACGGCCGGCCTTGGGCCAGTACGCCCTCATCCAGCCACTGGCGCGCGCGCGACGCGCGCAGGGCCCAGACCCGCCAGTGCAGCGCGGCAACCGTATCCCGGTCACTCAAGAGCTGCAATTTTTCGTGGGGGCTCAAGGCCTGCGGGCCATCCTTGATCGCCGCCAGCATGAGCTGTTGGCGGCTCAAAAGCAGGCCTTCGTGTCCTGCCACCGAGGGCTTCAAGAGCGCGCAGTGTAAAGCATTCACGCCCGGATCGACGATGGCCGCGAGAAAACCGCGCGCGGGCGTGCGGCGCCTAAGCCCCGGTTGGGCACGGGCCTCCTCGTAGCGGCGTAGCAAGGCCGGCGGGTCGATCTCCTCCGGGGTGCGAAAGATCCCCCAACGCCGCGCCGCCCGGCCCGGCCCGGCCCGACTCAGCCATACCGACAGCGGGATCGCCACCACCCAAGCCGCCATCACGGGCACGAGCCACCAGAAGTAATGGGGGCTCAAGATGTAGACGGCCGTCCCCCACAGGACCCCGAGCAAGGTCCCGCCGATATGATGACGCAGCGCCTCCGCCCAGCCCGTACTGGCATCGCCCCGGCTTTGCGGACCCCACTGCGTCTTGCGGCCCGCCAGCACCGACACCACGAACATGGTGTGAAACAGCATCCGCACCGGCGCGAGCAAGGACGACAAAAGGCTCTCCAAAGTCACACTCAAAAGCAGCGCGCCCAAGCCTCCAAAAAGCCGCAGCCGTCCCCGCACGACCGTAAGGACGACCGCCAGGACCTTGGGCAGGAACAGGATCGCGAGCGTAAACCAAAAGAGCATGGCGGCCCACTCCGGGTGCCATACCGGCCATACCGGGAACAGGACGTGGGCCCGTGGGAAATACTGCGGCGGTATCAAGACGTGCAGGACCACCTCGATAGTCGAGAGCACGAGAAAGGCAAGCCACAGCAAGGAAGACACATAGGACATGATGCCGTTTAAGAACACGGCCCGGTGTAACGGCACAAAGCCCCGCGCAAACAAGAGACGGGCATGCTGGATGTTGCCTTGCGCCCAGCGCCGGTCCCGCTTCAATTCATCGAGCAGCGTGGGCGGGGTCTCCTCGTAACTGCCTTCCAGACCGGGCTCGAGCCAGACCTCCCAGCCCGCGCGCCGCATCAAGGCCGCCTCGACGAAATCATGGCTCATGATCTCACCGCCGAACGCCCCGCCCCCCGGCAGTCTCGGCAAGGCGCAATGGCGCACGAAGGGCGCCACCCGAATAATGGCATTGTGGCCCCAGTAATGGCCCTCGCTCATGTGCCAGAAATGCAGGCCGGCCGCGAACACGGGACCGTAGAGCCGACTGGCGAACTGCTGGGCTCGCCCAAAGAGCGTATTCTGGTGCACGGCGGCCGGCAGGGTCTGGATCAAGCCGACCGTCGGGTTCTGCTCCATGAGGTCCACGAGCCGGCCCAGGGTCGCACCGGCCATCAGGCTATCGGCATCGAGCACTACCATATACCGGTACTGAAGACCCCAGCGGCGACAGAAATCCGCGATATTGCCGCTCTTGCGCTTTATGTTATTACGCCGCCTGCGGTAATAGACCCGCGCCTGCGCCCCGAGCCGGGCGCGCAGGCCCGCCCACGCGACCTCTTCTTCCACCCAGGCGTCGGCGTCGTTGCTGTCGCTTAAAAGAAAGAAATCAAACTGCGCGAGCCGCCCGGTCTCCTCCAGGGAACGATAGATCGTCTCGATGCGGGCGCATACGGCCATCGGATCCTCCCGAAACACCGGGACCACCAGGGCCACGCGGGCCCCGGGATCGGTCCTGAGCTCACCGCGCCCAGCAAGCCAGGAGCGGGAGCGCAAGAGCAGCCGTAACGCCCCGGCAAGCGAGATCCAAAGCCCGATCGATATCCAGCCAAACAACAAGCCAAATACGGTCGCGAGCGCGTCATTCAAAACGGTGTAGCCGGGGTGCGGCAGCACATCCAGCATAAACTCGCTCGCCACCACGCTCGGGGCCAGCACGAGCAGGCCGAGCAACAATCCGCGTCCCACGCCTCGTAGCCGTGCGATCCGAGGGCGCCCCTCCCCGCTCATGAGAGGTCCCGCTCGGAGGCCATGGGCTGGCGGATCAGTGGGGGGCTTACGGGCAGCGATTCCAAAGCGGCGGCCGGGGCGTCGAGCCACAAGGCGAGCCGGGCAAGCCCCGCACATTCCGGGTCATCCGCGACCCCGGGCTCGGTCGCAGCGAGATGGTCTACGAGGGCTGCGCGCAGCCGGCGAAACGCATCGCCGCCATGGGCCGCCCCCGCACAGGCCGTCTCCACCAGCGTCTCGATCCGCCCTTCCGGCATCCCCAATACGCCCAAGTAGGCCCGCACCCGTGCCTGAATATCGCCCGGATCATGGACATCGAGCGGTATGACCTGCACCCGTCTGTGCGTTCGCTTATCGGCGACCATGGCGTCCCGCTGCAATCTGCCCTGCCCCACTTCTCACCAGACCCCACCCTCTCGCCATTGCCGGGACGCGCCCGTCCCTGCGGCACCGCCCCGTGCGTTCCGTATGCTGTAAGTCCCCCCCAGCGCCGCCTAAGTTCCCCGCCGCGCGCGCCAGACCCAGGCATTGTGACAACTCGGGCCCGCCCCGGACGTCCGACCTAGGTCCCGCCGCCCGTTTCTCCTGTTGCAAGCGGGGCGCAAGTAGCGTAGCGTAGCCCCATTGCAGCCGCTCTCTAGGACGTTACACGAAGTTCCAACCGGTAATTTCCCGTATATATCCTTTTGGTCCTGCAATTATACCCTGATAATGGGGATGTGACTTTCTCAATCGAGGCAATACCAGAATGGCAACAGGAACAGTGAAGTGGTTCAATGAATCGAAGGGCTTTGGCTTTATCTCTCCCTCGGATGGCAGCGCGGACGTATTCGTGCATTTCTCCGCGATCACGGGCTCGGGCTTTAAGACCCTGGCCGAAGGTCAGGCAGTGACCTATCAAGTTGAAAAGGGGCCGAAGGGCCTTCAGGCCACGCAGGTGTCGCCCGCCTAAGGGCGGCTCCCGCAAGTCGTGACCGGGCCGGCCGATCCTACGGGGTCTGCCGGCCTTTTCTTTGGGCGGCGTATCCGCGCCTCAACTCGTGCGCTTTTTGGCCAGGGCCTCCTTCAGGGCCGCAAACGGGCTATGCGTGACCTCGGGGGCGGGCGGGGCGGCCCCAGTGAGCCCAAAACCCGCTTCTGCCCCGGTCACCGCGTAGGAATACTTCTGGTGCTCCCAGTCATGGCAGTAAAGACACAAATTCTCCCAGTTGCTCCCGTCCGGTGGATTGTGGTCGTGATTGTGATCCTTGTGGTGCACCGTAAGCTCATGCAGGTTGCCGGCCTCGAAGGCGCGCCCGCAGCGGGCGCAGACGTGCGGGTGCAGGCGCAGGGACTGCTCCCGGTAGCCGCGCATCCGCACGAAGGCCTCCTTATGCGCCTTGGCGACGATGGCATCGAGCCGGTCATTATCCAAAGCCGCGCCAGGACGGCGCGATCCACTCCGTTTCGTCATGTCTCACCTCCCCTAAGGCATGCCCCTCAAGCCCCGCGCGCCGGGGCGGCCTGGCCGCCGAGACGGTCGGCGCGAGCCCGCGCCACCAAGGGGACGATAGCCGCGTCCAGGGCCTCGGGCGTATACGGTTTAGGGACCTTGGCGGCAAAGCCGTAGCGCTCGTGATCGGCCATCACGGGATCGCTCGAATATCCGCTCGACACGATGGCCAAAACCCCGGGGTTCAGGGCCCGCAGGCGCTCAAGGGTGGCAAGGCCCCCTAGTCCGTCGCGTACCGTGAGATCGAGGATCACTACGTCGAAGGTGCCCTTCTGGTACTCCCGCAAGGCCGCCGAGCCGTCCGCAGTCAGGCATACATCATAGCCGAGATAGCTCAGCATGGCATGGGCGACCTTGCGCACCGGCTCGTCGTCATCCATGAACAGGATGCGCCCCTTGGATTGAAGGGGTAGCGGGCCTCGGGCGGGCGGCCGCTGCTCCACGAAGCGGGGCAGATAAAAACGGGCCCGGGTACCATCCTTCGGGTTCGAAACCATCTCGATCAGCCCCCCATGGTCGCGTATGATGCGGGCGCTCGTCGTCAAGCCCAGGCCGCTGCCGTGGGGCTTGGTCGTAAAATACGGATCGAAGATGCGCGCGAGATCGGCCTGGTCGATACCGCTGCCGTGATCGACACAATCCACGCGCACATAGTCGCCGGCCGCCAACCCGCTCTCGTGCCCAGCCAGGCTTACATTGCGCGCCAATACCTCGAGGACGCCGCCCTGCGACATGGCCTGCTGCGCGTTGATCACGAGATTGTTCAGGACCTGGCTCAGCTGGCCTTCGTCGCCCCACACCGGCCAGAGGTCGCGGACGACGAGGATGTCGGCCCGCACGTTACTGCCGCCCAGGGCAAAACGCACCGTCGACTCGATCAGGCCACTTAAATCCACGACATGGCGCACCGGGCGCTGTCGATCGGTGAGACCCAGTAGCTGCCGGGTCAAGCCCCGCGCCTGAAGGGCCGCCTTCTCGGATTCCTGAATGAAGCGCGCCACCTCGCTGTCCGCGTCTATCTTGATCCGGGCGAGCCCGAGGTTACCGACGATCGCGGCCAGCACGTTGTTGAAATCATGGGCGATGCCGCCCGCAAGCGCGCTCAGCGCCTCCCATTTGGTCGCGCGCAGCGCCTCCTCATGGCGCTTGCGTTCATTGGTAACGTCGATGGCGACCCCGCCGACCCCGCTGATCCGCCCGTCGGCATCGGTCACCGGCAGAAACCGAACATCCATGAGACGCCCGGCGATCCCTATGATGGTCGCGCCGCGCACGCCGGCGAGCGCCCGCACCAGATATTCCGAGAACGTGGCAGCCGGTCCCCGGCTTAGGCCCGTGAAGGGGCGTCCGAGCAGACCTTCGCTCTTCAAGCCAAGCGTCGCCACGGCCGGCCCTCGCAAAAGCGTCAGCCGGCCGGCGGTGTCGCAGGCAAAGAGGATGACCGGCGCGACCTCCAAAACGGTGCGTAGCCGCTCTTCGGAATCGGCCAGCGCCTGCTCTGCGAGGCGCTGCGCCGTGATGTCCCGGGCGATCTTCGAGGCACCGACGATACGCCCCTCGACATCGTAGACGGGCGATACCGTAAGCGAAACGCGGATCAGGCGCCCGTCCCTGCGGACCCGCACGGTCTCATAATGTTGAACGCGCTCCCCCGCACGGATACGCGATAAAATGGCCTCTTCCTCATCCCGCCTGTCATCCGGTATCAACATAGTGACCGGACGCCCCACGGCCTCTTCGGCCGTGTAACCAAAGACCCGTTCGGCCCCTCGGTTCCAGGATTGGATGATCCCCTTCAGGGACTTGCTGATGATGGCGTCCTCGGAGGACTCGACGATGGCGGATAGATGAAGCTTCGCGGCTTGCTGCTGGGTACGCGCCAGCGCGAGCGGATGCGGCGCCGGCCGGCCGATCTCGGCCACCCCCACGAGCGCACCGGCCGCATCTCGGATCGGAACCAATTGCGCGAGGATGGCCACCGACACCCCGTCCTGCCGCACGCGGATCAGCTCGAGCGACACGGGGGCCGGCAGGGTTCGCGGTGGCCAAGGGCCGGCCTCTCCCGCAAGCAGGGGCAGCGGGCCTTCGTGGTCGACTATCGCGCTGGCGGCATAACCATAGAGACGCTCCGCGCCGACATTGAATACGCGTACCCGCCCGTCGAGATCCCACGCGATGAGCGCCTCCGTCACCGCCTGCGTAAACGCGGCGAAGGCCTGCTCCCGCCACCCCAACGCCTCCCCGTCCATCCGATCTCCCGTGCTTGCCACGATGGCCTAGTGTGAACCGCGATCGCGCGCACCGGCAAGCTCGGCCATGCCGGGTCAGCGGCCGATTCGCGGGGACGACAACACCGCGCGCCAGATCTCAGAGACGGTGGCCCCGGCGACCGTGAGCCAGGCGCGGATGTGCACCGGTTGGCCCGCTACCGGCAGGACCTGGACGACTTGACGGTACCCGCCCGTATAAGGATTAAAGCCGACCGTATCTTGCGTAACCCAGGTGTCCGGCCGCACCTGGACATGTCCGCGCACACGCTGCCTCAAGCGCCCCGGGGCCAATGCCCCGCCGACGTAGTCGATGACATACTTGCGCGCCCCGGTCGGCGCATCACCGCCGACCAAAGACGACACGACCCGCGCCGTAGGCCTAGGCCTTGGCTGTCCACGGGTCCATGACAGCCGATAGCGGCTCGCGCCGCGCCGGCGCCCAAGCCCCGGTCTCCTGTTATAGACTACCCGCACGTTGCGCCCGCGGGCGGCTGCCGGCCACTCCTCGAGGATGAGGTCTCCGGTCCCCCGCCCCACGCACGCGCGGACGTCTGCCGCGTCCCTCAGACGCGCGGCATGAACCCCATACCCGTCCCGCCGGCGGTCACGCTGCAAAAGCCCGAAGGCCCGTACGGACCCAGCACCGACGGTCCACACCAAGGGGGCGCGCGGGTCCGTCAGCGGCACCCACGACTCATGCCGGCCCCCCGCAATCCACAGGCCATCGGCCCCGTGGTCGGCGAGATCGATGGCGGAGGGCGGCATCGGCCCCCCTACCCCGTAATGGTAAAAGCTCGCCAAGGCCGGCAGACCCCATCGCGGGGGCGGGGCCTGCGTGAATACCCAGGCGGCCGCCACGCGCATGTCCACGCCGCGGCCGGCCCGTACCCGGAACCGGTAGGACAGCTGCGCCGCGGGCCCGCGGGCGCGCGCCGTGACGTCAAGATCACGCCCCCCGACGGCGATGGTCACCGTGCGGAAACGGCCTGCTACCCCCGGACCTAGGGCCTCGGCAACCGTACCACGCGCGGCCCCGCGCGGGACCGCCCAAAACGAGCGCGCGCCGATGGCCAGCAACACGGTTCGACCAAGGCCTTCCGCGGCCGATACCACTTCCACACGCCGACACACAGCCGGCGTCGACAAGACGCCGCGGATGGTCACGCGCAGCCCTCCCGCGGCCCCACGCCGGCACAGGACCACACGCCCGGCGCCAAAGCGCCCGCGCGCAAGCACAAAGCCCGGGGGGCGCGGGGGTATGGCCACCAGCGGCACGACCCATGTGTGGGCCCCCACCCCCGTCCCCGCAGACGCCGTGACGACCCCTGCCCAGGCGATCATTCGCAGACGGCCGCGGCATCGGCACACGCCTTTAGGGCCAGTCATCGCGGCGGCCCCGGCGGCCGCGACAAGACATGGACGGGCGGCTCTTCGGCTGCGATCACATAATCCCATACCTCGCTCACGGGTCGACCATGGGCCATAAGAGCGGCCCTTACGCGCAGATCGGGCGGGCGTTTGGCGGCTACGGTAAAAAGCAGCTGGGCCGTGTCCGGCCCTACGAAGCGCAAGCGCCGTTGCGCGATCAGATCCCCGGGCCCCGGGGCGCGGATACGCGCCGAAAGCCCGGGGTTCTGCCGGTAAAGGGCCAGCGCCGCCCCTCGGAAATCCACCACAAAACGGACGGGGCGCCCGGCGCAACGCGCGCTCTCCCGGGTCCTTACGACCCGCGCCACGCGCTCAGACGGGCCCGGGCCATTCCAGAGCAGGGTATAGCGCAAGGAGTAGGCACGCCGCAGCGGGGGCGGATGGGCGGGCTGCCAGAATATGGCGATATTGTCATTGGTCTCATTGGGCGTGGGGATCTCCACCAGGGTTGCACGACCGGGTCCCCAGTGGCCGCGCGGCCGCACCCATACGCTGGGGCGGCCCTGATAGGCCATGGAAACCGACTGATAGTCAAAGAAATCCCGATCCCTCTGGATCAGACCAAAACCCTTGAGGTGGCGGACGGGGAAGATGAACTGGTGCACGCGCGCGGGATTGGCCAGTTGTCGCCAGCGCAGGCCCTGCGCGCTCTTTAGCAAAAAGCCCTCGGAATCGTGCACGGCCGGCCGCAAATAGGCCCACGGGCGACGATCGCACAGATCATACATATACATGCTAGACAACGGGGCCAAGCCGAGCTCATAGACCGGACGCCGGAAAAACAAGGTCGTGCGCACGGCGACGTGCACAGCGCGTCCCGGCCGGATCCGGAAGCGCACGGCGCCGGTGACGCTTGGGCTGTTTAGGAGCCCATAGATCGTGATGTGACGGGCGCGCCGGGCGGGCCTGCGAATCCAGTAGGCGATGAAATGCGGGAACTCTTCCGGACGCGGGGCAATGGTGTCGATCGCGAGCGCGCGCGCCGACAGACCGAACTGCTCGCGCGCCCCTTTGGCCCGAAAATAGCTCGCCCCCAGAAACACGATGACTTGATTGTTGGTAGCCGGCGGCGTGCGGCCCGGATGGTAACCGTTATAAAGTATGCGAAACCCGGCGTATCCGAGGTGGGCCGGCAGCGGATGCGGATAGAGCCCTCGGGGATAGCGAAAACGCGCGAGGCGAAAGCGGATGGGGCGAGTCCCGCGCGCCGTCACCATATAGAGACGCACGGCGCGCACGAAGCGGTAACCGGGCGCAAAAAACTGCATATGAAAGCGGCGGCGGGGCCACAGGGTCTGGCTCGGCCGAAAGTGGATACTCCGGTAATCGTCGTAGGTAAAATCCGCAAGACCGGCGATCCGTGGGGCTTTGTGAAAGGGCTGCGCCGATAGCTGACGGGCCTGCCTTACGATCGTGGCAAAATTGAGGCCCGCGGCGCCACCTGCGTGGCTCACGGCAAGCCCGACCAGAACCCGCGCCAACACGCGCGCACCGCATCCTGCCTGTCGCACTCGATCCTCCCTGGCCTGTATGTGCGAGCACCACGCCGAGAGTGTGCGAAGCCTGGGCCTGGATGCGCAAGCCCCGTTCGGCCGACCCCGCTAGACGCCGAGGACCTGGGTCAAGGCGGAGGCCAGATCCTCCAGGCGGTAGGGCTTTTGCACCGCCGCCGCAAAACCATAGCTCTGGAACTCCGCGACGATGGGATCGGTGTAGTAGCCGGTCGCGACAATGGCGCGCACGTTCGGGTCCTGGGTCCGCAGGCGGCGTACACACTCCTTGCCGCCCATGCCTCCGGGAACGGTGAGATCGAGCACCACCACCGCGAAGGGCGCCCGGTCCCGAGCCTGCTCATAAAGACGCAGCGCCTCCTCACCCCCCGAGGCCTCGCTGACCTCATAGCCGAGGGCCTTGAGGAGCTGCACCCCGATCCCGCGCACGTCGCGATCGTCATCCATGAGCAATACCCGCCGCCCGCGCCCCGCTATACTCACCGGGGCCGGCGGCGCGGAGGCGCTCGCCAGTGAGCGGCGCCCCATCCCCGCGCGCGGCAAATACAGGGTGAGCGTGGTCCCCTGCCCGGGCACCGAATCCGCGCGGACGATGCCCTGGTGACGCTTCAAAACCGAGTAGGTAACGGCAAGTCCGAGACCCGTGCCGGTCGGCTTTAAGGAAAAATAGGGATCGAAGATCCGTTCGAGGTACTGCTTCTCGATCCCCGATCCGCTATCGCGAAACGCAATCTCGACGTAATCCCCGGGTACGAGATCGGCGACCTCCCCGGGCGCGATCGCGACATTCCGGGCCCGCACCTCCAAGCGGCCGGCATCGGCCATCGCCTCCTTGGCGTTCAAAACGATGTTCTGCACCACCTGCCCCATCTGATCGGGATCGAATTCGGTCGGCCACAACTCCTCGGGTATCACGATATCGGACCGGACTGCCGAGCCTTTCAGGAAAAAGTTCGTCAGGTCCCGGACGGTTTCACCGATCGACCCGGGCTTCTTGACGGGTGCGCCGCCCTTGGCGAAGGTCAGCAACTGGAAGGTGAGTTCGCGCGCCCGCCAGCTGGCCCGCTCGGCATCGGCCAAGGCCCCCTGCAGGGACCCATCCGCCGGCGCATAGATCTTCGCAAGCGTGATATTGCCAAAGATCGCCGTCAGGATATTGTTGAAATCATGGGCGATTCCCCCTGCCAGGACCCCCAGGGATTCGAGGCTCTTGGCCTTCATGGCCTGCTCTTCCAGGGCCTGGCGCTGGGTCACGTCGCGAAACACCATGACCGCCCCCGTGATCTCGCCATCCTCGTCACGGACCGGGGCCGCTGAATCACTGACTTGGAACAGGCGGCCATCGCGGCTCTTAAGGACCGCGGGACCCCGCAGGTGCTGCACCTGCCCGCTGCGCAAGACCTGGGCGACCGGGCCCTCTACGGGCGGACCCTGCGGTTCCCGAAAGAGCGGTAGGATGCTATCAATCGCATGTCCCCGGGCCTCCTCGTCCCGATAACCGGTCAGGCGCTCGGCCTCGGCGTTCAGGGCCCGTACCCGGCCCATGCCATCGGTCACGATCACCCCGTCGCCGATACTCATGAGCGTCACGCGCCACCGCTCCCGTTCTTCCCGCAAGGCCGCCGTACGGGCCAGCACGAGATTCTCGAGGCCCGCGTTCATGCGATCCAAGGAATCCGCATGACGCTCGGCCTGCTGCATGGCGTAGACCGCGGCCGCAGCAAAAAGCGCGAGCAAAAACCCGCTTGCCAGAACGATCATGGGCAGACCCACGGCGATCTTGTTGATCACGCGCGGGCCTGGGCTCACCACGAGCCGCAGATCCTGCCCGAGAAAATGCACGTGCCCCACGTCCCGGAAGCGCCGGGCGCCCGGCTGACCCCGCACAAAGAAGGCATGGCCCTGCAGACCCACGCTCACGTGATAGCCCTGCCACAGATTGGCTACGAGATGGGTGAGCAGACCGCGGGTCGCGAATATGCCCACGAGATAGCCCTGAAAACCCGCGCCGTTATGGACGGGCGCCACCACCGCAAAACCCCGCCCGCCACGGAACAGGGACACAAGCGAGGTCATGACCGCCCGTCCGCTCATGCGCGCCCGCGCCAGGGCCAGCGCCCGCTCCGGATTGGCGTTCAGGAGACGGCCGACCACGTGTCCGCGGTCGACGCCCGGGACCCGCCACAATACGCGCGTGGCCGGATTGGCCCAGGCGATCGCCTGTAAACCGGGAACATCCTGCACCACCAACTCCGCCTCGCGTTGGGCGCGCCTTAGAGGCGGTATGCCCAGTACCTCCCAGCGCTGCGCCAGACGCGCCACCGCAAGCGGCCGATGCGTCTGACCGCGAATCTCATCGGCCACGCCCTGCCATACGCCGCTTGTCATGCGCGCGAGCTCATCGTTTTCGTAGGTATTCAA
>JAKAXM010000011.1:0-22854 GCA_021816625.1 Pseudomonadota bacterium | reverse complement strand
GCCAGCGAGGCGTTGAACGGCATGGGCGACAGGTGGCGATTCCACTGCAGCAAAAACGGCCAAAGCGAAAGCCAACCGATGAGGGCGCTGGTCCCGACGAGGACATTGATGGCGGCGGCTAGGATAACGACCTGGGCGCGGAAGATCTTATTAAGGGAGATGGGCACGGAACGATGAGCGAGTCCAGAAAACCAGGGCCGGCCGCACTATCCTACCCCAAGCTGCACGCGAGCGGAAAGCCGCCCTACGGCCACGGCCGCCCGCACCTACCCCCACCGAGGTATGGAAAAGCCCCGCCGCCCCGTGTCGACTATCTCTCTACGGTTCTCCCGGGGACAGTTTATGGATTATCTGCCGATCTTTCTCGACATTCGTGGGGCGAGCATCCTGGTCGTCGGCGGGGGCGAGGTTGCCCATCGCAAGATCGGGCTCCTGCAACGCGCGGGGGCGCAGATCACGGTCGTGGCGCCCGATCTCTGTCCGGCCCTCGCGGCCCTGCGCGCACGCGGTGCAATCACGCACAAGGCACGCTCCTTTGTCGCCACCGACATGGCCGGCGTCCGGGCCGCCATTGCGGCCACCGATCATGCCGCCACCAACCGGCATGTCCATCACGCGGCCGCGGCGGCCCGCGTGCCCGTAAACGTCGTCGATCAGCCACATCTGTGCACCTTCATCATGCCTGCCATCATCGACCGGTCGCCCGTGCTGATCGCAGTCTCGACCGGGGGCGCCTCCCCGGTGCTCGCCCGGCTCCTGCGGGCCCGCTTGGAGGCCCTAGTCGCCACGACCTATGGCACCCTCGCCACCTTCATGGCCAAACATCGCGCTGCGGTTCGGCACCGGATCGCGGCACCTCGCAACCGGCGGCGGTTCTGGGAACGCATGATCCAGGGCCCGGTGGGCGAACTCCTGCTCGCCCAGCAGACCCAGGCCGCCACCCAATTGTTCGCCCAGGAACTTGCCTGCCCCGACCAGGCGCCGCACGGCCTCGTGTCTTTGGTCGGGGCCGGCCCCGGTGATCCCGACCTCTTGACCCTGAGGGCCCTGCGGCTCATGCAAGAGGCCGACGTCGTTGTCTATGATCGCCTAGTCGCACCGCCCATCCTCGACCTCTGTCGACGTGAGGCCCAGCGCATTGATGTCGGCAAGAGTGCGCACCATCACGCCCTACCCCAAGACGAGATCAACAGGCTGCTTGTGAGGCTCGGCACCGACGGCCAGCGCGTGGTGCGCCTGAAAGGCGGCGACCCTTTCATCTTTGGGCGCGGCGGCGAGGAGATCGACGCCCTGGTGGAGGCCGGCATTCCCTTTCAGGTGGTACCGGGCATCACCGCCGCCATCGGCTGCGCGGCCTACGGCCATCTGCCGCTCACCCACCGCGATTACGCGCAATCCTGCGTGTTCGTGACCGGGCACTGCCAAACCGACGGCCTAGCCCTCAACTGGGCGGCGCTCGCCCAACCGCACCAGACCCTGGCGTTCTACATGGGGGTCGCAGCGCTCCCGACGATCAGCCGCGCCCTCATCGCGCACGGCCTAGCACCCGGCACGCCGGCCGCCTTGATAGAGCAGGGCACGACGCCGCAACAACGGATCCTGACGGGGACGCTTGCCTCACTCCCCGATATCGTAGTCCACGAGGCGGTCCGTCCCCCGACCCTCATCGTGATTGGTGAGGTGGTACGCCTGCACGAACGCTGGGCGGCGCGCACGCGCGCGGCAGAGGCCATGCGCGAGGCGGGTTAGCCCTTGCGGCCGAGGCCCTCCTCGACCGAGCGCACGGCGGCCTGTACCCGCGAGCTCAGCTTGAGCTTACGCAAGATGGCCTTCACATGGAGCTTGACGGTGCCCTCCGAGATGCCGAGCGCCCGCGCGATGACCTTATTGCTCTGACCGTCTCCCAAGTGCCCCAGTATCTCCAGTTCCCGATGCGTAAGCGCCCCGAAAACATCCGGCGGCGACAAGGCCTGGGGCCCGTTTTGGATAAACCGCGCCAGCACTGCGGCGAACTCCGGCGCTACCACCATCTCGCCCGCCGCGATCCGGGCCAGCGCCGCGACCAGGCCGTCGGGCTCCATGTCCTTTAATAGATAGCCGCGGGCACCGTGGCGCAGCGACGCGACCAGATCCGCCTCCTCACTGCTGGTGGTGAGCATGACGATGGCCGCACTCACGCCGGCGGCCCTGAGGTTCTTTAGGGTTTCGATTCCACCGACCCCCGGCATGCGGATGTCGAGCAAGACGATATCGGGGGATGTCGCTTGGATGGCCGCTAGGGCTTGCGTGCCATCATGGCTCGTGGCGACGACCTCGATTCCGCGATGCACGAGCAGATGTTCGAGGCCGCCACGAAACAACGCATGGTCATCTACCAAGACCACCTTCATATGACCGCCCTCGCAACAGCCGCACTCGCCTCGGGGCGGGCCGGCGGCTCGGGAAACGTGAGCCACACCCGGGTCCCCTCGCCTGCCTCATGCTCCACGCGCAAGGCCCCGCCGATGGCCGCGGCCCGTTCGCGCATGATGGCCTGCCCAAAATGCCCCTCGTCGCGATCGCCTGCGTCTGCGCATACCACCGCCCCCTCACCATCGTCTTCTATCAGGACCCGATATTCGCCGTCCGTGCCCGCCTGCAGGAGAACTCGGACCGTCTGCGCATGGGCATGCTTGCGCACATTGGCCAAGGCCTCCTGGATCACACGCAGGATATGGGTCTCGTAAGTCACGGGCAGCGGATCCCGCCAATCCTTCTGGACATAGACCGGGATCCCTGTCTCCTCCTGGAAACGCGTAATGGTCGTGTTCAAGGCCGCGACCAGACCGCCCTCGGCCCCGCCTGCCCGGAAATTGCGGATAAGCCCACGCACCTCCTTGTGCGCCGCATCGAGTCCGGCAGAAAGCCGCCTGAATTCCATGCGCGCCGCCCCGTTCGTCTCTTGCTCCATGGTTTCACCCAGGACCTGGGCATGTATGCGCAGACTGGCCAAGGTCTGCGCCAGCGAATCGTGCAGCTCGTGGGCGATCGCCATGCGCTCTTCAAGCAGCGCAAGCTTGCGGCGCTCGTCTTGCAGCCGCATCTTTTCGATTGCGGCGCCGAGATGCTGCCCCAAACCCAGCAGAAGATCCTCGACGTCGTGCTGCCCTATGACCCGCACACGTTCCATGAAGAGATTATAGAGGCCCACGATCCGGCCATCGTGACGCAAGGGGACGGCGAGCAGCACGAGATCCTCGCCGGGAAAGGGGTTCTGGCCCCACGAGGTACAACACGCCTCGAGGTCCAAACCGACACGCAGGCTGCGCTGCCCTACCGCCTGGCCGCACAGACAGCAATCGAGCGCGACGCGCCGTTCCCGCGCGACGATTTCCTCGGGAAGCCCGACGCTCGCGACGAGCCGCAGATGTCCGTCGGTCGTGAGGAGCCGCACGATGCCGGCGCGCACCTCACCTGCGTCATGGAGCGTAAAAAGGAAGCGCGGCAGCAGCTCGTCTAGTTCCTGCGCATGGGCGATCCCCGCCGTAATCGCATTCATGATGCCAAGCCAGCGGCTGATGGTAGGCGAGGCCGGCCGGCCTGCACAGCCCTGGGTCAGCTCATGCAAACGCTCCGCCAAGGCGTTCATATCGGCTGCCAGCTCCGCGAATTCTCCCACCGCCTGTTCAGCGGGTACGCGCGCCGCCAGATTCCCGCTCCGCACACGCATCGCCCACTGCCGCAGATGCACGAGCGGCAACCAGAGGGTCTGGATCGTCGCGATCCACAAAAGAACCACCATCGCGAGTGCCGCCACAAGGGCGGCCCGCGAGAGGCCTGGCGTGATATCCAGATAGGGGCTCGTCTCGGGCACGGCGGCCAAAAGCGCCGCCGCCAGCAGACCCGTCAGCACGGACGGGGCGCCCCAGATAAGCCATAAGGGCCGGCGTGGATGCCAGCCGCGGGCGGGTCGCGCCCGCAAGCGTCCCGCGAATCTCGGGCGACTTGCGATCCATGACAACAAGGGCTTAACCATGTCAACCTCGCGCCGGCGCCGGCCCTTAAGGTGAGGGCACTCAGTATACGCCCGCCTGCCATTGCGTTCGAATCCGCGCCTAGGATCGCCGGGCGGCATCCGCCGGGAGACCATCGTCTGCGCCGATCCCGTCCATCCCATGGGGTCCCCTCGTGCGCTTACGGATCCCGATCATGAGGTCATGACAGGGCCTCGCAAACCTACGTCGCTCATGCCGTTATCGCCTACCGTCTGGCCCCATAAGACACGCCGTCGCCGGATGAAAGCCATAAACGCGCCCGTCCAGCGGCAGGCCGCCACATCCCGTAGATGGGCGTAACTTGCGAGCATATTGTGCCGCACGATACCGTCTCGGTGCCCGGCAATACCAGTGCCCCGCGCGACCTCGTAGGCATATACCGTGTTCGGATCGATGTCGACCAGTCGAGAATAATGAAACTCATGGGCCGGTAAGTCAGCGGCCTCCCATCCCGCACCAACCCAGGGATGGGAGGCTTGGGTACGGAGCCGCGCATAGCCGTGGCCCACGGGCCGCGCCTCCATCACAGTATCAGCGGCAATAATGCCGACCATGGGAAAGCTATGACCCTGCCAGGTCAGGCGCCGTGTGAGGTACATGAGACCACCGCACTCCGCGTAGACCGGCAGCCCTGCTTCGATCGCATCCTTTATCGCCGCGCGGAGGGCGACGTTGGCGCTCAGTGCCGCCGCCTGGGTCTCGGGAAAGCCACCCCCTATGATGAGACCGTCGACCTCAGGCAGGCGCGTATCGTGCAAGGTATCGATGAACACAAGCCGCGCCCCTGATCGCTCGAGGGCCTCGAGGTCGCCTGGATAGTAAAAACTAAAGGCTCGATCGCGCGCGACCCCGATGCGGATATCCGGAGGGCGGGCGGCAGGAATGGTAGTCGGTGCGGGCCGGATCGTGGGCTGCGACAAGGCCAATAGGGCGTCGATATCGACCCCGTTTGCCACCGCGCGGCCGACGCGTTCTATAAGCCCCTGCGCCTCTTCCCATTCGCCACTTGGCACAAGACCCAGGTGGCGCTCCGTGATAGTGAGCTCAGGCGAATCTTCGAGGGCCCCCCAGACCGGCACATCGGTATAACGCTCCAGTACTGCGCGCAACTTCGCCTCATGGCGCGCCCCGCCGACACGATTGAGTATGACGCCTGCAATCCACAGGCCCGGATCGAAATGCTGGTAACCGATCACAAGCGGCGCCACACCCCGGCTCGAACCGCGCGCGTCGAGGACCAAAACGATCGGGGTCGCAAGCTGCCGTGCCAGGGCTGCGTTGCTGTTACTCCCATCAACCGCCACACCATCGAAAAGACCCTTATTGCCCTCTATGAGCGACAGGTCGGCGCCGTGCGCGGCGCGTTGATAAAGATCGGTGATCTCGTCGCGGCCCATCGTATGGTAGTCGAGGTTATGGCAGGGCCGCGCGCAGGCGGCCGTGAGCCACAAGGGGTCTATGTAATCCGGGCCCTTTTTGTAGGGTTGGACGATACGGCCCCGCGCACCCAGGGCCGCGCACAGCCCGATGGCAAGCGTGGTCTTGCCCGAGGACTTATGGGCGGCCGAGACATAGAGGGCACCGGTCATGCCGGGGCCACCGTGGACGCCGGGGGACTCGACGCGCCCTCACCGGGACTACGCGTCACCTCATCGGCCAAACTGGTGGGCAAAAACGGAAGGAGCCGCACCGCGATCAGAACGATAAGCGCGGCGACCGCCGGTCCGCTCAAGGCGAGGACGGTCTCCGGCCAGCGTGGGTCATAATGATGGACGACACCATCATAGAAACGGCTGGTCACTATCATCCCCGGAAACATCTGCAGGGGGTAGCTCTGACCGCCAATGATAAGCACGTAAAGCTGCGCGAGCCCGCCTGCCACCACGGCGGCCGCGGCCATCGTCAAGGTGCGTGCCACCTTGTGCGCGCTCGTATGCGCGCGGCGTCCGAGCAATAAGACGAGAGGCACGACGCCACCGACAACGACCTGTACCCCCCAAAAGAGCCCGGTGAATATCCCACCCCGCACGAGCACAAACGACTCGATGCCACGATCCCCGGCCCGATAGAGGTTGGTCAGGTGATAGACGGCCACGAAGTACAAAACGCTCGCGACGAAGATCACAAGCAAGGTCTGTAGGCGCCCGAGGATATGCGCGCCAAGCGGCCGTGCCGTGCCGCGAAAGGCCCCGATCAAGACCAATGTGAAGACCGCAAGCCCCAGGGCGAAGGACATGACGATGAAAAGGGGTGCGAGTACCGCCGAATCGTAGGCGCTACGGGCGGCGAGGAAACCGAAGATCGACCCTGTCCCCGTCGTCAGTACCAGCCGCCATAGGAACGCCACGAACCCTGCGGGCGGGGTGTACCGGTTCAAGCGGCGTTCCATCATGAACCACAGATAGAAACCGACAATCACGAGAAAACCCGTATAAAGATAGATGTTCCAGGCAAATATCGACCGGAAATTGGGGTACAGCACGGCTGCCAGCAGATGCCCAGGCCGGCCGAGGTCGAGCACCAGATCCCAGAGACCGCCCACGAGCAGGGCCAGCGCGAGCAACCCCGACAGCCGCGCAAGCGGCTTATAGAGGGCGCGCCCAAAGACTGAGGCTATGGACGCCACGTTCAAGGCCCCGGAGGCCGCCACGATCAAAAAGACCGCCACAACGTGCGGCATACCCCAGACGATCTGGTTGTTCATGCCACTTACGTGATGCCCCTGTGCGCGCATATAGAGTGCCGCCCCGAGCCCCGCCAGGATCAGGATCGCGCACGCCACGAGCAGGATCCGATAGGTGATCCCACATCCGGCAATCTCCCGATAGGTCGCTTTGGCCATCTCTCCTCCGTTGCGCCGGCCGGCGTCCGGCCTCAAATCCCCCGGTAATGAACGGACGGACCCATGCCGAGGTCGGCCCGAATGGTTTCCGTCGTCACGGCGGCCAGGCGCTTTGCCAAGGCACCCTGCGGATCATGCAGGTTCCCAAAGACCATGGCCCCGTGTCCGGCCCGCTGGCAGGCCGCAACGCAGGCCGGAAGCTTACCGGCCACCACGCGCTCCACACACAGCGTACAACCCTCGGCCGTCCCCTTACCGCGCGGCGCCCATGGCTTCTGATCCCGCACGTTGCGGGCCACGAACGAGCGGGCCTTGTAGGGACACGCCATGAGACAATAGCGGCACCCTATACACCGGTGTTTGTCGACCAGTACGATGCCGTCAGGACGGCGGAACGAGGCGCCCGTGGGGCACACGTCCACGCACGCCCCGTGCTCGCAATGCTGGCACATGACCGGGAAACTGCGCGTCACCCCCGTCTGCGGATCGGTGACGGTAACCTTGCGAATCCACTGAGCGTTATCGGGGCCGGGGCGCCGGCGCAAACCGTTATACTGCTCGCATGCCCGCACGCAGGCCGAACAATCCGTGTGGCAGCGCCGCGCATCGATCAGCAGCCCATAGCGGACTTTGGCGCGTGGTGCGCCCTCACGGTCCCGCCGGGCCACGAGATCCCGGGCCCATACCGTGACGCCAGGGGCAAGCGTCAAGGCGACCGCGGTACCCGCCAAGGCGAGCAACTTACGGCGCGTGGCATCCGCAGGCTCCGATGGCTGGTCTGAATCCGGTTCTAAGCCTATCCCGCTCATGGACCCCCCTCGCTCAGGCCTGCTGCTGTCTGCGCGTGCGGCATCACCGCGGCGGCCGCAACCGGTAACGGACCCGGCACGGTCCCACCGAAGCCCCCCGGACCCACCCCCTCCGGCCGCGCGGCATGGCAGGCAAAGCAGTCCGGCCGCACCCCGACATAGGCATGACAGCTCGCACAGAACTGCCCGCGCGCGTTAACCGCAAGCGCAACACCCGCGGCATTGCGTTGGGCATGACAACTGATGCAGCGGGTGAGCCGCAAGCGGCCATCATGGACGTCGCGCCGCACGACGGCCTCCCGCACGCGGCGCAGCAGCATCATGTGCTCGCGGCGCATGACGGCTACCGGCAAGACGCAATGCCCGGCAGCCTGCGCCACCACTGGAACAGGAACCGGCCCCCGATGGCTGGCCCACACCGCACCGAGGCTTAAAAGCACGGCCAGTACAGCCCAAAAGACCGCGCGGCGATGCATGTCACTCCCCCAAACCCATCTGAATATAGCCCGCCGGGCAGACATCAGCGCAGATGTGACAGCCGATACACCGCGTATAGTCCGTGGTCACGTAGTAGCCGAGCGCCTTTTGATCACGCGGTACCTTGTGCACGGCGCCCTGCGGACAAAATACGATGCAATTGTCGCACTCGAGACACAGCCCACAACTCATGCAGCGCCTCGCCTCCGCGACCGCCTGCTCCGCGGTCAAGGGCACGATGCGTAGACCTCCCTCGACAAAGAGATCGGCAAGTCTGCGCTCGGTGCGCGCGATGCGCGGGGTCGTGTTGAAATGTGCGAGAAACAAGTCTTTGGCCTCGATCACCTCACGGTGGGCACGATTTTCAAAGTTGTGCACAACCTCGTAGCCCGCCGCCGTCTTCGGCACGACCTTCAGGCCTTCACGGATCTCGAAATGGCGTTTGTCGACATGCGGCCGACGGGGCACGGCTTGACCCTTCAAGAAGGCATCTATGCCTTCGGCGGCCACGGCGGCGTGTCCGATCGCAGTGGCCAGCAGGTGCGGGCTTATCACATCGCCGCCCACGAAATGCCCGGGATGTCCGAGTACCTGGAGGCCCGGCCCCGGCGCTATGGCGTGGCGGCCGTTGTCGAGCATCTCAAGCCCCGTCATGTCGGCCACCTGACCGATCGCAAAGACCACGAGATCGGCCGGTATCTCGATATCGTCGCCGGCTCCGCGGATGCGCTGGCCATCGGGTCCATGGGTGCAGGGGGCAAAACGTACGGCAACCGCCCGCTGGTGCTCATCCACGATCACCGCAAGCGGCATGATCTCGCCTAGGATAGAGACATCGAGCGAACGCGCGTCTTCCACCTCGCGCGCCGAGGCCTTGAGGCGCGCGACCGGCAGCACAGAGGTGAGTGTTACCTTCTGCCCGCTGCGGATCGCCGCCTGGGTCACCATGTCCGTCGTATAGGTAAGCGGCGTCCCATCGGCCTTGAGTCCCGCAAAACCGCCTACTTTGCGCGCGACTGTGGTCACGTCGATCGACGTGTCTCCTCCGCCCACGACCACGATACGCTGAGGTACGGAAGGCAGGCGCCCTTCATTGAACTCGCGCAGAAACTCGATCCCGCCTATGCAATTGGAGGCACCGCTTCCCGGGATCTCCGGTATCCGGCCTCGCTGGGTACCGATAGCCCAAAACACGGCATCGAAATCCCGGTCAAGGTCTTCGTAAGTAATATCTCGCCCGACGCGTACGCCGGTCTTGACCTCCACCCCGAGATCGAGAATACGTTCGATCTCCCCTGCGACCACTGCGGGCGGCGTACGGTAGTTGGGCAAGCCATAGCGCAACATGCCGCCAAGCTCGTCACGCGCCTCGAATAGGGTGCAGGCGTGCCCCTTCTGCCGCAGATGATAGGCGCAGGCAAGCCCGCCGGGGCCGCCGCCTACGATGGCGACCCGCTTACCGCTCTCCCGGGCCGGTTTTGCGAAACGTAGGCCGGCCGCTAGGGCCGCCTCCCCCAAAAACTGTTCGACAGCGTTGATACCGACATGATCGTCGACCTGACGGCGATTGCAGGCCTCCTCGCAGGGGGCCGGGCAGACGTACCCCATGATGCCCGGGAACGGGTTCGCTCGGGTGAGGCGGCGGAAGGCCCGCTCCTCCCAACTACCCTGCGCCGGCGCCACTTCGAGTCCGCGTACCGCGTCCAGCCATCCGCGGATATCCTCACCGGCCGGGCACGCATTCTGGCAGGTCGGCGTGCGCTGCACGTAAACCGGACACTTGTAGGAGGCGCCGGCCTTGAATATCTCGCTTTGCCACGCAACAGGCTTGCAGTCACCGTCCCGGAAGCGGCGAACGGTTCTTGCCACACCTGCGCCGTCTGTGTTCTTCGCCATACTCACCCCTCGTCTGAGACAGCTACTCTTTGGCACCCAACACGATGGCATCACCGACCAATTGGTGGACGCTCACCACCATATCGCGGGGCAATCCATAATAGGGCAGGACCTTGCTGAACTGGCTCTTGCAGATCGCGCAAATGGCCGCCATGTGCGTTACCTGATGCTCGGCTACCGCGGCGGTCAAGGCCTGCATACGGGGCAGGGCCCCCTGCACGCGCAAGGCCAGAAGATCATCGGTCAACAGACCGCCGCCGCCGCCGCAACAAAATGTCCGGTCCCCGATCGTGGCGGGATCCATATCCACGAAATGCGCACATACCGAACGGATAACTGCGCGCGGTATGGCCAATTGCCCGCCGGGCCGATCACCCATACGCGTCGCACGCGCCACGTTGCACGAATCATGGAAGGTCACGATCTTGTCGTCGTTCGCGCTCGGGTCTAACTTCAAGGCTCCTCGGGCGATCAAACCTTCGGTGACCTCGCAGATATGCTGCGGGCGCGGGTATCGGGGATCCAAAAAATCGAGCGGGCCTATGAGGGTGCCCCAGAAGGCATAGGCCACCCGCCAAGCGTGTCCGCATTCGCCTACGACTATTCGCTTCACGCCCAAGGCGAGCGCTGCGGCCCGCACCCGCTGCGCGACCTTGACCATCTGCGCATAGCTGCCGATGAACATCGCGAAATTGGCGGCCTCCGAGGCCTCGGAACTCAAGGTCCAGCTGATGCCGGCCTGATGAAAGACCTTGGCATAGCCGATCAGGCCATCGATGTGAGGTTCGGCAAAGAAATCGGCGGACGGGGTTATAAGCAATACCTCGGCGCCGACGACATCCAACGGGAAGCGTACGTCGACCCCCGTCTGGTCGCGCACATCTTCTTCTAGGCCATCGAGCGTGTTGCGTAGCGCAGGCTCAGGGAGTCCCAGGTTATTGCCGATCTTATGGACCTTGCCGATAATCTCGTTGCAGTACTTTTGGCCAACCCCTACACAATCGAGTATCTCGCGCGCCGCCATCGAGATCTCGGCCGTATCGATACCCAGAGGACAGAAGACCGAGCACCGGCGGCATTGCGAACATTGATGGTAGTACGTGTACCACGCGTCGAGCACGTCCTCGGTGAGATCGGTGGCCCCGACAAGCCAGGGGAGCCAACGGCCGGCCCAGGTAAAATAGCGGCGGTAGACACGGCGCAGCAGATCCTGACGCGCGACCGGCATGTTGCGCGGATCGCCGGTTCCCAAAAAGTAATGGCATTTGTCCGTGCATGCGCCGCACTTGACGCAGCTATCCAAATAAACCCGCAAGGCGCGCGAACCCTCCACGAGCTCCCCTAGGCGCTGCACCGCCCGTTCGCGCCAATCGTTGACCAAGGTTTCTGGAAAACCAAGCGCCGACTGATGATTCGCGGAGGCCTTGAAGGATTTCACGTCACGCATCGCGCCTTCGCGCAACCGCGGGACGGGGACATAGTCGCCAACCGGCGGGGCGATCGCCTCGCTCATAGCTGCCTCGGGGACACTTGCGGTGCCGCTACGGGGGCTGCGACCTCCCGCGGCTCTCCGACACCCTGCGCTTCGAGCCGACTGTTGTCGACCTGATTGCGCGTGGGGCTAAACAGTATTCCGGGCGCATGCAAAAGCTTGCTAAACGGGAATATCAACATGAGCGCTGCCACCAAGGCGACGTGGACCATGATGAGCGGAGCAAACGGTAAGGCGTGCAGCTTAAGGGCCATGACGCCGAGAATGAAGGCCTTGAAGCCCACGATATTGACGCGATCGACAAACCGCATCAAAGTGCCGGTCACCGCAATCACGAGCAGCAAGACGAGCATCAGGTAATCGGATGGCGCCGTAATGAAGCGCACGCGAGCGATCAGGAGGCGGCGACCGAGTAGACCGGCCAGCGCTACCACGAGCACGAACGCGGCATCGCTGCCCCATGGAGAGATTATGCGTACCCAGGCGGGCACCGGAACGAGGACGTAGCGAAGATGCTGCAACAAGACGAGCAGCAAGCTCATATGAAAGAGATAGCTCCAGATCCAGGCCCATTTATCGCCTCGAAAGAGGCTCGCAAAGAGCATGATCTCGCGGGCCATACGCGCCGCAATGCCCCGACGCGTGCGGGGCGCCGGCATGGTCGGGATTCGTAGCGGGGCCGGCGTGAGGGCATAGAGCGTGACGCGATAGACAAGCCCTCCCACCAGCACGACGAAGGCCACATACAAGAGCCCTGCGTATATGACTGTTTCTACTGTCATGGCAAACCTCCCCCTTGGCGCTCGTGCGGCACTGACGGATCCCGTTACCCGGTTTCCTATATGCAGCCCGTAGGCTTTGGTAGCCCCGCGATCTTGCAAGCCTGTTTGGCGGGCCCATAGGGAAATAGATCGTAAAGGTACTTGTTGTTCCCTTTGTCGGGACCGAGTTTTTTGCCAATCGCCTTGGTCAATACCCGGATCGCCGGCGCGATCTGAAATTCGTTGTAGTATTCGCGCAGGAAATTGACCACCTCCCAATGATTGGAGGTCATCTCCAGCCCCTCGGCCTTGGCAATGATCGTTGCCAGTGGCTCGCTCCAGTCCGCGAGATTGACGATGTACCCCTCTTCGTCGGCCGTTATTGTCTTACCGTCGACCTCGTATGCCATGTTTAATCCCTCACCTGGTGGTTCCGTTTAAAGCCATGCCTGGACCGCTTCGTGTGCGACCACAAGCCTTACAAATCCGGCATAGTCAACAAGCTCTACGCCCGGCAGGAGGCGGGCCTCCCGCAAGCCCCGCGCCGCGAGGTCCGGTTGCAAAACGTAGACTGGGCAACGGCCGAGGATGGCTGCCAATAGATCGGCCGCGGGGGTGCCTGCCACCGCGCCCGTCACCCCGTCCTCGATCAAAAGTAACGCCGCCCCCGGGGTGATATGCTCGATACACGCGCTTAGGGTGGCGCTTGCGAATGGCGACTTGTTCACGGTATGCAACATACCCAGCTCCCGGTTCGCTAAAAGGACAAGACGACGTCTTGGGCCGCCATGATGGCCGCCATTTGACCGCGGTCGACAACCGACACCGGGACTATGAATGCAGCCGTATCGAGGCCTCGCAATGCCAGCGATTCGCGGTCGACATAGAGCTTCGTAATATCGTAATCCTCGAGCGCTCTATAGGTGGGTGAAAAGTTCTTCATCCCGATCGGCGCCGGATCGTTGCCAGCCAGCAGCTGATAGACCCCATCGTCCAGGAAGGCCAGGCTCACATCCTGGTCGAAGGCCGCTGCAATCAGCACAACCTCCAAGGCCTCGAGGGCATAGATCGTTCCGTAGGGGGCCTTGCGGTTAACAAACAGGAAACGCTTTACCGTCCCCGCTTTCTCCTCGCCTGCCATTGTCATCGCTCCCCCTCAATCCCCAAAGACCACGAGCCGGTCCGCCTGGATACCGGACTCCACCAGTTGCCCAAGCCCCGAGATACGGAACCCCGGCGCCAGATTCTGCTCGCGAATGCCCCGTCGCAAAGCCGCCGCCACACATACCACGAGGTCGATGTGATGTTCGCGGGCCAGCGTCGACCAGCGCTCGACGATCTGCCGGTCATCGCGCGGGGGTTCGGTCAGGGACGAACCGTTATAAACACCGTCGTGATAAAAGAACACCCGATGGATCGTGTGTCCCTCGCGCAGGGCTGCGCTCGCGAACTGGTAGGCCGAATCCGCGGCCTGGTGCGTATAGGGTCCCTCATTCACAAGGATGCCTATGTTCATGTCATGCCCCGAAGCGAATGTGCGCAGAGGCGTTCAGGCTGCCTCGTCCCCCACGCCAGTTGTCGATGTGGAACTTCGTAAAGGCAAGTCCTGTCAGCTCGAAGAAGCGCGGCCAACCGATCCTGTCTATCCATTCGCCCAGACGCTCCCAATCGTGCGCATCCGATTGGTAGCTGCGTATGATGCCTTTGACTACAGCTGCGACCTCCGGCCACCGGGGCGGGTTGTTCGGGAGATTCGCCACCACGAGCTTGTGGAAAGCGGGCTTGCTGCGTGCGTTCGCATGCTTACCGCCGACCCATATGGCAATCTTTGAGTTTTCGGGATCATTGATGAGCATCGGCGGGCAAGGCGGATAGCAGGCCCCGCAGCACATGCACTTGCGTTCGTCGATCTCAAGCGACGGCTTGCCGTTTACGAGCGCTGGCCGAATCGCGGCCACCGGGCAGCGGGCAACGACGGTCGGGCGCTCGCAGACATTGCCGACCAGATCGTGATTGATGCGCGGGGGCTTGGTATGCTGGATATTGACCGCAATGTCGGCCTGTCCACCGCAATTGATCTCGCAGCACGACGTCGATATCCGCAGCTTGTTCGGCATACGCTCGTTCACGAACTCCTCATGTAGCTCATCCATGAGGGCCTTAACAACCCCGGAGGCATCGGTTGCCGGGATATCGCAGTGCAGCCACCCCTGGGTGTGGGAGATCATGGAAATCGAGTTTCCGGTTCCGCCCACCGGAAAGCCATGATCGTTCAAGGCCTTTATGAGGGGCGCCACCTGCGCCTCCCGGGCCACCATGAATTCCACGTTGCTGCGCGCGGTAAACCGCAGATATCCATCGGCATAGCGATCGCCGAGATCACAGAGGGTACGTATGGTGTGGACATCCAGTTGGCGTTGGGTCCCGGCGCGCACCGTCCAGACCTCATCCCCGCTCACTCCCACGTGATGCAAGACCCCAGGGCGCGGGCGGTCATGCCATTTCCAAGCCCCATAGTTCTTTTTCAGAAGGGGATGGAGATAGGGCTCCAGGGGCGGTACACCCGATTCGACGGCTCGGCGCGCACTCATGGGATCTCCTCCGGCCGGCTGCCGCCCGACGTCCCGTGCCGCGCCCGGTAGGCGGCGGCCGCCGCCTCCCACTCATCCATGCGGACATAGGGATTGGTGCGCGGATGGGCCACCATGTTGGGATCGAGATCAAGCCCGACTTGCTCCATGAAATTGCCAAAGCCGATCCGCTCGATCATCTCGCCAGTCCGCTCATGCTCCAGGGCGTTATCGGCAAAGAACTCCATGACCCGCCGCCCGATATCGACGAGTTGCGCGTAGTCCTCATCGGTTTTAAGCGGCAGAAACGGTACGATCACAGTCCCCATAAGGTCACCGACTTTGAGAGTGCGCTTTCCGCCTAAAAGGATGGTCACACCACGATCATCGCCGGGGGATAGCGCCTTGGTCATGACATTTATGCAGTGCATACAACGCACGCAATTGCGGTTATCGACGGTCAGGGTATCGTCGTCGTTGAGCCGCAGGCTCCGGGTCGGGCAGCGGGTCACGACGTTATCGATCACGTAGGCGCGACCGCGTTCGCCGACGAAGGCCCGGACCTCCTTCTGATCGATCTTTATGTCATCGCGCCACATGCCGATAACCGCGAAGTCCGCGCGCTGAATGGAATTAGTGCAGTCGTTGGGACACCCGGAGAATTTGAATTTGAACTTGTAGGGCATGGCCGGTCTGTGCATTTCGTCTAGGAATTCGTTTATGACCGTCCGGTGAGCACGCGGTTCGTCGTAACACGAATGCTCGCAGCGGGCATGACCGACGCATGACATGGAGGTGCGCAGGGCCGGTCCAGCGCCCCCCAAATCGAATCCCATCTCATTTAAGGCATCGAAGGCCGGTTGCACGTTTTTGGATGTGCACCCCTGGAACATGATGTCACCGCTTTGGCCATGAAGCGCGATCAAACCCGACCCGAATTCTTCCCACACATCGCACATCTTGCGCAGGACATCAGTCGTGTAATGCATGCCAGGCGCAGGCATGATGCGCAGGGTGTGGAACTCGGCCGATGCCGGATATTTGTCCGCAACCTCCGAGAAGCGCGGTATTACGCCGCCCCCGTAACCTACCACACCGATCGTGCCTCCCTTCCAGTAGCCTTTTTTTGTCTTATAAGACAACTCCAACTGACCCAGCAGGTCCTTCATGACCGCTGCATAGGGCTTAGAATCGTCTCGGGCCAACCGTTTGAGGCCTGATACGAAGCTCGGCCAGGGCCCGCGCTCCAATTGATCGAGAATAGGCGTATCAGGCATTTTTCGAGTTACGTCCGTCATCGCCACTCCTTATACCGGCTTGTCTTTCGCTAAAGGGTAAGGACAGGTGCTGAGCGCGCCTATGCCTCTGAAGGGGGGGAATGCCGGGGTGTGAGCTACCTCTTTGGGGGTATGAAAGGCCGCGGCGTGCGCCAGGCGGGCTTCAATTACGGCACCCGCGCCCGCTTAGTCGCGCTTCTCCGCCAAACTTCCGGTAGGACCGGCGCGCGCATCGTCCTAGCATGGAGGGCCTCAGAATCAGGCCACCGAGGTGCGCCATGAAAGCCGTAGTCTTCCACGAAGTGGGTGATATTCGTCTCGATACCGTGCCCGAGCCACGCCTTGAAGCGCCCGACGACGCCATCGTGAAACTCACGAGCAGCGCCATATGCGGCACCGATTTGCATATGGTGCGCGGGACCCTGAGCGACATGGTGCCCGGGACCATTCTAGGTCACGAGGGCGTAGGCATAGTGGAGGAAGTGGGTGCGCACGTCCGTAATTTGAGTCGCGGCGAACGCGTCGTGATCCCCTCCACCATAGGCTGCGGTTACTGTTCTTATTGTCGCCGCGGATATTACGCGCAATGTGATAACGCCAATCCCCATGGGCCACTCGCGGGGACCGTGTTTTTCGGGGGTCCAAAGATGTCGGGGCCGTTTCAGGGACTGCAGGCGGAATGGGCGCGGATTCCCTACGCCCAATCCGGCCCCGTCATTCTTCCCGATAACATAAGCGACAACCAAGCGATCCTATTATCGGATATCTTCCCGACCGGGTATTTCGGCGCCAAGCTCGCGGGCATACAAGGCGGTGACACCGTGGCGGTGTTCGGCTGCGGCCCGGTCGGCCAGTTCGCCATTGCCAGCGCCAAGCTACTCAATGCCGGCCGTATCTTTGCCATCGACAAGGTGCCATCCCGCCTCGATATGGCCAAGCGTCAAGGGGCCGAGATTATAAACTTCGACGCCGAAGAGGTCGTCGCTACCCTGCGCGATCTGACCGGGGGCGTAGGGCCCGATTGCGCAATCGACGCCGTGGGCGTCGATGCCGAGATGCCAAGCCACGGCCGGGCCTACGAAAACGGGCGGGCCCAGGCTGCACTGGCAGCCCAGGAGTTGCGCGAGATCGCCCCGGAGACGCACCCCCGGGACGGCAATTGGCACCCCGGCAATGGCCCCTCGCAGGCCCTGCACTGGGCCATAGAAGGCGTTGCCAAAGGGGGCCGCGTCGCCATTATCGGCGTCTACCCGCCCCGTGACCGCTTCTTTCCTATAGGGCTTGCCATGAACAAGAACCTGCGCATCATGATGGGCAATTGCAATCACCGCGCCTACCTGCCCGAGCTGATCCGGCTCGTCCGGACCGGGGCCATCGATCCATCGGCCGTCCTTACGCAGGAGCGTGGCATCGTAAACGCCCTGGAGGCCTACAAGGCCTTCGATAAACGCAGCGACGGCTGGATGAAGGTAGGCCTGAAACTCGCGTCTTAGACTGAACGGCGAGCGCGAGGACGAGCTGGCCCGGACTGGGCGCCATACGGGAAACCGGTCGCTCGGCCATGCCGAGTCGGAGATATAAGCCCAGCGCGATCGAGGGCTGCGCGTACCACCTCTCCACAAACCCCGAAGTGGCGCGCCGCGTCCGCGAGGGAAGCGGCGTCCAACGAGCCTCCTAGAAAGGCCGTCAAGGCCTGGGCGGGACAGAGCAATTCGCCGGCAAAGGCAGTCTGGAATTTTTGGCGCCAGGTAGGGAGATCGGTGCCAACGAGCCAGCCCCCGCGCACGCGTTCCGGTAAGAGAAAATCCCCATAGAGACGGGCCCACTCCCAGCGCAGCGCCAGCCGATCGCCGGCCCGAAAAAGTAGCCGGTACGTCCCGCCCGGGGCCGGTATCCCGAGAAAGGCTCGGGGGTTGGGCTTGGCCAGACGGAGGGCCTGGGGCAACGTAATCCCAAGCAGGCTACAGAGACGGGCGTCGTCAAGCGGACGGGCGGCCTCGCCGATGGCCCGGCGTAGCCCGCGCGCCCACAAGACCCCTTGCTCGCCCCATCCCTTGCGCGGCACCGCCTCGCGTACCCCCCGACACGGGTCTTGCGGAGCGCCGCCCTCGCCGGCACGATCCACCGCGGTCTCAAGATCGCCTATGGCAAGCCCCGCCGCCTTGCCATACGCAGGAACCAGCTCCCCCGCAGCGGGACCCATGGGGGCCACGAGCCCCCGGACAAGCGCCATGAGCCCGGGCGCGCATTGCCCGGTACCGTAGCCAAGCTGCGCTTCCAGGCGCCGATAGCAACAGGCCTCGCGGTCGGCGCGGTCCGCCTGGACTGCGGCCCAGCGCGCAAGGAGCGCATCGCGATCGCGGCCGCAGACGTTCAGCCGTCTCGCTACAACCGCCATAAAAGCATCTAAGCCCGCGGTAAAATCGGCGAGGTCCAAAGCGACAGGGCCACCCGTGTCACTCAGGTAACGCACCGCCTGGCGCCGGCTGGGGGGAGTCGCAACGGCCCATACCTGCATGAGGGCCCCGTCCGAACACCACAAGACCTTCGGCCATGAAAACCCCCGAAAGGTCGCCGCCAACTCATGCGCGACGCGCCAATCACGGCCTACGGCAACATAAGGGGCAGGCAAAGGCTCGTAGTGGAGCCGCCACCATGCCTCCACGAACCACGCGGCGAGCGGATAGGCGGAGGCCGCGATCTCCGGACGGACCGTTTCCGACCAGATGCATAGATTAGCGGTCAGATTATGGGGCCCGACCAGCACCCGAATATGCGCCGCCGTCGCCGCCATGGCCGTGCGGGGACCCGGGGCCGCGGTCCACCGGCAGACCACACGAAACCCCCTCGGCGGCATAGGCAAAACGGCCAGCCGGGCAAGGCCTCGAGGGCGCGCAATCCCTGCCCCCCGATACGACGCGATCCGCCGCCACCATCGCCGGACGGCGGCCAGATGACGCCCAAGCCTCCCACCTTCACGCGCCATCACGCCCCCCGTTTCGACGGTCTCGCGCCGCACTGAACACATCGCCCTGCCACGGCCATACTAACCGGCGCGCCCCGCGCGGAAACCCCGTCAGAAACCGGCCGGGGGGTGGACAAGGGGTCATGACCCGCGTCACCATGATGGCAGGGCACCCCGCGCGGATGGCGTAAGCGCCTATAGGTGGCCCTGAGCGCGCTCTCCAAAACCCTGGCCTGGACCGGCGCGCGGGTCCACACCCGACGGACGGTCGCCGCCCTGCCTTGAATCCTAGGGAACCGACCCCAAGAAAGGGAATCTCAAGTCTTGAGCGCAAGAGGAGGGAAGTTACTTATGAAAGGAAAATATCGCACCGCCCTATCGACCCTGGGCGTGGCTGCGGCCGTTGGAACCATACTTGCCCTGTTCCCGAGCCCGCCAAAGGCCTCGGCGCCCACAGCGGCCGCCTATCAGCAGGTGCGGATCTACCGTATGGCCGGCGGCGGCCTAGTGCGCACAGAAACCTTGCGTTTCGGTGGACCCCAGGGCGTCACCATCGTTACATGGTCTAGTGCCGGCAACCAGACGGCACGCCTGCCGGCATGGGCTGCGGCACAGTTCCAGATGATGGCCCAGCAGCAACGCCTGATGGCGCTTGCCATGCGTCAAATGATCACAGGCGCGCCCGGGCCCTGGCTCACGCTAAGCGGCCCCCTGCTCGCCATGCCCTCCACCGGGATTCGCGTGCAGTGGCCGATGACCCCTCGTAAACCGGAGACGCGCCCCCTGCCGCGACGCCCGCTGGCGGCCCAGGCGAACCCTACCGTAGACCTTTAGTAACAGAACAGCGGTCATGGCGGCGCCCACGTAATGGCACCCGGCCCCACCCCTGGGGCCGGTCTGCCGTTGAGTCGATAAGACCGAACCGAGGCCGCGCGTCCCGTCGCTCAGCCGGAATACGGATCTCCAGAAGCCCAGCGTGGCCCACACGAGCCACAGGACCACGGGGGCTGCGACCGGTGCGGGCGCGGAATGACTTCCTCAACGGTCTGGTCGGGTCATCCCCGATAGCCGCCAGCGAGGATCGTGAGCGCGTTACGGAAGCTACGCAATTTCCATAGTCTTGCGTGTCGATCACGGATCCACCGCGCGACGTCCGGGTCCCACCCGCCCCTTCGCACCGTACACCCACACCAAGCGCCCTGGAGACTCCCGTACCCGTATCGGAACTTATCGGCCGAAAACATCCGCAGCGCCCGCGCCAGCCGCTCCCGAATCGTCGTCCGAAGGCTCTGCTCGATGCATCCGTTTCTGATGACACGGCACCCCTTCCCGGCCTTGACCAGGTTTGTGGAAATCATGAAAACTTCAATCCGTTCGCGGTACACGGTTCCCGCAGCTCGCGCCATCCATCAGTACGGTTCGTCTCGCTTTCGCCTTTTGCGCCAGTGTCTTAGAATGAAGAAACCCGGGGCATTAACGTGCCGACGAGAGAATGTGACCATAAAAACCCTAAGGTGCGCGCATGGCATCCGCCAACCCGCAAGATTCGATGCCCGTCAATATGGTCGCCATTACATTCGCTGTCATGGCGAGCATCATTATGAATGTGCTCGACACGACCATCGTCAATGTAGCGCTCCCGCACATGCAAGGGGGGCTGCGCGCAAACGTCGATCAAGTAAGCTGGATATTGACGAGCTACATGCTGGCGATGGTCGTCGTAACCCCCATGACGGGGTTGCTGGTCGAACGCTTCGGTCAACGGCGCCTGATGCTCTCGAGCGTGGCGGGCTTCGTCTTTACGTCGGCCATGGCGGGCCAGTCACACACCATCACGGAAATGGTCATATGGCGGTTCCTGCAGGGTCTGTTAGGCGCCTCCATGGTCCCGGTTGGCCAATCTATTCTGGTTTCAAGCTATCCGCCCGAACGCCGCGGCATCGCCATGGCGACACTGGGCATGGGTATCATGTTGGGCCCTGTACTCGGCCCTATCCTAGGTGGCTATCTCACGGATGACCTGAGCTGGCGCTGGTGCTTCTACGTCAACGTTCCCATAGGGCTCATGGCCCTGGCGCTGCTTATCCGCAATGTTCCGGAAGCCGGCCGCAGCAGCCGGCCGCGCCCGATCGATTGGCAGGGTTTCGTCGCCATGGCCGTAGGTCTAGGGTGCACACAGGTCGTCTTGAGTCTGGGCGATCAGGATGACTGGTTCAGTTCGCAGTCCATCAGGACGCTTAGCGTTGTAGCCGCGGCCAGTCTTGCCCTTTTTGTGTGGCGCTCGCTCGCCGTGGAGCAACCCATTGTCAACCTGCGGCTCCTGAAAAATGGCCCCCTCGCCCTCGGCAGCGCCGGCATTGGGCTCTTTGGGCTCGCCCTCTACGGCGTCATGGTCATCCTGCCGTTTTTCCTGCAAGAACACATGGCCTATGAGGCCCAGACGGCGGGCCTTGCCATGGCGCCCCAAGGCTTGGGCGCTATGGTCTCCATGTGGCTTGCGGGCAAGCTTATGAGTCGGCGAGTCAACCCGCGCGCCTTGGCCTTAGCGGGTATCGCATTGGGGGCCTTCGGATCCTATCTGACGCTTTCCTACAATCTCCATATCAGCATCGGCTGGATCATCTGGCCAGGCGTCATCCGAGGCTTGGGACTTGGTCTTATCTCGATCCCGCTTTTTACCATCGCCTTTTCCACGCTCACCCGCCAGGAAACAGCCGAGGGCTCGGGCATCTTCAATCTCATGCGCAACCTCGGCGGGTCCATAGGTATCGCGCTCATCACGACCATCATCAGTGAGTACACGCAGGTCGCATGGAATCAGTTGGGTGGTCACCTATCGCCCTACACTGATACACGGGACGCAAGTTCACTAGGGGCGGCCCTAAACTCTGTGACGGCGCAGCATCTGGCGGCACTCGTGGGGCGGCACGCTGCCATGCAAGGCATACTCGACGCCTTTGTGTTCGTTTTCTGGGGCTTTATTGCGATGATACCGCTCGTACTGCTCATGCGCCCCGCCAAGACTCGCCCAACAGCTACACCCCTCATGGAATCTTGAGCGCGGTGCCGCTAACACGCCGATCACGACACCTTAAGGACGACGCAACGAACCAGCCCCCGGCGAAGCGTGCGCTGCCGGACTCTAGTGCCTCACGCAAAAAGCCCAGCCGGCGCGAAGCGCCGACTGGGCCGTTTACCAATGCGTTCTTACTTGACGCCCAAAGACTTGAGGGTCGCCTTGTCGGCCGTTCCCGTAACCTTGAGGCCATGCTTTTTCTGATAGGCGCGCAAAGCGGCTTCAGTCTGCTTGCCCATTAGGCCGTCGACCTTGAGCTTCGCGCCCGACTTGTCCAGGGCCTTCTGAATCGCCTTCACATGGGCGCTGCCCGCGGCCACCTTGTGAGCTGCCGCCTTATGCATCGCCGCCTTCTTGTGACCCATAGTCATGCCAGCCGATGCCGCAAGGGGTAGGGCCGTCGCTACCGCAAAGAACAGCGCCGCGGTCCCAAGAAAGGTTTTACGAATAGATGTACTCATGGTGTCCTCTTTTATCCATTTTATGATCGTTACGGAAACCCTCTCCAACTCGAACCGCGTCCGCACCGCTTTTCATTCACTCCCTGGGTAAGGCACGCGTGGCGGAGAAGATACGCGCAGTATAGATGAGCCTGTTTTGTCAACACAATGGGGTGATCGTAATATTATTTCCGCCAAAAGACATGCCTCTAACG
>JAKAXM010000034.1:7309-15740 GCA_021816625.1 Pseudomonadota bacterium | reverse complement strand
GGCGTCCATGCCCCGGCAGGCCTTTTTAAGGGCTGCGGCGTCACGGACATCTCCTACGATGAGTGATGCCGCGGCGGCGGGGCCCCGCAGATTGTCGCGTTTTCCGGTCGACAGATTGTCAAATAGCGTCACCGTATGTCCATCGATCACGAGACGGTCAGCAAGATGAGAGCCGATGAAGCCAGCGCCGCCCGTTATTAAAACTTTCATTGCAGCGTCCTTTTCGGGTCGTCCGACCCGCCATGAAATAACAGGCTCTTCATGTTCGGCCCCTACGGCTTAGCACGGTATCCTGCTTTTGGCGTATTGCCGATCCCCTATCATGCCAGTAGCGTGGCGGCCTGAGGTAGGGGCCTGCTGAGCAGCGCCGCCAGGATGATTTCACTGAATAAGGATGTTCTATGAGCGCAGTGGCAGTGGTAGGGCTCGGGTACGTCGGTTTGCCGCTTGCAGTGGCTTTCGGTAAGCGCGGACGTACAATAGGTTTTGATCTTGATGAAAGCAAAGTGGATAGCTATCGGCATTATTGCGATCCGACGGGGGAAGTCGCAAGCGACGAACTGCGCGCGGCGTCGTATCTAAACGTCACGACAGACCCAACCGCGCTTGCTGAGGCGGATTTCGTGATCGTCGCGGTGCCGACGCCTATCGATGCGGCCCATCAGCCGGATTTCGGTCCACTGGTGCGATCGAGCCGTACCGTCGGGGAGCACATGAAGCGCGGGGCGATCGTGGTTTATGAGTCGACGGTCTATCCCGGCGCTACCGAAGAGATATGCGTACCGATCCTCGAGCAGCGATCCGGGTTCAGGTTCCGCCGTGATTTTCACGTCGGGTATTCGCCGGAACGCATCAATCCGGGCGACAAGGAACATACGCTGACACGCATCACAAAGATCGTGGCGGGCGATGATGAGGATACCCTGGAGAAGGTTGCGGCGCTCTATGGATCGATTATCGAGGCCGGAGTTTACAAGGCTTCGAGCATCAGGGTCGCAGAGGCAGCCAAGGTCATAGAGAATACCCAGCGTGATTTGAATATTGCCCTTATGAACGAGCTATCTATCCTGTTTCATAAGCTCGATCTCGATACCGCGGAGGTGCTGGCCGCAGCCGGCACCAAGTGGAACTTCTTGCCGTTCCGACCAGGCCTCGTGGGTGGCCACTGCATAGGGGTAGACCCCTATTACCTGACTTATAAGGCTGATAAGGTGGGCTACCATCCGCAGGTCATCCTGGCGGGGCGGCGCATCAATGACGGCATGGGTAAATTCGTTGCCGAGCAGACGATAAAGCAGATGATACGGGCCGGGAGCCCGGTCAAGGGTGCGCGCATCAATGTGCTTGGCTTGACGTTCAAGGAGAACTGCCCGGATCTGCGTAACTCGCGAGTCATCGACGTGATAGCAGAGCTGCGTTCCTATGGCGCCGAGGTGTTTGTGCACGATCCCGTCCCGGCGCAAGATGAGGCCAAGGAGGAGTACGGGATCACGCTGTGCGCTTGGGACGATCTGCCGGTTGCCGACGCCATGGTTGTGGCCGTCGCGCACAAGGATTTCTTGGCCCGCGACGTAGAGCAGTTGGCGGCCAAGGTCCGGCCGCGCGGCGCCTTTGTCGACGTCAAGGCACAGTTTGACGTTCAGGCACTGACGGCGGCAGGACTCTCCGTTTGGCGGCTATAATGGCTCGCAGACTTAACAGAAGGATGATGACATGCACATCTTGATCACGGGGGCGGCCGGCTTCATCGGCTCCGCGCTAAGCCAGCGACTGCTCGACCGCGGCGATACGGTCGTTGGCGTGGATAACCTGAATGATTATTACTCGGTCGCGCTGAAGAAGGCGCGACTCCAGCGCCTGCAGGCCAATACTCGCTTTATCTTCAAGCATGTGGATATCGCCGATCGCTCCGCCATGGCGGAGTTGTTCAAGGCCGAGCGGTTTGACGCGGTCATGAATCTGGCGGCGCAGGCAGGCGTGCGGCATTCCTTGAAGGACCCGCACACCTATGTCGATGCCAACATCGTAGGGTTCGTTAATCTCCTGGAGGGGGCACGCCATAGCGGCGTCGGCCACTTCGTTTATGCCTCCTCGAGTTCCGTGTACGGGTCCAATACCCACCAGCCGTTTTCCGAGCACGACTCGGTGGCCCACCCTGTATCCTTGTATGCGGCCAGTAAGCGCGCCAACGAGCTCATGGCGCACAGCTATGCCCACCTTTTTCGGTTACCCTGCACCGGCTTACGGTTCTTTACCGTGTACGGACCGTGGGGCCGCCCGGACATGGCCCTGTTCCTGTTCACCAAGGGGATACTGGAGGGCCGCGCCATCCCCGTCTTCAATGAAGGGCGCATGGTTCGCGACTTCACCTATATCGACGACATCGTAGAGGGTGTGATGCGGGTGATCGACAAGCCGGCCGAACCTGCCCCGGACTGGTCGGCGGAGAGTCCCGATCCGGCGACGAGTAACGCCCCGTTCCGGCTATATAATATCGGCAACAACAAGCCCGTCGAGCTGATGCACTATATTCAGGTGCTCGAACAGTGTCTGGGGCGCAAGGCACGGCTGGAACTATTGCCCATGCAGCCCGGAGATGTGCCGTCCACCGTGGCGAACGTGGACGATCTAGGCCGTGATCTCGGGTTTCGCCCGTCGACCCCCGTGGAGACCGGTATAGCGCGCTTTGTGGAGTGGTATTTGGCCTACTTTGGAGGTCAGGGCGCCGAGATCGGATCGGCCGCCCGCCGTGCCCACGGCTCGGCCTGAGGCGCTAACCGGGGGCGGTCGCGGCTCGACCCGGGGACCGAATGCGGTCCTCATGTGATGGCCGCCGCGAGCAGCCCCCGGTAGCGGCGTACCAGCTCGCCTTTGCCACCCAGCAAGGTGAAGGCATTGACGAGGGCCCGGCGCGCGATATCGTCGCCATAGGCGCGGTTGGTCTTTACGACGCTAAGCCAGCTATCGAGGGCCGCTTCGTGGCGCCCTGCCAGGAGATAGCGGGCACCGAGCCAGACCCGTGCCTGAGCGTCCTTTGGGTTCGCGGTCACCCGATGTTCGAGTTCTGGAAGCGGGGGCGCCCCAGCTACCATGCGGACGAACTCGAGCCGCGCCATGATCGCTGCGATCTCGTTATCACCGAGGGCGCGGGGCGATAGCCGTTTCAAGACATCCTCGCTTTCGTTCACGAAACCCAGCTCGCCCAGAAGCCGCCCGAGATGAGCGGTGAGCCGATCATTGGCCGGATCCGTGGCATGGGCGTCCTTGAGCGTCGCAAGGGCGGCCTCGCGTTGACCTGCGCTCTCGAGATCGAGGGCGGTTTTAAGGAGCGCATCCGAGGGGCGGGGAATGTGTGATTCAAGCAGGGTGCGGATGGCCCGTTCGGGTTGGGCGCCTACGAACTGCCCAACCTCGGCCCCATCCTTGAAGAGCTTGACCGTCGGGAGGCTGCGCACCCCAAAGCGCGTCGCCAGGCCCTGTTGTTCGTCGCTATTGACCTTGGCAAGGAAAAACCGGCCCTGGTACTCTTGCGCCAGCCGCGCGAGGATAGGCATGAGGGTCTGGCATGGGCCGCACCATGAGGCCCAGAAGTCGACGAGGACCGGCACTTCGCGTGACCGCGTTAGGACGACCTGATCAAAGATATCCTCTGTTACGTCTGATATATAAGGGGGCTGTATCATGTCTCCACGCCTCAGGATGGTCGCCGACCATATGCGGTCGAGCCGTGAGGATATCAAGCGCAAGAGAAAGGGGGGTGTTGGCGCTCCCTAGGGGACTCGAACCCCTGTTACCGGCGTGAGAGGCCAGCGTCCTAGGCCACTAGACGAAGGGAGCGGCGCGCGATGGCTCTTAAGCCGCCGCTAAGCAGTGCTATTATACAAGGCTTATCCCAAATTGAAACAAACTTGAGCTCGGGAGGGAAATTTTTCCTTTGATAGACATAAGTAAGGCGCCTAGGATCGTAGACGCTGCGGCCCAGGGTTTGTCCGCAGAACGCATTAGTCCCCACGCCCGTCAGGTTGTGGAGCGATTGAAGGATGCAGGTTACACGGCGTTTCTTGTCGGCGGATGCGTCCGTGACCTCATTTTGGGCCAGGAGCCCAAGGATTTCGATGTCGTGACGCAGGCGCGTCCGGAGGAAATCCGCCAGATCTTTCGTAACGCCCGGCTAATCGGCCGCCGGTTTCGCCTAGCCCATGTCCATTTTGGCCGCGAGATCGTCGAGGTCGCCACCTATCGCGCGGCCCCGTCCGGTGGCGGCGACGAGGAGCATGATGGCAATGTCTTCGGGACTGTCGAAGAGGATGCATTCCGGCGGGATTTCACGATCAACGCCCTGTACTACGACCCCGACGAGGGTTTGGTCTATGACTACGCGGGGGGGCTCGACGATCTAGCGGCCCGGCGGCTGTCTGTCATAGGCGACCCTGAGGCCCGGTTCCGGGAAGACCCGGTGCGCATGCTCCGTGCCGTTCGGTTCGCCGCCCGTCTCAACTTTCGTCTGACCGAGGACAGCCGGGCCTTGGTGCCGACCCTCGGCCCCTTGTTGCGCGACGTGGCCGCGGCTCGGCTGTTCGAGGAGGTCTTGAAGCTTTTTCACACCGGCAATGCCGAGGCCACCTACGCCGCTCTGTGCGAGCATGGCCTTTTCGAGGTCCTGTTTCCGGGGGTCGCGGCGGTTCTCGGGTCGCGGCCGGATCCCGATTCGCTACTCGCCCGCGCGCTTGCCAATAGCGATCTGCGGATCGCGCAGGGCAAACCCGTGACCCCGGCCTTCCTGTTCGCCGCCCTGTTGTGGGAGGGTGTCCAGGAGGAGGCGATGCACAGCATTGCCGAGGGGGCCATGCCGGCCGAGGCATGGGCGCAGGCGGCCGAGCAGGTATTGCGGGAACAACTGAGGATCGTGATGATCCCCAAGCGCTTCAGTGTGCCAATGCGCGAGATTTGGACCTTGCAGTCGCGCTTTGAGCGTCGCATGGGGCGTCATGCCTTTCGCTTCCTCGAGAGTAAGCGGTTCCGCGCCGCTTACGATTTCTTGGGCCTGCGCGCGGCAGTAGGCGAGGCCGGTAGCGATCTGTTTGACTGGTGGACGCGTTTCCAGGAAGCCACGGCACCGGAACGGGAAGCCATGGTGGAGGGCCTTCATGAGAAGGGGCAAGGCGAAAAGCGGCCACGCCGACGGCGCCGGCGCCGGGCATCCGGCAGTTGATGCCGTCGTAGGCTTAGGCGCCAATCTCGGCGACACGGTGGCGGCTTTGACTGCGGCGCGCGAGGCCTTGGCAGCGTTACCGGCGACCCTATTGGTTAAGGCCTCGTCGCTCTACCGTACAGCCCCGGTCGGCTACTCCGATCAGCCGGATTTTCTGAACGCGGTGTGCTGGTTCAAGACGGGACTCGGTCCGTGGGCGTTTGCGGAGGCGGTTTTTGCCCTCGAACGGGATTTGGGTCGGGTCCGTACGGGTGTGCGCAATGGGCCCCGAGTCATAGATATTGACCTTCTATACTTTGGGGGGGCGTGCGAGCCGGGACCCATCCTCCAGCTGCCGCACCCGCGGTTCCATGAACGCGCGTTCGTGCTGTATCCTTGGCGGGAGATCATGCCGGACTTTGGCGTGCCGGGCGTTGGGCGAATAGCGGATCTCTGCGCGGCTGTGCAGGATCAGCGGACCGAAAGGCTAGAGATGCGCTGGTGAGGAGGTTTGCGTGAAGGGACAAACGGCGGTCGCGCCCGTGGCTTTGTCTCAAGGTTCCTTTCTCGTCATAGAGGGGCCTATCGGTGTGGGCAAGACGAGCCTTGCGCGGCGTCTCTCCCTATCGCTTGGCCTCGAGGTCTTGTTCGAGGAGCCCGAGAGCAATCCATTCTTGGCGCGTTTTTACGAGAATCAGCGCGCCTATGCCTTAGCGACCCAACTTTTCTTTCTCTTTCAGCGCCAGCGTCTGCTGCAAGGGCTTGCGCAAGCGGATTTCCTGCGCGCCGGCGTGGTATCGGATTTCCTGTGGGCGAAGGACCGGGTCTTTGCCCGCATTACCCTAGATGACGATGAATGGCGGCTCTATGAACAGATCACGATGTCGATGAGTCCGCCGGCCCGCGCCCCCGATCTCGTGGTCTTCTTGCAGGCACCGGTCGATGTGTTGATGGACCGGGTGCGGCGCCGCAATCGTCCCTACGAAGCCATCGATCGGCATTATCTGGGTCTGCTCGCCGAGGCCTACACCGAGTTTTTTCATCGCTACCAGGATGGCCCTTTGCTGATGGTTAATGCCGCTGAGGCCAATTTTGTCGAGAGCGATGAGGATCTTGCCTCGCTCGTCGAAACGATCCGCCGGATCCATAGTGGCCGGCATTTCTTCAACCCCCTGGCCGCGGGGGCAGTGTCATGACGGGCGTGGCGCGGGAATCCGTGACGGTGCCACGGCTTGGTCTCATGAAAAAGGAGCACCGCAAGATCGCGGTCATGACCGCCTATGACGCGAGCTTTGCGCAGGCCATGGACGCGGCGGGGATGGATGCTCTTTTGGTGGGCGATTCGCTTGGGAACGTGGTCCAGGGCCGCAAGACGACGCTGCCCGTCACCCTGGAGGACATGGTCTATCATACCGGCTGCGTAGCCCGGGCGAGCACGCATGCCTTGGTGGTGGCCGATATGCCGTTCTTGGCCTTTCAGGGGACCGCACCCCAGGCCTTGACCCATGCCGGGGCCCTCATGCGTGCCGGGGCGCAGATGGTCAAGGTGGAGGGCGCCGGAGTTTTGGTCGATAACGTGGCCTATTTGAGTGCGCGAGGGATCCCGGTTTGCGGCCATATCGGTCTGACGCCCCAGTTTGTCCATAGTCTCGGCGGGATGCGAGTCCAGGGGCGTGGTGATGAGGGCCGGCGACTATTGACTGATGCGCAGGCGCTCGTCGCCGCTGGCGTATCGCTCCTCGTCTTGGAGGCCATTCCGGCTCCCTTGGCCGCCGAGATCACCGCCACCGTTGCCGTGCCCACGATCGGCATAGGGGCTGGTCCGGCCTGTGACGGCCAAGTGCTCGTCATGCATGATGCCCTGGGTCTTGGTGGCCGCCGCCCGCGTTTCGTACGCGATTTTCTGGCCGGCCGCGGCAGCATTCAGGCGGCGTTTGCCGCGTATGTAGAGGCCGTGCGTGAAGGCAGCTTTCCGAATGGCGAAGAGAGTTATCCGGAATGATCACGGCGCGCACGGTAGCGGAGCTCGAAGCCGCGCTGGCCCTATGCCCCGCGAACCGTGGATTCGTACCGACCATGGGGGGGCTGCACGAAGGTCATATGGCCCTCGTGGACGCGGCCCGTCAGGCGTGCGCGACGGTGGTCGCGAGCATTTATGTCAATCCCTTGCAATTTGGGCCCGGCGAGGACTTCACGGCCTATCCGCGGACCGTCGAAGAAGATAGGGCGCAGCTTGCAGCCCATGGTGTCGACGTGTTGTTTTTGCCGACTGACCGGGACATCTATCCCCGTGGCCGTGATCTTCAGACCCAGGTTCACGTGCCAGTCCTCTCCGATACCCTGTGCGGGCGCTTCCGGCCCGGTCATTTCCACGGAGTTGCCACTGTCGTCGCGCGGCTTTTGGGGCTCGTGCGTCCCGCCGTATGCTATCTCGGGAAAAAGGATTACCAACAGTGGCGGCTCATCACGCAAATGGTGGCGGACCTAGCCCTGCCCGTGGTCGTCACGGGGGTGGATACAGTGCGCGCCCCTGACGGGCTCGCCCTGAGCACACGCAATACCTACCTTACTGACGCGCAGCGCGGCATCGCCCCAGCCTTATACCAGACCTTGGTCGCGGGGGCGGAGCGGGTCGGTGCGGGTGAATCGTACACGGCGGTGGAGGAGGCAAGCGTAGCAGCGCTTACAGCCCTCGGTTTTGTGCCGGATTATGTGGCCGTCCGGCGTGCCCTCGACCTAGCGGCGCCGGCCGCGGACGATCGCGCCCTCGTTATCCTGGCCGCCGCGCGTCTCGGTACCACCCGCCTCATCGATAATCACGAATTTCGCCGGTCGCCGGGCACCGATGGCGGGCATTGGCAGTAGGCGCGGAAAACCGGATAATGGCGCCATGCAGAGAACATTGCTCCATGCCAAATTGCACCGGGTGCGGGTGACCCAAGTCGAGGTCGACTATGAAGGATCGGTCGCCGTGGACGCGGTCCTGCTCGAGGCCGCGGGGATTCGCGAATTCGAGCGCATCGACGTATTTAATGTCCGTAATGGTGAGCGTTTCAGCACCTACGCCATCCGCGGCGAGCCGGCGTCCGGTCTTATCTCGGTAAATGGGGCGGCGGCCCACAAGGCGAGTGTCGGGGATCTGATCATAATCTGTGCCTTCGGCGTCTATGACGAGCGCGAGGCCCGCGACATGAAGCCTCGGCTGATTTATGTAGACGAACGCAATCGGATCGTCCGCAG
>JAKAXM010000034.1:0-7209 GCA_021816625.1 Pseudomonadota bacterium | reverse complement strand
CGGCCCACAAGGCGAGTGTCGGGGATCTGATCATAATCTGTGCCTTCGGCGTCTATGACGAGCGCGAGGCCCGCGACATGAAGCCTCGGCTGATTTATGTAGACGAACGCAATCGGATCGTCCGCAGTAGTCACGCCATTCCGATGCAGGCGGCAGGCTGAAAGGTATGTGGGGGTTTGCAGCCCCCGGGTCGGCCTCATGATCCGTACTCCGGTTTCCCGGCACGGCGCGTGCCCCTTTGCCGTCCTTGGTATGGGCGGCGGGAAGGTAGGGACACCTCCTCCGACCGCCATTCGCGAGATATCATAGGCGCGCTCCGCGCCGCCGCCGGCTAAGCACCCCTACCGGCGGGCTGGGGTATGGGTGGTTTGGCCCCGCGCCCGCGCCCGCCGTCCCATCCCACTCCTTACATCAGGTCGATCGGTTCACCGTGCTCGACAGGCTCGTGTGTGGGGGTATCCTTTTTGGCTGCCGACAAGAGGCCGGCCACGATATTGATGGCCAGCAACGTGATCATGACCGGCGCGAAGCCATGGATGAAGGCCTCTTTACGCAAGGCCACGGGGAGGTCTTTGAACACCGTTACCGAATAGCCGTGGGCCACGATGTAGCGGTGCTCGAGATCGGTGAAGATGACGCCCGAGATGTCCACCCCGAAAATGAGTCCGAGCGCGCGCATCATGTTCAGGATGCCGCCGGCGACGCCCAGCCGCTCTTTGGGGACCGAACCCATGATGGACGAGTTGTTGGGGGGCGTGAATAGGCCCATGCCGATACCCAGGATCACCAACTCGACCACCAGGACGACCATATTGGGCGACCGGCCCGTGAAGATGAGCAGCAAGGTCGCGAGGGCACAAACGGCCATGCCCCACATCGTCATGAGACGCGAGCCGTACTTATCCGAGATGTGGCCGGCAAAGGGCGCGACGACGGCCATGGCAAGCGGGATGGGGGTCAGGATGGACCCGGTGAGCGCTGGATTGTAGCCGGCGATCTTCTCGAGATAAAAAGGCATCAGGAAGAGCACGGCGAACAATACATAGTAAGAGAGCAAACCGGTGAGGTTGCCGGCCCAGAAGGCATAGCGCTTGAAAAGCGCGAGGTCGATCATGGGGTGCTCGACCCGGGCTTCCGTGACAAAGAAGGCGAACAGCAAGACCACCGCCAAGGCGAAATAGGTGAGGATGATGGGGGCCGTCCACCCCAAAGCCTCCCCTTCATTGACCGCCAGCACGAGGAAGGCAAGACCCGTGGCGAAAAACGCCGTCCCGAGGTAATCCACCTTTTCGCGCTTGTCGGATTTCACGGCCGCGGGCAGGCAATACAGGGCCGCAAAGGTCCCGAGGATACCGATCGGGACGTTGACATAAAAGATGGCGCGCCAGCTGACTGCCGAGATCAGGAGGCCACCCACGAAGGGTCCCACTGACATCGCAATCGCCTGTACGGCCCCTTGGATACCGATGGCCCGGCCGCGTTCTTTGGCGGGAAAAGCGGCCGTAATGAGGGCGACCGAATTGGCCTGCAGGAGGCCTGCGCCGACCGCCTGGAGTATCCGGGCACCGATCAAAAACCCCGCCGAGGAGGCAAGACCGCAGAGTGCGGAGCCCACCGTGAACACCACAAAACCGGTGTTGTACATCTTGGTGCGGCCGAAGATATCAGCGAGGCGCCCAAAAAGGGGCAGGAAGATGGTCAGCGTCAGCATGTACGCCATCGCCACCCACTCGATGACCGCCATATTAACCTTGAAGTCCCCCTGGAGCGTCGGCAGGGCCACGTTGACGATGCTGACGTCGAGCGCCGACATAGACGCCCCGATCAAGACCGTGATCAGAATAAACCAGCGCCATTGGGGGTGCGAACTGATGTAGGGGTGGGGAAACCGAGATTCCACGCGATGGTCCTCTCAAAGTCAAAGCCGTAAGGGGCCGACGGCGCACCCGTAGGGGCGCCGGGGGTTAGGTGTACAACCCGCTCACGGAGTTAGGTTCGCCGACCTGCTCAGGTGATGCCCGGCCACTCGCATACCTTATGGGATCGCATATCCCCCAGGGCGTTCGAGGGATCGCAAAATTAAGGTGGCGATTGGGGTGGCAAGTATACGCGTGCGGCAGGGCAGGCGCCAGTATCATTTAGCGAAAACTTATATAGAAAAGGGACTCAGACAGGGCCTGACCGGGCCCTCCGATGACGATACGGGCGTTTCTGAGGGTGGCATAAAAGATATTTAGGGTATGGCCGCGCGAATGAGGGTCTGGATCCCATCGGGACGGGTCGGCCGCAGCTTAGCTGTGCGGGATCATGACCTGAGCGCCACGGCCTGCACTTACGTAGGATCACGAGAATTTGAGGACGATTTTGCCGAAGTGGCCGCCATGCGCGAGACACTCGAAGGCTTCGCGCCACTGCGCGATCGGGAATGTCCGATGTACGGCAGATCGAATCGTCTTCTGTTCCATAAACAATCAGATGAAGTAATCCTTGAGCGCCTCGTCCACGCCATCCGCGCGTTCTTTCAACGCGTCAGACGACAGGGCGACCATGTCGAATTGCTGGCGACGTTGGTATTCAACGGCTTCGATGGCACACTTCATCGGGTCATCATGCAAGGTACGCCTATCGATACGGAGTTGTTCGTGGGCGAAATTGTGCGATTCACAGCCAATGTACTCCAGTCGCCTTTAGATGCTGATCCCAAAACGTCTGAGAACGGTAGCTGACGCCTGACTCAACGTAGGTGCCGTCGGACCTAAGGGGGTGTCATCCGGTGTCTTCGAAACCCACCCGCTACCCTCAAGGCCGGGCGAGGCCTCACTCCCCCTTTGATGGTTTACTAAACATCGCCGCGGTTCTACGCAAGTCATCGATCTGGTAAGGCTTGGCGATGCGCCCGCAAAATCCGTAAGCCGAAAAGTTGGCCATGATGGGGTCGTTGGAATAGCCACTCGAGACGATCGCGTTCACTTTGGGATCGATTGCGAGCAAGGCCCGCATGGTGTCCCGGCCTCCCATGCCGCCGGGAATCGTGAGATCAAGAATGACGCCCAGATAGGGCGCGCCTTGCGCGAGCGCCAGGCGGTAGCTCGCGATCGCTTGCGTGCCGTTCTCTACGCATTCGACTTGATAGCCGAAGCTTTCCAAGGCCGAAGATGCAAATCGGCGAATAACGGGCTCATCATCCATGAAGAGGATCTTGCCGGCCCCTGGGGACGGCAGGCTCTGGGGGCCCTGGGCCGCCGGCACCGCCTTATGCGAGGCTGGGAGGTAAATGCAGAAGGTGGCCCCTTGCCCGATCTCGGAGTGGACCGTCAGATGGCCGCGGTGCTTCTTTACAATGGCGTATGAGGTCGCGAGTCCCAGTCCGGTACCTTTCGGTTTCGTGGTAAAAAAGGGATCAAAGACCTTGGCTAAATGGTTTTTCGCGATACCCATGCCGTGATCGGTTATGGTCGTTCGCACATAGTCACCCGTAAACGGCAGGCCGCTACCTATGTGCAGCGTCACGTTCTCCGCGGTCACCTCGATCGTGCCCCCCTGCGGCATGGCCTGCTGAGCATTGATAATCAGATTGTTGATCACCTGACTCAATTGCCCAGAATCGGCTTCCACGGGCCATAGGTCGGACGCAATCGCCGTGATTGTTTTGACGGGTGATCCCCGCATCGCAAAGCTTATCCATTCTTCCAGTAGCCCACCGAGAGACAGGACGTTTTGGATGGGCGCGCCGCCCTGGGCGAAGATAAGCAACTGCTGCGCGAGGTCCCGTGCCCGCAATCCAGCATATTCGGCCGCGACGAGGCCTTTATATAAGTCGCCATCAGGGTCCAGGGATAGGCGGGCCAAACCAATATTACCGATAATGGCGGTGAGCAGGTTATTAAAGTCGTGAGCGATGCCGCCCGCCAGGATGCCTATGGATTCGAGTTTGCTCGACTTCAAAAGTTCGGAGTCGATCTGCTCGCGCTCGGTGATGTCAAGGCACGACCCTACATAGCCGGAGAGCTTCCCGTCGTTCATGAGCGGGGCGCCCACATCCAAAATCAGGCGATAGTCCCCGCCATTTTGTCGCAGGCGGTATTTCGACTCAAACCGTGTTTGGTCCGCGAAGGCCCGAGCATATTCAGCGAGAACCCGTGTTCTATCTTCGGGATGGATCGCAGCCCGCCAGTGATCGTCCTTAGACTGGTCGTCCGCCCCACCCACGAATGCCTGCCACACCCGGTTGAAGTAGGTGACTTGATCATTGGAGTCGCGCATCCAGATCATGACCGGTACGTTATCGGCGACGGCCTGGAACCGGGCCTCGCTTGCCCGCAGGGCGTCTAGTGCGCGAGCACGTGCTGTGGTATCGCGAATACTGAACTGAAATACGGGCCGCTCGCTCTCCTCGTAGGCATGGCCTGCAACTTCCACAATATACCCGTGCCCATCCCGGCCTTGCACGCGCATATTGTCATAGCGCACGTCGTCTTCCCGCGCCAAAGCTGTCAGTGCCTCTTCGCAGGCCGCCGCATTCGGAAAGAGGCCCACATCTTCGAGCCTCTGACCGATAAAATCGGTACGTTGGTAACCCAAAAAATCCGCGATGAACGGGTTGGCATCGCTGATCTTTCCACTGACGGGATCGATAATGATGATGCCGTCCTGGGCAGCTTCGAAAAGGCGCCGGAAGCGCACCTCCGAACGTCGCACACCGTCACGTGCAGCGAGTTGTTCGGTGACGTCTTCTATAGACATCACGATCATGTCGACCGCGCCATTAGGACCCGGCATGCGCTGCGCGTTCAGCCACATGGTGCGTTGCCCAAGACCGGGAAAGTCGTGCACCATATGAAAGTCATTGATCACGCCATCGCGGGGCAGGATTTCCAGGAGCAAAGATCGTAGCTCCTGCGTATCCCAGGCGTTTTCGTCCAAAGAGAATAGCTCGCGCCCGACGACCGCCTCGGGCGCCAGTTTAAAGGTCCTATAGAAGGCCTCATTGGCGGTGTTTACGCGCAGGTCGCTATGGAGAGCAAGCAAGGGTATGCGTGCCGTACGGAGCATCGCTTCGGCATAATCGAGGGCCCGGCGCGATGCCAGTGTGCTGCGCTTTATGGCATCAATATCGAGCAAAACGAGAACTGCGCCATCGACCTTCCTGTCCGTGGTCATATAGGGTTGCATGCGCAATAGGTACCAGTGGCCGGCGCGCTCCTGTATTTCGCGCTCTTTGGTGCTGACGGTATCTATGACCTCTGCCGCCAAGGCGCCCAGATCTGGACAATTGAGCTGATGCCGGATGCCATTGATAGATTGACCGACGTCTGCCGTGGCTAGGCTGAAAAGCGGAGCCGCCCGTGCGGTGAAACTCCGAACCCGTAGATCATGGGAGAGAACCACAATGGGGAGGTTGACGCTAGCCTGAAGATTCACAAAGTCATCATTCAGCCGGCTCAACTCAGCATTGCTGTGTGCGAGTTCCGCGTTGACGGTAATCAGTTCCTCGTTCGCCGAATCAATCTCTTCCTTGGACGTCTGTAGCTGTTCGTTTGTGCTCTGGAGCTCCTCATTGGCGGACCGAGCCTCTTCATTGCTGGTCTGGAGCTCCTCATTGGCGGTCTCGTATTGTTCTTGAAGGGCCTGCGCATAATCGCGGGCTTCTGCGATTTCACGCTCCCAGCGTAGAAATTGGCGTGTAGTCTTCATTTTTGCTCGGGCTCGCGACTTGCCCGAATCTGATGGGGAATCACCATGGTCGGCGATCAGAGGCTCGGAACGCTCGGTTTTTGCCGCGTCAAGAGGTTCGAAGAGGATCAGGTAGTGGCGTTCGCTCAGATTTTTAAGCGGTATGACTTCGAGGATTACGTCCTCGCACTCCTTGCGGACGGCCTGATCCTCTTTCATGGCTTTATTGATGACAGCGCGCAATGGCCGACGTAGGTCGTCGCGCGCCATGTCGCCTATTTGGAAACTGGCCCTATGGCTGGGTGGCCCCAGATAGGGACTTGTCGAGCCGCGAAATTGAAGAATTTCCCAGTCTGCGTTGATCAAGACGCCGGGCGGCGCAAATCGCTTGACAGTGACCCGGTCGGCTTCCCGTTGTACATTGAGCTCGGGAAGCGTGGAATGGCGCTCTGGGCGCCGGACCAACACCCCGGTGGCGGGTTCGCGCGTCTTGCGGTTTTGAGGGCCCACGGTGGGTTCCAACTGAGGCGCAGAACCGCCCGGCCTCCTTGTGTAAATCTTATATTTTTTGTTCAGGGCCTGGAACCTATCGGTTCCTGCGCCGATCGATTCCGAGGATCCAAGAAACAGGAAGCCGTGAGGCTTTAGGGCGTAGTGAAGATTCGCGAGAACCTTCCTTTGCACGTGCGGCTCCAAATAAATCATCAAGTTGCGGCAGGTTATAAGGTCCATGCGCGAAAACGGCGGATCGCTTAGTAGGTTGTGGCGGGCGAACACGATCCGTTCGCGAAGCTCCTTGATAACGTGGTAACCACCGCCTTCCTTGGCGATAAAAAACCGTCGCAGGCGTTCAGGACTCATCTCCTGGGCAATGGTATCTGGGTAGAGCCCGGCACGCGCCTTGTCGATCTGCGCCTCGTTTAGGTCCGTTGCAAAGATTTGGGGTGAGCGCGCAGCCCCCGCACGTTCGGAGAATTCGGCGAATGCCATCGCAAGCGAGTAGGCTTCTTGACCGGTGGAGCATCCGGCAACCCAGATGCGGGGCTGCCCGCCTCCTGCCAAATCGAGCAAAGCCGGAAAGGTCTCGCGGCTGAGCGCCTCAAAGGCGTCAGGGTCGCGAAAAAACCCCGTCACAGAGATAAGAAGATCTGTATAGAGCCGGTCTGCTTCGTGGCTGTCGCGCTGCAAAAGTCGTGTGTAATCCTCGGGGGCAATAATGCCGTGTAACGTCATACGGCGCGCGATACGTCTATTGATGGTGGCGGATTTGTAGAGCGCAAAGTCAACCTTGGAGTGGTTGCGGACAAATTCGAGAAGCGCCTGGAAATCGAGGCCGTTCGTTATCGTTTCCTCCGCTAAGGCATCCAAAGGAGGGGCGGAGGGGGTCGTTTCCGGTGCCTCGCCATTCATTAGGTGGGGGACGGGCAGGGCATAGCTATGGCGGGCTATCCGAATCAGTTCTTCCGCAATCTGCACAGGCGAGAGGACGCGGTCGACGCAGCCTGCGGCAATGGCGCTATGCGGCATGGATTGGTA
>JAKAXM010000010.1 GCA_021816625.1 Pseudomonadota bacterium | reverse complement strand
AGGCGAGGATTTCCGTCCCCGTCATAGTGTCCGGTAAAGGCTCGCTAAAGGCTTGCAGCATGGGTAAGTCATCTTGCCGCCACACCCTCTTGACTTGCTCGTAGGCGGCCTCCAATGCCTCAGGGCTCGCAAGATCGTTTTGCGTGTCGCTCTTTGCCTTCACCCCGCCGCCTCTCGGATGACTTCCGGGTGTGTCGCGGCAATTTTAAGTAGCGTGTTGGCGGCCCCCGAAGGGTTACGACGACCTTGCTCCCAATCTTGCAGGGTGCGGACGGAGACCCCCAAAACCTCTGCAAACTGCGTCTGCGAAAGACCCGCGCGTAAGCGTGCCTCGACGATACGGGAAAGGCTGACCTTATGGACAGCCCCGATCTCGCCCGCCTTCATTTGACGGACGGAAGCCAGCAGTTCGGCGCCAATGTCGCGTTTGGCGTCTCGCACCTGTAGTTCCTTTTCGGTCTTAGCCATGGTCGATCTCCTTACGTATGTCTCGCAGTATGTGGGCCGGTATGTTGTCCCGGGCGCTTTTGGCATACAGCAGCAGCAGCCAGAGCGGCCCGCTCGGCGCGGGGAAGTAATAGATCACGCGCACCCCGCCACGTTTCCCCATGCCCCGCCGTGACCAACGCACCTTGCGACACCCGCCGCTTCCCGGTATCACGTCACCCGCATCCGGGTAGGATGCAAGCCACGCACAGAAAGCGCCGCGTTCGTCCTCGTCCCAGTAGTCCGGCCACAGTCGGGAAAAGAGAGGCGTCTCTATCAGGGTCATCCCCGGCTCATTATACGGCATTGCCGTATCCCTTGGGAAGCGCCACAATATCCGCCCCGGCCCTCAGCCCCGCCGCTTTCAACACAAAGTCCTCGATCCGTTCCATGGGACCGCGTAGGCGCTCCGTGGTTATTACCAGATACCCGCTCGTTACGTCCGATCCGCCCTTGTGGTTCAGTAGGGCCTTGAGTGCGTAGGACGGTATATCCAGCGATTCCGCGACCGTGGCAAACGTCCTACGCAGGTCATGAGCCATGAACTTGACGCCACTTGTCCGGGCGATACTTTCCAGGCTATAGCCCAGGCTGCCCGACCAGCCCATAAACCCGCGCCTGACCACCCCTGGAAGCGCCCATTCAAGTCTGCTCTGCGCTCCGCACCCTGATATCGTGCCAAGAAAGGGGACATTTCTGAATAGGAGAAAAGGGGACATCACTGAATGGCGTTGACACCCATCGTGATTGCTCTTCCTAATTATTGTGCATACAATAAGTGCCATGGATATCACCTTTGATCCGGCCAAGGGTGCTATTAACACCGCCAAGCACGGCGTATCTCTGGCGCTGGCATCGGAACTGGAGTGGGATGGGTTACTGGCCCAACCGGATACGCGCCGCGATTATGGCGAGTTGCGCATGATCGGATACACACCTATCGGGACTCGGGTGTTTTGCGTGGTCTTTACGGATCGCGGTGACAAGCGCCGCATTGTCAGTCTCAGAAAAGCCAATGCAAGAGAGGTAAGACGTTATGTCAGTCAAATCTAAGTCTGGGCGGATATTTGATCTGCCTACGCCCGAGGAAGAATCGGCCATCCAGGTGGGGATTGCCCAGGACCCGGATACCTACGAGGTAACGGATGCCGAGTTTCGTAAACTGAAAAGAGTGGGACGCCCCCCGGCCGCAGCGACCAAAGAACGCGTAACCATACGCCTATCTCGCGAGGTCGTGACCACATTTCGCGCCTCCGGTCCGGGTTGGCAAACCCGCCTGGACGCGGCCCTTAAAGAATGGCTCGATACGCACCATCAATCATGAATTTTGGTAACCTGGTGGTAACCTCAGAACGGAAACCGCTTCCTCTTGTTGCGGCTTGTTGCCGTTTAAGTCGTTGATCTCTTGGGGTATTGTTGTGTAAGCCATTGATGGGAAAAGGGGCTTTTTGCGACTGTTAATCACCGGGTCGGAGGTTCAAGTCCTTCCCGGGGAGCCAATAAACCCCACAAGCTCGCGTTACCTTTAAAATAAACCCCCTCGCCATTTTTGCGACGATCGGGCACAACGTCAGGAATGTGCCCCGCATTAAGCGCATGAGGTGAGCCGCCTCACCGCGCTACCAGGTCCATTTTCTGCCTAATTTCCCGTACCAGCCTACAGATCGCCATCGCCTGCCGGTGGCTACGCACACCAAAGGGATCTCCCCGGCCTCTGAGATCGCGCCAGATCGCGCGCGCCCGCCCCTTCATTGCACGCCGCGCCCACAACGCTTCTTTACAACGTCGTCAGTCTCGCGGACGCCATTACGGATACAGGTGCTACCTGAGAAACACGGCCAACACCTGCAGGCGATCGATGAATCGGGACACCAGCGAGAAGATTGGTCGGCGGAGGCTGGTCCGCCGCATATCCCCGCCTACGAAGGCCACTCTGTGCCCTGTGGGACTCCTATTGGCAGGTCATCCGAGGCATCGGCCGAGAGCCGGTACTTGAATAGAAAGAGATGTCACAAGAGGATCACGGTCATTTCGTCCACCGCCCTCCGGCTTTACCCGGGGTCGCGAAGCTTAAGGCAAGGACGCCCACGCCAGATCGCGTTTACGGTAGAGATTGGACTTGACCGACATTCCCGCCCCTTGCCTTAAAAAAAGCCGCGGGACGATTATGCCCCGCGGCCTCACATCAATCACATCCCCAATTTTCATCCATCGACACCCGTCTGGTGTGGCCGATATCGGGGACTTGGTGTCGCCCCTGAGCATACCCCAACGTGGCGTTTGGGCATGCTGCGATCACGAACCCTACTGATAGGCGCCCATATCGTATGAACCCGTAGACGGACGCGCAGTGCCGTTGATGTCGTGTGTCACGGACGGCAACACGACACCGGCATTTATGGCGGGACTTGATGGGCTTAACGACAACAGAGTATTTCCGGTTACAGACGGCATCACGGCACCCACCGGCGTGACATCCGCGTATTGGGGGTTTTCCACGACGCTATTCAATTCGAGTCCTGTCGTCTGTTGCCACGTGTTGAAAGGCATATTGTAGATATTCTTGTCATCCCATTCGAAGGTAACCCCCGCTGGGTCATAGTACATGTTGTGATTTATGTGCAACGTCGCATAGTTCGTCATGGCGTGCGGTGCTATTACGACCATGGGTAGAGACGAGGAATCCTCGATAATATTGTTGCGTATGTAGACGTTCGTACCCGCTTGCTGGATCGCCGATTCATTGGAAATGAAAATAGCTCCATGGTGCGCGATCGCGGCGTTATAGCACGAGTTATTGTATATCTCGGCGTCGTATGATGACGACTCGGACAAACACGCGCTTTGGTCGTTTGTAATAACGTTGTTTTTTATGATGCTATTGTACGATTCGTACGTCTTACCCGGCTGTAGGAACTGGACACCCGTTGATTGGCCTAGCATGATCCCCCGGCTGCCAATATTGTTTAGGGTGTTGTCGGCGAACGTTATGTCAGTCGCATTTCCCTTACAATAGAGTCCTATGTCGGATATGTTATAGACGTTATTATGGGCTACTAGCACGTTGACGGCACCGACCATATCGACGGCCTTAGAAACGTAGGCCTGGGCGGAGGCGTGGTTGTTGTCGTGGAGCTGATTGCCCCATATGACGATGTTGTGGGCCGTACTTACGAGCTTTACGATCGAGTAGTCCGTGTAGTAGATGTTATTGTCGACGATCTTTACGTCCGGCGTATCGATCTGGACGCCATACTGCAGGGCACTACGTAGTGTAAATCCCTTGATCTCCCAATAGCTCGGCGCATTGCCGGAGTTAGTAAAAAATATATTGTTCATGGCCGATCCGCCATCAATCACGACCGCCTGATTTTGGTAGGGCTCCATTGTGATCCACGCGTTCGCCGTTCCCGGATTGCTTATCGTGATACCCCCGGCGTAAGTACCGCCCATGACTTCTATCGTGCCGCCGGGCTTAACGGTGTCAACCGCTTGCTGGATCGTCTGCAAGGGGGTCTGTGGCGATAGACCATTATTGCTGTTGGAACCCGTGGTTGACACATAAATGGTCTGGCCCGTCCCGGAACCGGGGGTATTTAAGGCTTGACTCATGGGGATAGTGCTGCCTGTTATAGGGGTAGCAGCTCCATTGGCGCTGTTGCTGGTCGGCACACCGTTGCTAGAAGACTGAGATCCCGCGCCCGCCGATGTTGAGGCGCCGCCGCTAACACACGCAGATAGTGAGGCGGCTATAGCGATCGGTAATGCCAATTTTTTTAGCAAGCGTATCCGGTTTGTCGGTTCGGTCACGTCGATGTGCTCCTTCTGTACGCCCCATGCGTGGCGGAAAGTGTCGTTACAGGCGATGCCGCGCCGTGTAGGCATGGGCATCTTGCATGGCAGGCGCATGGTGCGGGGTTGCCGTCGCTTCCGGGAATCTGTTTCTGATAAGCACTCGGTCAATCGGGATAAATGGAACACTGCGGTGCGCTTCATGCGATGAACGGTGTGCAGCGAACCCAGGCGTAGTCTTTCCCAGAATACGGATTGGGTCGCCCGCTCGCGCGGGCGGTGCGCGCGGCGCTCTTATTGACGTAGCACAGATCGGATATCTAAGCCCCTAATGGTGCCGAAGCGGGACGGGAAATATTGGTCGTCAAGGGAATAGATCGGGGCATGGTGTGGGGAAGACCAAGAGGCCATAACGGTTACAGACGTGTGTCATGGATATGGCTTTAGGGACCGCCTCCGTCCGCGGGCATAGCGGTTTAGGTTGTCGCGCCTCTGGGGGCGGACTGCGCGAACCGCTTGGTCAAACGGGGGCATACGGTGTCGTGGCAACCCAGATCCAAAACCGCGATCGCCACGATGAGAGCGGCCCGGGCCACTCCCCTTTACCGTTGAAACGCGACTCAGGGCGTGCCCGTGATGGGCCCTTCGTCGACGCATCCCTAAGGATCGGACGTGACAGTGCCGGGACATGCCACCGCGCGAACATCCCAGTCATCCGGGTCCCGCGATTTGTCTCGGTCCACACAGATCGATTGGCCAAACCGATTGAATGTATCGACGGCTAACCTTCCGCCCACGCACCCCAGATCCGCGCTGCGGCTTACCACTCGTGGGGAGCCTTTGCCTCTCCGGGATGGTCTAATATTCACGCGCACCCCCACGCCGCCCGCTTCGCCAGACCCAAGCCCGCGCCATCACCATGGCAAGACACAGAGTGTGCCGCACTTGGCCTACAGGTCTACAAAGGCGCATAAGGGATCGGACTCGGCAGGGCGGTGGGCCGAGATCGCGGAAGGGCGACGGCAGAGGTCATGGCGCGCAAGCCCCCACACCCACCCATCCAGGATCTTTTAAGCACGCAAACCTTGACTATACTAGGGGGAATGCCAAACGCGGTGAGTAACGGCCATTGCATAAGAAATCGCTAACGTATCACCATCACGATGGGGCCGATGGCGAGATCCAGGCCCGGGTCCTCGAGGCCCTGCTCGAGGAGGCGGAAAACCTCCCGTGCGAGGCCACGGAGATCGCGTTGGCCCGCGCCTGCGACGCCTTAGTGCGTGTATGCCCGGCCGCCCGCTTCGCGAGCTGGCATCGGGAAGACAAGACGGCCGGACTGTTGCGGCCCCAGTACGCAGCCGGTACCATGGCGCACGCCGCGCAAACCCTTCATGCCGCGCGCTTGGGCCGGCGCGAGGCGGCGCTGTGCCACCCCATGCCCCGAGCCGCCTGTGCCCGACTAATCGGCATTGACGCGTCTGAGCTAGCCCATTGGCGAACCGAGGGCTTGGCGGCGCGGGTGCAATCGGTTATTAGCCTTGATTTTCGTTCGAGTCTCGGGTGCGAAGGTGGGTTGATCATCCTGGGTGCCGGCGACAATCACTTCTTTGAGAAGGGTGGAGTTGCGGCCGTACTGGCATTTGCCCGCCTGATTGAAAAGAGCCTCGCCCAGGTCGGTGCCAATCGGCAGCTGGCCGACGCCGCCAGTCGCGATCCCCTGACGGGGCTCTACAATCGGCGCCGCTTTTTGGACGTCGCAAGCGCCCAACATGCTTCGTCTGTGGCCTGCGGGCAGAACTACAGTGTCATCATATTTGACGTCGATCAACTGAAGTACATCAATGAGGAGTACGGCTACGAGACGGGCGACGCCTTGTTGAAGTCACTTGGGTCACGCATCCGCGAACTCCTCGCGGAAGATACCACCGTCGCCCGGTGGAGCGGCGAGGAATTCATTGCCCTTCTGCCGCGCACGAATGAGACCGAAGCGGCGTTTGCGGCCGAGCGCCTCCGCCAAGCGATTCACGACCAGCCCATATTAAACCTGCTCGCGGGGACCGTGGGCGTAAGCGCGGGCGTCGCCACCTCGGCGGACCGGTCCGCGCTCGAACACACCATCGCAAGGGCCACCGCCCGCCTCGCACAAACCCGCTCGCCGGGACCGGGGGCAAGCGAGCGGCGTGGGCAAACCCGTGGTGATCTTTACCTCCTGGCGCAGGTTCGCAGCGCCCTTCAGACCGGCCGCATACGGCCCGCCTACCAGCCGATCGTGGACTTGGCGACCGGGGCCATAGTTGCGGAAGAGGCGCTGGCGCGCCTGATATCGTCTGACGGCACCAAAGAGTCTCCGGCTGGCGAGTTTATCGAGACCGTTACACGCTTTGACCTAGTCCACGAAATCGACGCGGCCATCATGCGCGAGACGCTGGAACGCTGTACGGCCCAGTACAATGCCGGAACCGTGCGCCTGCATTTCGTAAATATGTCTGCGGCGTTTCTGAAGCGGCCTGACTTCGTGGGTGAGGTGTTTGGATTCATACAGGAACAATGCCGAAGCTGCGGTCGCGACGTCACCGACCCCAAGCCCATGGTCATTGAGATCACCGAACGCGAGTTCGTCCAGGACACGGCGGCGGCGCTTGCGGTACTCCAGCCGCTACTAGACCTCGGACTGCGCCTTGCTATCGACGACTTCGGCAGCGGTTACTCATCATTTCGCTACTTGGTCGACCTGCCCGTGAGTTTCGTGAAACTTGAAGGCGAGCTTGTCCGCAAGATCGTCCATGACCGCAAGGCCCGGGCCGTCATCCAGAGCATGCAACGGCTAGCCGACGACCTGGGGCTCATTACCGTAGCCGAGTACGTCGAGAATGAGGCTTCCCGACAGATCCTGCGGGACATGGGCGTACGATGGGGCCAAGGCTATCTCTTCGGGCGGCCTTGCGTCGAACGTCCGGCCCTCAGGACCTCGGTCTGAATCTGTCACAAAACCCCCCATGTGCGCGGTGTAGGATGATATCCGCGCCATTAATAACAAGCGCGGAGGTCTGCGATGAGCACTTCGAAGGACGAAACGACGTGGCACCCGAATCTATCGCGGCAATATCTGAATAAAATCGGCGAAGGTGTGGGCACGGCGGGCGCGGCCGTTGCCGCACCCTTGCCCCAGGAACGCGAGCTTTTGCCCGAACGCATCACCGCCTCGCTTGCCCGCACGCCCGAGGCGTTCCCCTGCTTTGATTTTCAATATCCGCCCCTAGCCTTTGCGGAACGCAACGACCGCAGCCGCTCTTACGAGCCACTCTGGGCCGGCACCAACGCCCACGGTCAGGGCGCCGCCCTCTATGTTCATATTCCCTTCTGCCGAGCGCGCTGTTCCTTCTGCTACTTCACGGTCGCCGCCAACCGCCAAGAAACCGAAGTCGATCAGTACCTGGATGCGCTGGAGGGCGAGATGGCTCAGATCGCACCCCATGTCCGGGGGCGCGTGATCGAGAGCATCTACTGGGGCGGCGGTACACCCACCTATCTAAACGTCGCCCAGATCGAGCGGTTGATGAGGGCCCTGCATCGTCACTTCGATCTCTCGGCCTGCCGTGAATTCACGGTCGAGACAACACCGACTATGTTAGACGAAGCTAAACTAAAAGCGCTGCGCGCCCTAGGCCTTACACGGCTTAGCATGGGTATACAGACGTTCGAGGACGCGATCTTAAAGCGCCTCAATCGCTCCTTCGAGCGCAAGGATATCGAGCGCGTCGTCGATCAGGCCCGCGCCGAAGGCCTATCCGCCATCAACCTCGACCTCATGTATGGATTGCCGGATCAGACTCTCGAAGGTTGGCATAGCGGCATAGATCGGGTTCTCGAAATGGGAATCGAGGGGTGCACCATTTACTCTCTCGATTTGCACGAGAGTACGCAGTTCTATCGCAAGCAGTCCGAGATTACGCTGCCTGGGGCCGCCATTCAGGGGCGGATGTATCGCGAGGCCATCGACCGGTTGAGTGAGGCTGGCTTTAGCATGATCAACCGCAACATCTATGCGCGTGACCCACAGGCCTATCGCCACCAGAACCGCCGTTGGGAGAACCTGCCGTTAATCGGCCTAGGGGCTAGCGCGCAGTCCTACGCGCCCGGTGTCGCTTACCAAAATTACGCCTCGATTGACCAGTATCTGGACGCCATTGAAGAGGGCTTGAGCCCCGTAGAGCGTGCAGTGTGGCTGCACGAGGGAGAGGAGTTCTATCGGGAAGCGGTCTGTCGCCTGCGCTTTTCCAGTCTGGATGTCGCGGGTTTCGCGGCTCGCTACGGCGCGCCCCTCGATTCCCGCTTCGGCACCCTCACCGCAAGCCTCATGGACATGGGCTATCTCGAGCAGCACGAAGGCCGGCTGCGCGTGAGCCGCAAAGGGCTCGACTACGGCAACCTGATCAGCATGTTTTACTTCAGCGACCAGCGTAAGATCGGCCTCGCAGGTCACGGTAGCGTCCAGCAAGTCCTCCAGCTCCAAGCCTTAAGGAGCGCGGGCCTTACCGAAGATCAAAACCTCCGTTAGAAGCGCGGCGCAACCGCCCGGCCATAATGGAACGCCTTGGAGATGCCCAAGGCGCCTCTTGCGCTGCGCGCGGAAATGACGATAATGGCGGCGCGTAGGGCCAAGATGCCCTCTGTGCCTGGTAGGCCGTTTCCCTACCAAAGCTTGGTGGGGGCGCGCTGAACCGGCAGAGGGTCGCGCGGAGGGGTGGATAATAATGTTGACCGTTTTTCTCATTGGGCTTGTCGTCGTCACCATAATCGCGACCTTTCCGAGCTTCGTCATTCGTAAACTCTCAGCCTTGCTCGCTGTTCAAGAAGACGAACCGCGATCGCCAAGACCGCCAGCCCCATAAGGGCGCAAGGGCTGTGTAAGATCTCCTTGCCGCGCGGGCACGAGTCAGAACGGTAACCGGTCTTGCCTGTCGCCTGTGACGGCTCATTACTCAGCCGTTTCTATGCCTCCTTTTTATTTCCAGGGATATGGTCGTTATACGACGTTCCGGAGGACTAACATCGTTCCCACGCATCCGCCGTTCGTTGCCTGGTGATTGATCCGTAAACCGCTATTCTATCCGGGCTTTTCGACCACCCGGAGCCTACTCATGAGCCTACGATCCACGGACCGCAACACCCTTTCATCACAAACCCCCCGCTTGGGATTTCCGGCGGATCCGCAATACGGGCCAATGGTCCCTTTCGGCGGTTATCGAATACCAGGGTCGGCCGTTTTTATGGCGGCACAGGTGGGGGGTGCGCCACGGGCGCGCGGACGCCGCCGCTTCTCCTAGGTGTCTGTCCGAGTAATCCGCCCTAGTCTGCGGTAAAATAAGCTCCAGTTCGCTCATTGCTGGAGTGGGAAATGGCCAAGACCTTCCGCGACTGGAACCTCGATCAGGGGATGTTGTTACCGCCCTCGGTCCGGGACTTCGTACCCGCAGGACACCTCGCCCACTTCATCCGGGATCTGGTGTCCCAGGAGCTCGATCTCTCGGCCATCCTCGGGGTCTACTCGGAAGAGAAAGGCTATCCGCCCTATCACCCGGTGATGATGACGGCGCTGCTGCTCTACAGCTACTGCCAGGGCCTCTATTCTTCCCGGCGTATTGCCAAGGCCTGCGTGGAGCGCATCGACTTCATGGCGGTCACGGCCCTGAACCAACCCGACTTCCGCACGGTGAGTGACTTCCGCAAGCGCCATCTCAAGGCCCTGGAAGGCCTGTTCGTGCAGGTCCTCAAGCTGTGCCAGACCGCAGGCCTGGCACGCCTCGGGCACGTCGCCCTCGATGGCACCAAGATCAAGGCCAACGCCTCGAAACACAAGGCCATGAGCTATGGGCGCATGCGGACCACCGAAGCCGCGCTCACGCAGCAGGTGCGGGGCTGGCTTGCGCATGCCGAACGGGAAGATGCCGCAGAAGACCATCGGTTCCACGAGGCCACGGGCGAGGAGCTGCCGGACTGGGTCGCCCACAAACAGCAGCGCCTGGAGCAGATCCGGGCCGCCCGCCTGGCCCTTGAGGCCGAGGCACGGGCGGCGGACGGCCGCACACAGCCTTCAGACGATGACCCGCCGCCGCCCCCGACCCGTGCCGACGGCACCCCGAAGGACACCGCCCAGCGCAACTTCACCGATCCCGATTCCCGGATCCTCAAGACCAAAGATGGCTTCGTGCAGGGCTACAACGCCCAGATTGCCGGGGACGCCAACTATCAGATCATCGTTGCCCAGCACCTCAATGCGCACGCGACCGACGCCCCGCAACTCCCCGGCATGCTCCATCGCATCAAACAGAACACCGGTCGTCAGGCCCAGGAGCTCTCGGCCGATGCCGGCTACTGCTCAGAAGCGAATCTGAAGACCTTGAAGCGCCACCACATCCAGGGCTATGTCGCCACCGGCTGGGTGCGGCACGGGACACCCAGTCCGGAAGTCCGCAGTCGATCGCCGCTCGTCCAGGCCATGCACCGAAAGCTGCGGCAGGGCGGATGGAAGAGCCGGTATCGACTGCGCAAACAGGTGGTGGAACCCGTCTTCGGGCAGATCAAGCACGCCCGGGGCTTCCGGTAGTTCCTGTTGCGGGGCCTTGAAAAGGTGCAAGGCGAATGGAGCCTGATCTGCACCGCCCACAACCTGCTGAAGCTGAAGACGGCGATGGGCTGACGCCCTTCGCCGTCTTCCTATCCGCCGTCCGCATTCGGGTTCCCGTGACCGTGAACCTCTGCTGATTGCGTCAGGATGAGTTAGTCGGACGGTCTCCTAGGCGACGCCACGACCGGTCACGCAGGGCTCGCTCCCCAGGCCGCGGGCTGCGGCACGCCGCCGGGCCTCAAACTGCTGGCCATAGCCCCCCTCGATTCCCGATGGCAAGAGCTGCCGCCGCGCGAATATGCAGTAAGCGGGGCCGGCGTCCATGCTGCCGGCAGCATGGACTGGGCCCAGGTCTTGGGCACGGGCTGCAAGCCTGTGCCCCAAATGACTCGCAACGTCCTAGATGGTCTGCTTCGCGACACACCTGAGCCCACCGCGTCCGTAAGCCCTGCGCGATTCAAAGCGCTGCGCTAAGGCCTGTGCCCATCAGGCGCAGACACCGATTGGGCGCAAGTTTGATCAGTGGGTAAAGCCGGGTGCGTGCATCAGGGTGGGGATCATCGTGCGCGTATAAAGGGTTGCGAACATCCATGCCGTGAGTCCAATCGTCAAGACAACAAGCGGGATAAAAAGGATAAAGGAGGCCGTAAACCACGCCTGCGTCCTCGACACATCGAGCCGCAACCAGAAGTATCCCTGGATGATCGTCATGGCCGCAGCCGCCGCGATCACAACAAAGAGTAGGTGGGTGTCGCTATAACCATGCTCTTGCACCAAAAAAAGCGGCAAGGCGCTTAAGATAAGGGAGAACACGTAGGCCGCTATATACTGGCCGCCGTGCGCCATTTGAACCTGGGGATGTTGCAGCGGGTCTTGACATTCAGTGGACATGCAGAGCCCCCGTGAGATCGACAAAACAAAATACATAAATCCATATGAAGCCCTGGAAAAACCAAAATAGCTTCAGATTCAGCAAGCGATAGACGACATTTGGCGTAAAGCCCTGACGCGCTACTTGTACGGCCATAACAGCCGTCCACAAGAGCGCAAACACGATGTGTACCGCATGATAAAGAACCAGGGTATAGAGTGCCGATAGATAGCCGCTGCGCTCCGGCACGGCGCCCCGCAAGGCCAGATCGGCAAACTCGTGCCCTTCCATGACAAGAAAGCCAAGCCCCAGCATACAAGCCACGCCAAACCCGGCCAAAACCCCGCGGCGGTCTTTGCGCTTGAGCGCCACCAGCGATAGGCCATAGGCCAGTATCGCCGACAACAGCAAGATAGTTTCCCATAAGGCCGTAAGCGGATGCATGACGGCGCCCGCCGTCGGACCTGCGGCGGCGTTCATGCGATGGTTTAAGACAAGATAGCTTGCAAACAGACTGGCGACGATCATGGCGTCGCTCAGGAGATATAGCCAAAACCCGAGCGTACGCGTCGCAATCATATCGGGTTCGGCGTCATGGGGGGCCCATAACACCGCCCCGGCCGGATCCATATCATTCATCTTGCTCATGCGGCCCTCCTTTTCTTCATGTACACGACCCCAGAAAACCACATCCCGACTTTCCCCTAGGCATCACGGGCCCGTGGCGCGGCCTTCGTGGCCCGCGTCTCAAAGGCGACGGCACCCCCCACCACCACATCCCCCGTCGCCACCCGGCCCTCCAAGACACCGGCCAAGCCCGCCTCGATCCGACGAATCCGCTCGCCCGGTATCGTTTGTCCCGGATCATCGTCGAAGGCGCGGGCAATGATAGCCGCGATGATGGCGATAAGACTTGCCAAAGCGAGCCAGTACATACGCCATACAAGGCCAAACCCCAGAGCAAACGTGAGCACACCGATAAACAGGGGTATCGGCGTATTGTTGGGGAGATGGATATCCTCATAGTGTTCCGGGGCCGTCTGCCCCAAACCATTCTGGCGTCTCCACGCCCACTCGTCCCGGACGTTGATGTGGGGTTGGACGGCGAAGTTATAAAACGGCACAGGACAGTGCGCCAGCCACTCGAGGCTGCGCGCCGTGCCCCAGGCATCCGAACCGCTGACCCGATACTGTGCGCGATTCCGGATAGAGACATAGAGTTGCTTTACGAGGTAATAACTTGAGATCAGGAACAATACGATCCCGATCTCCTCGCCTATGAGCAATGGCCGCCAGGACGGAAAGGGGATATAGTCCAGGCGGCGCGGCATGCCCATGAATCCAAGGGCATACATGCAGCCAAACAGGACCGCCGTACCCGCACTGAAGTACCAAAAGGCGCGCTTCCCGATACGCTCGTCGAGCTTGAATCCGAAAACCTTAGGGAACCAGAAATTTATGGCTCCAAGGCACGCAAATCCCACGACATTCAGCATATTATGAAAATGTGCCACCACGAACACGCTGTTATGAACGGTATAGTTGATGGCGGGCATGGCCAGCATCATCCCCGTCAATCCGCCGGTAAGCAGCAACACGAGCGCTGCCAGCGCCCATAACATGGGCAGATCGAAACGCACGCGACCGCGATAAAGGGTAAACGCCCAATTGAAGACCTTCACGCCCGTGGGAATGCCTACGAGCATGCTCGCGATACTAAAAAACGCATTCACGCCGGGGCCTGCCCCCATGGTAAAAAAGTGGTGCAGCCAGACCGACCACGATACGCCGCCGATCGCGATACTGGCCGCGGCCATGGTCATATAACCAAAGAGCGGCTTCTCGGAGAAGGTCGGTATGATCTCCGAAAGGATGCCGAAGGCCGGCAATACCACGTAATACACTTCGGGATGCCCCCATATCCAGAACAGATCCGTGTAGAGCATGAGGTTTCCACCCAGACCCGCGGTAAAAAAGTGCGTCCCGGCGTAGCGGTCCAGGCTCAGAAGCGCTACCGCGGCGGTAAATACGGGAAACGAACTTAAGCCAACGACACTCGTGCTAAGCGCCGTCCAGCAAAAGATCGGCATCTTGGTCCAGCTCATGCCGGGGGCGCGCATCTTTATGATGGTGGCGATAATATTGATAGAGGCAAGCGTCGTCCCCACGCTGCCGATCTGGACCGCCCATATCCAGTAGTCGACGCCTACGCCAGGACTGTAGGCAAGTTCGGTAAGCGGGATGAGGCCGACCCAACCGGCATGCGAGAAATCCCCCACGAAGAGCGAGATCATGACGAGACCCGTAGCAGCCGCCGTCAGCCAGAACGATAAGGCATTGAGGTAAGGGTAGGCCATGTCGCGAGCGCCGATCTGCAAAGGCACTATGATGTTCATGAGGCCGACCAGGATGGGGGTTATGGCAAAGAGGATCATGATGGTGCCGTGCGCACTATAGATCTGCCCAAAATGGTAGGGGGGCAGATAGCCGTGCAACGCGCCGAGATAGCCAGGCGAATGCGGCCCCACGGCCATGACCTGCTGGGTGCGCATCATGACGCCGTCTATGAACCCCCTAAAAAACATCACAAGGCCCAAAAGGCAATACATGACCCCGATCTTTTTGTGATCGACACTCGTAAGCCACTCCCGCCATAGATAGGTCCAGGAGCGGGTGTAAGTGATGGCGCCCACGACCAGCGCCCCCGCGAGCACCACCAATACAAAGGTCCAGACGAGGATGGGATTCTGATAGGGGATCTGCCGTAAGGCGAGTCGGCCGAGCAGCGGGGTCCAAGGACCCGGGTAATGAACGAGCATCCGTACTCCTCTACTTTATCAAGCGCACCTTCATGGGCTTTGTCATATTTTCGGTCATGGCTAACGGGGTGGGATACACGCGGCCTTCCATGACGCGCTCAACGACGTGATCAAACAAACCGGCTTGCACCTGCGAGAACCGGCTGATCCGTTCACTCAGATTGATCGTGGGGCGGGCCAGCTGGCGGAACCGTGAGTAGCTTAAGTGCACCGGCTGTGCCTGCATTTTTTTGATCCAACTTCTAAATCTTTGCGGTGATTCCACCCGAGCCCGAAACCCCATCCATGAGAAGCCGCCGCCACTGTAATCATCGGAATATCCGTGATAGGTTCCCGTTCGGCTCGCGATCAAGGCCTGCTTGGTGCGCATGCCGGGCATGATATCGATTTCTCCGACGAGCTCGGGTATGAAGAAATCATTGACTACCGTAGCGGAGGTGAGATCGAACTCGACGGGGGTGTGAACCGGCATTACAAGCTCGTTTACGGTGGCCACCCTCTGATGGGGGTAGATGAACACCCACTGCCAATCGGTCGTCACCACCTCGACTTGCAAGGGACGGGTCGCGGGCGGCGGTGCGCCCATCGCGTCTACGACGGTAGGATCGGCTCGCTCGCCGTAGGCCTCGCGCAGGCCGCCGCCTGCGCGATCGACGGCCTGCCGTACGGCCAAGGGGTTATAAGGATTGGTGGCGAAGACACTCTTTACCGAGAAATAGGACAGATAGCCCACGACCACAAGCGGTATCCCCCACACTAATACCTCGATGACCAAGGAGGATGTGAAGTGGGGATCATAGGTTCGGGCGCGGTTACCAGCCCGATAGCGCCATAGGAAGGCGACGACGAGTCCCCCGGCCACGAGGATAACGCCGCCCATGACGGCGACATCGAGGATGGTGGTGTGCCATTCGGTACGGGCGACAGCCCCCTTGGGATGGAAGAGCCAGAATCCCTTCTGGGCGCAGCCCGACAGCATAGCCGCCAGCACCGGTACCAGTCCTCGGGCCCTTTCCCAACGTCGTTCTGCCATATAGCCCCCTGCCAACGTGCCGTCGTTATTGTATGGGTCGCAGTCGGACATGCTTATCGGTCCTTTGCATGAGATGGGGCCCGCGCCATACCGTCGCTGAAGGGCGGCGCAACCTGTGATCGGCGCGTCTGATTGACGGGCGCCCGACCGCCGCCGAGACTCGCGAGCCATCGATGCCCCAACCGAGACGCCCTGTCTTATGGAAAGCGGCCCTGTGCGACGCACGCTCGTAGACCCCTCGCGCGCCGCGCGCCGGATACTCGCGATCATTGCGACCTCTGTGCTCGCCGCCTGCGTAAGCGTACCCACGCGCTACTTCCGCCTACGCGCCGAACCGGCTCGCGCCGCGCCTCGACCCGTCCCTTATCGGGCGATCGCAGTAGGCCCGGTCACCATGCCCCCCGGTTACAGCCGGCTTCCTATCGCCTATGCGACCGTAGGGACACGGGTCGGGCTGGCCCATCACGCCCGCTGGGTCGCGCCGCCCGGAGAGCTGTTGCGCTTTACGCTTGCCCGCGACCTCGCCGCCCGCATCGCCCCGCCGACCATCGTCCATATGCCCGGCGAATCGATGCCGGCTCGCGGCGGCGCGATCATATCCATGATCGTGCAGAGATTCCTTCTGGAAGCGGATGGCCGCGTGGTTTTGCAGGCCACATGGACCGTGCAGGCCGCCCCAACGCTAGGTCCCGCGCATACGTTTGCCACACATAAGCGCTCGTCTGGGGGATACGCAAGTGCGACGCGCGCCATGAGCGGGGCCGTGGCCCGCCTCGCGCGCCACGTCCTAAACAGTCTCCGGGCGCCGCTTATGCCGCACATAAGCGGCGGACTGCAGCGCAGCCCCTCGGAAGATCGCCGGCCCTAGCGGCGGTATAATAAAGGCCCTGTGCGCTACGTCCGAGTATCCCGGTTCCCAAGACCGATCACGAGACCTCGCGCTCGTGTTAAGGTGTCATTTGGCGGCCTGCGGATTATCACATGACGCGCGAGGACTACGATCTCATCGTTATCGGCAGTGGGCCTGGTGGTGCTACGGTGGCAGCACACCTAGCCGCGCGCAAACGGCGGGTTTTGTTGCTGGAGCGCGGGCCCTATCTCCCGCGGTCGCCCGAGAACTGGGACGCCAAGGCCGTATTCGTAGACGGCCGCTATCAGGCGCAAGAAACCTGGTTCGGCCGCGACGGGCGCCCCTTCCATCCCGGTCTCCACTATTTCGTGGGGGGAAATTCTAAGGTCTATGGGGCTGCCCTGTTTCGGCTGCGCCTGAACGATTTCGACGAGATCTCCTACCCGGACGGGCCATCGCCCGCGTGGCCGGTTCCGTATTCCGTCTTTGAGCCCTACTACGCAAAGGCCGAGCGACTATTTCACGTCCATGGACTGCGAGGCGAGGATCCCAACGAACCACCGGCAAGCGGCCCCTACCCCTTCCCGCCGGTCGCCCACGATGCCGAGATTGCGGCCTTAAGTGCGGACCTGAAAAAGGCCGGCGCGCATCCCTTCCATCTGCCACTTGGCATTCTCCTGGATGAACGCGACGGCCAGGCGACACCGACCAGCCCCTGCATTCGCTGCGCGGCCTTCGACGGCTTCCCGTGCCCCACCAACGGCAAGGCCGACGCCCAGGTGATATGCGTCGACCCGGCCCTCGCCGCGTATCCGGAGTACCTCACTTTGCGTACCGGAACCTATGTGGCGCGTCTGGAAACCGACGCATCGGGCCGCCGGGTTACGCGCGTACACGCGCTGCGCGACGGACGTGCCGAGGTCTATGAGGCGCCGATGGTCGTGGTGGCCTGTGGTGCGCTGTCGAGCGCCCTCTTGCTGCTGCGCTCCCCCAATGCGCGTCACCCACAAGGTCTTGCCAATGGTTCGGGACAAGTCGGACGTAACTACATGCGCCACAACCAGTCGGTGTTGATGGCGCTCCTAAGACACCCAAACCATGCCGTCTTTCAGAAAACGCTCGCCGTGAGCGACTACTGCGTAAGCGGCCCGCAGGGCGGGCCGCCCCTGGGACTGATCCAACTTTTGGCAAAGACCCATCCGGCACAGATCCAGGGGGAGGTGCTCCCGGATTGGCTGGACTGGCTGCCGGCCGCCCCCTTCGACACGCTTGCCGAACGCACCTTGAGTTTTTGGCTTTCGAGCGAGGACTTGCCACGTCCCGAGAACCGCGTATTTTACGACGGCGAACGGGTGATCCTGGATCTTACGCAAAACAATATGGACACCCATCACGGCTTGCGGCGCCAGCTAAAGACCTTGCTCGGCAGCGTCGATGTCCATCCCCTATTGCTGGAACGCCGGCTCTATCTAGGTAAAAACATCCCCATTGGCGGCACGGCCCACCAAGCGGGCACGCTGCGCTTCGGAATCGATCCCGCCACCTCCGTGCTCGACATCGATTGCAAGACCCACGAGATCGACAATCTTTACGTCGCCGACGCGAGCTTCTTTCCCTCCATCGGCGCCGTGAACCCGACCTTGACCATTATAGCCAACGCCTTACGCGTGGCCGATCGCATCCACGAACGCCTGGGGTGACCATTATGTCGATAATTGCTGCGGGAAAAGGCCCCGCCTCCGGGATCCGCTCATGAGTGCGCAGGCTTTGAGTCTCGTCGCGCGCATCTGCCTTGTGATACTGTTCCCGTTCAGTGGCGTAGACAAGATCGTGCACTGGGCCACCGCCATGAAGCAGGCAAACTCCTCGCCTTTGGGTGGCGGACGCTACCTTTTGGTAGGCGCCATCGTCATCGAGCTTCTGACGCCTATATGTATCGTGTTCGGCGTCGCGCAGGTCGCCGCCGCGCTCGTACTGGCAGCCTTTTCCGTCGCGACCGCTGTATTGTTCCACCCTTTTTGGAAATTTCGCGGATTCTGGTCGGGATCCACTCCTGAGGGATCCGCGCATTTCTGGGACTTCCTCAAGAATTTCGGATTGGTCGGCGGACTTCTGCTGGTCGTGGCCGCAAGCACCGCACGCCCTGTCACAGGCCCAGACGCCCCAATCCGCGTGACCCCTTCCCCAACGACCGCGACGCGCCCACTGCTAAACCCAAGCGCCGCCCCGCTTGTCCGGAGGCCTCATGGATAAATCCCCACAGGATCAGATCGCCCATAACCCGCAAGACATCGCGGGTAAGCCCTCCCCCCGCATACCCTACTGGCATATCTGGACAGATGACCGGGGCATAAGCCGCCAGACCCGTTGCCACCTCGATCATTTTGTCTTTGCGGGGGTCGGTCAGGCCGCCGCCCAATGGAATGATGCGCAACCCGCCGACACGGCGACCGTCGTTTTTACGGTACAGCCGGTGGGTTGGGTCGGTGAGTGGCATGAGAACCCGGCGCCGCAATGGATCGTGCCGCTGTCGGGGCGATGGTGGGTCGAGTCAATGGACGGCACGCGCGTGGAAATGGGCCCGGGGGATCTTTCGCTCGGTGAAGATCAGCATTGCAGGGCCGATGCGGCCGGCCGCCACGGTCACCGTTCGGGCGTCATAGGATCCGAACCCGCAGCTCTCATGACGGTGCGTCTGTCACCCACCGCCGCGCATCACCCCTGCCACCGCCGCTAACCCATGGACCGCTACACGATCATCGATCCCGCTTTCCGGTCCTGCGTGCTGCCAAACGCGGCCCTCGAGACCTTGGCGGACGGCTTTCGCTGGCTCGAGGGCCCGGTATGGTTCGGCGATCGCAATAGTCTGCTTTTTAGCGACATCCCGAATGATCGCGTCCTGTCGTGGTCTCAGGCTGGCGGGATATCGGTCTTTCGCTCCCCAGCGGGATTTGAAAACGGCCACACCCGTGATCGGGTCGGCCGGCTCGTGAGTTGCTCTCACCAAGACCGCTGCGTGCGGCGCACCGAATGGGACGGTCGGGTCACACTCCTTGCCAGTCACTACAAGGGCCGCCGCCTCAATTCTCCCAACGACGTGCGGGTGCGCAGCGATGGTTCGGTGTGGTTCACAGACCCCCTCTACGGCATCAGCACCGACTACGAGGGTGGCAAGCAGACCTCTGAGCTCGCGCCCGCCGTGTACCGCCTCGACCCCGCCACGGCCACGCTCACCATCGTGGCCGATGACTTCGAGGGGCCCAACGGCCTGTGTTTTTCCGCCGATGAAACGCGGCTTTATGTGGTCGAAACCGGACGCCCGTTCGCGCCGGCACCCACCCGTCATATCCGGGTCTTCGATGTAACCGCCGCCGGGCGCCTCACCGGGGGGCGCATCTTTCATGAGGTGAGTCCGGGGGGCGCAGACGGCCTGTGCTGTGATGAAGACGACAACGTATGGACGAGCGCGGGCGATGGCGTCCATTGCCTAAACGCGGCAGGCCATCTCCAAGGCAAGATCCTCACGCCCGGACCCGTTTCCAATCTGGCCTTCGGTGACCGTCACCGCAGCCGTCTGTTCCTGTGCGCGGGACAAGCGCTGCTCGCGATTTTCGTCAACCGCCGCGGCGTGCTTTATCCATGAACGTCCCCGCCCCCGCGGCCTCGCGGATCGCGGCCATCGCCCTCAACGTGGTCGACATCGGCGCAAGCCGCGCCTTTTATGAGCAGGCGCTCGGCTTTATGCCGCTTGCGCCCGGCGCGGAATGCCCGGACCCGGCATCTTTAAGCTCCTGGCCCGCAGCGCGCCACGTCGTCCTCGCGCTCGGCCCAAGCCGCCTCCAGCTCACCCAAGGGACCGAGGACTCGACCGCCTATCCGGCAGACAGCCGCGCGAACGATCTCTGGTTCCAGCACTTCGCGATTCGTACGCCCGACCTAGCCGCAACGGTCCGCCGCCTGCGCCGCTACCCGATTGCGGACATCACGCAAGGGGGCCCACAGACCCTGCCCCCGGCGAGCGGGGGTGTGACCGCCTATAAGTTTCGCGATCCGGATGGCCATCCCCTGGAGCTACTCGCCGCGCCGCGTACCGGGATCGATCACACCGCCCTAAGCGTCGCCGACGCCGGGGGCACGGTGACCTTCTATCGGGACCTCCTGGGCCTGCGTCTGGGTCATGAGCAACTCAACAAGGGCCCTGCGCAAGAACGCCTGGATGGGCTCGCCGGGAGCGAGGTGCGGGTCGTCACCCTCTGGCCCGCGGGCAACGGACCCCATCTCGAACTTTTAGAGTACCAGCACCCCCGGCCACGGGCCGCCGTGATTAAGGCGACCGATATCGCCGCTACGCGGACCGTGTGGGATGTAAGCGACCTAGATCCGGTGCTTGAGACGCTCGGCGCGGCAGGCGTGCCCGTGCGGGCCTTGGTCATGGCGCGTCCTATGCGCGCAGTCCTTCTACAGGACCCTTACGGACACTGGCTTGCGATCAGGGAAGGGCCACAAAAGACGCAATGCTAGTCGCTAGAACCTCCGGCAGGTGAACGCCGGGGCCTGCGACAGGGATGGCCTAGAGCGGCGGCGCAGAGGACTGTACAGAGGCGGATCGGCCTCCAGCCGGCGCGGTCTGTACGCCCGTCCCCGCCGCCCCGGCGTCGCGCTGAGCGGCCGCCGGCCTTGCCACCACAGTCCAGCTGCGCCGTAGCTCCGGCAAGGGGCACCCCAGTTCGTCTTCGAGCGCTACGAGTTCTGCCGTATATATCTTTTGCAGAAACTCTCGGGCGCGCGGATCCATGGCCGGCTTGGGCGCCTCCTTCTGCATCCAATGTTCCCACACATATTCGCCCAGGCGCCGCGGGATGACCCGCTCCCCCAAAAAGCGGCTCACGGGGTGACCGGCAAGCCATCGGGCCCACTGCCCTTTGGGCTGCAAATAGCGATTATGCGCCTCGCTCGTGTCCACATGGGCCATCGGGCCCTCGGCTATATCCAGAAATCGGGCAATGCGCTTGAGCACCCCGCTCGCATCCTTTTTCAAGTCCTCGAGCAACAACACAAGCACGCGATCATGCCCAAAAACGGCGCGATAACGCCGGATCTGTTCCGTATACAGACCCAATTCGACATAGAGCTGCGACACACCCCAGCCCTTGTCCGGCCGCCGCCAATCCGTCTGCAGGGCCTCATAGAAGGGCGCCTGGATGGCGCCCTCGGAGTAGTCCATAAGGTACTGGGCATAGGCACGTTCGATGGGATCACGGAGAATGACGATGATACGGGCCTCTGGGGCGACCGCCGCGATGCGCCCCGGGGCCTCAGGACACCAGAGATACGAGGGACTCGCATCGCCCCGCCAGGGCGTTTGCGCCGACTCATAGAGGCGCAGGTAGGCCGCTTCGTCGCGGATAAAGGTAATAAGGTGGCGTTGCGCCGGCGATGGCGCCGGCCGCGCAAAGAAATGGGGCTCTTTCATCTCCGGGAAAAAGATCGCCGGATGTTGGCGCAGATACGCATACAGCGAGGTGGTGCCGCTCTTGACCGCGCCCACTATAAAAAGATTTGGCCAGACCGCCATTACCGCATTCTCCTTGCCATCATCGTCCTGGCGCCCCGTGTACAGGCCGCGCCCGTCATACTAACCGCGCACGGCGCGGCCGCTATCCATCCTCCGGCACGGCCCGCCCGCGCGGGCGGCTCGTACGCGCCCAGGTGAGCAAGACCGGCACGGCGAGGCCGACTTGGCGTACCCGCCGCACGGCCGAAATCGCAAGCGCGGTCTCCGCCGAGAGGCCAGCCACGGCACCGACGGCCATGAGACCCCCTTCCTGGACCCCGAGCGTCCCGGGCACCAAAAAGGCCGCGCTCTGCAAGGCCTGCATCAGGGTCTCCAGCAGTACAGCAAGCCGCGGGCCAGCCGCCTGATGCAAGAGCCGCAGGATGACCCAAAACTCGGCGGCACCCCCCATCAAGCTCGCCCCCTGCCACAACGCGCTCATGAAGAGCGGCCCAGTCCGCCCATACGCCCGCACAATCGCCGCATCGACCGTCGCGCCATCGGCTACGGATGCCCCCCAGGGGGCCGCGAGTCGCACGAAGGCGCGCTGTAGGCGCGCAAAGACCCGCCCCCGCCGCTGGACAAACACGAACAGGAGGCCCGCGGACACCGCGACCGCAAGCCCCCACCACAGCCGGGTGACCAAGACGTTGCCCCCACCGTAGGACAGAAGGAGGCCGATCCCGATTACGGTAAATCCCATCTGCACAAAGAGCGTCACCGTCGTCTCGACGACGATGCCCGATACCGCGAGATCGGCGCCCACGCCCCGCCGTATCAAATCCCGCGCCGCAGCTACCTCGCCACCCACGTGGGCTACCGGCAACAAGGTATTTATGGCGTTACGCACGAAGGCAAGCCAGGTCAGGAGCCGGCGCGACGGCCGCTGCCTCTGAGGGAATAGTACCCGCCATCCTTCGGCATTGAGGGCCATGGTGACAAGGCGTAGCGGCACGAGCCACAGCATACCAAAGCCCGCCAACGCGACTAAGCGCAGGATGCGCAGGGGGTGATGCCGAACGAACAGGACTATGGCCCCGGCGAGGCCCACAAGGCCTGTCAGAAGAGGCAGGTAGCGCCACACGCGCATGCGCCTTGCCGTCACGACCACACGCCTCGCACGCTCGTCATAACCCCCCGGTCTGCCTGCCTAGTAGGTCACGTCTCGGGGCGGATAAGCCAGCCCGCCACGGTCTGCAGCCGCTTCTGTGCGCTCCGAAATTGCCGACGCAGACGCCAGAGCTGCCGCCACTGCGTGGGGCTTGTAACGAGCGCTGCCAACATCTCCGGACGCGGACGCCCCCAGGCATCGACACTCGCCAGCAAGGCCTCCGGGAGGCCCTCGTCGGACGGGTCCACGACTACCCGCACCGCGATAAAGGCAAGTCCCTGTGCGTAGGCCACGCGCGCCACCGCCGCACTCTCCATATCCACCGCCCAGGCGCCCAAGGTCTTATGCAAACCCGCCTTCTCAGTCACCGTACACACGGGCCTTGCCACCGACACAAGCCGGCCCTCGCGCAGGATCCCGGGTCCCAACGGGATGTCCGCGGTCGCCCAGCGTTCGCCCTCGCAGGTCACGACCTCCCGCGGGTAGACGAGGGCCCCTGGGGCGAGACCGGGCGCAAGCGCGCCGCAGGTCCCAAAACTCACCAGTCCCGCCACCGGGCGCACCGCCAGTTCGCGGGCCGCCGCAGCGGCCCGTTCATCCCCGACCCCCGAGACCCGCAACCAATGGCCGCCGGCCAGTGCGACCGGCGCATCACGGGCACGCCCATGATGGCCGAAGGCACGAGCCTCCGCTGGCAGGGCTACGACGAGACCGTAGCCGGCTAGCCCGCCACGCAACGGCGGTAACACGCGAGCGCCCACAGCGGGAAGTACCGTGCATAGCCGTGATACTTGAGATAAAAGACGCGCGGGAAGCCGGGCGCAGTGAATTCGACATCCTCCCACAGGCCACCTGGCACGCGTGCTGCCAGGAGGTAATCGACGCCGCGCCGAACGGCCGCACTATCCCCTTCGCCCGCGGCCAGCAGGGCCAGGACCGCCCACGCGGTCTGAAACGCGGTGCTGCGCACGCCCTGACCTGCCGTCGCCGGATCGTGATAGCAATCGTTGCTCTCACCCCAGCCGCCATCGTCGCGCTGAACGCTATGGAGCCAGGCCACGGCCGCGCGGACGGCCGGATCCTCGGGATCGATGCCGGCGGCCCGCAGGCCGACCAAGACCGACCAGGTCCCATAAATGTAATTCGTACCCCAGCGTCCAAACCAGGCGCCATGGGACTCCTGTTCGCTGCGCAAATAGCTCACGGCGCGCGCAACGGCCGCACGGTAGCGATCGCCCGCCCCGGCTCGGGCCAGTAAGGTCACGCAGCGCGCGGTGACATCGCTCGTCGGCGGATCGAGTAAGGCGCCGTGATCGGCAAAAGGGATCTCGTTTAGGTAATAGTGAGTATTGTCGGCATCGAAGGAGGCAAAGCCGCCGTTTTCCGACTGCATGCCCGCCACCCATTCGGCAGCGCGACGTATCGACTCAGCGTAGGCAGGGTCCCCGGATTCCTCCATGGCCCAGGCCACCACACTCGTATCGTCCAGATCCGGGTAATGGCTGTTCTCGAACTGGAAGGGCCAACCACCGCCGGCTAGATCCGGTTTGCTCTCACGCCAATCGCCCGGCTCATCGAGGAGTTGCCGGTCCCGCATCCACGTAAGCCCCCGCGCCACCGCCGCGCGGGTCCCTTCGCGATCGGTCTCCATGAGCGCAAGACAAACGAGTCCCGTATCCCAAATCGGCGATACGCAGGGCTGGCAATAGGCCTCTTCGTCGCCCACGACCAATAATTTTTGGATCGCGACGAGCGCGTCGCGCCGATAAGGGTGGTCGGGCGCGTAACCGCGCACGGCCAGGAACTCATACGCATTGACCATGGCCGGAAAAATGGCGCCGAGCCCGCCGGTGCCGTTCAGACGCTCGATGATCCAGGCTTCCGCCTTATCCAGGGCCCGCGCCCGTAGCCCTTTGGGGATCACGCGCTCAAGGACAAAGCCGATTCTCTCAAGCTTGCACAGGATGAAGTTCATCACCGACCGGATCGGGAAGTAATCACGTTCCTCATCGGCGGGGCGCACAAACAGTTCTGGGATACCAATGCCCCGAGGGTTGCGAGCGCGCACGCGCAGGCTGCACAGACCCAGAAGCGGAACCATCACAGTCCGGGACCAATAGGAGACTTTCTTAAGCGTTATGGGAAACCACGCCGGCGCGAGCATCAGCTCGACGGGCATGAAAGGGATGGCCCGCCATGGTACCTGGGCAAATTGCGCCAAAGCGATACGGGTGAAAACGTTGGCGCGCGCGGCCCCTCCGCGGCTTAAGATCAGCGCGCGGGCCCGCGCCATGTGCGGCGCATTGACGTCGTCGCCTACCAATTTAAGGGCATAATAGGCCTTCACGGAGGCGCTCATATCAAACGGCCCTTCGTGGTAGAGCGGCCAGCCGCCCTCCGCCATCTGGCGGGCGCGGATATAGCGCGCAAGCTTAACCTCAAGCGCGCGATCGATCTCATCCATGAAGTGCATCATGAGGATGTATTCGGAGGGGATGGTGCAGTCGGCCTCGAGCGGCCAGCACCAATACCCCTCGGGCGCCTGTTCCGCCAGAATGCAATCGCGGGCCTCGGCCAGCGCCTCGTCGAGAAACGCGCGCGGCTCGGGGACCTTGCTTCGTGCACGATCCTCTGCTGGAACACCCTGACTCTTCATGCCATGCACTTCCTCACGAAACGATACGGCTTACCGTCAAACTGGCCGTCCCGACCGCGCGGGTGCGCGTGGCAACCCCGCCGACAGCAACGCAAATAGGGCCCGCAAGAGGCCGTCGCTGCCGGCCGAGAAGCGGCTTATGGCGACCGTGGCGGTCACGCTGCGACGCGTAATCTTGACCTCCTGGCCGCTGCGAAAACCCCGCCTTTTGGCAATCTTGCGGAGCGTAAGAAGGGCCATGCCGAGGGCCCATAGACAAAAATTTCGCAGCCCCGTCTCCTCAGCCGGGATCAGCAGGACATACTCCAAGGCCCGGCGGGCGTGGTCATGGGCCACCCCCAGGAGTTCGCCCAAGGCCTGCGCGAAGCGGGCATCGGACGGGGCATTCCCGAGATCATCCAGGGAAAACCCGTAACGCGCGAAGACGTCACGCGGCAACCAGCAGGCCCCCCGGTCCCGGTCTTCCCATATATCCTTCAGGATATTGGTCATCTGGAGAGTCTGCCCAAAGGAGACGGCAAGTGCCATAAGGCGATCTTCATGGCGCCGCATTTCCGGAGAGTATTCGCAAAATAGCCGGGTCAGCATCTCCCCTACGACGCCGGCCACGTAATAACAGTAGCGGTCCATGTCCGTCTGCGTCGGCAAGCCGGCCACGTCCTTACGCTCTTGAAACTCGGCCATGCCGTCGGCCATGATGGCCACGCAAATCTCGAGGGCCCGGCGTTGACTGGCCGTAAAGGCATCGCTTATGGCAATGACGCGCTCGGTCTCGCGTATCAGCAGCCGTTCACTCGCGGGCACCGTAGGTGCGAGCAGGCCGTGCAGTTCGCAGGCGAACTCGCGCGGATCGGCTGTGCGCCGGACGACGTCTGCAAACCATGTACAAAGCCTGCGCTTTTGTACGGGACTCAAGCCCGGATCATCCTCTATGGTGTCGACGATCCGGCATAGCAGATAGCCGTTGCCAACCACGTCGCGCAACGCGTCCGGCAATACGGGGATCGTGAGCGCAAACGTCCGCGACACGTCCTTTAGCATGGCGGCCTGAAACCTTTGGTCGCCCTCTCGGTCGCTGTCGGCCATGGCGTCCTGTGCGAATGCGGACATGTCCCTCATCTCGATATCACGATCACTTACGCTGCCGCCGGCCGGGTCCCTTACAGAGCCGGGCACCTTATCATAAAGGGCGCCATTCTTGAACTCGCTTAGGCGCCCTAGCTGCTTGCCGGCACCGCCGCTTCGGACGAAAGGCGGCGGGCGCGCCACTCATACCATTGCCACGACGCCAACACCGGCAAGCCGATCGCGACTTGGCGCAGCCGGCGCGTGAGGGCCAAGGCCAGGGCGCTGTCGGCCGGAATACCCAAGACGAGTCCCAGCCCCACAAAACCCGCCTCCTGGACGCCCAGCGCCCCGGGCACCACGAACGAGACGCTGTGCACGGCCTGGATCAAACTCTCCAGAACGAAGATCTGCCCAAGCCCCAGAGGGATGTGCATCAAGGCCGCCATGACATAGAGCTCGGCTGCGCCCGCCACAAAGCCAAATACTTGCCAGGCCGCGCAGCGCGCGAGCGCCGAAGGACAACGGTAGAGTACGACCACCTTGCGATCAAGCCCCGGAAACAGGGCCCCCGCCGAGGTCGCGCGCGACCGCCAAAATCGACCTATGACCCGCTCGACGGTACTCACCAGGCCCACGCGAATCTGGATCGTGACAAAGATCACCACCACGACGACGGCAAGTCCTAGACCCCCCAGGAGATCCGGGAGCAGGGCCTGCCCGGCATTATGACCCAACATCACGGCGATCCCGCTTACCGTCATGAGGATCTGCAGCACCAGGGCTATGCTCGTCTCGACGACTATGCTTGCCGACACCGTGGCGGCATTGAGGCCTTTGAGGCACAACAGGCGGATGGCCACGAGTTCGCCGCCGATCCGCGCCACGGGAAGGAAGGTATTGACCGCGTCGCGGACCAAACCTAACCAGCTCAGCACAAACCAGGATACCCGCCGCCCGATTCCGAGCAAGGCGCCCCAACCCCGGACCTCGCAGGCCAAGAGCCCCACGCGCAAGGGGATGAGCCACAAGAGACCGACCCCTCCCCGTAGCATCACGGCCGATACGCCGGCCCAGCCGGACCGCGCGACCAGCCAGACGGTCAGGGCGGCGCCGACGAGCGTGGCCCCCATGAAAAACGTCGCCGCCCGAGCGCGGTGGCTGCGTCCCGTCACAGTGGCGCCCGGCCGCGGCTCACGCACGGTGGACGCCTGGCGCATGCCGCAAGGTCAGGATCGCCGGTAAGACGAGCAGGATCGTAACCAGCGCCGCACCCATCGCGATAAAGAGGGTCTCGCCTAGTACGGCCATCCCGGGATTCGAGGAAACGGCGAGGCTCCCAAACGAACTCATGGTCGTGAGGGCGCTGAAGACGACCGCCTCTGAGGTCGTGGTATCGAGTAACAGGCTTGTGCCGACGCCACGCCGCCAGCGCACCACAAGGTAGATGCTAAAGGCCACACTGAGTCCAATGAGCAAGGGCAATACGATGATGTTGGCCAGATTGAACGATATCCCCAGGATCCACATCACCGCGACTGCCGTCATGGCCGCCAGCACGAGCGGTAGCAGTATCGTCATGGCGTCAGCGAAACTGCGTAGAGTCAGCAACAAGACCACGGTAATCAGCACAAAAGAGATCGCCGTGGCCTCCTGAAAGGCATCAACTACGGCCTGGCCGCCCTGAACGAGCAGGATAGGCGGCCCCACCGCCGTTGGCGCCACCCGCAAGACATCCTGCGCAAACCGCCGGATATTCCGGTTACGGTTTAAGTTGAGCGATGAAAATATCTCGACCCGCGCCTCGCCGCGCGCGCTCAAAAACTGTCGCCGCAAGGAGGCCGGAAGGTCTTTGAGACCCACGGCCTGCGCGTTAAGCGCCGTGCGCAAGCCGGCCAGCTGGTAGGGCAAGGTGCCGATCACGCGTCTTTGCAGGGTCAGCAGGGCCCGGCGCTGCGTCCCAAAACGTGCGAGATAGGGCCCGATGACGGCGGCCAATTGCCGCGCCGCGCGCGCCGTGCGCCCGTCGGGATGCGCATGGCCATAGCCCGCAAGATCGCGCTGCAAACCTCCCAAGGCGGCCGGAATACGGCCGCGGGGCGGCAAGGCACCGACTTGCGGGCGTATCGAGAAGGGTGGCACGAGGAGCGCCATCTGAGCGATGACGGCGAGCTTCGCGTTCTGGTGACGCGGAACGAAGCTCGCCGCCGTCAAGACGCGGCCTACGACCTTGAGCGTGCGCAGGCGGGCGGCCAGGGCCTCGGCGGCGGGCAGATTGGGGGTCAGGACATCGATGGGGTAAGGTGATATGCGGCCATTTTTGAGCAAGGATTCAAAGGTGGATACCGCCTCGCTATGGGGATTTTGCAAATGCATCGGATCGAAATCGAAACGGCTGGCAAGGATCATGGGTATAAGGCCCACCGCAATAACCGCTGCTCCGGTCACGATCGCGCGGGGATGGCGGGCCACCGGGATGCGTGCCAACAGCGCGCGCAGTCGTCCCCGCGGGCGCCCTTCGGCATGCCCATTGACGAGCAGGGTCAAAAGCGCCGGGGTGATGGTGAGATTGGCAAAGAGCGCAAAAAACATCCCGGTGCCCGAGATGATGCCGAGATCAACGATACCGGCATAACTCGTAGGCACGAAGGAATAAAAGCTGATGGCCGCCGCCACCGCCGCTAGGCTCAAGGCACTGCCTGTGCCGCGCGCCGTCTCACAGATGGCCGCGCCATTGTCCCGGTGCGCCCCTTCCTCCTGATAGCGGATGCAGAACTGGATCCCAAAATCCACACCCAACCCCACAAACAAGACGGCGAAGGCCACCGAGATCAGGTTCATGGGTCCGGTCGCGGCCAAGGCAAAGGCCGCCGTCCAGGTAAGCCCCATAAAGAGGGTCGCCAAGATGATGAGGACATAGCGTGGCCGCCGCAGGCCCAATACCAGCATCACGAGCACGAGCGTAAGCGATAGACCCGTGGCGACCCCGGCGCTCTGCGAGACGGTCTTTACCTGCTCGTTGTCGAGGGCGGCCGACCCCGTGACCCGGACGGTGACCCCATGGGCCTCATCGAGATGCAAAGCCCGCACCCCGGAGCGCACACTCTGTAAAGCGGCATGGACGGGCGCGCCGCCCCCGTAATTGTAACGGGGTTTGACGACGAGGAAGCTGTCGCCCTGGACCCCGCCACCCGGCGCCGCCGGCCCCATCAAGCGGCCCCACGGCATGGCGACGTAACGCCCTTCTAGCTGGCCCTGCATGATGTCGCGCAAGCCGTGTAGCACAGTCACAAGCCCCGGCAACGGACCATTCGACCCATGGGCACGGGCGAGCGCGGCCTGCAGCAGACCTATGAAGCGCGGGAGCGTGGGATGCGCGGCCAGCGTCGCCATGAAGGGCTGCGCCCGCGAGAGCCGATCGGATAGGCGCCAAAGATCCTTTTGGGAGAGATACAAGAGGCCCTCGCGCGCAAAGAACCGGCCACCACCAGGCTGGTTGACGGCCGTAATATCCCGCCCGTGGTGGGCGAGCCAATGGCCCAGACGGCTTGCATCCTCGCGGGCCAGGGTCTGGGAGCGGCTGTGCACGACGATGAGCAGCGTCCGGTTGAGTCCCGGAAACGCGCGATTGAACTCCTGCTGGGAGCGCTCGAAAGGCAGGTCTTGGGACAACATCTTGCTCGTGTTGGTGCTGATCGCAAAATGCGTCACCGTATAGAAGAGTGAACCTGCGCTTAATACGAGACCGGCCAGCAACACGCGCCACGGCCGGCGCGAAGAAAAGCTGGCAAGACCGATCAGGGCCCCGTAGAAGACCCGGTCGAGACGATCGACGCTACCTGAGTGGCGTTGGTCGCGGCTGGCCATGGTTCCCTTCCCTTAAGCAAGATCGCTGAAAGTCATGCGCGCCACACCCTGCGCCCGCAAGGCCTGCGCCACCTGCGGGCTAAGCAGGGCGTTAAGCTCATCGTGCGGGCGGTCGCCGCGGCGGCGCGCGGCGTCATCGGCGGCGATCGCGGGGTGGCAGTAAAGCTCGGTCACGCCTTCCGGCAGACGCCTAAGCAAGGCGATGACTGCCGCTTCATCGAGTACCCCGGACTGCACGAGTCCAAGCACCGTGTCATTGTGCAAGACCCGGGCCCGATCGAGCCGCCAGCGCATGACCGCCGTCCAAAGTCCGGTCACCGCCGCCGCCCGCCGCCGTTGGCGCATCTGGGCCGCCGACAAGGCGGCGCTGGGCGGCTCGTAGGGCAAGCGTACGGCCCGCATCCCGTACTCGCGACCGATCTTCAGGATCAAGGTGAGCACCGTCGGATGCAGATGCATGTGTTTGTGGGCGTTCACGTGATCGAGCACAAGCCCGCTCTGTGCGAAGGCGGCGAACTGCGCATGTATCTCCGCTTCGAGCTGGCGGGTGGCGCGCCGGTTGAAGAAAAACCGAAACCCGGCCCGCACCAAGCGCCCGTCGAGCCGGCCCGCGTCATCGCACAAAGCGGGGATGCGCGCAGGTGACAACACCGGGAAACCGTCGGCCACCACCACATGCAGGCCTACGCGCAAACCCGGCAGACGACGGGCACGCTCAATGGCATCGGCGGCCGCCGCCTCCCCGACCATGAGGCTCGCGCAGGTCAGTATCCCCTCGCGCGCAGCGCGCTCCACGGCCTCATTGACCTCGCGCGATAAGCCAAAATCATCCGCCGTCACGATCAGCCGGCGGTTTGGCGGCGACACCTAGCGCTGCCTGAAAAACCGCAGGAACTCGACCCCTTCGCGCAGGCGCCGACCCATCATCTGCGGGCTCTTTATCATCTCGCCCAACATCTCGGCGACCTTGCCCGAACGGAAATAAAACTGCTTGTAAAACGACTCCACGGACTCATAGATCTCGGTGTGGTTCAGGTGAGGGTAGCTGAGTGCGCTCATTTGCACGCCCCTATCGTTCACGAGGTGTGCGCTATTCTCTTCCTGTAACCAACCGTTCTCCAGGGCCTGCTTGTAGAGGAAGGTTCCGGGATACGGGGCGGCGAGAGACACCTGAATCGTGTGCGGATTGATCTCTTTGGCAAAGCGGACCGTCTCTTCGATGGTCTCGCGCGTCTCACCGGGCAGCCCGAGGATGAAGGTCCCGTGGACCGTGATCCCGAGTTTGTGGCAATCCTTGGCGAACTGCCGCGCGATATCGAGACGGACCCCCTTCTTGACGTTGTTTAGGATCTTCTGATTGCCCGACTCATAACCCACGAGCAGCAGGCGCAGGCCGTTGTCGCGCATAACCTTCAAGGTCTCGTAGCGAACGTTGGCCTTGGCGTTGCACGACCAGGTCACGCCGAGCTTGCCCAACCGGCGCGCGATCTCTTCGGCACGCGGAGCGTTGTCGGTGAAGGTGTCGTCATCGAAAAACACCTCCGCAACCTGCGGGAAATAGCGCTGAATCAACTTCACCTCTTCGACGACGTGCTCGGCGCTGCGCACAAGATAACGGTGTCCGCCTACGGTCTGCGGCCACAGGCAGAACGTGCAGCGCGACTTGCAGCCGCGGCCCGTATAAAAAGACACGTACGGGTGCTTCAGGTAGCCGATGAAGTAGTCTTCGACACGCAGGTCGCGTTTATAGACCTCGGTCACGAAGGGCAACTGATCCATGTCCTCGATCGGGGCCCGGTGGGGGGTATGCACGACAAGGCCATTGGCATCCCGGAAGGTCAGCCCATCGATCTCTCCATAAGGCTTACCTTCGGCGACGTCTTTGATCGTAAAATCGAAATCCTCGCGGGCCACGAAGTCGATCGCCTCGGAGGCCAGCAGAGACTCCTCGGGCGCTACCGCGACCTTGGCACCCACCAAGCCGATCTTCAGGCCGGGATAGGCCTTCTTCAATGCCTCCGCCACCTGGACGTCGTAGGAAAACGAGGGCGAGCTCGTATGCAGGACCGCGAGCTCATAGCCCTGCGCCATCGGCAGCACCTGTTCGAGCGTGAGGCCCGCCGCCGGGGCGTCAATGAGCTTGCTGCCCGGTACCAAAGCGGCCGGCTGAGCAAGCCATGTGGGGTACCAAAAAGACCGCACTTCGCGCTTGGCCTGATACCGCGACCCGGCACCCCCATCAAACCCCTCGAAGGACGGTGGATGCAAAAACAGGGTTTTCATCATAAGAACTTACTCCCGATTCGCTTTTATGCTCCCATCGGCGCCCACGGCCAAGGCCGCGCCGCGCCAGCTGACACGACGTCCCACAAGCGCCACGGCCCATAGACCGCATAGCACACAATCGGCCAGGGGCACGAGCCCGAAATGGTGCTTGGCGCGCAGGTGACTGCAAGCCCGGAAATGTAGCACGAGCCGTGCCGCTAAGGCCAGAAACACAAGGATCCCGACGCGCTCTTGGGGGGCCCATAGGAGGGCCGCCACCGCGAGCGGGAAACCGAACGTGAGCCAGGAGAAGGCGTAACCGGCGGGGTTAATGGTCCGGATCGTGCGCAGCCAGCGAAGCTGGTGCCCCACCAGGTCCCGAAAGCGCGGTTCCCAGACCGTGGTCTCGACCAGGTAGGACGACAATACCGTGCGTAGACCCAAGGCCCGCGTGCGCCGCCCGAGCTCATAATCATCGGCCAAATGGGACGCGAGGCCCTCGAAACCGCCGATTGCCGCCAGGGTCGCGCGTTGCACCGCAATGGTGGCCCCAAAGGCAAAGTCCCGCGAACCCAAGGTCTTTGCGAGCAGCACCTGCGGTACGAACCAGTCGTGTATAAAAATGGCCTCCAGACGCGACCAGAACTGGGCGCCTGGCCGGGCCCGGTAGAGACAGGTGACGATGCCGACACCGGGGTCTTGGAGCTCGGCCGTCACGACCTGCAGGTAATCGCGGCCTACGCGGATGTCGGCATCGGCGAGCACGAGGATATCGTGGCGCGCCGCCGTGCTGAGATTGATGAGGTTCGACACCTTGGCGTTGGCGCCATGACGGCGGGGATCGATTACGAGCGTCAAGGTCCGGCCCGGGAACTCCCGCTGCAGGCGGCGCACGACGGCGATCGCGGCATCGTCCGGGTCGTGCACCCCAAAGACCACTTCATAGAGCGGGTAGTCCTGGACACAAAACGAACGCAGACACTCGTAGAGACCGGGCTCCTCGCCGTAGAGGGGCTTTAAGATCGACACCCCGGGGCAGGGCGTCGCCCCGGCCGGCACCGCCCGCGGCCAGGCCTTGAATACGGCCGCCTGCACGACGAGGATAGTAATACCGAAAACGGCCTGGCCGAGCGCCAGCGCCGGCATCACCCCACACCTCCCCGATCCGCCCCGCGCGCCCTAAACCATGCTACGGCATCGGCCAGGGCCTCCTCGCCGGGACGCGGGGCGTAGCCGAGCGCGCTGCGGGCCTTGGCCGAACTGAAAAACATATGCTTGGCCGCCATACGCAACTCATCGCGCGTGACGAGCGGCGTCGCCGATCGGTGCAGCGACGCATAGGCCTCGCAGGCCACGGCCACCGGCCACAGCCAATGACGTGATAAACGCAGCGCCGGGGGCTTGCGTCCGACGAGGCCTGCGATGACCTCCAGGATGCGGGCAAGCGTCATATTGTCGCCCCCCAGGATGTAGCGCTCTCCCACGACCCCTCGCTCGTAGGCGAGCAGATGTCCGCGCGCGACATCGTCGACATGGACGATGTTGAGACCGGTATCGACATAGGCGGGCATGCGGCCCGCCGCCGCATCGCGCACGATGCGTCCTGTCGGAGTAGGCTTTATGTCCCGCGGACCGACGGGGGTCGAGGGATTCACGATCACCGCCGGGAGCCCCTGGGCCACCAGCCGGCGCACCTCTTCCTCGGCCAAGAATTTCGATTGTTTATAGGGACCTATCATGTCGCGCAGGGCCACCGGCGTGGTCTCATCGGCAAGCCCGTCTGCGACGATCCCCAAGGTCGCGACGCTGCTCGTGTAGACGACGCGCCTTACCCCTGCCGTCAGGGCCTCCTCCATGAGGGCCCGCGTGCCGTCCACATTGGCCCGGAACATCGCGGCCCGGTCTGGCACCCACAGGCGGTAATCCGCAGCGACGTGAAACACCGCATCACAATCCGACAACGTGCCCCGTAGCGACGCCGGTTCCTGGAGATCCCCAATCACCCGCTCGACGGAAAGCCCCGCGAGATTGGCAAGCGGGCTCGACGCCCGCACAAGCACGCGCACGTCATGGCCGTCTGCCAACAAGGCGCGCACCACCGCCGAGCCGACAAAACCGGATGCCCCCGTCACCAAGGCCTTCATGGCAGCCCGGCTATCCTAACCGGCCGGCCGCGGCGGCCGCATGAGCCGGGGCCGCGGCACGGGGCGACCGCTGACTCCGGCCCGCGGCCCGGGGGCCGCGAGTGGCGGCGGATCGGGCGGCGCCCCGGGCGTCCCCGTTCCCGGTGGCAACATCAGGTCTTCGACTGCCTTCAACGGGAGATGGCCGCCGTCTTGAAGGTAGTCGCGGTGTTGGAGATAGGCATCGCGCGTAAAGACATAGCGGTCCACCGCGTTCTGGCGCACATACCGCAAAGAGGCACTCGCTTGGGCGCGCGCGTTAATGACGTCGAATACCGTCAGAGGCACAGTGAGCGCCGCGTTTCCGACATAAAAGAGGACATTCGTAAAGATGCCCATCACGAGACTTGGGGTATTGCGCAGGGTGTCGGGGCCCACGAAGGGCAGAACCAGATAAGGGCCACGCCCTACGCCCCACCGGCCGAGGGTAAGCCCCGCGTCCTCGACATGCGCCTTGAGCCCGAGCGGCCTTGCCACGTCGAATAGACCAAAAAGACCGATGGTGCTGTTCACGAGAAACCGTCCAATATCGCTTGCCCCTTGCCCCAGCCGACCCTGCAAAAAGTCATTCACGATAACGTCAGGATAGCCGGCATTGCGAAAAAAATTCGTTACGGACGCCCGCAGCGGCCGGGGTGTGACGGTTTTATACATACGCGCGACCGGGCTCATGATGAGCCGGTCCGTATCGTTGTTGAACGCATAGAAACGCTTGTTCATGGGCTTTAGCGGATCATCTCCCTGGCCGGTCGTCGCGCAGCCGGCCAGCAAGCATCCCACGACAAGCACGGCCGGCAAAGACCCTAGCCGGCGCTTGCGGGCGGCCGTCCCTCGGGAGCGCGGCCCCGCTGTCGCCATGATTCGGTTCGCGTCCCCCATGACCCTAACGTGCGCCAGTCGACCTCAACGGCACCATCCATCTGCGGGACCTGCCATCATCTAACCCTTGACCTGCCCTTTGGAAAGCGCGTTTACCTTGGCTTGCACGAGCTTCAAGAGGGCCGGGAAGCCCTCCTTGCGTATGACCGCCGTGTATTGCGCGCGCTTCAAAGCGAGGTCGCTTACGCCATTGGCAACGATGTTGACGATCTCCCAGCGCCCACCCGCACGCGCGAGCAAATAGTCGATCGTGGCCTCCTTACGGCCATGCGCAGCCAGTTCGGTCTCCACGAGGACATCGCCTTGCGCCACCACTTGCGCGGCCGTGCGCTTAAAGGTCTGTCCGGAGTAACGGCGAAACTCGGCAGCATAGGTGGCAACCGTAAGATCACGAAAGGCATGCACGAAGGCCGCGCGCGACGACGGCGAGAGCTTGCCCCAGTACGGTCCCAAGGTGAGCTGCGCGATAAAACTGAGATCGTGGGTGCGCTCCACGGCCGGCATCAGGTGCTCGTAGCGCCCCTTGAATCCCAGACGCTGTCCCGCCTTCATGACGGTCAACAAGCTGTTTTGGAAATGCGCAACGACGGCGCGGGCAGGCGCCACCGAAGCCGCCCACGCGGGCGCGGCCAGGATCAGCAACACCGCGGTGAGCGCCAGAAAGCGCGCCCCATGCCCCTGTCTCTCCTGCCATCCCATAGCCTCTCCTTTTGCTGTCATAGTCTCCGACCTACCCGCGCCCGGACTCGCGGGAGTAATCGCGTCCCTTCCACCGCGAGCGGACGCCGCGAGCATACCATAAGGCCGACGTGAAGGTCATAAGGAGAAAGGCAAGCCCTGCAAGGGGTAGGCCCGGGATGGCCAGCAGCGGCTGACGATAAAATCGGGCCGTCGGCACATAGCTTGCGGCCATCGCGACGAGCGCCAAGACGCCCAGCAACCGGGGCGCGGGGCCGCCATGGACGACGGCGATCAAGGGCCCCATGAACACCACGACCATGACGAGGGCGCAGGCACCCAGCAAAAGATAGGAATAGCGCAGCTGCGTAAAGGCGGTGCGCGCGACCATGCGCCAAACCCCGGCGAAGGTGTTGGCGCGCAGCATGGTTGCCGAGTGCGTGAGACCAAGCCATGTGCCACCATGCCGCCATGCCTTGATCCGCGCGGCAAGCGCGCAATCGTCGATTACCGCATCCCGGAGCGCGGCGAAACCACCGATCTCGGCCAGCGCATCGGTGGCCGTGAGTAGACAACCGCCGGCGGCTGCGGCCAATCTCGCCGCTGGGCGATTGGCGAGACGAAACGGATAGAGCAGCTTGAAGAAATAAATGAAAACCGGCATCCACCAACGGTCCCAGAATCCCTTCATGGCGGGCGCGGCCATGAGCGATACCAAGACGAGATCCTCGGCCTGCGCCTTCGCGAGCAAGGTCGCGACGAGACCCGGGGCGACCGCTATGTCGGCGTCGAGTAAGAGTATGTAGGGGGTGGTCACGGCCTGCCGGCCTTGTTCGAGCGCCCACAGCTTGCCTGTCCAGCCGGGGGGCAGCGCGGGGGGCGTCAGGACGGTGAGGTCAAGCCCCGTCACGCCGCGGGCCACGTCCGCGGTGCCATCCGTTGAGTCATCGTCGATGACGATAACCCGAAGGCGTGCGCCCTGGGCGGCCAACGCCGCCAAGGAGCGTCCGATAACCGGCGCCTCGTTGCGCGCCGGCATGAGCACCGTGACCCCGGCCAAGGACGCGGCCACGGCCGGCTCAGCCTCGAGGCGTTCGACCGTCGACCAGGGGCGCCACGGTACCCATAGCAGGGCCCACCACGCGAGCGCCGCCCAGGCCGCCACCCACACCACGCAGCCGACGCCGGGTTTAGCCTGCGCCCTTGCGCGCCGGTCTGTGCACGGTGACCGGTATCCCCGCGTCGTTGCTATACGCAGGCTCCGGGTCGGGGGCCATGGGACCGTCGACACGCGGCCCCCACAGAAACACCTTGAGCGCCTTCCAAGGGCGCGCGAACGTGTCGTTCACGGCGGTCCCCTCATAGCCGCAATGGACCATGCAGTTATCGCATTTCGGATGACGGCCCGTGCCATAGCGCTCCCAGGGCGTGGTCGCTATGAGCTCCGAAAAGCTCGCGGCGTACCCTTCGTCGCTCAAGAGATAACACGGCTTTTGCCATCCAAAGACATTGCGCGTCGGGTTGCTCCAGGGCGTACATTGATAGGCCTGGTTGCCTGCCAAAAAGTCGAGAAACAGACTCGACTGATTGAACCGCCACTTGGCGCCGCGTTCACGGCCCAGGGCGAAGACCTTGCGAAACAGGGTCTTACTTTGCGCCCTGCGCAGAAAGACATCCTGGCGGGGGGCGCGCTCGTAGCTATAACCCGGCGAAACGGTGACGCCTTCGACCCCAAGCCCATCCACGAAATCGAAAAACGCGGCGACCTCGGCGGGATCCTCATCCTGAAAAAGCGTGCAATTCACGGTGACCCGGAAGCCCCGGTCGCGCGCGAGCTTGATCGCCTCCACGGCCTTGTCGAAGACCCCTTCGCGGCACACCGACTGGTCATGACGCTCGCGCAGCCCGTCTAGGTGGATCGAAAACGTGAGATAAGGCGACGGCGTGTACTCGTCGATCTTGCGCGCCAACAACAGCGCATTCGTGCACAAATAAACGAACTTCTTGCGCGCCACGATGCCGGCCACGATCTTCGCCATGTCCTTGTGAATCAAGGGCTCGCCACCTGGGATCGAGACGATGGGGGCCCCACACTCATCGACCGCCTGCAGGCATTCCTCGACACTCAGACGCTTGTCGAGGATGTCCTCGGGATACTCGATCTTGCCACAACCCGCGCATTCGAGGTTGCAACGGAACAAGGGTTCCAGCATCAAGACCAGGGGGTAGTGCTTAATACCCTTAAGCTTCTGCCCCAGGATATAGCGCCCTACACGCCACTGCTGTCTTATGGGCACTTGCATAACAATCTCCTACTCCGTGGACGCCCGTTCATGAGGGGCTGCGCGCCTTCTTCAAGAGGGCGACCGGTAAACGAAAGGTGGTCGTCTCAGGCTCGGCCGGCAGCTCCGTGACCTGTACGACGCCGAAGCTCTCGAGTTTCTTCAAGACCCCGCGCACCAGGATCTCGGGGGTCGAGGCCCCGGCGGTGATGCCGACACGCAGCGAGCCCTGAAACCATGAGGGATCGAGCTCGGTCGCGTCTTGTACGAGGTAAGCGCGGGTGCCGGGCTGCTCCCCCACCTCGCGCAAACGGTTCGAATTGGAGCTGTTGCGGGCCCCAACGACCAGCAGGATGTCGACCTTGCCGGCCAGTTTACGGACCGCATTCTGGCGGTTCTGGGTCGCATAACAAATACCGCTGAGATCGGGTCCCTGAATATGCGGAAAACGCGCCCGCAACGCCGCGATCACGTCCTTGGTATCATCGACACTCAAGGTCGTTTGGGTCACATAGGCAAGCTTCATCTCGTCTGTCACCGCAAGCCGCGCCACATCGTCGACATCGGATACGACGTAGACAGGCCCGGGGATGCGCCCACGGGTCCCCTCCACTTCGGGATGCCCCGGGTGGCCTATGATCACCACGGCATAATCCTGCATGCTATAGCGTTGCGCTTGATAGTGGACCTTGGTAACCAGCGGGCAGGTGGCGTCCAGGACATCGAGCTGACGGTCCGCCGCCTCGTCTACCAGCGCCGTAGCAACCCCATGGGCGCTAAAGATCGTGGGCGCCCCCTGCGGCACTTCCGCGAGTCGCTCCACAAACACCGCGCCGCGCGCCTTCAGGTCCTCGACGACATGCTGATTGTGGACGATCTCGTGGAGCACGTAGACGGGCGCCCCATAGACCTCCAAGGCCCGTTCCACGATCTCGATGGCCCGCACGACGCCGGCACAGAAACCGCGCGGTTGTGCCAACACGACGTCCATATTGGATCTCGATTCCATGCCCGCAGTCTTCCCTCATCCTGGCCAGTAGCGGCCTATGCCCAATCCGACCGATCCGTATACCTTAGCATGCTACTGAATGGCTAAGCCAGGGTAAAGGTGCGAGCGGCGCCCGTACCAAGACCGGATGATAAACGCCCGCGAGCGCTCTGGCGCACCACAGCACCTGCCGGGTCGGTCCCCGTGCCGTCATCAGGGTAGCCGCTAGAGCCAGCTCGCCACCAGCATCAGGGCGGCCGCCAACATGGCGAGGGTGGCGAGCCAGCCCACCACCAGCGGTCCGGCCGGCAACACGAAACGGCCCATGACGGTGCGGCGGCGGGCCAAGATCATCATGAACATGAGTATGGGTACGGCCACCAGGCCATTGAGGGCGGCGCTTAGGTACAGGGCGCGCATGGAACTTACATGAATGAGCGCGACCCCGAGACCGGCCAGCCCCACCAAGACGAGTACGAGATAAAAGCGGGGCGCCTCGACCGCCGTCGCCGCGAGCCCCCGCGACCACCCGAACATGCCGGCCAGGGCATAGGCGCAGGCCCCGGCCATGGCCGGGATTGCCAGAAAACCAGTGGCGACGAGCCCCATGGTAAAAACCGCCGCGGTCCAATGCCCGGCGAGCGGGGCCAGCGCTTGGGCCGCCGCGGCGGCGGTATCGACAGGGGTCGCGCCATGCGCCCCCAAGGTAGCGGCCGCCGTTACGACAATGAAAAAACCGATGATCTGGGAAATGGCCATACCGACATAGGTATCGACCCGTATGCGGCGCAACTCCCGCGGTCCCTCAGCCGGGCGGCGCACGAGCGGCGCCTGCGCGGGGTCGTGCTCCTCGATCTCGGCCTCTTGGCCGGCCTGCCAGAACAGCAGGTAGGGACTAATCGTGGTACCCGCGATCGCGACGAGGGCCATGGCGTAGTGGCGCCCCGGCAAGACCGTCGGCAGCAAGCCAAGCGCGGCCTGCCGCCAATCAACCGACACGGAAAAGGCCGTCACGACGTAGGCCAGCAGGCAGAGCGAGAGGACCTCGAGCACACGGGCGTAGTGCTCATAGCGCACCCCAACCTCGAGCGTCACGATGAGGATGAGAAAGCCCGCGGCATACGCCAGGCGCGGGCCACCCCACAAGAGCCGCGCCGCGCCCCCCATGGCCATCAGATCGGCCCCGATATTGATGATGTTGGCCGCCACCATGGCGGTCACGAGGACAGAGCAGATCCATGGCGGATAATGTTCACGCAGGTTCTGGGCCAAACCCTTCCCGGTGACGCGCGCCATGCGCGCGCTCACTTCCTGAATGACCGCCACCAACGGATAGAAAACCCACAGCGTCCAGACCATTTGGTAGCCGAAACCGGCACCGACCTGGGAATAGGTCGCGATATTGCTCGGATCGTCGTCGGCCACACCCGTCAGCAGGCCCGGACCGAGGTCGCGCCAACTCAGACCCTTACCCCCCTGACCGTCGTGCCGCGCCACCCCGTCCCTCCTGAGCCCCGGATAACGATAACAGCGGCCGTCTTGCCCTGGCAGGGCCTTTAAGGACCGGCCCGCCCGGGACCCCTGCAAATCCCGCCCGTTCCGCTATAATTCGGCCCGGAAACCCTACCCGTCCGCTCCCTGCGGGCACGCAGCAAGTCATGGGCGCGCGGACCCCCGGTCCCGGCCGGGCGGTTTCGCCGGTGACTCAACCCACACCACATCTAAAAAAGGGAGTCCGTCCATGTCACGAGTCCACGCCGCCACACCCCTGTCTGCCCTGGGGGCAGCCCTTGCCATCGTCCTGCCGTCTTTGGCCGCCGCGCGGACGATCCCCTACCCTGTCGTCCGTGCCGAAAGCGGGTTCTCGGCCGGGATCGGCGCATTGAACCAGGACTACACGGAGACCGCCAATGGTGCCGTCCTGGACCAAGAGACGGGTGCGATCCCGGTCTTCACTCTCAGCGCCTCAGGAATCAGCAGCAACCCGCAAGGGGGCCTCTATTGGCGTCTTCAGGGTCGCGCGGCAGACGGCAATACCCACTACGACGGGCACTACCTGAATGGCGCGCCGGCCCAGACGACGACCGCCAACACCATGGTCGACATCGACGGGCGCGTGGGCTTTGCCTACGGCCTGGGCCGCCGGACGGCACTCATACCCTACCTCGCCCTCGGCGACCATCATTGGCAACGCAACGTCGGCTCAGGACAGGGAGCGGGCGGCATCGAGGACTACAGCAATGGCTACTTGGGAGCCGGCATTCGTTGGGAGATGGTGCTGGCACCTCACCTGATCCTTGCCGCCCACGGCAGCGGCGGCTACACCTTCGGCGCCCAGATCACGGCGACCGACCCTGTGTATTACGACGCCCCCAGCCAAACCTACTACTACGCGCGCGAGACCAAGAGCTTGGGTGATCGCCCCTATGTCGCTGCAGGCGTGCGCGCCACCTATCTCTTGGGCCGGGTCTGGCAGGCCTATGTCGCCGTCGACGCCGTGCGCTTTGCCTACGGGGCCTCGGCCAGTACGCCCATCATCACCTCTTCGGGAGGAGCCATGCTGGGTTATTATGAGCCGGATAGCCGGACGACCCAGGTGCTCGTAACGGCCGGGGCTGGGATTCGATTCTAAGACCCGGACCTGGGATCGCATGGCTCCCGACCGCAAGCGACAGAGGATTGTGTATGCGTATAGCCCATACCATGGTGCGGGTAGGCGACCTCGAGCGGTCCCTGCGCTTTTATCAGGATGCCCTCGGGATGCGCCTCCTGCGCCGCCAGGACTACCCGGAGGGGCGCTTTACCTTGGCCTTTGTGGGCTACGGGGACGAACGCCTCCAAGCGGTCCTCGAACTGACCTATAACTGGGACACTGCGGCCTATGACCTGGGGACGGGGTTTGGTCACGTGGCCATCGAGGTAGACTCGGCCGCGCGCGCTTGCGCGCAGGTACAAGAGGCCGGCGGTAAGGTCACGCGGCCGCCCGGCCCCATGAAGCATGGCACGACGGTCATTGCCTTTGTCGAGGACCCCGACGGCTATAAGATCGAATTCATCGAGCGCCGGGCGCGCGCATGAAGGACAGAGCGATGCATCCCGACCGCGTGTACGACTTTCGGGTCAAGGGCCCGACCGGCGCGGCCTGCGACCTTGCGGCCTACCAGGGCCAGGTACTCCTGCTCGTCAATGTCGCGAGCCGCTGCGGCTTTACCCCGCAATACGCAGCCCTCGAGGCCCTGTATCGCCGCTATCAGGGACAGGGCTTTACGGTCCTGGGCTTTCCCTGCAATCAATTCGGGGGGCAAGAACCCGCCGGCGATGCGGAGATCCAGACCTTTTGCCGCAGCCAGTACGATGTCACCTTTCCGGTGTTCGGTAAGATCGACGTCAAGGGGCCCGGCGCCGACCCTCTGTATCAATGGCTGTGCGCACGCGCCCCGGGGCTATGGGGGACGCGCGCCATCAAATGGAATTTCACGAAATTCCTGATCGACCGCAGCGGCCACGTTCGCGCGCGCCATGCCCCGCGAACGCCACCGGCGCGCTTGGCTTTGGCCATAGAACACCTCCTCGCCGACCCTAGCGATCCTTAAGGGGAGGGTTGGTGGTTTCGCCTCCAGGCGACGCGACCGGATAGTCCGTATACCCGGCCTCATCGCCTCCGTAAAAAAGCTCGGGGCGGGGGGCGTTCAAGGGCCACCCCCTCTGCAGGCGCGCCGGAAGGTCGGGGTTTGCGAGGAAGAGCCGTCCAAAGGATACGAGGTCGGCGTGCCCTGCGGCTATGACCGCCTGCGCCTTCGGCCCATCATAACCACCGTTGACCATGAGACAGCCCCGATACACCGACCGGAAATACGCGATGGGCAGGGCTTGGGCGCCATGTCGGAGATCGCCCTCCAGGGCCTCTATGATATGCACATAAGCGAGGTTATAGGATTCGAGTGCGCGCACCATGGCCGTGAACGTGGCCTGGGGGTCGGAATCGTGCATATCGTTCATGGTGCCGCTCGGGGACAGCCGGATACCGACCCGATCGGCAGGCCAGACCTGCAAGACCGTCTCCAGGACGGCCAAGGGGAAGCGCATGCGCTTGGCGAGCGATCCCCCGTAGTCATCAGTACGGTCGTTCGTGCCATCGCGCAAAAACTGATCGAGGAGATAGCCGTTGGCGTTATGCACCTCCACCCCATCGAAGCCGGCCGCGAGCGCATTATGGGCGGCTGCGCGGTATTGGGCGAGAATCTGCCCGAGCTCCTCGGTGCGCAACGCCCGTGGCGTCACGAAATCCTGAGGCCCCTGATAGGTGGCAGCCTGCCCTTGGGGTTTGATCGCGCTGGGTGCGACCGGTAGCGCCCCACCGGGCTGCAGGCTCGGATGCGAGATACGGCCTACGTGCCAGAGCTGCAGGAAGATCCGACCTCCTTCCCTATGGACCGCATCCGTGACCCGTCGCCAGCCCGCCACCTGCCCATCATTATAGATGCCCGGCGTATCCGGATAACCGAGACCCTCCGGCGCGATCTGGGTTGCCTCCGCGATAATGAGACCGGCCGACGCGCGCTGGCGATAATAGAGGGCGTTGAGCTCGCGAGGGACGAAGCCACGCCCCGCCCGGTTGCGGGTAAGCGGGGCCATGACGACACGGTTCGGCAACGACAAGGCGCCGACCCTTATTGGTGCAAAAAGACCGGGGCCGGCGATCTCGGCGTGCGTCCCGGACCCCATAGCCTGTGCGGGCGTGTGTGACTCGTTATCCATAGTCAGACCCTCCTGTGGACCCGCGTTCGCCTGACCGGTGGCCCCGGCCGGGCCCGGTGCGCGGCGGCCTTGCGGAATCGAACCGTCGCGCCCCAATCGGGGACGCAGAGCACCCCCGCCTGCCATCGGCGTACCCGTCTATCCTGAACCTTTGCCGCCGTCCCTGCCCAGGACCTTTGGTAGGGCGCAGCCCCAGGGCGTGACCCGCGGGCTACCCCAGGCGCTGTACCCCAAGCACGGCTCGCGCCCTGGCATACCAATTGCTTAGGTTCGGCCAAAGGCCGCGAACCCTGATGGCCTGTGGTGAACCGGCCCATGTTTAAGGAGACCACGGGCACGAACGACACCGGCTCGTACGGTGAATGCCGAAAAGACCCAGGGTGTGCGGGCACGGGCCGGCGCCTTGGGCATGGCAACAGGAGCGGGCGGATCATGCAATCCCTTGATATCAACTTCTTGCACCGGCTCGTCTGCGAACTGGACCTAGAACGCTTTTTTCATATGGCCGCCGCAGGACTCGCTGCGCAATTCGCGGCCGACGGCGCGGCCCTTATCGTCTGCGAGGAACCAGACCGTCTGCGCTACCAGTTTTTCCATGGGCTTCCGGCCGCCCACCAAAGACTCGCCACCCACGCCTTCAGCAACCGTCTGGGGGTTGCCGGGGCAGCGCTCGCCGCGCGCCGCCCCATCTTGGTCACGAATTACGCCGACAGCCCCTATGCGATGCCTGCATACGTCGCGTGCGGCCTTAAGGCAAGCCTGTGCAGCCCGGTCGTGGCCGATGGTCGCGTGCTCGCGATTCTGGCGATCTCGTGGTTTTGCCAGTCGCCGCCTCTGCCCGATGCCGCAGACTACCGGATGCTCGCGATTGTCTCCGATTTCATGGGCACAGCCTTACACCGCTTTCACACCGAGCAGCGCCTGCGCACGCTGGCCCTGCACGATCCGCTGACGGGCGCTGCAAACCGCAATCTCTTCTTCGATCGTCTACCGCGCGCGATGGCCACCGCCGTGCGACACGAGCGGCTCGTGGCCATCATTGTCTTCGACATCGACAATTTCAGGATGATCAATGATCGGCTCGGACACGCCATGGGCGATAGCCTTCTTGTGGAGATCAAGCGCCGGGTTCAGGATCTGATTCGTACCGGTGATACTCTGGCGCGCTTGGGCGGGGATGAGTTCGCCCTGATCCTTGAAGATGTGAACCGCTATAGCGAGATCGAAACGGTGATCGAACGTATCCGGCAGACTTCGGGCATACGCTGGGGAACAAATACGACCCAGATCGCTGTCAGTATCAGCCTAGGATTTACGGTCTACCCTATCGAAGACGGCCCCGAATCCACTTTGTTGCACCATGCCGACATCGCGATGCATGAAGCCAAGCGCGCCGGCGGCAATAGAGGACTCGTCTTTACGGACGCCATGGCTCTATCCCGTGATCCCCAATCCGACCTCGTTTTACAGTTTGGTCACGCCATAGAGCAAGGCGAAATGATCTTGTATTTTCAGCCTGTGGTGGATTTGCTCACCGGGGAGACAGTATCCGCTGAGGCCCTGATCCGGTGGCAGCATCCGACCCATGGGCTTTTGGCGCCCCCGCAATTCATGGCGGCCATGGAGCATGCCTACAACAGCCTAAAGCTCGACGCCTGGGTGATCCGCGCCGCCCTTGCGGCCCTGGCCCGCTGGCAGGCCCGCGGAATATTCCGGACATTGCATATCAACCTATCCGCATCCTCCGTCGAGAATCACCGCTTCGGCGATACCGTGCGCCGCGCCCTGGCGGCCTCGGAGCAAGCGGTCGATCCGCGTTACCTCGGGATAGAGCTGGTTGAATGGAGCACGATCCGAGACCTCGACGCGGCGCGCGCGTTGATCGACGATTGCCGCCGCCTCGGCATCGCCGTAGCCCTAGACGATTTCGGTACCGGCTATGCCGCCCTCCAGCACCTGCGCTCGCTGCCCATCGACACGATCAAGATCGACAAGAGTTTCATTGCCGGCATCACTTACGATCGTGCCGATTGCGTGCTTGTCCAGAGCATGATCAGCGCCGCTGAGGCCTTCGGTATTACCCCGGTGGCCGAAGGGATAGAAACGCCGGCACAAAGGGCGGTCTTGCTGACCATGGGCTGCCGATTCGGACAGGGCTACCTGTTCGCGCCGCCCGGGCCGGAAGCGCAGTTGTGGGGCCCGGATGACCGAGGGTGCGCAGGGGATTCCCACGGCGAATCCCTTCCCGCCCCGACCGGTCACCCTGGCGCTCGGCCGCTTTAGCGCATACGCTTTAGGCTGCGCCTGAAAGGAAGCCGGGAGGCCTATGACGGCAGGAGCGATCCTTGCGATCTTGGCGGCCGCCGTGCTCGCCATCGAACTCGCTACCATGACATTCTATCTGATCGCCGTGGCCGCTGCCCTCGGCGCTGGCAGTATCGCGGCCTTTGCGGGGGATTCTGCGGGTATGGCTATCGTCGTGGTCGTGATCGCAGCCCTCGTGGGACTACCCGCGGCGACCATCGTGCGCCGACGGCTGTTGCGACCCCGCCCGGAATGGGCGCAAGTCGCCTGCCCCGATGTGGGCCAACTCGTGCGCGTGGAGACGATCAGTGCCGAAGGCCTGCGCGTCGCCTATCGGGACACCTCCTGGCAGGCACGCCTCGAGAGCCCGAGCGCGGCGCCGCCTGCTATCGGCGATATCCTGACCATCGTCGACCGGCAAGGTAGCGAACTGATACTCGCCTCGCCGGCAGCGGCACAAGACATCAAACAGCCACAACGCTAGAGCCAAACACGTAAAAAGGAGGAGATATGGACCTTGGTATCGTCGTTCTCGTCATACTGGCGGCGTTGGGACTGTTCATGGTCGCGAAGGGCTTGCGCGTAGTCCCCCAGCAACACGCCTTCGTATTGGAAAGATTGGGACGTTTTCATGGGGTGTTGGGACCGGGCCTCAATATCATATTCCCCCTGATCGACCGCATTGCCTATCGCTTCGACCTGCGCGAGACGCCGATAGATGTTCAAAAACAAGTCTGTATCACCAAAGACAATACGCAGATCGCTATCGACGGGGTCCTCTATCTCCAGATCACCGACGCCAAGGCCGCCGCTTACGGAACCACCAATCCCACGCAATCTATGATTCAGCTGGCGCAGACCATACTGCGCGCCGATGTCGGGAAGCGCGCCCTCGATGAGGTCTTGTCGCAACGCGCCGAGCTAAACGCCACGGTCGTGCAAGAGTTGGACCGCGCCGCCGTGACCTGGGGCCTTAAGGTCCTGCGCTACGAGATCCGTGACATCACGCCGCCGGCCGACGTGATCCGCGCGATGGAGATGCAGATCACGGCTGAACGCGAGAAGCGCGCCACCATTGCGACCTCAGAGGGCGCCAAGCAGCAGGCGATCAACATCTCCGAGGGCGAACGCCAGCAGGCGATCAACCGCGCCGATGGCAACCAGCAAGCACAGGTCCTGCGTGCACAAGGCGAGGCCCAGGCGATCCTGCTGGTGGCCAAGGCCACCGCCGAATCCCTGCGGATCGTGGGCGACAGCCTGAAAGACGACAACGCCCGTCAGGCCATGAACATGCGTGTCGCGGAATCCTTCATTGCCCAGTGGGGCGGGATCGCCAAGGCGAGCAACGTCATGATCGTGCCCGCCGACATGGGGGATCTCGCAAAGACGGTGGGGACGGCATTTCGTATCGTAGATAACCTTAAGCCGACGCCTTCTTCTTAAAGTCCATGGGATGGCCGGCCGGGCGCGGCGCGCTTGACACCGGTCCCTCCATTCGCCATCCTGCGCCGATTGTCCGTGGACGCGCATGCTCCCTTATCCGCACATCAATCCGGTTGGTTTTCATATCGGACCCATACCCATCCACTGGTACGGGCTGCTTGAGATCATCAGTTTCGTCATCGGCACCCTCTGGCTCATCCGCCGTGGGCGCCGCCCCCAGTGGGACTGGACCAAGGAACAGGTGCTGGACCTCGAATACTACCTGTCGGTAGGCGCGATCGCCGGCGGCCGCGCCGGTTACATCCTTTGGTACGATCTCCCGTATTACATAGGCCACCCCCTCGACATGCTGAAGGTCTGGGACGGCGGCATGTCCTTTCATGGCGGACTGATCGGAGTCATCCTGGGCTGCTGGGCCTACGGCCGCAAACAGGGCCGATCGACCATGAAGGTCCTCGACTTCGTCGCGCCGGCCGCCCCCATCGGACTCGGACTCGGGCGACTTGCCAACTTCATCAACGACCAGTTGTTTGGCCGCGTAAGCCACCTGCCATGGGCTATCATCTTCCCCGCGGGAGGACCGCAACCCCGCCAACCGTCGCAGATCTACGAGTTTCTCCTGGAAGGCGTGCTGTTACTCGTCATCCTCGTCGTCTACGGCCGACGGCCCCGGCCGGCCGGGGCCGTGGGCAGCCTGTTCGTGGTCTGCTACGGCCTCTTCCGCTTTCTGGTTGAATTCACGCGCGAACCGGATATCCAGCTCGGCTTCGTGTGGGGGCGACTCGACATGGGACAGATACTATCGATCCCGATGATCCTCGCGGGCCTGGCCCTCCTGTATTGGGCCTATCGGGGCGGCTTCGAGACACCGGGGTCTGCGCACCCTGGAGAGGGTGCCTCGTGAGACCCGCCGCCCACATGCCCGCAAACGCGGCCCCGCCCCCCCGGCGCATGGGCCGCTTTCCGCTTGCCATCATCATCCTGACGACCCTCTATGGGCTCTGGGCCGCGGTCTTGAGCTATCGAGTCGTGGTCAAACAGCAGGCCGTACGCCACCATTTGGAACTGGCGTTGCGCACGCAACCGCGACACCCCTTCGCCTCGGCGCGGCAGGCGCGTCGCTACGCGCGCGAATGGCTGCGGCGCCTGGAAGCCCGTTATCCGCAGAACCCCTGCGGAGCCGGCCCGGCCTACCGGCTTGCATCCGGCCGCAGACGACTGCCGGCCTGCACCGTGGTGCTCATACCGCAAGGCCACCACATCGCCATCCAGGCCTATGACACCCAGGGGCAAGCCATGGACACCGTCTTTGAAGGCCTCAATCCGCCGCCGCGACACCTCTAAACGAGGCGCGACCGCGCGCGCGGTCTGTGACCGCGATTCGCGCGAGATCGACCTCATATCGGTCGCGCTTTGCCTCGGCCCCGGCCCAGACCGTATCCTGAGGTCATGACATGGTCCGTTTCGCCTCCGCGCGCCGCCCGGCGCGGCCCGATTCCGATGGGACCAAACGTCCCCGGTAAGCCCTGAGGCCCAAGACAGCATGGACCCCATCCTACCCAACACGCCGCCACGACCCGGATCCAATCTCCGGTTCTGGGTGTTACTGGCCCTGGCCATACTGGCCGTGAATGGCACGCTGGCGCTCGGGGCATGGACGTGGTGGACCTGGGATCACCTGCCCGCCGTCCGATCGCTCGAGAAGTGGCAACCCGAACAACCACTGCGCATATACGCCGCCAACGGCCAACTCTTGCAGGCCATAGGTCCCCAGATTCGTTTCGCGCTCCCGCTCGCCAAGATCCCCCGGAAACTGCAGGAAGCCTTTATCGCCGCCGAGAATGGACACTTTTATAGCCACAACCCGCTCTACTATCCGGTAAGCTATCCGGGGATCGTGCGCGCGGCCCTCGTCGACCTCATACACCTAGCCCCCGTCCAGGGGGCGAGCACCATAACCGAACAGGTGGCGCGCAACTTCTACCTCTCCCCCAAGAAAACCATAGGCCGCAAGATCGCCGAGATCCTGCTCGCCTACAAGATCGCCGCCCGCCTCACGCGCGGCCAGATACTGGATCTTTATTTGAACAAGATCTATCTGGGCCAAGGGGCCTACGGCGTAGAGGCCGCGGCCCGGACCTACTACGGCAAAGACGTGGGAGCGCTGTCACTGGCGCAGGCGGCAACGCTCGCCGGGCTTCCGGCGGCGCCCTCATTTTTCAATCCGATCCGTAATCCCACGCTCGCCCGCAAGCGCCGGGATTACGTCCTGCATCGCATGTACGCTGACCACGACATCAGTCATCACGCCCTGATCATGGCCGAGGCCCAGCCCGTGCGTAGCCGTTACCATACGCCGGCTAGCAATAGGGCCCCCTACGCCACCGAATGGATCCGCAAGTGGCTGGTCAAGCGCCTGGGCGCGAACTTCACCTACCGGCATGGACTCCGGGTCTACACGACGATCTCGCCCCGCGATCAGCGCGCAGCCGACCATAGCATCGCTGTGGGCCTCGAAAACTACGCCATGGGGCTCGATAGTCTCGACCCCAAGACCTGGGCGGGTCCCATCGCGCGCCTCCGCGGCGCCGCCCTCAAAGCCGCCATCGCCGGTGATCGCCCCACCATGCTGCCCGACCGCGATCCCGCCAATCTGCGCTGGGGCGTGGTCCTGGCAAGCGACGCGACCCGCGCGCGCGTGCGCCTCGAGGGACGCCGTACAGTCCGGCTAAACGAGAGTGCCATAGCGTGGGTACGGACCGGCCCGCAGGCGAACCCGGTATCGGCCGTAGACCAGGTCCTAAAGCGCGGGGACCTCATATGGCTGCGTCACGCGGTCGCGGCCGACACGGCCGGATCCGGCAATCGGCAATGGGCCGGGACCGCCGTGTGGCAGCGGCTCCGCGACCCGGGCTGGCAACTGACAACGATCCCTGCCGTGCAGGGCGCCTTGGTATCGCTCGACGCCCGCACGGGCGCGATACTCGCCTTGAGCGGGGGCTTTAGTTACGCCCTCAGCCATTTCGACCGGGCCCTCTACGCCTACCGCCAGCCCGGCTCTGGCTTCAAGCCCTTCGTGTATGCCGCGGCGATGGATGGTCACGCGCTCGCGGCCGCCGGCAACCCCCATTACCTGACCCCGGTTACGCTGCTCAAAGACACGCCGCTCAGCGTCCCTCTGGCCGACGGTACAGACTACCGTCCCACGAATTACAGTCAGACCTTCTCCCAAACGCCGATCCCTGTATGGCAAGACCTCGCCGACTCCCACAACGTCCCGAGCGTACGGCTGCTGATGCGTATCGGCATCCCCTACGCGGCCGCCTATGTCCATCGCTTCGGATTCCCCGTAACGCAAATCCCCCAGGTACCGTCCATGGTGCTGGGGTCGGGCGACTACACCCCCCTGCAGATCGCCCGCGCCTACGCCGTCTTTGCCAATGGCGGTGAGCTGCCCAGACCTTACCTTATCGCCCGCATCGAGACCGCCGGCGGGCACCACATCCCCCTCGCCGACTGTGCACTTGGCTATCACCACCAAGCGGCGCCCGTGGTGGCCATCCCTCATGGGGTCGCGTTCCTGCTGACGCGCATGATGGAAAGGGTCATTCGCCAGGGTACGGGGGTTGCCGCCCAGATCCTCCATCGCCACGCGCTGGCGGGCAAGACCGGCACCACCAATAAGGAGAACAACGCCTGGTTCAACGGCTATAACCCACAGATCGTCACCACCGTTTGGGTGGGCTACGACGACAACCACACCCTCGGCCGCTTCGCCGCCGGGGCCCGCGAGGCCTTGCCCATATGGATCCATTTCATGAAGACCGCGCTGCGCGGGCAGCATGGCTTGCGCTTTGCGGTACCCCAATCGGTGGTGCGCCGGCGCTACGACCCGCGTACCGGTCGCCTCACCGACACACGCCGCCACAGCCGGAAGGCTTACTTTCTCAAGGCTTACCTGCCATCCAACGGCAGTTCCGGGATCTCGGTCATCAAACACTTCCTAAACCGGATCGCAAACTTCTTCTAAGGCTTGCCACCGGACGGGCCTAGCGGGTCCTGCCCGGACAGGATCCACACCCGCCCATACCGGCCGTGGAGAAATTCATGATTCTCCGGTATGCTGTCTGGATTCCTGATTGCTTGTCGGACCATGATCCAGCTTCGGACTTACGTCTACATCGACTCGCTCCAACCACAGCTCGCCGCCTATGTTGCCACCGTATCCCAGGGCTTCTTGCCCGTCCCGGGCGACGGCGCGTTGTGGGTGGAGGTGTCGCCCGGCATGGCCGTACATAGGCTCACCGATATCGCCCTCAAAGCGACGCGCGTGCATCTCTCGCAACTCGTCATCGAGCGGGAATTCGGGGCCATGATCATCCATCAGCGCGACCAAAGCGACGTGCGCGAGGCGGGGCGTGCCGTGTTGCGCCGCATGGGTGCCGATCAGAAAGACCGCAAGGCCTGCCGCATTACCTGGAATGAGATCATCCGCGGCATGACGCCCGATCATACGGTACTCATAAACCGCCAAAACCGGCGCGGGTCCATGATCCTGCCCGATCAAAGCATGTTCATTCTCGAAACCGAGCCCGCAGGCTACATCATCTACGCGGCCAATCAGGCCGAGAAGGCCGCCAACATCACCCTCGTGGACGTACGCGCCGTGGGGGCCTATGGCCGTATGATCATATCCGGCCGGGAGGCCGATGTGGATGAGGCGGCCGCGGCCGCCATTCATGCCGTAGAAAACCCATCCTGGACCTAATGCATGGACCGCAACAGCCTGCAAACCCGTCTTTGTCACTACCGCAGCCGCTTTCCCGAAGAGCGCGCGTTCGCCTACCGCGGCTGCCGCCTGCTACAGGAATCGCCCCGCTGCTTCTATCGCGATAGCGCGGGATTGCATGTGACGGCCTCCACCGTGGTGCTGAACCCGCGGCAAGACGCCACATTGCTTCTGCTCCATCGCAAGCTTGGGCAGTGGTTTCAACCGGGGGGCCACGCCGACGGCGATGACGATGCGCTGCGCGTAGCACTCAAGGAATGCAGCGAAGAGACGGCGCTTACGCCCGACGCCATTCGTCTCCTAAAACCCGACATATTCGACGTCGACATCCACCGCATACCGGCGACGCGCGACGAGGGGGAACACGAGCACCTCGATATCCGCTTTCTCGTCGGGATAGACGACAGCCTGCCGATCCCCGGCAATTACGAGTCGCACGAACTGCGCTGGATCCCGCTCCGCGACGTCCCCGCGTACAATCAGCAGCGTTCCATCCACCGCCTGCTGGTCAAGATCCGCGATTGGACGCGGCGTCACCCGGCTTGGCGCTAGAACCGGCCGGGTGCCTATCCCTCAGGCCTTGACTAGGCCGCGTCTAGAAAAACGTGGCGACCGCGGCATCCAGGGCATCGCGCATATCCGGATCGTCTGTGATCGGTCGCACCAGCGCCATGCTACAGGCGGCAATGACGTCGACACCCTTTTGCATGAGTGATCCTGCGTAAATCAGCATGCGCGTAGACAGGCCTTCATCGAGCCCGTGACCTTTCAGGTTGCGTGACCGCTCGGCGATGGACACGAGCTTCCCGGCCATGTCGCGCGTCACCCCGGACTCGTGAGCCACGATCTCGATCTCGATCTCGCGGTCCGGGTAATTGAAATCCAGGGCCCCGAAACGCTGCTTCGTGGACTGCTTCAGGTCCTTCATGGACGACTGATAGCCCGGGTTATAGGAAATCACGAGCTGAAAGTCGGCATGGGCGTGGACGAGTTCACCCTTCTTATCCAGAGGCAAGGTCCGGCGGTGGTCGGTGAGGGGATGGATCACGACCGTCGTGTCCTGGCGTGCCTCCACGACCTCGTCTAGGTAACAGATTGCCCCGATGCGGGCGGCCGTCGTAAGCGGACCGTCTTGCCACTTGGTTCCATCCTTATCGAGCAGGAAGCGGCCCACAAGGTCAGATGCCGTCATGTCTTCATTGCAGGCGACGCTAATGAGGGGCCGCTTAAGCCGCCACGCCATGTACTCGATGAAGCGAGATTTACCGCAGCCCGTCGGGCCTTTTACCATCATCGGCAAACGCGCGGCATAGGCCGCCTCATAGAGCGATATTTCGTTGTGCACTTCCTTGTAGTACGGCTCGCTCTGGATAAGATATTGGTTCTTGAGATCGCTCATTTTTTAGGACCTATGTGATTATCCGTGGCCAAAACCCAGGACGGCGCCGCTAATCCTTGAACTTGACGAGCCGGCTTACCTGGATGTCGGAGACAAAAACGACGCCGGTGTGTTTCTCAAAGAAAGGCGCAAAACCCTGCAATATGGGGCCCACGAGTTCTTCGGGAACGGCGACTATGATCATGATCAGGACGTCGTCTTCGTTAAACATGACATGGCCCGCATAGATGCCATGGCTACCTTTCCCCGAGAGATTGCCGACCACCGTATAACCGGTCACGCCGGCGCGATCCAGGAGATCGGTAGCGAAGTCCTTATGGGCGCCTTCCATAATGATCTCGAGTTTTTTGAGCGGACTCAAATTCAAAGACTTCATGAAGCTCCCTCCACAACGGAATGTGGCTCAGAAAGACGCGCGGCGGCACGTCCAGAGCCAGGATGGACATGGAAACTACCGTCCTCGAATACATGGGCCCGATAATCGTCCTCCGGATCGAGAACGATGAGCCGGACCCACCCGCCCCCTATCAACGCCTTGACCTTACCGATGCGCCCGACGGTACGCTGGGCAAACGCCAACGGGGCCTCGACCAGAGCGATTAGGCGCACCGGTTCATGATAGGGCTGGCCATCCTTCAATACGGTTTGGGTGGGCAGACCGGTGCGCAGGTCGCTTTGATTCCCCGTCATGACCGCAAAACGCCCGGCAACATTATGGTAGACCTTGCTGCCGCTGCCGTAGCTCTCCGTGTCCACGACCGAAAAATAGTGTTCGAGGTTGATCCACTCCCCCACCACGAGCGGGCCTGTCAAAATATTCTCGAGCAGGCGGCCCTTGGGGTCTAGGCGATAATCGTAAGATTGCAGGAAGGCTCGGCCTTGCAGGTCCACGCCCTCCGTCAGAACCCGCCGGCCGACTATGGCATAGACGTTGCGCGACAGGCCCCATTCGGGTCGCACCTGCGACCAATCATGCGCCTGTCGGCGAGCCATGACCGCACCGGCGACGGGGTCGTCTGCGATTCGTGCGGGAGCGCCCAGTTGCGGCATGCGCTGAGCCGCGCAGTGCCGCGTGGCGGCCGAAAGCCCGTTGCGTAGGCGCTCCAGATAAAGGAGATGCCGCGCCGGTAGGAGATCGAGATCATGGAGCTCGATGGCGTCGGTCGTTGTGTTATGTATGGCCGGTAAAAACCAGGTGTCTTCGGGAATGACGATGCCGCGCTCGCGCAGCTTGCGCCGAACCTCCGGTTTGTTCGCCATGTTGGCCAAGGCACGGGCGTTGGGAAGACCCTTGCCGCCCCCGCACGCGCCGCAATCCAGAGCCGACTCATAGGGGTTGTTTTCGGTTCGGCTCTCGTGCCCAACCAACAACACGAAGCGCGAAAAATTCCGATCAAGTCCGATCGAGAGCAATGCCTGCAAGACGTAGCGGACCTGTTCCTCGACGCTGAAACCAAGGCGCCCCAGACGCTCCATCTGCAGACTGGTCTGGGCACGGTTTACGAGGTAGATGTCTCTTAGCTTGCCAATGAACTCGGCCTCGGCCTCAGGCGACATATGGCGCCGCTGCGCCAGGGCGCTGCGGCCGTGCTGATGACCAAGGGCGATCTCCCGCAATTCCCGCACTTCATCGTCAGTGGCCTGGTCACGGACCATGTCGGGTAGCTCGCGGGCCAAGGCGCGCACGATCATGGCGCGTTGCACGGCGCGGATGACCGAATCGGCCTGTTCCGGACTCAACTTATCCAAAAGCAGCCGGGTCACCCCCTTATCGCCGTGCAAACGGTCATGCCACCGATGATAGCTAAGGGGCGCGACGGTCTTACCCACGAGACCCAGACTAAATAGAAGACCAATGGCCTCCACCGCCACAAACGGCGAGAGCACCGAACCTTTCAATTCATGCAGGACGTGCTGCAAGGCGCCATAGAGCGGCTCCTCGGCGAGTTCCAGGCTCGCTGGGATCTCGAGGACGAGATTCTTCGGTGTCTGTATCGCCGGACAGAGATGGGTCTCGCTTCCCTTTCCATACTCCAGATACCCAAGCGGCACTCCGAAGAAACCCGCAATGCCGTAGGTCTGGTAATCCCCGAACTCCTCCAGACGCCGGCGCATCGGCTCGGAACGCACGTCGATGCAAAACAAGGCTTGGGCAAAGGGCCGCTTGCTCGGGCGCTCCTCGCTTGCCGGGATCCGCACCTTCGTCACGAGTTCATCTATGTAATGCGCCTCCATGGCCTGCAACCACGCCTGGCCCTCACCGTGCTCCCAGTCGCGCAGGATAGCGAGGAGCCCATCCATCTCCTCGGCCGACAAATCCATCAGACCCGCTTCGGCCTGGGGGCCTACCGCCTGGGCCAGCAAACGCAAGCGCTTGGCCTGGCCGGCGTTCTCCGCGCAAATCTTGTTTGGCACATAGGCTGCCGCAAGCTCTGCGATGGCATGCGGCCGTCCACGAACCAGAGCGTCCTCGGCGCGCTGGGCCCATGCCGGCAGGATGGTCCCCCCGTAAAGCTCATAACGCAGGTAGGCCGTACGCGGCTGTTCTTGAAGGAGGGTCGCCAACTCGCCTCCCGATAGCGGCGTGCGGTGGTGGCGATGGCTTTCCTGGATCAAGGCCAAACCCAGCGTCATTCGCACCGCGAGGAAATCCACGAGATCGGCGGGATAGCGACGCGCCCAGTAATAGTGTTTGGCGCTGCTCCGGTACCGTATGAAGCCCGCCCATCCGTGCATACGGGTCAGTTCGTGCGTGATGTAATCCTGCCATACCGCTTCGGGCACCTCGAGCAGGCGCAACACATGCGCGATCGTCCCCTCGGGCGTGTCTTCCTCAGCCAACAACTGGCGCAGATGCAAACCCCGCAAAAGGAAACGGACATTACGCCGCGCGACCTCTTTCCACGCGGCAAAGAAACCCGCCTCCCGCCCAGGGGCCTGCCAAGCCGACTGCCCTTCATCAAAGAAATCGAGGCAGCTCTTGCTCAACAGATCATCGAGGGTCGCGCCCAATTCCGTACCAAAGAGCAGATCCACATGGCGGTAAACCGGCAAGTCCTTCGGGAACCGTTCGCCAAGGATCATTCCTAGGCGCCCATCCAGATCTTCCGCGGGTACCGCAAGCGCCCCGCCATGCAACTCCGCCCGCACAGCAGCCCCGCTGATCCAGTCGCCCGATTGAATGAGCCGCTCGTGGCAACAGCTCGTCAGAAGCTCCCAGAGCCAGGCTTCGAGATCGAGCGATGGGAGACGCTCCGTCCGCGCAGCCAAAAATGCCGTTATGCGGCCGCGCAGCTCACCATCTGCGACCTTACCTTGGGCGCGATAGGCCTGATATTGGGCGCGCGAGAGATAGCCACGCGCATGAAAGAGATGCGCCCCCTGTACGACCGCCTCCGCAAAGGGACGATCCTCCAACCCATAGAGCGGATTGTGATGAATGAAGGTGCGCATGGGCCAAAAACGCGGGATGGGCTCGCTTGCGACATAGACCATGGAACGTACCGTGAGGCGTTCGCCCAGCGTCAAGCTCATAGACCGACCCCGCTACCCAAAAGGCTCACGAACAGAAAGGCCGCAAGCGCGATACCGATCAGTAAGGCCGGCCCGCGTCCCAGGTCCGTCACGGGTTCGCCCCGATAGGCGCCAAACAGCAAATCCTGAAAAAATCGCCCTGCGGCCCAACCCCAGAGCAGGGGCAAGGGCATAAGGAGCGGCACGAACGCAAGCGGCAACCTGTCAAAGGCGCGCAACAGCGCAAAGAAACCGGGAAAGAGGGGCGTCGCCAAGAGCGCTAAAGCACACATCGTAAGGCTTGCGGTCAGGCGCGGGAGCACCGCCACAAGCCCTCCCTGGAGACCCAAGTAGGCGCCACCCAGGCGCCGCGTAAGCGCCCCGGCCAGAAGTAAGAGCAGGGCCGCAGGCAGGCTCCATGACAGAACAAAGACCTCAGTGGCCGGCCACGTAGCCCCGCTACCCCAATCGAGCCAGGTAAGGGCCAGACCGGAACTCGCGAGCAGGCGTGTCCATATCCCGAGTTCGCGCGCGCTCAAGGCCCGGAAGGCGTAGAACAGCGCCGACAACAAGACCCAGAGCGCCCCATAGAACGCCCATTGGGAAGGTAGGTCCCAGCCCTCATGAGTGGCGCGCAGCGCGGCGACCCCCAGTTGCGGAATGAGCAGGACCGCAAGCGCCTGGGGCCAACCGACCGGAAGGCTTGCGAGCACCCGATTGAACAACCAGCCCATGGGAAAGAGCGGCAAGGCGAAGGCCGCCAAAAGCCAGAGCGCGAGGATCATGTCAGCACCACCCGAGCCAGACATTGAGCTGCCGCGACCAGCGCAACAAAATCTGGCTCACAAACGCATAGATATCGGCCACATACATCTCACGCGAGAGCAGTGCGTAGATCGCGAGATAGACGCCCCGGCCCCGGCCCTGCAAGTTGCTCGCAAGATCCAAGCCGTCGGCAAAAAAGGTAAGTGCCCAGCCACCCACGAACAAGGCCGCGAGCGACAGAACCAGGCCGTCAAACGACAGCATGTGAATGCTGGCCGCCTGATAGAGCCCACGGCTCTCGCTCAGATCGGGATAGAGCAGGGCCCCGAAGTAGTGGCTAATGAGGGTATAGCCTACGACGATCACCACAAACGACGCCAGGATGCCCAACATCAAGCGCCAGGGGTCCTGATGCGACATCTTATGCGCGGCAAACAGGGCCTGCGCGCCCGTGACCCAGCCAAAAAAGAGCAAGACCACGACCCCTTGCTCGTAGAAGAGATGCTCGGCCACAAAAAAATGCGACAGACCGATGACCACGATCGGTACGAGGACCGTGAGACTGGCCGCCACAAGCCATGGAAGACGGGAGGGCTTGGCGGGCCGGCGCTCGACTACTGAGGTGTAGATGGGGTCGGGCGGCACGCCATCATGACGCCTGGCATCACCGATCACGCCGCCCGCGCCCAGGAACAAGGAGGCCTTGAAGAAGCCATGGGCGATCAGATGGAATACGGCCAACGGGAACGCCCCCAGCCCGCACTCCATGACCATAAAGCCCATCTGACCCATGGTCGAATAGCCCAAAGAGCGCTTCACATCATTCTGGATCAGCATCAAGGCCGAGCCCACGACGGCCGTGACCAGACCCATAGCGAAGGCCACGTGCAGCGCCATGCCGGCATGCTCAAAGAGCGGCGCAAAACGGTTAAAAAGAAATCCGCCGGCGTTTACGATGCCCGCATGCATCAAAGCCGACACCGGGGTTGGGCCGTCCATCGTGTAGGGAAGCCATGTGTGCAGCAAAAATTGTGCGGAGCGGGCAAAGGCCGCTAGCGCCAAGAGCAGGCCCGCGAGCAACGGGACCGGCAACCCCCACAGTAAGACCCCCGGATGTGCCTGGATGCGGGCAAATATCACCGGTAGGGATAGGCTGTGATAGCGCTCCACCAGAATCAGGCTCGCAAACCATAGAGGGAGATCACCAAAGCGATAGGTGATCTGGGTCCAAAAGGCGTAGCGACCCGCCGCGGGCCGCGTATGGTCATGACCAAGCAGGAAATACAGCAATACGCCGACCAGAAACCAAGCCACTGCGAGCGTCACGAGGTCGGCTGCCCCCACCATGAACAGAATGACCGCGGTCATGAGGTCGAGCAAGGCAAAGAACCGGGCATAACCCGGTTCTTCCACCATGTAACGTACCGAGTAGACGTGAACGATCAAGCTGATACCGGAGACGAAGGTCCAGAGCACGAGACTCAAGGGATCGAGCCACAGACTACCCCATGCGCCGCCCAGGTCCAGGACCTCGACGCCACCCGCGATGATGTAGTGCCCCAATAGGGTGGCGGCGCCCAGGAAAGTCACAAGGAGTGCGCCGACACTAAGCCGCGCCGCACCACGCGGGTGACGGCGCAAGAAGGCGAGGATCACAAGTCCCGATGCGATCGGCAGAAATGGCACGCAAGCCGCTAGCGAATCCATGAGTGCTCTCTGTCCCCCTCGAACGTTATTTGGTCATCGCCAAGTAAAGCTGCGGAAGCTTTTCCGGCAGACGATCCACATGGTCCAGCACAAGATAATTGCGGGCACCAAAAATTCGCGACACATACTCGTCTGCATAAGGATCGAGCGACAGACAGAAAGTCCGTACACCCTTGCGTGCGAGCTCCTCCACCGCCTTCTTTGCGTCATAGCGCAGGTACTGCGGGTCGCGCACGTCGTTATCGGCAGGCTCGCCGTCTGTAAGCAGGATGACGAGCTTCTTCTGGCTGCCGCGCTGATCCATGATGTGCCCGGCATGACGCAAAGCGGCCCCCATCCGCGTCGATAGCTGCCCTGCCATCCCCGCCAGCCGTGCCTTGACCTTGTCGTCATACGGGGCGTCGAAATCCTTGAAGCGGTAAAACTCGACGTCATGGCGCCCGTTGGAGTCAAAGCCGCACAACATGAAAGGGTCGCCGATGCGCCCCAAGGCCTCCGCGAGCAGTGCTGCCGCCTCGCGCGCAAGCTCGAGGACCGTGACATCCTCGCCGGCCCGCGAGCGCAACGTGTCATTGGTGGATTCCGACAGATCGATCAGCAACATGACCGATAGGTCGCGCACGTGCAGGCGTGTCCGTATACCGATGCGCGGATCAGGTTGGCGTCCCATACGGATATCGGTCAAGGCGGCCACGGCGGCGTTGATGTCGATTTCGTCGCCATCCTCGACCTTGCGCTGGCGCACCACACCTTGCGGCTGCACCGCTTCAATGAGCTTCTTGAGCCGCTGCACGAGAGGCTTCTGGGTCTCCAGAAACTCGGTGATGCCCGCGGGATCGCCCATCTTCGGGCGTTTTTCGTAGAGCGTCACCCATAGCGGGCGCTCGAGTTGGGTCTGGTAGTCCCATTCCGGGTAATTCACGGGCTGCGACAGCGGCGCCTTGCCTTCGCGCTCATTGATGGTGGTGCCGTCATCGTCATAAAACTCAGAGGCCAGCACCCATACCTCCTGAGCGTCATCACCGGCAGTCTCGACATCCAGGGTATTGAGCATCTCCATGAGGCTCACATACTTGCGAACCTGGGGCGCGCTGCCACCCAGGACGTCGGTGAGACCGTGAGATGCGGGTGCCGTCCACAGGTAACGGTTATCGTCGCGGTAAGGGATGGCCGTGCTATCGGCGCTCGGCTTGAAGGTAAGCCCGCGGGCCGCCGCTGCGGCACTCAAACGCTCAGCTGCGGCCTGCAAGCGCGTATAGCGGTCCTCGTCGTCCTCGCCCAGCCCTGCGTAGGCGGCGCGGCACTCGGCAACCAAGGAATCGCTATCCCGATAATCCGGATCCATAAGGGCAAGCGCGCAACGATCGAGGAGCGCCGGAAGATCTGGCTGCTCCTCCTGCGTCACCGTAGCCGGTACCGTCGCGAGCTGCCGCCACAAGGGAAAGAGCCCCGGAAACTGCGCGACGGCGCGCCGCTCGACATAGGCGTCCTCGAGCACGCCGATCCAGAGTCGCTGCGCAGGCGTTGCGATCTCGAACCGGCTATCGAAATGAGATAAGACCACGTGGGCGGCGGCATGCGCGACGGCGGCCCGAAACAACTCGAGGGCGCTTACGCGCTGCGAACGGGCATTCTCCCAGTCGTCATAGGCGTCCGGGACATGAATGAAGTAGTTCTCGATATAGGGCCGGTAACCCTCACGGCTCTCGAAATCGCCCGAGGTCGGCCGCAGAAAGAAATCCCGGCCCCAGAGCGCGCGCAGATACATGATAAGACGCCTTTGAACGTCGATGAACAAGACGCCCCGGCGCTCCTGTTGCATCACCGCCTGCGACTGCGGACTTACCAGGCCGAAGAAATCCGCCTGGGCTGCGAAATCACTCCGGTACGCCGACACCCCCCACATGGCCCACCGGCGCAGGCCGCCTAAGGTCATATGGCTCAGCAAGACCTCGATCTTACCCAACATGGGGCGCACGCCGCGCGGCGCCTGGGCGAGCAACTGATCGAGTAGCAGGAGGTAGGCGCGGAATAGATCGATCTCGCCCAGGCGGCGGGCGACAACCGGGGCCGTCGAGAAGAACAGCACGAGGACCTCGGCGCTGGTCTTTGAATACATGCGGATCGCGGTGGACAGCAACTCCGACACCGCCTGCTCACCGATCTCGCGGGCCACCAGAGGCGCGCTTTCGATGAAGGCGATGACGAGGTCCGTGCCCCGCCCCAAAGCCTTGAGGCTTGCGGCCCCCTGTAGGTAGGCCTCTAAGCCCCGCCGCGAAAATACCCGCGCGGCCTCATGCCAATTGGCGGCCAGGACCTCGCCGGCGTGCTCGCCTAAGTCCTCGAGGACCTCCGGGTAGTCCGCCAATTGTATGGCCATGCGTTCGGCACCCTGATGTTTTAGATAAATGACCCCCGCAGCGCCGGCCGGCGCTGCTCACGGCACGACCCTTAAACGAGGGTCTCAGTCCGGCCAGATCCGCGGAGGGTTCACCCCGCGACCGCCGCCGGCGTTGAGATCCGCGACCTCGCGCCCGGGTGCCGGGGCGCGTGCCTCGGCGGCCTTCTTCTCCTCGGGCCCGTTGCCCGCCTCGTGGCCTTTGTCGGCGCCCGGGCGGCGCCGCGGGTTTTGCAGGCTTGCGCTCAGTTTGCTTTCCAGATTGCTCATTTCAGGATCTCCTCAATCAGGTGCTCCATCTCGTCTACGGCCGCCGCCCCGCGCTTACCCATTTGGTAGACGCTCAGACCTTCGACGGCCGCGCTACGGTACACCGCGCGCCGGCCGATGGGTGCGCCCAGGACCGGTACCCCCATCTCCGCCATGGCCGCCCGGGCGGCCCGCGACAGGGCGCTTTGCGCCTCGACCTGATTCAGCACAAAATACGCCTGCAGCCCGGGCCGCCGCGCCCGCACCTCTTGCAGAAGCTCGGCGCTGCGCCGGCTCGCCCACAGATCCAAGGGCGACGGCAATACCGGCAACAAGACGATATCGCAGTCCTCCATGATCGGCCCAACACGCGTCAAGTCGCTCTGCGGCGGGCAGTCATAGACGACATAGGTATAGGCTGTAGACGAGACCGCCGGGTCGAGCGGCCAGTCGCGGACATCGATCGCGAATTCCTGCCTGTCACGCGACCAGTCTGCCCAGTCGCCAGTGCTCCCCTGGGGGTCAGCGTCGAGCAAGAGCGTCGGCGCCCGCCGCGCCAGGCCCATCGCCAAATTCCAAGACAAGGTGGTCTTACCACAGCCGCCCTTGCTGTTAAATAGGGCGATCCGGCGCGCGTTCATGGCCTAGCCTCGGACCCGCCGAGCGCACTCATCGGCCGCTTGCGCAAGGGCCCGCAGGGCGGGATCGACGCCTCCGCCCTCGAACTGAATCGTCACCACGACGTGGGTACGGGCGAAGTTCAGGCTCGGATAATGGCCGCTCGCCGCCGAGACCTCGGCCAGTAGATCCAGGAAGCGCCGTGTCTGGGCGTAGTCATTAAACTCAAAACGCCGATTCCAGGCTAACGGCCGCGGCTGCTCCTGCCAACCCTCGGGGCAGCTTTCAGGGACATCTGCCATAAGCCGCCCTCCCCATCGCTATGCACCCATCCGAGCCAAGGTCTGCTGCAAGTGCGCTAGATGCTCTTCTTCATCCTGGCGCAACCGCGCAAACAGCGCCGCGACCTCGCTTTCGCGCAGTCTGTCCGCCACACTCGCGGCCTCGGCATAGAGATTGACCGCAGCGCGCTCCATATCGACATCATAGTCCAGCATCTGGCGTAAATCGCGCCCCGGGCGTGCCGGATTCAGCGCCCCCGCTCCCGGCGCTATGCCCCTCAACAGCAGATGCTGGCTCAGCAGGTCCGCATGGCCCAGCTCTTCCTGCGCCTCCTTACGGAAGGTCGCAGCCCAATCCTCGAGCCCCCATAAAGTGCAGAGACTCGCCTGCGTCAGATACTGCTGGACCGCACCATATTCGTGACTGAGGCCTTGCCCGAGAAACCCTATGATGCGTGGATGATTGCGCACCATGGCCAGGGCCTTAGCTCAGGTTACCCGTCACGTCACCATCTCTGCCACCGCCATGGCCTTCCGGCCGGGTCGGCAGGATCTTTTCCACCTCGGAGTGTACCCGCGCGATGATGTGCGCCGAGACGAGCCCGTCGCCCACGCGCTCACAGGCATCGGCGCCGGCACGGACGGCGGCGTTTACCGCACCCGTCTCACCACGCACCAAAACCGTGACATAACCACCGCCGACGAACTGCCGACCGATCAGGCGCACTTCCGCCGCCTTGGTCATGGCATCCGCCGCCTCAATGGCCGGCACGAGGCCACGTGTCTCGATCATGCCCAACGCAATACCCGTCAGAGCTGCCATCCCTACTCTCCTCGAATCCGTCGATTCATTGACCAGGTCCGCCGCGCCCCGAAATCCGAAGCCTTGGGCGTGTCGCGCACGCCCAAACCTCGCCCGCGCCGCTTAACCCGGATCGCCCTTAGGCGCTGGGGGCCTTAGGCAGGATGTTCTCCACCTCGGAGTGTACCCGCGCGATGATGTGCGCCGAGACGAGCCCGTCGCCCACGCGCTCACAGGCATCGGCGCCGGCACGGACGGCGGCGTTTACCGCACCCGTCTCACCACGCACCAAAACCGTGACATAACCACCGCCGACGAACTGCCGACCGATCAGGCGCACTTCCGCCGCCTTGGTCATGGCATCCGCCGCCTCAATGGCCGGCACGAGGCCACGTGTCTCGATCATGCCCAACGCAATACCCGTTACATCTGCCATTTTCTCGATCTCCTTACATTAAGCCCAGACCCGGCGCTATTTAGGCGCTGGGGGCCTTAGGCAGGATGTTCTCCACCTCGGAGTGTACCCGCGCGATGATGTGCGCCGAGACGAGCCCGTCGCCCACGCGCTCACAGGCATCGGCGCCGGCACGGACGGCGGCGTTTACCGCACCCGTCTCACCACGCACCAAAACCGTGACATAACCACCGCCGACGAACTGCCGACCGATCAGGCGCACTTCCGCCGCCTTGGTCATGGCATCCGCCGCCTCAATGGCCGGCACGAGGCCACGTGTCTCGATCATGCCCAACGCAATACCCGTTACATCTGCCATTTCTCGTCCCTCCTATCCGGACCTTGTCCAAAAACCCGCCTTACGGCTCCCAAAAATCGATAATCCCGCCAATGGTCAGATCGGTCAGGACCTCGAAGTCCCCTTGCGCATAGCGCGCCGCCGATCCCGCCACCGTAAAGACCCACTTCCCGGCAGGAACCCCTACCGGATCGGTGGCCACGTTCAAACGGCCCGCGCCATCCCGCAACACCCGTAGCGAACTCTGCTTCAACCCCGGAATCCGCCGTGTCACCACCAGATCCGAAACGACCCGCATGATTTCCATCTCACTCCGGGCCCCAGTTGTCGATGATCCCGATGATGGTGAGATCCGACGGGTATTCCTTGCTCCCGGCCGCCTCACGGGCCGCCGAAGACCCCACGCAAATCACCCAGTCCCCCGGGATACACCCGACCGCGTCTACCGCCACCGAACGCGGCCCGCCCTCCTTGTCCTGGACTACGAGCAAAGGGCGATGCCCCATTTCCGCAATGCGGTTGGTCGACACCAATGTCTTTTCAACCCGCATAATCTTCATGACAGGCCGACCTCCTCCAAACCACTGCCCAGCGGCAGGTCCTGAATACTGCCATGCAGGTACAACAGGTTCTGCCCCGCGAGATCCGCATACCGCTGACGGATCGCCGTCGCCACCCGGCGGACCTTCTCCTTCACCCGCTCACAACTTCCCGGTACCCGGGCATCGAAGCGATACCGCAGCATCATCGGGATGGGCAAGCCGCGGCTTAGGTTAAGCTTATTAAAGATCTTCACCCCGACATCCAGATCGGCCGCACCCTCTTCGACCGTGTCGAGATGCGCGTAGTAGGAGATATTCCGGACCTGTACCTCCTGAAACCCGTCTCCCACGCCTACGAAATACTCCCCATGGCCGGCGTCGGCATACCACCCGCCATGATACTGTCCCACATACTCGATCTGGCTTAGGTTATTGATGAGTAGCGTCGCAATCAGTCGCCGCATCCCATCATGGGGCCTACCCTTGCCCTGACCCCAGCCTTCCCTATCGCTGGCCGCCTCGATCGCCTCATACACCGCAAGACAGGCCCGGTCCTGATCCAAGCCAAGCGTCTGCCGGTACACGTCGGCATTATCCACATAGCGGTAGGGGCTCAGATTGCCTTCCCCGTCGGGCACATGGATCCTGATGCTGTCCGTGTCCGTATCGACGCCAATGAGCAAGATCTCCGTGCTCGCCCCACAGCAAAACGCGTTCTCTATCGCCCCGCGGAACTGGTTCAGCCGCTCGAGCGCCGCTTCCGTGGCCGCCTGTTCATCGCTGCCATGTGCCGCGCAGCCTTCATGACGCGGATCCACCGAACTGCGATGATAGACCGCGACCTTGAGATAGCGCGTATTCGCATCCGCGGTCGTCGGATAACCTTCCCGGAACCGCCGTAGCTCGGCGTTCTGCCACTCTTCGGTATCGCCTTCCACATCAAAAAGGGTGCCCGCAAAGGCGCTCCGCCGCACCAGCGTCGAGGTGGGTACCCGCAGGATGTAGGGGAACAAACCCTTAAGCCGCCCGTCCGAACAGGCCGACACATCCATCGCGTGAAACCCGCAATCCACCAACAACGCATCGAAACTCTGACCGGCCGCCAACTCTTCGCGGATGCGCACCGAGAATCGCGCCACCGCCGCCATGGATGCCGAGAAGGTCGCGGCTGCGTGCAAGGCCCCGATATCCGGCCCCCGCACCCAGGCGTTCTTCAGCATGGCCTCCGGTAGTCCAAAACCGAGCCGATCCACCGCAAATTGCTGCGCGCGTCCCGCAAAATCCGGGCTGCGCGGAAAACCCGCGATCTCCTGCAACACCGGGACTACGGCCTCGAACCGTCCCTTGATCTCCTGCTCGCACTGCCATAAGCGCTCGTTTGCGAGCCGATCGGCCAGCGCATGCTGACAGTTCTGCCCCGGGAGCGTCGGACAGGCGGGATGCGCGACCCCACTGTCTGCAGCCGCCGGCACTCGGGCCACGCCGGGCTGTGCCCCGCGCCGTTCCCGCGCCATCGCGACCGGCGCCTGCCGGCCCCCGCGCCCATGCCGCAGGGCCCAGGATTTCCGGGTGTCCATGTCAGGCCCCGAGGGGGCGCCGCAGCGCCTTACGCAAGCCGCCCTGCGCGGTACTCATCCCCGCGCCCCTCCGGAGTACGTCACCACCGAACCTTTCTGCGTGTTGCCGCTGCTGCCGGTGACCTTGCCTTCCGGCACCGGGGCTGCCAACGGCTGGCCCTTGTTCACCGCCGCTGACATCACGCAGTTACGCGCTACACCCCGTTGCGTCGGGTTACGCCCTTGCGCCCAATGGCCCTCGGTGCCCGTGACCCGCTGATTGCGGCTCCAGTCATCGCCGGTCACCTGCCAGGCCCCGACCACGGGCGGCTCGCGCCCGGCTGCGGGCGCGGCGGCGGCCACCGGCGCTGGCGCGGCATCCCGCGACCGGAACTCCGGGGTCCCTGTAATCAAGCCCCGCCCCAGGTTCACAGGTCCCGTTATCTTCTGGCCCGAATCGGCCGCATTACCCGTCACCCGGGTGCGTCCCTCGCGGGCCGGGGCCATCACGCTAAAATCCGTTGCCGGCGGCGGTTCGGCCACCAGTGCCGCGGACGCCACCGGGCTTACGAAGCGCTGGCTCGCGAGGTGCGGCGCCGGCGTGGCGCGCGCCCAACCCAGCTGGCGCTCCTGCAATTCTTTTATCTGCGCCTCCAATTCCTGCATGCGCGTCTTGCAACCACAGCCGCCGCAACCGCCGGCTGTCCCGGTCTTCGCTCTTTCCGTCTCTGATGACATGACGTTTAGCTCCTCCCCGAGATACGGGGTCCCCGAGATCGCAAGCGCGGACCCAGCCTCATTGCCGGTCACGCGCGGTGCCGGACCCAAAGACGGCCCGCTCACAAGCTGCCCACGCGGCGTACGGGTCACCGCCACCTTGGGCGCCTCCGCCTGCGGGGTGCTCGCGCAGTGGGCGTAGTGCTCACGCCCGTAATAATCCATCCCGGTGACGGGCAAGCACCCTCCGCGCTCGTCACCTGTCGTTTTTGGGAGGCGGTCGATCCCCGTTCCCGTAACCACGCGTCCGCCCAGGTTGGTCGACCCCTGCACCTTGTCGACGCCACCCCCGCAAACGCGCGGACTCGTATAACCGGCCCCCGTTACCCGCTGACACGAGCCAGGCTCGTTACCCGTCACCTTCTCCGAGCGATCGACGAGGTTGCCCGTGATACGCTGACCTTTCCGGGTCTCACTCTCTTCCACCTTGGCCGGACGGGTAGGCTCAGGCGGCGTCCCACACAAACTCTGGAACGTTTCCTGGCTCAAATACTCCGTACCCGTCACCGGACGGCACTCCCCGGCCTCAAGCCCGGTAATCTTCGGGCTACCTCCGGCCGCTGTCCCCGTCACCGGGCCACCGCGCAAGGTCCGCGTCTCCGCGACCTTCTTGGGGGCCCCATTGATCGTCAGGCGCGCCGCCCCGCCATCGGCGTACTGCGAGCCTGTGATCCGGGCCGCGACTCCGGCCTCCGCCCCGGTCGTCCGGTTGGCGCGTGCCTCGTCGCTACCCGTGACCGGCAAATGCCGCCGTTCCGTCACCCCGACCACGACCTTGTCCGGACGCGGCTGCGCTTCCGTCTTACAAAACGATGTGAAGTTCTCGAGGCTCAAATATTCCGTTCCGGTCACACCACGGCACTGGCCCGCCTCGTCACCCGTCACGTTCGCGACACGCCCCACCTGGGTGCCGCTCACCGGGATGCGCCGGCCCGTGCTGCCGATGCCCACCTTGGCCGGAGCCGCGCTCGGACGCCCCTCACAGAAGGCCGCATACTGCTCGCTGCCCACATACTCGGTACCCGTGACGGTTCGGCAACTGCCGGCCTCGACGCCCGTCATTGCCGGGATCCGATCGACCAGGGTCCCGCTCACAGCACTGCCCCCAAGGGTCGTGCCGATCCCCACCTTCTGCGCGACCCGGTACTTGCGGGACCGCTGCTGTCCGGTCGGCCGCGCCGGCTGCGCGCTGCCGCGCCCGTGCTTGGCCACCTCTTGGCGATGAAGACGGGCGAACTCGTGGGCGTTGCCGTTCTCCAGATAACGCAGCCGCGCCGCCGCCGAGCTCAAGCCGCGCATGACGTTGAGCGCCACCCGTCCCCGCTGTGCGAGTGACCGGCGCCGTGCCTTGCACAACTGGCGCACCGAATGATCGCGCCCCGCCAAAACCTCGGGCTGCTTCTCGGCAATCTCGCAGACGGTATCGATCAGGCTGTCCTTGACCCCCGGGACCACGACCGGCGCCGACACGGTTTCGACCGGGCCTGCCGTTGCGACAGCCGGCGCCGCGGGGCGCGGACGCCCCGCGCCCTGGCGCTGCGCGGGATCGGCCCAGCACTGCGCCCCGGCGCAGCGCAAGGCGCGCCGGGCCAAGGCGGCCTCACGCCCCCGCGGCTTCGCCGCCTGCGCCGCCGGTTGACTCTGCGGCGCGGACACGGCGGGCGCCATCGGCGCTGCCGCTCGTGCCTTAGACACGACGGCCCCGCTGCGCCTAGGCGCCTCTGTCCGGGCGGCAGCCTTTCCTTGCTGTGCGCCTTGCTTGGCCATGGCCTGCTGGCGCCGCATCTCCTGCGCCAAGGCCCGGCCGCGCAAAGAACCGGATGAGGATAAGTCAGACATAATGTCTCCCTCTTGGGCCAAGATCAGGTTGAAACCGGACCTGCCCGTTCATGCGAACACGCCTTTAGGAACCCCGGTACACCACGAACGACAGACCCTGACTCTGGGTGTAGTTGTCGTAGCCGATCAGCCGGATAACGTGGTTTGGGTACTCCCGCCGACACGCCTCGAGTTCGCCCAAAATGGCATCCACGTTGCGCTCGCCAAACAGCGGAAGCTTCCACATATACCAGTAATAGGTAAACGCACGGTTCGCCTCGACGTGCTCGACCGCCGGGTTCCAACCCTGCGCCACGATGTACTGGATCTGCGCCCGGATCTGCTCTGCAGACATCTGGGGCAGGTACGAAAATGTCTCGTACCGTCGGACCTGCTTGTATTCTTGCATTTCGGCCATAACGACCTCCTTCCTGAATGACTTGTCTAATCTCGGAAATTAGCGGTTCTGGCCGTCGAGCTTGTCGACAGTATCGAACTCGAACTTGATTTCCTTCCATGTCTCCAAGGCGATCTTGAGCTCGGGCGAGTGACGCGCGGCATTCGTAAGGATTTCCTTACCTTCCTTCTCGATGTCCACACCCCGGTTGCGGGCCTCTACGCAGGCCTCGAGGGCCACGCGGTTGGCCGCCGCGCCCGCGGCATTGCCCCACGGATGGCCGAGCGTGCCGCCACCGAACTGCAAGACGGAATCGTCGCCAAAGATGGATACGAGCGCCGGCATGTGCCAGACGTGGATACCGCCAGAGGCGACCGCAAAGACGCCCGGCATGGAGCCCCAGTCCTGATCAAAGAAAATGCCGCGGCTGCGATCTTCGGGGACGTAGGACTCGCGCAAAAGATCGATCCAGCCCAGGGTCGCACCCCGATCACCCTCCAACTTGCCGACGACTGTGCCCGTATGCAGATGATCGCCGCCGGACAGACGCAAGGCCTTGGCCAAGACGCGGAAGTGGATACCGTGATGAGGATTGCGGTCGATCACGGCATGCATGGCACGATGGATGTGCAACAGTATGCCGTTCTTGCGGCACCAACGCGCAAGGCCGGTATTGGCGCAAAAGCCGCCGGTCAGGAAGTCGTGCATGATGATCGGCATGCGCAACTCTTTGGCGAACTCGGCGCGCTCATACATCTCTTCGGGCGACGGGGCCGTCACGTTTAGGTAATGCCCCTTACGCTCACCGGTCTGCGCCTCGGCGTTATGAATCGCGTCAGCGACAAACAAGAAGCGGTCGCGCCAGCGCATAAACGGCTGGGAATTGACGTTCTCGTCGTCCTTCGTGAAGTCCAGACCGCCACGCAACGCCTCGTAGACGGCGCGGCCATAATTCTTGGCGGACAGACCCAGCTTGGGCTTGATGGTGCAACCCAGCATCGGCCGGCCGTACTTGTCCATCTTGTCGCGCTCCACCTGAATCCCGTGCGGCGGGCCGTTGCAGGTCATGACGTAATGCAACGGGAAACGCACGTCTTCCAAGCGCAGGCCGCGCACGGCCTTGAAGCCGAATACGTTACCGACGAGCGAGGTAAAGACGTTGACCACCGATCCCTCTTCGAAAAGATCGATCGGATAGGCAATGAAGGCATAAAAGGCGGTATCGTCGCCGGGGACGTCTTCGATCCGGTAGGCGCGGCCCTTGTAGTAATCGAGGTCCGTAAGCAGGTCCGTCCAGACCGTGGTCCAGGTGCCGGTGGAAGATTCCGCCGCCACAGCAGCCGCCGCCTCTTCCCGATCCACACCGGGCTGCGGAACGATCTTAAAACACGCCAGGATATCCGAGTCCAAAGGCACGTAGTCAGGAGCCCAGTAAGTCTGGCGGTACTCCTTGACGCCGGCTTCATATTTACCAGCCATAGATCCCTCCTAAAGTATCAATCACTCAACTCAACCGGCGACACCGCATCCCGCGGATGCGTGCGTGCGCCAGCTCTGGATATGTACGACCGGGACACCCCAATCGCTCTTGCGTCCTTATGTCGACGCCTTTCATGTCCCCCTGCGCGTTCGGGGTAGCCATCGCCGTCCTGCGGACCCGGGCGCGCCGGCGCCCCGCCGGGACGGCTATGATGTCCTTTAGCAAGACCTATGCACTGAACGGCCCGTGCGCTCGCCGATGCCTTCCTTAGCGTCGCGACTGTACGAAACTTACTTTATAGGGTAAAGTAAAAAGAACTTAACATTACCTTTTATAAAAATATAACAATACTGAATCGCCGGACGCCGGTTCCGGCAGTCCCGTGCCTGCGGTCATCCTGACGCTGCCAAGCGGCGCGCCCCGCACCCATGGTAGCCGTCCGCTCACTTTCGGCAAGGTGCAGGCGTTCCCCTTAAGCACCTTTGCGACGGGCGGCGGTTACAGGACCCTCAAGGATCCGGGCTACGCCCCCGTTCGTTTAGCAACACTGTACGCCAGGACTATGATAGGGTACAGTAAAAGGTAATAAAGGTTATGTTTTGGAGAACTATAAGCTTTGTCCTTGCGCCACGCCACCTTGCACCAGCTGCGCATATTCACGGTACTGGCGCGCCATCTCAACATGACGCGCGCCGCCCACGAATTGCACCAGACCCCGGCTGCGCTGTCCATTCAGATCAAACAGTTAGCCTCGTACGCCGGGGCACCGCTCTATGAGCAGATCGGGAAAAAACTCTATCTGACGGCGAGCGGCGAGGCCGTCGAGCGCGCCGGCCGGGACATCCTGCGGCGCCTCGAAAATCTGACCCAGGAGCTCGATGCCCATCGGAATGTGGAGCGCGGCCTGCTGCGCCTGTCGATCATCTCGACTGCCGAATACTTTGCGCCGCGCCTGGTGGGTGCCTTTTGTAAGGAGCATCCGGGTATCGAGGTGCATCTCGAGATCGTCAATCGCGACAGCATCCTTGAGCGCCTGAAACAGAACCTGGACGACATCTACATTATGGGACAGGTCCCGAAGGACATCGACGGCGTCGCCCACCCCTTTCTCGATAACGCCATCGTGCTCATTGCCCCGGCTGGCCATCCCCTGGCTCAGGAATCGGCCATCGCACCCGAGCGCCTGCGCGACGAGCCCTTTATCTTACGGGAGGAAGGGTCAGGCACGCGCATGACGGCCGAAAACTTCTTCCATGAGCGAGGCGTCCAGTTACGGGTGCGTATGACCATGAGCAGCAATGAGGCGGTTAAACAGCTGGTGGCCGGCGGCTTGGGCCTGAGCGTCTTATCCCGCAACACGGTGGCCGCCGAGGCGAGCTCGGGCGACATCGCCATCCTGGATGTCCAAGGCTTTCCGATCCTGCGGCAATGGCACGCGGTCCATCACAAAAATAAGCGTCTCACCGCAGTCGCCGAACGCTTCCTTGGCTTTCTGCTCAAAGACCGCACGATCGCGGCCTCGGGACTCCCTGAGGACTGAGGCGCTGCTTTCATAAACGACCCTCAGGAGATGTCGAGGGCGATGGGCGCGGCCTCCGAGGGCGGCAAATCCGAGCGCCAGCGTGAGGCGTTAACCTAGATTCGGCAGTCGGTGCGGGAAATGTGCCTTAACTCGCGGGTTTCTAAGGGATTTCAACGACCCCGTCGTTCACCGAATGGGTGAACGCACCTTGTAGCACAAAGCCTTATGAATCAAGCCGCCCTCTGGTAGCAGCCACTTCAACCGCCGAATTTAGGGTTAAGGCGTTGTCCAGTCACGCTATCGGATGCTCGGGAAGCCAGCCACAGGAGGGGTGCTACCACGATATTGGGGCGCAAGAGCCTGGCTTTGATCTCGTCTGTTACGGAGGCGGGGATCATGCCCGTCAAGGTGGCACCCCCAGGAAGCAAGGCATTGACGTTGACATCCTCCCCTCCCTCGACCTCACGGTCGCCGCTCACGCGGAAAGGAAGGGGATTCCTACGGCGCTCAGGCGGCTTGCGCCCGAGTCGCTTCGGTGGGTTCCTGCTTCACGGAACGGCCTGACTGCGCCCATTCTCCACAGGCTAACAAGCGATGCCCTCGCTCTAAAATATTGATCGCACCGACGAGATCGGCATTGCCCTCGAAACCGCATTCCACGCAGGCAAATCGGGCTTGCGTCTTGCGATTGTCGGCGCTGACGTGGCCGCAACGCGGGCAAGTCCGGCTGGTGTACTGCGGCGGCACGGCGACGAGCCAGCCCCCGTTCCACGCCAGCTTGTAGTCCAGTTGGCGGCGGAACTCGAACCAGCCCTGGTCGAGGATGGACTTGTTCAGGCCGGACTTGGCCCGGACGTTTCTTCCCGGTTTCTCGGTTGTGCCGGCCGCCGATTGGGACATATTCCGCACCTGCAAGTCCTCGATGCATACGATCGCGTGGTTTTGGCTGACATTGCCGGCCGCATGGTCGGTCACAGTCGTGGTCTTGTGCAGGAAGTCGCGGCGGGTAGCACCGATCCGGGTATGGATACGCTGGACGCGGGCTCTCGCCTTCTTCCCGTTGTGGCTGAACTTCTGTTTGCGGCTCATGGCCCGTTGATAACGAGCGAGGCGCTGCTGGTGTTTCTTGAAACTGTTGAGGGGTTCGATGAAGCGGCCATCGCTTAGGGTGGCGAAGCGAATGATCCCAATGCGGACTCCTGCCAGACGCGGATCGTGTAGGCCTCTCTGGGGCCACTTTTCTTTTTGTTGCTGACCTCGACCGCATAGCGCCCCAAGGCCTCGCCCAGGGTCGTGGCCTCGGCCTCTGTGCGGGAGACGAAGACGCCCGGGTCGACGCCCCAGTCGATCTCTTCCTCGATGCGCCGCGCCCAAACCTCCGCGTCGGCCTTCGCATCAAAGGTTTTTACTTGTACTGGGTACCCCCGCCGGCGGACGTGCGCCTGCCAGACACGCCTGCCGCTTAGACCCTTGCGCGGAATGAACGATGCCATGCTGTAACACTCGCTGTAGCCTTGACGGGGCCACTCAATCCGTTTTTGGGCACGGTTACAACAAAATTACAACAAAGTCGTGGTAATGCGTAGGTGATGCGACTGTAAGTTATTGATTTTATGGTGCCGGTGAGACGAATCGAACGCCCGACCTACTGATTACGAATCAGTTGCTCTACCGACTGAGCTACACCGGCATGGTGGGCCGCTACTATAACCTCTGGAGCGGGGGAAAACAAAGTGCGACA
>JAKAXM010000051.1 GCA_021816625.1 Pseudomonadota bacterium | reverse complement strand
GCCTCGGACGCGCCGCCGCCCCTCCGCGTGGGGCCACCATCCCCATCCAGGCGACCCCCGACCCCTTGTCCGCCCAAGCCCCGCTTTCAATAACTGCGCCTCACGCAAAAAGTCAGGATAGCGGGCAAGACCCTTCTGCAAGCATTGCACCATGCCGATGAACAACGAGGCTACCCTTCCGATGCACCGGCCGGCGCCCGCGACACCTTCCTCACGGGAGATAGGGCGCCCCGCACGGGTCGTACCGAGCGCCAGAACGCGCAGGCGACGTGCGTCCCGGCAACGTACGCCAGGAAGGGATCGTGGCCGTCGCGGAACATGCTAGACTTCAAAGCTATTGGAGGGACACCGGATACGGGGCTACGGCCCCGCGCCGGTGAGACGATATCTGAACTAAGGTACACCCGGGGATTATGACAGAACGCCGCCACGAGCAAGGCCATGTGCCGGGATCGATCCTGGGATCGATGCGCCGGCCCATCATCCATTTCCAGAACCGCCTACTAGACGGCATCGTGATGACCCTGATCTTCATCATGCTCCTCACGATGTTGGCGGCCTTAGGGGGGCTCGTGTTCGACTATATCGTCGCGACGCGGCTTGTCATCAATGCCCTCGAGAGCGTGGGCACCATGGCCTCGCATGGCTTCATCAAAGGGATTCTGCAACACCTCGTATCGGATGTCCTGTCGGTCTTTATTCTAATCGAGCTGTTCCGAAGCTTCTCGGACTACCTGGAATTCCACCGTATCCGCCTCCAAGTGCTCGCTGAAGTCGGATTCGTATTCGTGTTGCGCGAGATATTCGTGGGCCTGTACGCCCAGAAACTGAACTGGCCCGACATGCTCGCCCTGGGGGCCCTGCTCGCCGTCCTCGCCGGGACCCGGGCAGCGGCGACCTACTTCCCGCCCCGTCCGCCGGGTGACGGCAGCCGTTAAGCCAAACCCCTGCATCCTTAAGGCTGGCTGCCGAAGGGATCGGGCGCGATGAGGCGCGATCAGCCCACCCTGCTGCGAACGGGCGGCGAGAATGCCATAATCAAGACAAGCGACCGCCGGGACGCCCCGGCGCAACCCTATCGCGAAGGAACGTCCCTATGTCTCGTCTCAAGGCTAGCGTTATACATTTAGGCGCCACGGTATTGGTACTAGGTGGGCTATACGCGGTGGCACGCCGCGTCTGGTATCCGCAACCGCTTTGGCAGGCCGATGGCGCGGGGCCAGGCTTTGCCTTGGTCGCGGCCGCGCTGCTCGTACTGGGACCCGTTTTGACGCTGATCGCCTACCGCCCCGGCAAGAAACGCCTGCGCCTTGATCTCGCGATCATCGGGCTTTTGCAGCTCGCGGTACTTGTCTGGGGGGGCCATATGCTTTACATGCGGCGCATCCGGATCGTGGTCTATTCGCGCACCGCCTTCTATGCCCTGGATCCCGCGCACATCGCTCGTATCGGCCCCCGAGGGCGCACCCTCTTGCGCCACGCGCAGGAGCCGCTCTACGTCTATGTGCATCTACCGCACAGTAAGCTCGCGCTCGAACAGGCCGAGATCCGGACCTTGCAGGGGGAACCGCCGCTTTTTCTGCGCGGCTGGCGCTACCGGCCCTATACCAAACGGCAGATACCGCGGGTCATGGCGGCCGGTATTCCCCTAGTCGCCATCGCCGCACACAACGCGCGTGCCGCCGCCGTCCTGAAGCGTTTCGAGGTCCGCCACGGCCAGGCCCAGGGGTATGCCTTCGTGCCGCTGCATGGGACTTATGCGACGGTGCTGCTCGCTCTCCACAAAAATACCGGGCAGGTCGCGGCAGTGCTCCCCTTTAGCCCAGGTTACGGACAGAATTCCTGACGAGTCCCGGCGGCCCCGGCACGGTAGGGGCGTACGCCGCACCAGCGACTGGAACCGCAGCAGCGGCCTCGGCCCGGCCTGACATGAGTACGCTCGGGCAGTCGAATTACAGCGCGGGTCTATCCCTGTACGCCCGCAGCGACCCCTGGGCGTGCCATGTTAGGGACCAACGAGTCTCCTTGGCATGGGATCTGATGGGGCATGAGCGGCCCGGCGCCGATACAAAGGCCCAAGGGTCTCAAGGGCATCGTTATCCCCTAAGGCGCGCCCATGACCTAGACGCCGCACCCGGAGGGCAGAAAAACCATACGACAGCTATAGGACAAAGGGGGCGGAACCCCCCCCTCTGCGCCACGACTCAGTGCGTGATGGTGATCTCGAGAAGACCGAAACCCACAGACATAAGGGCTACGATTAGACCGCCGAGCCGCACCATCAACCGTCCCTCCAACCCAGACAGGCTTACTTCCATAGCGGACAGGCGCGCCTCCAGCCCGGAGAAGCGTGTCTCCATACCAGAGAGGTTTGCCTCCAGGCTGGACAGACGCGCCTCCACCCCTGCGATCCGGCTTGCGAGATCATCTATCCGCTTACCAAGGTTTGTGATGTCACCCTTGGTCGCAAACCCCCGCTCCGACATGTCCAGGAACACCGACATGTGAGCCTCAGCCTGCGCCTCGGGGACGCCCGCCTGGGTCAGACGCTTGACGAGCGTATGGGTGTCCAGCATGTTCGTGTCCATGGACAATGTATCCCCATTATACCACCGGATTTCGCGCAACAAGCTCGGTCCAGAATGGTTCCATGCTACAAACCGGGTGAGCCCTGGACAACCCGGAAATCACCGGGGCATCGCCCCGACCGCCTGCCGCCCACCACCACGGGATGATCTGTCGCGATACGAGGAACGTGCGCCCGCGCGGGCCGCCACAAGCGGCGTTTCCAACACCCTGGTCGTTAAGCGGCAAGAAGGGCGACGTGAGGTCTTGATGCGGCGATCGCCACTATACCGACAAGCGCGAAGCGCCTGCCGAAAGACGTCTGCCGACCCACAACCCCATCGTCCCGCGTGCGTCGCGCCCGGCATGACACACCGCGCCCCGCAGACGGGCAGTCAGGAGCGTTACGGGAACCGAACGAGGTGGCCATAACAAGACTGAGTGCCGAACCTAGCGCAAAAACAAGAAGAAAGACCGAAGATCGGCAGCTTTGCGGCTATCCGCACCGCACAGCGGGCGGATATCCACCCTGTTGACCGTTCAACGGTAGCAGTGCCCCCTGACATCACGCCGATGCCATCATCACTAACGAGCCGCGTGCGGTTAATGGGCCACAAACCGCGGGATCGTGGCCGTGCCGTCAGCATGCCCTTTGCCGCCTGGGGCCGCAGGACCGTTCGCCTCGCAACCTCATGCGCCGTGAATAAAAGGGCGGCGGGCGGGAGGTGTCACGGGAACGCGCAACGGTTATACCCGGTAAGGCCTTGGCCGAATCGATGAAGACCCGCTTCCCCAAAAACCTCAGGGTTTGGCTCTAGCGAGGCGAGTAGCCTGCGACAAATATTTGGGACAAAAAAGAGGGCGCAAACCTCGCGCCCTCTTGCAAGACTTAGATAGTAAGGCTTA
>JAKAXM010000009.1 GCA_021816625.1 Pseudomonadota bacterium | reverse complement strand
GTTATTGCTGTCTGAGCCCGTGGTCGCCACGTAGTAGGTCTGGCCGGTCCCGGCCCCCGGGGTATTGAGGGCAAGCCCCATGGGGATGGTGCTGCCGGTGATGGGGGTCGTGGTGCTTGTGGCCGTGGCCCCGGCAAGAAGGGCGTGGACCGGCCCCCCATAGAGACCGGCCCCCGCTGCCAACACCACGGACAGCACCCCCCGGATAAGCGCCTTGTGCCTGAGATGAGATGAAACGCACGCCATACACTGCCCTTCGCCTCGCCGTGAAATCCCGGGGCTCACGGCACAACGAAAGCCGGGCCCCCCGATGGCGGCCATCCTCTCCTAAAGGAAGACACGGCTGTATCGCTTTCGGATATACGCAAGGGGCCTACGGATGGATGGAGGCTTCTGGAAAATACAGGAGATAAGCGGTTGATATTGCTATAATACTAGCGAACTGAGCCGACGGCGGCCGCGCGGCAACGCCGCGGGCCTTACTTAATGCGACGCAGGACCGGCCCTTTGCGTTCGGGCGTGGGACTGCTCGGCGGCGTCTCGGGGGCAGGCGGGATCGGCTCGTCGTCTTCGCCCTCGAAAGAGAGACCGCGGCCGTTCTCGCGGGCATAGATGGCCAGGATAGTGAAGATCGGCAGGACCACGAGGAAGGGCTGGCCGCCAAAGCGGGCCTGGAAGCTCAGGATATCGTCTGTCAGCGCAAAGGCCCGTACCGCGCGCGGGTCGATATTGAGGGTGATGCGCCCGTCCTGCACATGGGCCGCGGGGACCTGGACCCCAGGTTTGGTCGCGTCCACGAGCACATAGGGGCTAAATCCCGATTCGACGGCCCACTGGTACACGGCCCCGACGAGATGGGTCCGGAGGGCCCCCATCAGCGGCGCATGTCCCTTTCGGCGTCGGTCAGGCTCAAACGAAAAGGCTTGCGGGCAAATAACCGGTCCGCATAGTCGAGTATGGGTTTGGCCTGGCGCGGCAATTCGATGTCGTAGTAGGGCAAACGCCACAGCAAAGGCGCCAGGGCGCAATCGGCGAGCGTGAACTCCTCGCCCAGCAAGTACGCCTGATCCTTGAAAATAGGGGAGATGACCGTAAGACCATCGCGGATAATGGTTCGCGCGCGCTGCGCCACCCGCTTGTCTTCACCCTCGAGGTCCGGCAGCAGGTCATACCAATCGCGATTGAATCGCCAGAGCATGAGGCGTGTGCGGCCCCGACTTACCGGATCTACCGGCATCAAGGGGGGATGAGGCAGGCGCTCGTCTAGATACTCGATGATGATATGAGATTCATATAAAACGAGGTCGCGATCCACCATGGTCGGGACCTGGTTGTAGGGATTGAGTTCAGCGAGCTCCCGCGGCTTCTTTTTAAGGTCGATGTGGATGACCTGACACTCGACGTCCTTCTCCAGAAGCACGATACGGGCCTTATGGCTAAACGGGCACGTCGTCCCCGAATAGAGGGTCATAATGGGCTTACGGACGGCGGGAATAGCCATGTTTCTCTCCATGCCCCGACCAGCGTCGGGTTTACGGCCACGGACATCCCCAATGAGTGTAATCCCGAAGACGGGCCTTGCGCGTGCCCGTGAAAGCGCGCTTAACTTATGGGGCGCTTGAACCTTATAATTCTACTCCACAATGACAAGCCCGCCTAGGGCGACCCGGCCAGGAGTCCGTCATGCCCTTCTCGCAGCGCCTCGCAACCATTGCCCGCATCATCATGGGTGGGCTTGCCCTCGCCTTCGTGGTCGTGCTGTTTTGGCCCCAACTCATCGCCCGGCGCCCCCAGGTGGTGATTCAAGAGGCCCGCGCCCCAGGGCCCCGACTGCAGGGTCCGGTCTCCTATGCTTACGCGGTCAAACGGGCGGCCAATGCTGTGGTCAATATTAACACGGCCAAGGTGGTCGTAACCCACCCCCCGTCGTCCGCCGGCACACCCTTCTTCGAACCATTTCCAGGGCAGAGTCCGTCGGGCCCGGAAAAGCGCCTGGAGACCAGCCTCGGTTCCGGGGTCATCATCAGCAAGTCCGGCTTCATCCTAACCAATTACCATGTCATTCGCGGCGCCGACGCGATTCGCGTGTCGCTCAAGGATGGACGCACCGCCAAGGCGCGGGTGGTGGGCGTGGATCCGGCCACCGACCTCGCGGTCCTGAAGATCAAGCTTCCCCACCTGACGGCCATCACGCTCGGGCACGCCTCGCAGGTGCAGGTCGGCGACGTGGTGCTGGCCATCGGCGATCCCTTCGGTATCGGGCAAACGGTGACCATGGGCATCGTGAGCGCCACGGGCCGCGACGAGCTCGGTCTAAGCCCAATCGAAAATTTCATCCAGACCGACGCGGCCATCAACCCCGGTAACTCGGGCGGCGCCCTCATCAATACGCAGGGCGCCTTGATCGGCATCGACAGCGCGATCTATACCCATAGCGGCGGCTTCCAGGGCATCGGATTCGCAATCCCCGTAAACCTCGCCCGCCACGTATTTCGTCAGATCATACGCTACGGACATGTGATCGAAGGTTGGATTGGCGTTGCCGGACAGACCCTCACACCGGCCCTCGCGCGGGCCCTGAAGATCCCCAAAACGACCCGAGGCGTACTGGTGGCTGCGGTCTACCGAAATAGCCCCGCCGCGAAGGCCGGGCTCCAGGCCGGCGATATCCTTTATGCCATCAACGGGGCCCCGCTCCGCTCGGCCAGTCGCGCCCTGTTCACAATCGCCGACACCAAGCCTGGCACGCGGATCACGATAAGCCTCTTGCGGCACGGGGCTAAACGCACGGTTGCGATGACGGTCGCGACGCGCCCGGCCGGCAATAGCTTCCTGGCCGGCCTGCCGGGCGCTCCTTAGGACCGAGCGTCAGGTCAGGGACGCGGTGGCCTCGTCCGCCGCCGCCGACGGCGCCGCGGGGCGGGGGATACGGGCGGCGGCTGGTCGTCGCGGGGCGCAATCATGGCGGTGGCATCCGCCGCTACGGGGCGGGGCCGCACGCGGTAGGCGACGAGCAGGCCGAGCTCAAAAAGTGCCCACATGGCAAGCGCGAGCATGGTCTGCGAGAAGGCATCCGGCGGTGTGATAATGGCCGCCACTATGAAGGCCCCGAGGATTACATAGCGGCGCTTGGCCGATAGCGTCTCGGGTTTCAAAATCCCCATGAGCACCAGCAGCACGATGGCGACCGGGACTTCAAAGGCGAGCCCGAACGCAAAAAACAGCGTCAGCACGAAACTCAAGTAGTGATTGATATCCGTCATGACCCGCACACCGGCGGGCGCGGCGTGCGCGAAAAACCCAAACGCGAGTGGGAAAATGAAGAAATAGGCAAACGCCATGCCCAGATAGAAAAGGACCGTGCTCGAAATAAGTAAGGGCGTTACGAGACGCCGCTCGCGCTGATAGAGCCCGGGGGCAACGAAGGCCCACAACTGATAAAGGATGTAGGGGATAGCGATCGCGCCGGCGGTGGCAAAGGTGAGCTTCATCGGGGCCACGAAGGTGGCCGGGAGGTTGGTTGCGATCATCGCCCCGTTTTTGGGCAGTACTTCCGTAAGCGGCCGGGCGAGCAGGCGGTAGAGGCGATCATCGAACGGAAAGAGACCGACAAACAGGACCAAGACCGCGACGACGGACCGCAGGAGGCGGGCGCGCAGTTCCAGCAGATGTTCGATAAAGGTCGCTTCAGCGGCCTCAGGCACCGTCGCGGCCACCGGCCTTCCCTACGGGTCTGCCGCCCTTAACTGCCGACCCTGATGCCGGCTTGCGCGGACGCCGGCGCCGGCGCCTGGGACGCGGCGTCACGCCAGCGTCCTGACGCCGCGGGATGCTGGCTGAGGACGCGAGCGTCGGCGGCCTCGTGTCTGGACTCTCGTCGCCCACAGCCTCCTGCCACTCGGCGGGCTCCACCGCATCTTGCAGCAAGGCCCGGGTGCGCTGCCATTCCTGATTCAATTCCCGCAGCGGCGCCAAGTGCTCCGTCCCTACCTGTTGATCCAGATCCTCCTTCATCTTGGCCATGAAGCGCCGGGCCCGTCCGACCCAGCGCCCGGCCTGGCGGGCCAAATCCGGCAGATGCCGGGGGTCTAGGACGATGACGGCAACCACGCCGATGATCAGGAGTTCGGAGAAACTAAAATCGAACATCGGGTCGCGGCTTAGCCTTTACGCGACCGCGTCGCGCCTTTGGTGGCCCGGGCGGCGCCCTCGGGACGCGCCCGGCCCTCGATGACGCGGCCTTCCGGTGGATGGGTGTCGCCCTCGGTGTCGGACTTCCCGTCAGCGCCGGTCCCCGATTCCTCTTTCATCGCGCTGCGAAAGCTTTTGATGGCCCCCCCGAGATCATTGCCGATATTGCGCACCTTGCTCGTCCCAAATAACACGACCACGATCAAGAGAATGACCAGGAGATGCCAAATACTGAAGAGATCCATTTCCGCCTCCTAAAAGCCGGGTAAACGCCCCCCGCCCAGCACGTGGATATGCAGATGGGGGATTTCCTGGCCGCCACCGGGCCCGGTATTGATGACGGTGCGAAAACCGGTATCGAGCCCGCCACGGCGCGCGATATCCGGCAACAAGGCCAGCGCATGCGCCATCAGCGCCCCGTGAGCGGGGCCCAGATCGTTCAGGCTGGGGATATGTTCCCTCGGTATCACGAGCATGTGTACCGGGGCCTTCGGGTACTTATCGGGAATGACGATGAGATACTCGTCCTCATAGAGCCGCGGGACCGGTACCTCGTTTGCGACAATCTGGCAGAAGATGCATTGCGACATGACCTAATCCTCGTGTCGGCTGGCCTTTTCGGCGATACCCGAGCGGCCCATGCGGCCCGCCAGCTCAGCTACGATATCCTGCGGGCCGAGACCGAGAAACGCGAGCATCACGAGACAGTGGAACCAGAGGTCGGCGGTCTCATGGACGATCTGTTGCCGGTCGCCGCCCTTGGCCGCGATCACAGTCTCGACCGCCTCTTCACCGACCTTCTTCAGGATGGCGTCCAGACCCTTCCCATAGAGCGACGCCACATACGACGTCTTAGGGTCGGCCGTGGCCCGCGCCTTCAGCGTTGCGTAAAGCTCGGCCAGCACATCATCGGTCATTCTACTCCCTATGGGCGTCACGCGCCCCCCTGGCGCCCATAGATTTCCTGAGCGGCCTTTAACACCGGATCAAGCGGCGTGAACCGGCCATCTTGCAGAGGCGCGAAAAAGCAGCTCTCGCGGCCGGTATGACAGGCAATACCGCCGACCTGCTCGACTAGGAGCAGCAAGGCGTCCCCGTCACAATCGAGCCGTATCTCCTTGAGACGCTGGACATGCCCAGATTCTTCCCCTTTACGCCACAGCCGCCCGCGGGACCGCGACCAATAGATCGCCCGGCCCTCGGCAAGGCTCAAGGCCAGAGACTCGGCATTCATCCAGGCAAGCATCAGAACCCGGCCGGTCCGGGCGTCCTGGGCGATGGCGGGCACGAGGCCGTCATCCGACCATTGCACCTGCGCAAGCCACGCGGCCTCGGTCATAGACGCACCTCGATGCCTTGCAAAGCCATGTAGTCCTTCGCCTGAGCCACCGAAAACTCTCCGAAATGGAAGATGCTCGCGGCCAGGACCGCGTCGGCCCCGCCAGCGAGTATGCCCTGGGCCAGATGATCGAGGGTGCCAACGCCGCCCGAGGCGATGACCGGCACCGGGACGGCGTTGGCGACCGCACGCGTCAAAGGGATGTCGAAACCGTCGCGCGTTCCGTCGCGGTCCATGCTCGTCAGCAAGATCTCGCCTGCCCCGAACTCCGCCATACGCTCAGCCCATGCGACCGCATCGAGTCCCGTGGCCCGCCGGCCGCCATGGGTAAAGACCTCCCAATGATCACCCACCGCCTTGGCGTCGATCGCGACGACGAGGCATTGCGCGCCAAAGTGATCAGCCACCTCTTTGATCAGGTCCGGGCGTTGGACGGCGGCCGAGTTGATGCCCACCTTATCGGCGCCTGCATTCAGCAGCATGCGCACATCCGCCACCGTGCGTACACCGCCACCTACCGTAAGCGGAATGAAGACCTGCCCGGCAATGGCTTCGACCACGGACACCATGGTCTCACGCCCCTCGTGGCTTGCGCTGATATCGAGCAAGGTCAGCTCGTCGGCCCCGCTGTCGCCATAGTGACGGGCCGCCGCAACCGGATCGCCGGCGTCTCGTATATCCTGAAAACGCACACCCTTGACGACGCGACCACAGTCGACATCAAGACAGGGTATCACCCGCTTGGCGAGCATTAGACGGCGGCGCCGCTGCCGGAGCGATCAAGCTCGTCGGCCAGGCGTTGGGCCTCCCGCAAAGTGAGTTTGCCCTCGTACAGCGCGCGGCCCGTAATAGCACCCTGCACGCCGACATCGGCCACCGCGCACAAGGCGCGGATATCCTCGAGATTGGCGATACCGCCTGAGGCGATGACCGGAATGGAAATGGCCGCCGCAAGGCGGCGGGTATCTTCGATATTGACCCCGTGCATCATCCCGTCGCGGCCGATGTCGGTATAGATGATCGCCTCGACCCCGTCATCCTGATAACGATGGGCAAGATCCACGACATCATGGCCCGAGAGCTTCGACCAGCCTTCGGTGGCGACCTTGCCTTCCTTCGCGTCGAGGCCGACGAGGATGTGGCCGGGGAACTCCGCGCACATGTCGCCCACGAAATGCGGCATGTTGACGGCCTTGGTCCCGAGTATCACATAATGGACACCGGCATCCAGGTAGGTTTGTATGGTCTCTTCCGTGCGGATACCGCCACCCACTTGAATGATGATATCCGGGTGCTGTCTCGCGATCTCGTGGATGACGCGGGCATTGACCGGCTCGCCTGCAAAAGCGCCGTTCAAATCAACGATATGGATGCGCTTGGCCCCTTCCTCGACCCAACGGGCCGCGACCTGCACCGGATCGTCGGAAAAAACCGTCTCGGCATCCATAAGGCCTTGGCGCAAACGCACGCACCGGCCATCCTTCAGATCAATTGCTGGAATGATAAGCATCAGTCGGCCCGCCCGTCCCACACCATGAAATTCTGCAGCAGCTGCAAGCCCGCTCGCTGGCTTTTCTCCGGATGAAACTGCACGGCAAAGATGTTTCCATAGGCCGCCGCCGATGTAAAGCCAGCGCCATACTCGGTCACACCAACCGTCTCGGCGGCATCTGCGGTATCGGCGTAATAGCTGTGGACGAAGTAAAAGCGGGTGGCGTCGGGTATGCCGGCCCACAGGGGGTGGCGGCGGCGCTGATGCACGCGGTTCCAACCCATATGGGGGACCTTGAGGCGGGTGGGCATCAGGCCCGCGGCCGTCGGAAAACGCCGCACCATGCCCGCCAACAGGGCGAGACCTGGGACCCCTCCGCCCTCCTCGCTACGGTCATAAAGGGCCTGTAAACCGAGACAAATACCCAGAAACGGCTGGTTGCGAGCGGCCTTTACCACCGCCTCGCGCAGATCGCCGGCCGCCAGTGCCTGAACGCAGCCTTTGATCGCCCCTTGCCCTGGGAAGACCACGCGATCGGCCGCCGCCACGGTGCGGGCATCGCGCGCCAGTACCACGCGCGCATGGGGTGCCACGTGCTCCAGCGCCTTGGCCACCGAACGCAGGTTCCCCATACCATAATCAAGGACCGCAACCGTCGTCATGGGGCCTAGAGGCTTCCTTTGGTTGACGGGACTTGGCCATGGGCGCGGGGGTCTACGCTCAAGGCCATACGCAAGGCCCGCCCCAGGCCCTTAAACAGGGTCTCGGCGATGTGGTGAGCATTGTGCCCGGCCAGGCCATCGACATGGACCGTTACCTGGGCGTGGTTGACAAAGCCCCGCAGGAATTCCTCTATGAGGTCTACATCAAAGTCGTTGACCCGCGCCCGCGGGAAGGTCACGCGATAAAAAAGGCCGGGGCGCCCGGACAGGTCGACGACGACCCGGCTCAGGGCCTCATCCAACGGTACATAGGCATGACCGTAGCGGATAAGCCCCGTCTTGTCGCCCATGGCCTTAAACAAGGCTTGGCCGATCGTGATCCCGACGTCCTCGACGGTGTGGTGGGCGTCCACCGCCAGATCGCCGGTCGCCTCGACCGTCAGATCAAGGAGTCCGTGACGGGCCACCTGATCCAACATGTGTTCGAAAAAGGGTAGTCCGGTTTTCAGGCGGGACCGACCCTCCCCGTCAATGGCAAGGGCCACGCTGACCTCGGTCTCCAAGGTCTTCCTGACGACATTCGCGGTGCGCACGCCCACTCCTTTAATGATACCGGCCTAGCGCAAGCCTACAAGGCCCGGGCCAGCGCGGCAAGAAAGGCCTCGTTTTCCGCGGGCGTCCCGACGGTGACCCGCAGACAGCCCGCCAAGGCGCCGCCGCTCGCAGCGAGGTTCTTGATTAGTATACCGCGAGAGCGAAGTTCGGCGTGGATGCGCCCGGCGTCGGCCGGGACCGGCGGGCGAAACAACAAGAAGTTCGCCTCACTCGGCCAGACCGTCACGAGCGGGGCCAAGGCCTGGGCAAGCCGCGCGCGTTCCGCGCGAATCCGTTCGGCCTGCGCCGCGAAGACATCGGCGTAATCGAGGGCGAACTCCACGCTCGCGATCGTCAGACTGTTCACGTTATAAGGGAGCCGAACCTTCTCGATCTCGTTCGTCCACGCCGCATCGGCGGCCATCCAGCCAAATCGTAGACCCGCGAGACCCTGCTTTGACAGGGTGCGCACAACCCATAAGCGCCCGTGCTCAGCGAGCGCCGGCAGAAAGCTCTGCTGCGCAAACGGATGATAGGCCTCATCGACGACAACGATCGCATCCTCAGCCGCAAGCAGCGCCTGTACATCATCTCGCGGATATATCGCCCCCGTCGGGTTGTTGGGGTAGGCCAGGAACAAAAGCGCCGGACTGTGGCGAGCAAGCGCTGCACGTAACGCCGGCAGATCGAGCTGGAAATCCGCGGTGAGCGGAACCGGGACCACGCGCCGTCCGAGGATAGCTGCGATCTGCTCGTACATGACGAAGGTCGGCGCAGGGATGATGACGGTCACATCCGCTGCGGTCGCCAGTATGATGTTCTGTAATATCTCATCCGACCCATTGCCCAACACGACCCCGAGCCCCGGCCCGAGACCAGCGTCGCGCGCGAGCCGCGTCTTCAGGTGTTCGTAGTGCTCGGGGGCTGGGTAGCGGTGCAAGGCCACATCGCGCAGCGCATGGAGCCAACGGTCGCGCACCTCCATGGGCAACGCATAGGGACTTTCCATGGCGTCGAGCTTGATCGCAGGCGCCGCCGACGGCACATGATAGGCGGGGCGCGTACGGACCCGCTCGGAGATGAACCGGGCGACATCAACCATTCATGCGACACTCCGCAGACCGCGCGTGCGCAGTCAACCCCTCGCCCCGCGCGAGCACCGAGGCCGTCTTGCCCAATGCCGCCGCGCCTTCCGGGGTGCAAAAAACGATACTCGTGCGCTTCTGAAAATCATAGACGCCAAGGGGCGAACTAAACCGGGCCGTCCCGGACGTTGGCAGAACGTGGTTGGGCCCGGCACAGTAATCGCCGAGAGACTCGGCGGTGTGTCGGCCGACAAAAATGGCGCCGGCATGGCGCACACGGTCGAGAACCGCCTCGGCGCCATCGAAGGACAATTCCAGATGTTCGGGCGCGACCTCGTTCACGAGATCCAAGGCCTCGTCGAGGGAGCGTACCGTAATCAGCGCTCCGTGGTCTGCCAAGGCGGCGGCGATGATGCTGCGCCGCTCCATGGTGGGCAACAGGCGGTCTATCTCCACGGCTACCGCGGCCGCATAGTCCGGGTCTGTGGTAAAAAGCAGCGCCTGGGCGCCTTCATCGTGCTCGGCCTGAGCAAAAAGGTCATAGGCGATCCAGATGGGGTCGGTACGGCCGTCGCAGATGATTGCGACCTCCGAGGGACCGGCAATCATGTCGATCGCCACCTGCCCATAGACAAGGCGCTTGGCCGCCGCGACGTAGGCATTGCCGGGCCCCACGATCTTGTCCACGCGGGGCACGGTCGCGGTACCGTAGGCGAGCGCGGCAACCGCCTGCGCGCCCCCGGCGAGAAATACCCGATCGACGCCCGCTACATGCGCAGCCCCCAACACGAGCGGCGATGGTTGGGCGGGGGCGGGCGCCATCATGATGAGCTCCCCCACCCCGGCGAGGCGGGCCGGTATGGCATTCATAAGGACCGAGGAAGGGTATGCGGCCTTGCCGCCCGGCACATAGAGGCCGACGCGGTCGAGCGCCGTCACCTTCTGTCCGAACCGCGAGCCCCAGGCATCCTCCTGCATATGGGGGGCAAGGACCTGATGTTCATGGAACACGCGGATGCGCTGCGCGGCCTCCACCAAGGCCTCCTGCTGATCGCGGGCGAGGCCCGCAAAGGCGGCTTGGCAGCGCGCGGCCGAGACCTCGAGGTCCGCGACCTGCGCGACCTGGCGGTGATCGAGACGCGCGGTCCACGCCAGCAATGCGGCATCGCCCCGGGCGCGTACATCGGCCACGATCTCGCGGGCCACCGCCGAGGCCTTGTCCGAATCGGACTCGCTACGCTCGAGCAGGGCCCGAAACGCCGCGCGAAACCCCGGATCTGCAGTCGTCAATTGCGCTATGGCGCTCATATTCCCCGCTCCCCCGCCAAAGAGGCGATTATCGGTCTTAGCGCCGCGGATTTCATTTTCATGGCCGCCCGGTTGGCAACGAGCCGCGCGCTCACGTCCAGAACGTGTTCCACGGCACGCAGACCATTGGCCGCGAGCGTCTGGCCACTGCTCACGAGATCCACGATACGGTCGGCCAGGCCCACGAGCGGCGCAAGCTCCATGGAGCCATAAAGATGGATGATGTCGGCCTGGATCCCCTGGGCCGCGAAATGCCGCTCCGTGATACGAACATACTTGGTTGCCACCCGCAGCCGACCCCACTCCTGTCGCCCCGCGCCGCCGGCGGCCGCGACAGGCTCAGCCACCATCAGGCGGCAAGCGGCAATGCCGAGGTCTGCGAGTTCATAGAGGCCGTCTCCGCCATCCTCACAGAGGACATCTTTGCCGGCGATACCGAGATCGGCGGCCCCATAGCGGACATAGGTCGGCACATCAGCGGCGCGGATGACGACGAGTTGGACATCGGGGCGGTTGGTACCCACGATGAGTCGTCGGGTCCGCCCCAGGTCTTCGGCCGGCAGGATGCCGGCACGCGCGAGCAGCGGCAAGCTCTCCTCCAGGATACGGCCCTTCGATAAGGCCAGGGTCACCATGGGGCTGGCCGCCCGCCCCGGATGCGCGGCCGGGGCGGGGCCCGGAGGGCGCGCTCACAAAGGAAGGCTGAGGATCGCTTCATGGGCCCAGTATATCAAGTAAACGCGCCGACCCTAAAGGGCCATGGACCGTGGTTAGGCGGTCTGGCGCTTAGTCCAGTCGCCGAGTTGCGACCCTGGGATACGGCGGATGCGCGCGCCCAGCTGGGCAAGCTTCTCTTCGATGCATTCGTAGCCGCGATCGATATGATAGATACGGTCGATCAGGGTCTCAGACCGGGCGACGAGCCCCGCCAGGACGAGGCTCGCCGAGGCCCGCAGGTCGGTCGCCATCACCGGGGCGCCATGCAGGGCTTTGACCCCGCGCACCACGGCCATATTCCCCTCCATGGCGATATCGGCGCCCATCCGCTGCAATTCGTGAACATGCATGAAGCGGTTTTCAAAAACGGTCTCCACCACCGTGCCTATCCCTTTGGCAACGGCGTTCAGCACCACAAACTGCGCCTGCATGTCGGTCGGAAAGGCAGGATAAGGCGCAGTCTTGATATTGACGGCACGCAGCTCGCGCCCCTCCATGGACAAGCGGATAAAGTTCTCGCCCACTTCAAGGGCGGCCCCCGCCTCGCGCAGCTTTTCGAGAACGGCCTCAAGTAGCGCCGGCTGGGCGCAGCGGACCTTGACGGAGCCCCCGGTCATGGCAGCGGCGACGAGATAGGTGCCCGTCTCAATACGATCGGGAATGATGTCGTGGCGAGCCCCATGCAGCGCCGGCACACCCGCGATGGTGATAACCGAACTGCCGGCCCCCGTGATCCGGGCGCCCATAGCATTCAGGCAGTTAGCGAGATCCGTGATCTCCGGCTCGCGGGCGGCGTTCTCGATGACCGTGGTGCCATCGGCGAGGGTGGCCGCCATGAGGAGATTCTCGGTGCCAGTGACCGACACCGTATCCATGACGATATGCGCGCCCCTCAACCGCTTGGTGCGAGCCCGGATATAGCCATCCTCGATCGTAATGTCCGCGCCCATGGCCTGCAGGCCTTTGATATGGAGGTTGACGGGCCGCGAACCGATCGCGCAGCCCCCCGGCATCGACACCTCAGCCTCCCCAAATCGTGCCAGCAGCGGCCCAAGCACCAGTATCGAGGCGCGCATCGTCCGCACTAGGTCATAAGGGGCACGCAGGGTGTGGATATTCGCGGCGTCGGCCTCGATCATCATGTGTTCGTCCACGACGAGCCGCACCCCCATGCGCCCCAGAAGCTCCATGGTCGTCGTGATATCCTGCAGGTGCGGGACGTTACCGATATGCAGGGGATCTTTCGTGAGGAGGGAGGCCACGAGTACCGGCAGAGCCGCATTCTTGGCCCCCGAGATCCGAATCTCGCCGCGCAAGGGTACGCCGCCATTTACGATGAGTTTATCCACGGCGAGTGTACCCCCGTTTCGTGATAAAAAATAAGGCCGCCCGACCGGCGACCTTATTGGGCCTTGGCAGAAATAGCGTCAATTCTTCACGCCCGCCACAAGCTTCTGCAATTCACCCTTCTCATAGAGCTCCGTCATGATATCGCAGCCGCCAACGAACTCGCCGCGGATATAAAGTTGCGGGATGGTCGGCCAGTTGGAGTAGCGCTTGATGCCGTCGCGGATCTCGGGATCGGCCAGCACGTCGATGCCCTTGAATTGCGCCCCACAGGCCTTCAGCATCTGAACGGACTTTCCCGAAAAACCGCACTGCGGGAACTGTGGGGTCCCCTTCATATAGAGAACGATATCGTTCCCGGTCACTTGTTCGCGAATACGATCTTCAACACTCATGGTCTGTCTCCGGTAATGACGGTGTGTGCCGAGGTCTAGGTATATGAGGGCAGCTCGGTCTTGAGCGACAAGGCATGGATCTGTTCACGCATCCGGTCGCCCAAGGCCGCATACACAAGCTGATGCTGCTGAATCCGGCTCTTGCCGGCAAAGGCCGCGGACCGCACAACGGCCTCGAAGTGATGACCGTCGCCGCTCACGCGGGCCTGCGCGCCGGGCAAGCCGGCCTCAATGAGGTCTTTGATCTCTTGTGGCGTAATCATGAATGTAAGGGCACCGATCCCATCTAACCCTTAAGGATACCCGCGTCGTGCCCCGTGGGGAAGGGTTAGTTCCGCAGACGGTAGCCGCGGCCGACCAACGTCAGAGCCAACAGGGACACGGCCAGAAAAAAGCCGCCGGTCACAGCCAGACTAAACCAGGGGGCGACATCGGCGCTCCCAAAAAAGCCATAGCGGAACCCATCGATCATGTACAGAAGGGGGTTGGCTCGCGAGAGGTCCCGCCAAATCGGCGGCAAATCGCGTAAGGAATAGAAGACGCCGCTCAAAAACGAGAGCGGCACCACGACGAAGTTCTGAAAACCGGCTAATTGATCAAAGCGTTCGGCCCACACGCCCGCGATAACTCCCAGGGCGCCCAGGGCGGCGCTGCCGAAAATGCCGAAAAAGAGGAGAAAGAGCGGGTGGCGCACCGGCACCGCCACAAACGGCAGGACCGCCAGGTAGACGCACACGGCGACCGCAAACGCCCTCACCACGGCCGCCGCCACGAAGGCCGCGAAGAACTCGAGGGCCGACAAGGGCGAAAGCAGGATAAATATGAGATTGCCCGTGACCTTCGACTGTATGAGGCTCGAAGAGCTGTTGGCGAAGGCGTTCTGGATCATAGACATCATCATGAGGCCCGGCACCAAAAAGGCCACATAAGAGACCCCGGGCAGCACATCGGCACGGCCTTTGAAGGTTCCCGCAAACACAAGTAGGTACAGGAGTGCCGTGACCACCGGCGCCGCCACGGTCTGAAACGACACCTTATAGAAACGCAAAATTTCTTTGTAAAACAAGGCCGAGAAACCGTTCATGCCGTCCTCTGGGTAAGCTCGAGAAAGACGTGCTCGAGGCTCGCTTGCTCGGTCGCTATATCGATCACGACGTGGCCGGCAAGCCGCAGGGCCTCGAGGACCTCCGGGATAGAATCCGTGCCCTGTTGCAGAACGAACTCGAGCGTATTGCCCGTACGCCTATGCAGTTTGGCCTGAAGCGGTGCGGGAAGCTCCGCAACCGGCTCCCGCGTGGTCACCGACAAGGTCTTGTGTACGGCCCGGCGCAGCAGGGCCTCCTTGCTATCGAGCGCTGCAATCCGCCCATCGCGCATGATCGCGATGCGATCACATAAGACCTCGGCCTCCTCGAGATAATGGGTCGTCAAAACAATCGTGTGGCCCTCGGCATGGAGACGGCGCACAAAGGCCCATAGCGAGGCGCGCAATTCGACGTCGACGCCCGCCGTCGGTTCATCGAGAATGACCACCCGGGGACGATGGACGAGGGCCTGCGCAATCAGCACCCGCCGCTTCATGCCTCCCGACAAGGTGCGCATATTGGCGTCACCCTTATCGGCCAGCATGAGGGTGGTCAACAATTCCTCGCGCCACGCCCGATTCGCGGCCCCCTTCAGACCGAAATACCCGGCCTGCAAGGCCAGCACCTCGCGTACGGTAAAAAACGGGTCGAAGACAACTTCCTGAGGGACGACGCCTAGCGCCCGCCGGGCCTGCCGGTAGTCGGCGCGCACATCGTAGCCGCAGATCGCAGCCCGTCCTGCATCGGCCCGGGTAAGCCCTGCCAGGATATTGATGAGCGTGGATTTACCGGCGCCATTGGGCCCGAGCAGCCCGAAAAATTCCCCCTGACGGACCTCGAGGTCGATACCGCGCAGGGCATATACCCGCCCAAAATGTTTATGGAGACCAGCAACGGTGATCGCGGCTCCATCACAGTCGGGTATCATGCGGCATCGGCAAAGAGCGCCCCAAGTCCCGTGACCTGGATCAGGGCCTTAAGACGCGGCGGCACGGCGGTCACGACCAGCCGGAACCCGCCCGCACGTGCCTGCCGCTCCCACTCGAGCAACAGGGCGAGCGCCACAGAGTCCACCGACTGCAGGCCACCGAGATCGAGAACCACGGCCCCTTCCGATGGGTTAAGGCGCGCACTCCAGACGGCGCGGGGGGGTTCGGCGCTAAACGTGAGGTCCCCGGTCAGGTCGTAGCGCCCCGGCGCGCGTGCGACGAGTTCGGCCATCAATGGGTGTCGCCGTTCACGCGTTTCATGCTCTCAATGAGCCCGTTTAGTCCGCCACGCCGGATCTTGCTCGCGTAGACCGACCGGTAATTGGTCACGAGACTCACCCCGTCTATGGTGACGTCATAGACCTTCCAGCCTATCGGCTTATGGACGAACATATAGTCGATGGGGATGTTCGAGCCCCCATTGTTCTCGATGATCTCGGTCTTGACCATGGCGTGGCGCCCGTTGCCGCCTCGGTACGGGAGGTAGGCGATCCGCTGGCCTGAGTAGCTTAAGAGCGCGGTCGCATAAGTACGCACCAGGAGATCCCGAAACTGGGTCGTGAAGGCGGCACGCTGGGCAGGTGTCGCAGTGCGCCAGTAGCGAGCCAGGACCCAGCGCGACATGCGCCGAAAATCGAAATAGGGCACGATGCGCTTGTCCACCATCGCATATAACGCCGCCCGGTCATGGGCATAGTGGCTGCGCTTCTGCTCGATCAGGTGGAGTATCTGGTCGGTCTTTTCGTGCACGATGACATTGGGGGGCGTGCCCGGCACGATCGCCGCGCCCGCCCGGGCCATGGGCAGCACCAAACCAACGAGGATAGCCGCAAGCGCATAGATGCCCTTCACTCTCATTCGTTCCCGCTCCTTTGGGTCGCCCTTCACTGATGGCCGGAAGTATGGCCAGCCTTGCTGTAGAGCAACTGGCTTATGATCTTTTCCAGGATAATGGCAGACTGCGTTATGCGAATCTTACCACCGTTCTTCAAGTCGTGCCGGCTACCGCCCGGACTTAGGCTCACATACTGCTCGCCCAGCAATCCGGCGGTCTCAATAGACGCACTGGAATCGCGCGGGAACCGGTATTTTTTCATGATATCCAGGGTCACGACGGCCTGATACGTCGTGGGGTTTACCGTAATGCGCGCGACCTCGCCTACCCGCACACCGGCCACCGTGACCGGCGCCTTGGGCTTGAGACTGCCGATGTCGTTGAAGTCAGCGGTGACCGAGTATGTGTCGCCCGTACTCAACACATGGATGTTCCCCACCTTGAGCGCCAGCATCGCCAAGGCAAGGAGGCCCGCCACCACAAAGAGGCCCACTGCGAACTCGCTACCCTTCCCTTGCATCTTCAAAGCCCCCGCAGCATGAACGCCGTCATAATGAAATCAAGACCCAAGATCGCCAGTGAAGAGCTTACCACCGTGCGCGTGGTCGCGCGGCTCACGCCCTCGGAGGTCGGCTTGGCGTCATAGCCCTCAAACACCGCGATCCAGCTCACGACGAAGCCAAATACCACGCTCTTTATGAGTCCACCCAATACGTCGTCGCGCACACTTACACCACTTTGCATCTGCGACCAGAACACGCCGCCATCCAGACCCAGATCACCTACGGCCACGATATAGGCCCCGATGATGCCGACTGCGCTAAAGATCATGGCGAGCAGGGGCACCGCGATCCAGCCCGCCCAAAAGCGTGGTGCCACGACCCGCGGCAAGGGGTCTACGGCCATCATCTCCATGCCGTCGAGCTGCTCGGTGGCCTTCATGAGACCGATCTCGGCGGTCAACGCCGAACCCGCGCGGCCTGCAAACAGGAGCGCCGTCAAGACGGGCCCGAGTTCGCGGGTCAAAGACAGTGCCACGAGCAGACCAAGCGAGGACTGCGCATCGTAACGCACGAGGGTGTTATAACCCTGCAGCGCCAGGATCATGCCGACGAACGCCCCCGAGACCAGGACGATGACAAGCGTCAGTACTCCCGTCATGTAGATCTGCTGAATCACTAACCGAAAGCGCATGAGGGCGATGCCGAGCCCCGGCGCGAGCCGCCCCAAAAATAAGGCCGCGCGGCCCAGCCGCGTGACGCCGGCGATGACGCGCCGGCCCAACCCACTTACGATTCCGACGATCCTCATACCGTAGCCCCGACGGTCAGATCACTCACATACTCCGGGGCGGGGTAATGGAACGCCACGGGACCATCGGGGAGCCCCGCCATAAATTGGCGCACCTCGGGGGCTGTGGTCTTGCGCATATCGGCGGGCGTTCCCTCAGCGATGACCCGTCCGTCGCCCAGGAGGTAGATGTAATCGGCGATGCTGCAGGCCTCGGCCACGTCGTGGGTCACCACGATGGACGTCATACCCAGCGCATCATTGAGCTCCCGAATCAGCTTCACGATGACCGCCATAGAAATAGGATCGAGACCCGTAAACGGCTCGTCGTACATGACCATCAGGGGATCGAGCGCAAGCGCCCGGGCCAGCGCGACGCGGCGTGCCATACCCCCGGATAGCTCGGCCGGGTACAAGGTACGCGCGCCGCGCAGACCGACCAGCTCGAGCTTCATCAAGACTAGGTTCCGGATGATGGGCTCGGGCAGCCGCGTGTGTTCGCGAATAGGAAAGGCGACATTTTCAAAGACATCGAGGTCGGTGAGCAGGGCACTCGACTGAAAGAGCATGCCCATGCGCCGGCGCAACGCAAATAGCGCCTTGCGCGATAGCGTCGGGACGAGCTCTCCTGCGACCTCAACCGTACCTTGCGCCGGCGCCAGACGGCCGCCGATCAGACTAAGGAGCGTGGTCTTGCCGGTCCCGCTGCCCCCCATGATAGCGGTTACGCTACCTTGGGCCACAGACAGGCTCAGGTCCTGAAAGATCGCGCGACTATCGCGAAAAAACGTGAGGCCCTGTACGGCTACCAGGGGCTTGCTACCCTTCGTTGCTTCCACGTCTCATCCTTTGTCGTTAGCGGCCCGATCCATCACGACCCGTGGCCTGTGCCCCTGCGGCGCCCAGCGCAAGCCAACCGCAGACCCCATGAGGATGCCATAGCCCGACCGAAAATCACACAGCCGAGCCCGCCTGGCCGGCAACGCGTCCTTACGCGTAGGCAAAGGGCCGGCGCTGCCCTATAATCCTCCGGCCCCATCCGTAGGGAGGTGGATCTGTGAAACGAATGCTTGCCCTGGCCGTACTGGGGTCCTTATCTCTGGGCACCCCCGCGGCCTTCGCCCAAGACGCCCTTATACTCACGATCGGGGCCACCCATCTGGCCCACACGCATCAAGACGTAGCAGGGCGCGACAGCGGCCTAAGCCAAGGCGCGAATAACGTCTTTGGCATCGCCTGGGAGCGGCGTCATGACAATGGCATCGCCTACGGGGCGGAGGTGCTCCTTGCCAACAACGATATCGCGAACACCGGCGAGACCGGCAACGTCGCCTCGCGCCTGCTGATGCTCACGCTCAAGAAATACCATCGCCCCTGGGCCCATGTGTATCCGTATGTGGGGGCCGGCGTCGGTCTGATCGACACCCAGGTAAGCGGGACCGCCGGCGGAGCGGGCGTCGGACCGGCCGTGGAGGTCGATGGCGGGGTCGAGTTCGAATGGGCGCATAGCCTCGGCTTTTATACCGAGCTGCGCGGCGTCTATGCCCCGAGTGGAGTCATTTATGGGACGCGGGTCAATATGTCGGGGGTCGGTCTCTACGGCGGCCTGAGCCTGCTCTTTTAAGGGGCGGCGGGCAGAAGCTCTGCGATAAGCTGCGCCTCCTCTGCGCCCTTGATCGCCGTGGCCGGGTCCGTACAGAACAAGGCCCGGCCGCGCGGCGCCGGGACATCGAGCAGCGCCCGCAGACCCCGACCCAGGAGGGCGCGATCAGCGCGTGTCACGAGACTTAATGCATAGGGTCCAGCCGGTGGGCGCCCCTGTGCCGGCCGGCCACACAAACCAAGGCCCAGTTCCCGCAAACGCGCCTGGCTAGGTGCGGCGCGGCCTTTGAGATCAACGACCACCGGGAGCACATCCGCAAGCGCTACGAGCGCGGCCTCGTGCTGGGGACGGAGGTCCGCGAGGCGCACGAGACACGCCGTTACAAAGGGCTGGGGCCACAAAGGCGCCGACTCAAGCCGCGCAAGTTCGCCTTCGGAGACCTCGAGCACCACCCGGAATTCGGGCGGCGCCTCATCTTGCAGGCGCACTAGGGTATCCCCATCGGAGCGCCACGAGCGCGCCGGCAGAAGGATGGCAGGATAGCGGTGGCTATAAAAAAGGAAGCGCCATTCCGGCGGGAGATCCGCGGGATAAAACGTCCCCTGCCAGGCCCGGTGGGCATAGCCCCGGGCACCCACGAGTAGACGCGGGGCGACCGCGCCCTGAACTTCTGCCTTCATCCCACCCCCTGCTCGGACGGCGCGCCGAGCCTAGACGCAAGCCGCCAGACGCGTCAAGGATGGGGGATGGAGACCCGCGCGCTCGCGGCGGACCGGGGCTACCCGGCGCCAATTCCCGACCCCCTCCGAGCGGCCTTGCCGCATCGGTTTTCGCGAATGAGGGACGGCTGCCCTCGGTGACGTTGGCCTCCCGTCTCGTGACGAGTAGCCGACGCGATTCACCACCCGGTCTCCGGGGCACCCGGTTAGCGAGAATAAACTGTTGACCTGAGACGGCATGATGAATGACCGCACCCCCGTGTCGCAGACGCCTTCGACGCTTTAAGGATAATTGCCTTATCGCAGATGCATACGAGGCGGAAACAGAAATCCCACAATCACGTGCAGGCCGTCTATGCGCTGCCATATAGGGCGTGGGCGGTGAAGGTCGCTCGGGACGGGATTTATAGCCGCCTCCGCTTGCAACCGCAGCATCTCCAAGAAGACGCTCTATGGCTGGGTAGGCACCCGGAACACGGCCTGCGCCGCCGCCAGCAAACCCGCAAGCGTCTCTGGTGAGAATACCGGGGTCTTTAAGGATAAGCCCATTCTGGGTTGATGGGCGCGGCTTACCGTATCGGCTCGCCTATCGCCATTACATGGGGCTGCCTTACTCTACGGGCATGGCGATCATGGTTGCGGCTCGCGCCAGCACCACAGAGTGGTGGCGCGGCGGGCGCGCAAGCGCCACCGTGCCAGCCACCTAGTCACGACGAACGCGAGCCCTTCTCGGTCCTTCGCCTGGAATGGCGCGCGCATTTTAGGCCGCCCGCTGTACCACTCCTGGGTCCTTAATTGTGCGAACGCGCCAAACGACAAACGGTCCCATGTTCACGCACGCGGCGTAAAACCAGCGGTTGTAAGGATACCTTTGGGTCGCTCGCGTCGCCTTGCTGTATTCGGAACCACCACGGGACTACCGGCCAGCTCACCACGCCAGGTGATAGCGCGTGGCCAAAATCGCGGTCAGCGTTACCGTAAGTAACAAGACTAGGGGCACGCCCGCCCGCACGAAGTCTCGAAAACGATAGCCCCCGGCCGCCATAACCAAAAGGTTCGTTTGAAAGGACATAGGGGTCGCAAAACACAGATTGGCCCCGAAGAGCACCGCCAAAACAAACGGTGTAGGCACGGCATGGAGACTGCGGGCGAGGTCTATGGCCACCGGCGTACCGATAACAGCTGCCACGACATGGGACGCCGTGTTAGCCATCAACGCAGCCAGAAGGATAAGCAGACCTATCATAAGCGCCGGTGGCAGTCCGTTCCCTAAAACATGAAGAACCTGAGCGAGATAGGAAGAGCCGCCCGTGACGGTCAAAGCCAGACTAAGGGCTAGGCTCGCCACGATAATCAAAATGACATCCGCTCGCACAGCTTGCGCGAAATCGATCCAGGTCAGGCAACCAGTGACGAGCATGAGCAAAACGCCCACCACCGCACTGACCGCGATGGGCGCCAGGTTCAGGGCTGCCGTCAGCACTACGAGCATGATGATTGCCAAGGCATAGGGTGCCTTGTGGCTGCGAGGTAAATTGGTAGTAGCGTCCAGAAGCAATAGGCGCCCGCTCCGGCGAATCGCATCAAGCTGCGTCCGGGTCCCTTCGACCAATACGACATCGCCGGGCGCCAATACGACCTCGTCGAGCGCCTGCGCGCCCGAATAGGGTGCACCGCGGCGATAAAGGCCGATAGGAACGAGCCCGTAGCGCACCTCGAAAAAGCTTTCGGCAAGAGAATCCCCGGCCAGACGCGATCCGGGAGTCACGACTACCTCCGCAAGCTGGCGATCCTCCTTGGGCCCGTTGTCCGGCGCGTGGCTGTCGCCTGCAGACAAGGTTGCCCCGAGCGCAGCCTCGTGCTCTTTGATCCGCTCAGGCTTGTCGGAGATCACCAAAATATCACCGGTGCGCAAGCGGAGGTCGGGAAGCAAGGCCAATTCCGGGCCACTACCGCGAAACACGGCCAATAACCGCGCCCCCGCCAAGAGGCCCCGAGCGTCGGCCAAGGATTTGCCTGCTGCGAGGCTCGTTTCCGACAGCTTCAGTCGCGCAGAAAACGTGCGTGGGGATCCCTGAGTGACAGTCCGTATGGTCGCTGGAAGTAGGTGCGGCATAAGAAGCCACAAGTACAGGATACCGACGACCGCGGCTTCAAGCGCGATTACTGAAAACGAAAACATACCCATGGGGGCCAGACCCTGCTGTTGGGCCAGGTTCATAACAATAAGATTCGTGGAGGTCCCGATGGTGGTCCCCATGCCTCCTATCAAGGTTGCAAAACCCATAGGCATCAGAAGCCGGGGCGCGCTGCTCTGAGTGCGAATCGCAACGCCACTCAAAAGCGGCAAAAGCAAGATTACGATAGGAGTATTGTTTACAAACGCGCTCAAAAACGCTGCACATAAAAGCATCACTAAAACCGCAAGCCGTGGACTAGTTGGCCACAGGCGAGCCAGTACGCGCCCTATCGGTTCCAAACCTCCGGTATTGACGACTCCGGCGCCTACCGCCATAAGCGCCACTACCGCCACCAAGGCTGGGTTGCTAAATCCGGAAAAAAATCGCAATGGAGAAACTTCATGCCCAAGAACCGCGAGCGGGCTTACGCTAAAATACAAAACCAGCACTGCCAGCACGAACAAGGCTGACGTCTCCAAGGCCACGCGCTCATTGCTAAAAAGCAGAAGCGCTACAACCACAAGCGCAAGTACAAAAAGGGCATGGTGATTAGGGATGGTTGGGAACACGCCGCGTCTCCTCGGGTGATTATTTTTTGTTACACTATAGCCATTCGCTCAATCACTAACGAGTCTCTCTGCTTTTTACCTAGGGCACATCATGTCAGACACTGAAAGCCCCGCTGCACCGCAGCCGGTCCTAGGCGCGATTGTGCTTTTCTCTGCGGCACTTGTGGCGTTAGGACTGGCCAACTCCCGTTTCGGTACTCTTTATAATAAATTTTGGCATGCCGCCTATTCATTGCCCGGCGGGCTTGTTGTCACCGGCCAAGAAGTGGTCGACAAAGGACTTATGGCCTTATTTTTCTTGGCAGTAGGCCTTGAGCTCAAGCGCGAACTGGTGCACGGGGCCTTGCGCCACCCCAAGGCCATGGCCTTGCCGCTCATTGCCGCACTGGGCGGTATGGTGACCCCCGCTTTTGTGTATTATAGCTTAAATTCTGCCGATCCTGGCTTACGCGGGTGGGCGATCCCTATGAGTACCGACATCGCCTTTGCGATAGGGGCCTTGGCAATATTGGGTCGGCGCGTGCCGCGCAATCTTATGCTCTTTCTATTAGCGCTTGCCGTTGTCGATGATCTGGGAGCCATTCTTGTCATTGCTTTTTATTACACTCGTACCCTGAGCACAGGTCCCTTACTGATCTCCTTTGGTATTTTGATCTCACTAATTCTTTTGAACCGCCGTCAGGTCCAGAGTCTTTTTCCCTATCTCGGCATGGGCACGCTTTTGTGGCTTGCGCTGGGGTATGCGGGCATAAGCGCACCGCTTGCTGGAGTTTTAGTTGCAGCCGCTATTCCCGCGAGCGCGCCCGCGTCGTCTTCCCCGGTTACCTCGGCAAGGCGCCTGGAGCAATGGCTCGCAAGCCCCGTTACCTTTGGTGTCATGCCGCTTTTTGCGTTTGCCAACGCGGGATTGGTATTTTCCGGTCAGGCCATAGGGGCGCAAAGAACGATCGCTGCCGGAATTTTTTTCGGGCTGCTGTTGGGTAAGTTTTTCGGGATTGCCGGGGCCGCGTGGTTGGCGTTGCGATGGCGCCTTGCTCATCTTCCAAGCGGTGTGAGCTACCGCCACATCTTAGGCGTGGCCTGGCTGGGTGGGATTGGATTTACGATGGCGCTTTTTTTGGACACCCTAGCGTTTGGCCCAGGCGCTGAGCGCATGGCAGGTAAGCTTGGTATTCTTATAGCCTCACCCTTGAGCGCAGCCATCGGCACAGCCTGGCTCTACTGGTGCCCGCCGAAAACTGCTTCAGCCGCGAGACCGCCAACGCTATAGCGGGCGAAGGCCGCAAGACGGGCGAGGACCACTTTACCTGTGCCCGCTTTACGATCATGGGGGCGTTTTGAGTCGACGCGCGAAGGGGCGGGGCGCGGGCGCCTCGTCTACGGCAGCCGCGGTGGGTCCGGCAGCGGGCGTAGGCTTTGCGTGGCCAGGATATACGTTGGCGCTCCCGAGGCCCGGCTGTACCTGGCGATGATCATCGCCTTAAGACACGCCGGGTGCTCGGTTAGTGGCTTTCGGATCGCATAGCCTATGATCTCGTGCTTAAGGCGCTGCGCAAAGCCTCCGTCTCCAAGCACCACCGTCGACCACGGGGCGGCCTTCCAAGCACGGCAGCATGCCCAGTACCCCCGGGACGACTTCCACAGCGCTTCAAGCGCACCTCGCACGGTGGCCATGCATGAGTCGTCAGGGAAGTGATGGGAAGCAGACGGGCGCCGGTGGCCGAGGCAAAACGCGATGGGCGCCGGGAGCGCAAGCTACCAGGATCGGCCCTATGCGGCCATTACGGCTTGCCTGTCGGCATTAAACGGAATTTCCCCAACAAAATATTGGTCTAATGGCTTTCCTATGGGTCCTGTGGGACGTGCCGGAACGGGCGAACCTGCCCCCGCCTGACCTCGGCTGAGCTTGACGCCTATCGCATTGCGCTACGCCAGCAAGCTCTGCCGTTGGCGATTTTAGACAGCGTACACACGGGGTGTACGCAACATGCGGATTTTGCCTTTCACCAGGGACAAAACACCGCGTATGCGCGATTCGTGCCAATAGTTCCTAACTCTTGCCTATATTTCCATGATATTGAATTCACATATATCCGCCTTCGGACCGATATACGCTAGAGCCTGCAGAGCCCAGACTGCCCAGCACGGTAGAGCGGTCTCATCCCCATTGTGGAGGTATGTCATGGCTTCGAATAGGCGCATTGTCGCAGCGGTTCTCATTTGCGGACTGCTTTCGGCATGTCAGGGATCCGGGAGTTCCGGATCGTCGGCTACCCCCTCGGCCCCCACGGGCGGAGCGGGCTCTTCATCCGGGGGATCGGCGAATACGGCGCCGGCGCAGACCTTCGCAACCGGTCCCGCACAGACCTCGATGATCCTCGTGCCGGCCGGTACTCATAGCCTCCAGATCTACCTGCGTGACCCCTGGACGGGAGCCTTGATCGACCGGGGTTACGTACCCACCGGACAACAACCGGACGCCGTGGCCACGAGCGGCGCAAAATACGTCTACGTCGCGAACTACCAAAGCGGTACCGTATCGGCCTACGGGTGGAACATGAACAGTAACCAACTCACGCCCTTGAACAGCGGCAACAATGCCGTGAGCAGTGGCGCGGGGACGGCCTCGCTTGCAATCGTAGGCAGCACCCTCTATGCCCTCAATACGGGCAATGACGACATCACGGCCTTTACCATAGCAAGCGATGGCACCCTGACAGCAGCGGGCTCAACTGCGGCAACGGGTGCGCCGGCGAGCCTCGTGGCCGGCCCCAATATCCTATACGCCCTCGCGTCCAATGGAATTACAAGTTACAGCACCGGCAGCAGTCTCACGGCCACCGGGAACACCACACCCGTGAGTGGTCTTATTGCCGGCACGACAGACAGTGCTGGCCATCTCTACGTACTTACCCAAGGTACCGTGACGGTCTTTACCCCGGGCAGCGGCGGCGCGCTCACCCAAACCGGCCAAGCGACCTTGCCAAGCGGCCTTGCGCCAGTCGGGCTTGCGGTGGCCGGCGATACGCTCTCTGTCACCGGCGACGATTCTGGTGAAATGGAAACGGCATTTTTTACCATAGGTAACGGCACGGTCAGCGCAAGTGCGGCGCCGCCTACCACGACCACGGGCACGGCCGAGGGCATTAGCGCATCGCCCGCCGGCCATTACGTCTTTGTGACCAATAGCAGCCGCGATGACCTGTTCGCCTACAGCATCCCGCAAAACGGCAGTCCCGGAGTTATGAGCTCGGTGCTGCGTACGCGCTTGTCCCCACAGGCACCATTTTGTTTGCCGGTCACGGTGACCATGCAGTCACCGAGCCTCTATGTGGTAGATCAGTCGACGACCGCCATTGCCGCCTATCCGGCGCAGCAGAACGGTTTGCTCGGTACGCCGGTCATTAGCACGACTTGCAACGCCTGCACGACCAATATTGCAGATCAGGGGCCGAGCGCCGCCGCGATCGCCCCAGACGGCCTCAACCTCTATGCCTCCGACTGGGCGCAGGGAGGGCCTGGGGACGTGACCTCATTCCCGATGGCAACGCCCAATGGGTCGCTTGGGAGCCCGAACTCCCTGGCTGCGGGCCAAAGCCCCATGGGCGTGGCGCTTGACCCCTCCGATCGCTATCTGTACGTGGCGAATAGCTGCTACGACAACACGACGGGCAGTAATTGTCCCGGCACGATAGATGGCTATGACCTGAACCAGGGGGCTCCGACCGCGTTTAGCAGCGGGTTTACGACCGGCACTTACGGCGACTACCCGATGTTGCTCGCGGCGGACCCGACGGGCCGCTTCCTGTACTCGGCGGAGTTTGCAGGTGACATGGTCGACGCCTTCGCTATCGACCCGGATACCGGTGCCCTGTCGTTTGTAACGGGCAGCGGCGCGACGTCGAGTTTCGGGACCGGGGTCGGCCCATGGACCATCGTTATCGGTCCGTCTGGACGGCACCTCTATGTCTCGGATAACGGCAACGGCGCTTCGCAAACGAACGGCACCGTCTCGGTCTTTTCGATCGATGCGCAAAACGGCACCCTAAGCGCCGACCCGAACCTCGCCACCAGCAACATCCAGCCGCTCGGGCTCGTCATGGGTCCCAAGGGCCGGCGCCTGTACGTGGCGACCCAGACGGGGGCACTCGATGTCTTTGTGCGCCAAGACCCGCTGTCGGCAAATGGCGCCTGGAACCCCACTCCGACGGTGATCCCCGGCAACTTCACCAACGCCTATGGGCTCGCCCTAAGCGACAACGGCAAAACACTCTACGTGCTCGATAATTGCACGGCGCCAAACTACAACAACGGCAGTATACAAGCCCTCGCGGTCCCGGCCTTTAGTCAAATGGCGAGCACGGCCTACACGACCCTGGCGCAGTACCCGACCAACGCCTGTACGGTCCAGGCGGTGCCGGCCGGCGGCCTAGACTAGGAAGGGCCAATCCCTGTCCTGCCGGGCGCAGCGGGGGCATAGCCCCGGCTGCGCCCTTTTTTATGCCGCTTGGCTTCGCGCGTAGCTAAAGGCTTTCGTGCTTGGGCGGCGCGCGCGTGGTACCCATCGCGCTTGGGTGCATCGCATCGACCGCGCAGGGCCAAGCGACTACAATGCGCGCCAGACCGTATGGGCCGGGGGCAGCTTAGGCATTCCGATGGAATTCGATCTTTTCTACGAGCTTGCCGTACCCGCGTTCGCGGGTCGCACCGAGCGTCAGGTCTACGAAGAAACGCTCGAAGAGATCGCGCTTGCCGATGACCTGGGTTTTCACACAGCCTGGCTCACCGAGCACCACTTTATGCCGGAATACGGCCACAGCTCGGCCCCGGATCTGTTCCTGGCCGCCGCCGCCCAACGGACCCGCCGCATCCGGCTGGGGCTTGGCATCGTTCCGCTACCCTACCATCACCCGCTCCAGATCGCCGAGCGGGCCGCCACCCTGGACATCCTCTCCGGGGGCCGGCTAGAACTGGGTGTGGGCCGTGGATTTTCGCCCAAGGAATACGGGGCCTTCGGCGTTCGTCCGGAAGAAAGCCGCACCCTGGTCGCCGAAGGCCTCGAAGTCCTCTTGCAAGCCTTTAGTGACGCAGACCCGATCAGCTTCGCGGGACGCCACTTTCAGTTTCAAGACATCCACGTGCGCCCGCGCGTGGTGCAGCGCCCCCATCCTCCCCTGTGGATGGCGGCGGTAAGCCCGGAGAGCTTTGAGCGCGCCGCCCGCCTGGGTCTGGGTGTGCTCGCGGGACCTTTCAAACCGTGGTTCATGATCAAGGAAGACATACGCCGTTATCGCGAGGCCTTTGCGCATCACCACGGACCTTCGAGCGGATTGCGGCCGCGGGTCGGCATGACGCTCGGTGTCTTTTGTCTTGCGGACCGGCAGCAGGCGCGCGCCATCGCCCGCACCAATATCACATGGTTCTACCGTGAGCTCTTGCGGCTTACCGGCCCCATCCTGTCGGAACTGCAAAACGGCTACGAGTACTATCGCAAGTTTGGCGCGCTTGCCCCCCTGTTACGCGGTGGCGTGAATCTGCCGGTCTTGGAGCGTCTCGGTATGGTCGTCGCGGGTGACCCAGAGCATTGTCGCAAACGGCTGCAAGTGTACGCGGATGCGGGCGTCGACCATCTGCTCTGCGCCGTGGGCGCCGGGGCGAGCCCCACCGCCGACAACCGCCGCGCCCTCGCCTTGCTAGGCGATCAGGTGCTCCCGGCGTTTGCGACATGCGCGTCCTTGTAACGGGCGCAGCCGGCTGCCTCGGCCGCGTCCTCATCCCAGAGCTCTTGCGCGACCCGCGCATCACCCAACTGATCGCGCATGACCGACGGCCAGTCGCCGATCGCGACTCGCACCTGCAGATCTTGACCGGCGATGTACGCGATCGCGCCTTGCGCACGGCCATCAAAACCGCCGACGCCGTAGTGCACATGGCGTTTGTTGTGATCGAGGGGCACCTCCGACGCGACCGCCATGACCGCCGTCTCGCGCATGGGATCAATATCGATGGCACGCGCGCCGTCCTGGATGCATTAAACCCCGGCGCGCGCCTCATCCAGCTGTCTAGCGCATCGGTCTATGGTACGAGCGCGCGTGCGCTCACGGAATCGGCGCCGCTTGCACCTTTGCCCGGTTTTCGTTACGCCGAAGACAAGGCGCAGGCCGAAGAGCTGGTCATGGCCGCCGAACGGGGTGGGCTCTCTGCACTGCGCTTACGCCCGCACATCATTCTCGGCCCTCACGCCCAACCCTTTTTGCGGGGCACGCTGCGCCTACCCTTTTATCCAAAGCTGCCCGAGCCCGCGCCGCTTTTGCAGATCGTCCACGAACACGATGTCGCCGCCGCGATTGCGGCCGCGATCTTTTCGGAAGCGACGGGGGCCTTGAACCTCGCCTGCGCGGACGCCCTGTCCTTCCAAGCCATGCAGAAATGCGTGCACGGGTTCGCGATCGGCATCGACCCAAAACTTGCGAGGCTAGCGGCAAAATGGGCGTTTCGTTACGCTGGCATAGGCCCAGATCCGGCCTGGACCGCGGGCCTCGATCGCCCCCTCATCCTCGACACGACCCGCGCCCGCGTCCTGCTTGGCTGGCGCCCGCGGTTTGCGCGCACCACCGATGTCTTGGTCGACACCTTCGCGCGAGTGCGCCGGCGGCAATCTCACCTCATTCCCCCAAATTGAGGAGGCGGCCGTGAAGACGCGCGTCATGGAAGGTTCGTAAAAACACGGCGAGACCCAACGCAAGATAGATGACATTGAGCCCGGCCGCCAATGCGAGCGGCCGTCCCAGAAAGACGTGCTGGAACAGCAAGCCGCGCATCGCCGTGAAGACATAGGCTGCGGGCAGCATATGAGCGATCAGCTGCAGGGGTGCCGGCAGGACCGAAATCGGGTAGTAGATCCCGCTCAGGGGCGCAATGGCGAAAATCGCGGCCCAAGCCAAGTTCTCGGCACCCAGACCATAGCGCAGCACGAGCCCTGCCACCACGAGACCAATCGACCAGCCCATGACGATCAGGTTCAAGAAAAACGCAACCAGCATGAAGCCCATCTGCCAAATGGGAAAGTGGTAGAACCAGAACGCAAACAAGGCCGCCATGCCGCTGCCGATCAGGGTCCGCAAGAGGCTAATGGCAAAGAGCGCCCCCGCAAGCTCATAAGGGCGCAAGGGGCTTGCAAAGAGGTGTCCGAGATTACGCGAGTAGAGCTCCTCGAAAAATACGACCGAGACCCCAAGCTGCCCCCGGAACATGACATCCCATAGTAGCGCCGCCGCTAGCAGGACCCCCGAGGCCTGGGCCAAGTAACTGCTGTGTGCGACGAGATACTCGCTCAAAAAGCCCCACAGGACGATCTGCATCGTTGGCCAGTAAGCAAGCTCTATGACCCGTGGCCAGGAACCCTTCAGGAGATAGAAATACCGCTCGATCATCGCCCCGACACGCCGCATTGCGGCGCTGTTCGCGCCTCTCATAACTGATCGCGCCCACGCGCCATATCCAGAAAAACCTCCTCGAGAGTTTCGCGGCCGTACTTTGCGATCAGATCCGCGGGCCGACCGCGATCGAATATCTGCCCATGACGCAACATGATCACGTCATCACACAAACGCTCGACCTCGGGCATATTGTGCGAGGCCAGCACCACGGCGGCGCCACTCGCTTTCTGATAATCGCGCAGATAACTGCGTAGCCGATCGGCCGTATCGGGATCGAGAGAGGCCGTGGGTTCATCGAGCAACAAGAGCCGCGGTCGGTTGATCAAGGCCTTCGCGAGGGAGGCGCGGGTACGCTGGCCCGCCGACAGCCGCCCGTACGGACGATCGAGCAGACCTTCTAGATCGAGATCGCGGGCAAGCTCGCGGATGCGCATCCGGGAATCGGGTACACCATAGAGGCCCGCATAGACCCGCAGGTTCTGATAGACCGTCAGGCGATGGGGAAGATCGACATAGGGCGATGAAAAATTGATCTGCGCGAGCACCCGGTAACGGTGGCGGAGCAGGTCCTCGCCCAAAACACGGATAGTGCCGGTGGTCGGCAATAACAGGCCCATCAGCATCGCAAGCGTCGTGGTCTTGCCGGCCCCGTTACCCCCAAGCAGACCCAGCACCTGACCGCCCTCCAACGCAAAGCTCAGAGATGCCACAGCGGTCACGGCCCCGTAGCGCTTACTGAGATCAGTGACCTCGATCGCAGCGGGCGCGCTCAATCGCCGCCGCCTAAGGCCGCGACCAGCGTAAGAAGCCGCCGGCCGGCCTTTGTGTCGGCCTTGGCCGCAGCTTGCACGGCGCTATAGTAACCGGACAGAAAACCAGGCAAGGCGCGCGCCAGCACAGGCTTGCGCAACCGGGCCACGGCACCCAAATCCCAGTGCGCGGCGAGCCCTCGGTGAGGGGCGGCGCTACAGACGCGCGCCCCCCAAACCCGTACGCCTGGGGCCTCCTCATGGGCCCGCACGGCCAGGCAAAAGGCCTCCCGGCCGGCCCCGAGACCCACGAACGGCCCCACATACTCGACCTCCAGGGCCCCTGCGAGGTGCGCGAGCACCCCGCCCAAGCGAGCCAGGGCCTCATCCAAGGCCGGGTCGGGACGCGCCCCCGGGTCGTAGGCATGGTGGCGCAGCACAGCAAGAAATGGTTCCACGGTTCCCTCCCCCATGATGACGCCATTATAACGCGCCGCGGTTTGCGCTTTAGGGACCCGGCGAGGGTTTTTTTCGTTATACTCCAGGGCATGGAAGCCCGTCACCCTCTGCGACCCAACCCGGAACCCAGCGCGCTGCTCGCCCTCGGCCGGCGCGTCCTCGACTTGGAGGCCGATACCCTCGCGGCCCTGGCCGCCGGGCTCGATACGAGCTTTGCCGACGCCTGTCGCCTGCTCTTCGATTGCGCGGGGCGCGTGGTCGTCGTCGGCATGGGCAAATCGGGCCATATCGGTGGCAAGATCGCAGCGACTTTGGCGAGTACCGGCACGCCGGCCTTTTTTGTACACCCAGGCGAGGCGAGCCACGGTGATCTCGGCATGATCACCCCCGAGGACGTGGTTCTGGCCATCTCCCATTCGGGCGAGACCGCCGAGATACTGACCATACTACCCATCATTAAAAGGATGGGCGTCCGGCTGCTCGCGCTGACCGGGGCCCCGACATCGAGTCTGGCCCGCCAATCGGACGTCCATCTGCTAGTCGCGGTGGCCAAAGAGGCCTGCCCACTCGATCTCGCGCCCACCGCCAGCACGACCGCGGCCTTAGCTATGGGCGACGCCCTCGCGATCGCCCTTTACGAGACGCGGGGCTTTACACCCGAGGATTTCGCGCGCTCCCACCCAGGGGGGCGGCTCGGCCGGCGACTGCTCGTCTACATCGCCGACATCATGCACAAGGGCGAGCAGGTCCCTCAGGTGTCGGTAGGCGCGAGCCTGCCGGACGCCTTAGTCGAAATGAGCAGCAAGGGGCTCGGTATGACCGCGGTCGTAGACGACGCTGGGCGCTTATGCGGTATTTTTACGGATGGCGACCTGCGCCGCGCGCTCAATCGGGGCGTGGATGTCTACAAGGCCCGGATCAGCGACGTGATGACTCGCCACCCCAAGACAGCGCAGGCGGACCATCTCGCCGCAGAGGTCGTAGCCGTGTTGCGCGCCCATAACATCTCAGGGCTGTTCGTCGTGGATGAGGCGCAGCGCGTCGTGGGCGCCCTCAACATGAACGACCTCCTACGCGCCGGGGTTGTATGACGACAGAGCGCGCGGCAGCCGAAATCGCGGCCCAGGCGGCGCGCCATACCCGTCTGCTGCTCTTGGATGTGGATGGGGTCTTGACCGATGGGCGGCTGCTGCTGAGCGACTCCGGCGACGAGATCAAGGCCTTCCACAGCCGAGATGGGCATGGACTCAAGATGCTGATGGCGAGCGGGGTGCTGGTCGGCCTCGTCACGGGGCGCCGCTCGCAGGCAGTGACGCACCGCGCCGCGGATCTCGGGATTGCGATCGTGGTGCAAGGTTGCCGCGACAAACGGGCCGCCGTCCAGACATTGCTTGCCGAACACGGTATTGCCGCCGACGCGGCCGCCTTCATGGGGGATGATGTCATCGACCTTCCGGCCATGGAGTCGGTGGGCTTTGGGGTCACAGTAGCCGATGGCCACCCCCTCGTGCGCGACCGGGCCCACTGGGTGACCCGCGAGCGGGGCGGCTACGGCGCCGTACGCGAGTTGTGCGAGTTCATCATGAGCGCGCAAGGGACTCTGGAGACGCAACTGGGCTATGTGTACCAAGGCGAGTGTCCGTGGGCCGGTGGCTGAGCCGTTTCCTGCTGCTGGCAGGGTTGCTGCTCTTTTCGGGCCTCTTCTGGTGGCTGCCCGACGCCCTGGTCCGTCCGGCCTTGATCTTCACGCACACGGCCCCGGCGCGCCCCGATTATTACATCGACCATGCCAAGCTGACGGCCATGAACCGTCATGGTCGGCCGCGTTTCATACTGACCGCCGAACGGCTCGTGCACTTCCCCCGCAACCACCAGACGATCCTCATAAAACCGCGGCTCATGCAGTTCGCACGGCACACCGTAACGACGACCACGGCGCGCCGGGGCTATGTGTCGCCCCACGGCCACATCCTCATCATGCGCGGTGCGGTACGGGTATTTAGGGGGGCAACGGCACGTGTCGGCCCCACGCATGTCCGTACCCACTCCCTCACCGTGCACCTCCGCTCATGAGATCCGCCCTGACCATCGGGCTCACGGTCTGCGCACTGGCTTCGTCTGCAGTCGCCCGTACCCGGCAACTCGCACAGCCTCTAAGCGTGCGCGCCGACACCATCCAGGTCGACGAGCGCACCGGTCTCAGTCTCTATGAGGGACATGTGCGCATAGTCCAGGACGGGCTCACGATACGAGCCGCACGCGTACGCGTGCACTCAGCACACGGTAAGGTGATCTCGATAGATGCCGTCGGGTTCCCGGTCCACATGGAGGATCAAAAGACCGGCGGCTTGCCGCTCTTTGGCGTCGCGCACACGCTGCACTTCGCGGCCGCCCCCGACGAAGTCACCCTCACGGGCCAGGTCATGTTTCGCCAGGGGACCGATGTCCTGCACGGTCACGTGGTCCACTACTATGTGCGCTCCCGGCGCATCACCGCCGAGCGCGGGCCTAAGACCCGCGTCCATGCCCGCATCATTCCCCGGACGCACACACCGAAAACCGGGACGGCTCATGAGTAAGCTCGAGGCCATGCACCTCTCGAAGGGCTACAAGGGACGGCGCGTCGTCAAAGACGTAAGCCTAGAAGTGCAGGCCGGCGAGGTGGTCGGCCTATTAGGACCCAACGGGGCGGGCAAGACCACATGCTTTTATATGGTAATCGGGCTTATCCGCAGAGACCAGGGGCAAATCCTGTTGGACGGGGTAGACATCGGCGGCTTGCCGATGCATGCGCGCGCCAAACTGGGGGTCGGTTACCTACCGCAGGAGGCATCGGTCTTCCGCAAATTGACCGTCGAAGACAACATCCTCGCAATCTTAGAGACAGTAGAGGGGCTGGATTCGCAGGCGCGGTCGGCGCGGCTCGAGGAGTTACTGCAGGATCTGCACATCGCGGATCGCCGCAAGACCATGGGCATGAGCCTATCGGGGGGCGAACGCCGGCGCGTAGAGATCGCCCGGGCGCTCGCTACCACGCCCCGCTTCATGCTCCTAGACGAACCCTTTGCGGGCGTCGACCCGATCTCGGTGATCGACATCCAGCAGCATATCTCGCATCTGCGCAAACTCGGCATCGGCGTACTCATAACCGACCATAACGTCCGCGAAACCCTCAAGATCTGCGACCGCGCCTATATCATCAACGACGGACACGTGCTGGCCGCAGGCGAGCCCGGGGCGCTCCTTAGCAATGCCGACGTCAAACGGGTCTATCTCGGCGAGAATTTCGTGCTCTAGGACCCTCAGGGCCACCGCATCCGCCAGAAGTCCGGCCTTCTTCCCCAATCCCGACCCTGAGCTCATGCGACGAGACGCGGCAAGGGCCCCGATTGCGATGGACAGGGGCCGCTCTTGCCGAAACGGGGCCCCGAGCCAAGCGGCGACCGCGGGTATGGCCGAGACCTGCCGCCCGGGCCATGGGCCTCGGTCGGCGTTCCGGAAATTCCCGGAATGGACTAAACTTGGGTTCAGGAGCCCCATGAAACAGACACTTGACCTCAGAATCGGGCAACACCTCACGATCACGCCCCAGCTGCAACAGGCGATCCGCCTGTTGCAGCTATCGTCCATAGAGCTCGAGCAAGAGATCCGCGAAGTCCTCGAAAAAAACCCCTTGCTCGAGGAAAGCGATCACCCTGAAGGCGAGGAAGGCGTAGCGGCCGAGACTACGGCCGCGGAAACGAGCCAGGACGATGGCGCGACCGACGACGGGGATAATGGCGACGGCGAGCTAAAGGAACTCGATTGGGAGGAGAACTACGGGACGGCAAGCACCGGCAACGGCAGCGACGACAAGGAAAACGAGACCAGTTTCGAGGCCCGCAACAGCCTGCCTACCAGCCTCAAGGAACACCTGCTCTGGCAACTCCAAATGACCCCGTTCTCGGAACGCGACCGTCTGATTGCCGTAGCCATCATAGACGCGATCGATGAGGACGGGTATTTCATTGGGGGCGTAAACGAGATCCTGTCGACACTCCCGGATCTCGATCTCGGTGAAGACGAAGTCGAGGCGGTTTTGCATCAGGTGCAGAATTTCGACCCGATCGGGGTCGCGGCCCGACACCTCGGTGAATGCCTCGACCTGCAGCTGCGCCGCCTCGACCCCGCGACCCCCTATCGCGATGCCGCCCGCCTGCTGACCGATCCTGCGCACCTTAAACTGCTCGGACTGCGGGACTTCAAAGAGATAAAGCGCCTGACCCACCTCGACTCCGATACGTTGGGGCAGGCACTGACCCTTCTAAAGAGTCTGAATCCCCGGCCGGGCGCGCTCGTGTCCAGCACCCCCGCGACCTATGTGGTGCCCGAGGTGATCGTCAAGAAGCGGCGCGGAAGCTGGCGTGCGGAACTGAACGTGGCTGCCATGCCGCGACTGCGCATCAACGCCCACTACGAGCAGATGATTCAGCGGGGCCGCGGCTCGGCACAGGACCGCTTCCTGCATGACCACCTCCAAGAAGCACGCTGGTTCTTAAAGAGCCTGCAGAGTCGCAATGACACCCTACTCAAGGTCGCGCGCGTGATCGTAGACCGCCAGCGGGCGTTTTTCGAGCACGGCCCGGAGGCGATGAAGCCCCTCGTCCTGCACGACGTGGCAGGCGAGGTGGGCATGCACGAATCCACGGTGTCACGCGTCACGACCAGCAAGTATATGATGACGCCGCGCGGCATATTCGAACTTAAGTATTTCTTTTCAAGCCACGTGGGTACTGCCGATGGGGGCACCTGCTCGGCTACGGCCATTCGCTCGCTTATTCGCAAGATCGTCGAAAACGAGTCGCCGGAACGACCGGTTAGCGACAGCAAGATCGCCGACATGCTTTTGGAGCAAGGCATCAACATCGCGCGCCGTACCATTGCAAAGTACCGGGAGTCACTCAGCATCCCGCCATCGAGTCAGCGGAAATCGCTTGTCTAGCCAACAATAAGGGGAATCCAATGGATATCACAGTTAGCGGACAGCAGGTCGATATAACCCCACCCTTGCGCGACTACGCACGTGAAAAAGTCGGCCGCATCCAGCGCCACTTCGACCATGCCATTACCGCCGACGTCGTCTTGCACGTCGAGAAGAAGCGCTTCAGCGCCGAGGCCAACATCCGCGCTAAAGGCGCGGTCATCCATGCCGATGCCGCGGGTGAAGACATGTATGCCGCAATCGACCTGCTCATAGACAAGCTCGACCGACAAGTCCTGCGCCACAAGGAGAAAATGACCGATCCCCACCGCCCCGGCTAAGCCCGATCGCCGGCAATGGCGGACACATCTCGCCCATTTCCGCCGGGAGCGATATACTGAGGCGATAGCATTCCGCGCCATGACCGCCTCACGGCGGAGTGTCCCGCCCCGGGACACCGTGCCTGCGGATGAAAACCGGGTGCCATGAGTACCATATTGACCGCGGAAGACGTCTACGAGGCCCAACACGAGACCCTAAAGCTCGCGTGGGTCGGAGGGCGGGCCGGCGCAAGCCGGCTGCTCGAACTTGCGACCGCGCGCTTCCCGGGCATGGCGCTGGTTGGCCACCTGAACTTCGTGCATCCCAACCGCGTCCAGGTCATAGGCGCAAACGAAAAGGCCTACCTCTACGACCACATAACGAGCGCCGCTCGAAAAGAGGCGCTAGCGGAGATATTTGGGTCGCCCTCGTCTGCCATCGTCATCGTAGCAAACGACGAGACCATCCCAGACGATATGCTGGAGGCCGCCAACACAGCGGCCATGCCGCTCTTTCGTTCATCACTGCCGAGCCCGCGCGTCATCCATGACCTTCAGTTTTATCTGGCGCGCGCGCTCGCCGAACGCGAGGTCCTGCACGGCGTATTCATGGAGGTCATGGGCCTTGGGGTGTTCTTGACGGGCGAAAGCGGGATCGGCAAGAGCGAGCTCGCCTTGGAGCTTTTGAGCCGCGGACATAGGCTCATCGCAGACGATGCCTGCGAGTTCTTCCGGCTTGGGCCCGACGCCTTGCAGGGACGCTGCCCCGACATGCTATGCGACTTCCTGGAGGTCCGGGGCCTTGGCATCCTGAACATCCGCGCCATGTTCGGTGAAACCGCGGTCCGGCGCGAGAAGACCCTGCACCTTATCGTACGGCTTAAAGATTACGCACCGGGCGCGCAGGCGGGCATCGATAGGCTGCAGGCTGAACAAAAGACGCGCTCGATACTCGGGATCGAGGTAGCCGAAGTGGCGCTATTCGTCGCTCCCGGCCGCAACCTCGCAGTCCTAGTCGAGGTCGCGACCCGCGGACACATTCTCCGTCGGCGCGGGATCAACGCGCTCGAAGACTTCATGCGCCGCCAAAGCCTCGCCATGAAACCGTCATGAGTTTCATCATCATAAGCGGTCTGTCGGGATCTGGCAAAAGTATCGCCCTGCAAGCCCTGGAGGACGTGGGTTTTTATTGCATCGACAACCTGCCGGCAGCCCTGCTGCCGCATTTTGCCAATCACGTAGCCGGGGTCGGATCGGAGTTTTCGGATATTGCTCTGGGCATAGACGCCCGTAACCGTCTCTTTCTCGACACCGCGCCCATGAATCTCGAGAAACTGCGCGCCGTAGGGATCGACTATCGCATCATATTTCTCGAAGCCGACGAGGCCGTGCTCGTAAAGCGCTTCAAGGAAACGCGCAGACGGCACCCCTTGAGTAATGCCCAGACGCCGCTTCTGGAGAGCATACGTCTCGAGAAATCGTTGCTCGAGCCCCTATCGCTTTCGTCCACGCGACGCATAGACACGACCCATACGAGCGCCCAGCAACTGCGCCAGCTCATCTATGAGTTCGCGCGCGGTAGTAGCACGCGCGGCATTACCTTGCTCTTTGAATCCTTTGGCTTCAAGCATGGGACACCGCTCGACGCCGACTACGTATTCGACGTCCGCTGCCTACCCAATCCCTATTGGGAACAGAGCCTGCGCGCGCTGACCGGCCGCGACCAGGAGGTTGCGGCCTTCCTCGACCGCCATCCGGAAGTCGCGGCGATGCAGGAACATATCGCCGACTTCCTGGCGCGCTGGCTACCGGGCTTCGAACAGGAAAACCGCAGTTATCTCACAGTGGCCATAGGCTGTACGGGCGGCCAGCACCGCTCCGTGTATCTCGTGGAAAAGCTGGCCGCGCACTTTCGAAAACAGGGCATCAGCACCCAGATCCGTCACCGCGAATTGACGGAGGGTCTGTCCCCCCCGCCAGCGAAACCGGCATAACGGTATACACTCACAGGTGCTAACGGTATTTACGGCTATTACGGCGGGATAGAGGGGTAAGGGGTTAATGATAGGATTGCTGGTTCTTGCACAAAAAGACGTGGCACTCGGTTTGCTGGAAGCCGTTGATCACGTCCTCGGCCAGCGGCCACCAGCGCTCGCCGCCTTCCCCGTCCGCTACGACACGCCCCCCGACGAATTGGGTGCATCCCTTGCCCAAGCGATCAAGGCCGTAGATGAGGGTAACGGCGTCCTGATCCTGGCCGACATCTACGGGGCGACGCACATCAACGTCGCCTGTCGGCTTTTGGCCCGCCATCGCATCGAGCTTGTTACCGGCCTCAATCTTCCCATGCTGATCCGCGTCCTGAACTACCGGGACTTGCCTCTCCATGAGTTGATAGGTAAGGCACTGAGCGGCGGCATGGAAGGAATCGTGTGCGCTACGGAATTTTGTCTTCTGGATAATGCCGATCATGAAGTGCGTTGAGATCCTGGTGGTAAATAAACTTGGCATGCACGCGCGCGCATCGGCAAAGCTCGTGAGCCTCGCGTCGTCGTTTGCTTCGGCAATCACGGTTACGCGCGATGGCCGCACCGTCAATGGCAAGAGCATCATGGGCATCATGATGCTCGCAGCTGGGCAAGGCAGCACCCTCAAGATTTGTGCAGAAGGGCCCGACGAGGCTGCGGCCACCGCCGCGCTGTCGGAGTTAATCCAGAGTCGCTTTGGAGAGAGCAGCTGATGCTGGCACTGCACGGCAAAGGGGTCAGTAGCGGGATCGCGATCGGCCGCGCGTTTGTCATAAAACGTGAGCGCATAAGCGTCCCCGAATACGCCGTGCCCAAAGAGCTCGTGGAAGAGGAGGTGGCGCGGTTTCTAGCGGCCGTGGCCAGCACCCGGGCCGAATTGAGCGAGATACGTAACCACATCCCGGCAGACGCCCCGCTCGAGGCGGCGAGCTTCATAGACACCCACCTCTTGATATTGAGCGACACCATGGTCTCTGAGGCGCCGATAGACGATATCCGCGAACAACAGTGGAACGCGGAATTCGCCCTAAAGACCCAAAGCGATCGCTTGATCGCGGTCTTTGAAGCCATGGAAGATCCGTACCTGCGCAACAAAAAGATCGATGTCGCTCAGGTCGTCGAGCGAGTGTTGCGTAACCTCCTAAACCCCGACGAGCGCGAAAACGAACGGGCGCCGGCCGATCTGTGCGGGCGGGTCGTCGTAGCCAACGACCTCGCCCCCGCAGATGCCGTCGCCCTCAAGAACAAGGGTATCATCGCCTTTATCACCAATCTTGGCGGCCCGATATCCCATACCGCCATTCTATCGCGCAGCCTTGGCATACCGGCCATCGTCGCAGTCCACGGCGCCACCCAATATATCGATAACGATGACGAATTGATCGTCGATGGAAAGCGCGGCGTGCTGTTCGTGGACGCCGACGACATCGTGATCGCCGAATACGAACGGCGCGCCGAGAAGATCGCGCGCCTCCAGCGTGAGCTCGATGCCTTGCGGACGAGTGAGGCAGTGAGCCGCGACGGTGTCAGCGTTCAACTCATGGCCAATATCGAACTCCCGGAGGATCTCGCGGCGGTACACCAGGTGCTGGCCAACGGGATTGGGCTGTACCGGACGGAATTTTTGTTCATGAACCGCGGTGCCCCGCCCAACGAGGAGGAGCAGCTTGCCGCCTACATACGAGTCATCAAAGACCTGCCTGGGCGGCCCGTTACTATCCGCACCCTCGATTTGGGCGCCGACAAACGTATTGATATCGAGATACCGATCACGGCCGTCAACCCGGCCCTGGGGCTGCGTGCCGTGCGCCTCTGCCTGCAGGACGTGGCGCTATTCAAGACCCAGCTGCGCGCCATCCTCCGGGCCTCGGCATTCGGCCAAGTACGTCTTATGATACCCATGCTCTCAAGTCTCGACGAGGTCTCGCGAGTCCGGGATATCGTAGCCGAGGTGCAAGCTGACCTGCGCCAGGACGGGCACGGATTTGATCCCGATATCCCGATCGGGGGAATGATCGAGGTGCCGGCGGCGGCGGTGTCCGCCGATCTCTTTGCTGCCCATCTGGACTTCCTGTCGATTGGGACCAACGACCTCATTCAGTACACACTGGCCATCGACCGGGTCGATGACACTGTGAACTACCTCTACGACCCCCTTCATCCCTCGGTCCTCCGACTGATCGCAAAAACGATACAGGCAGCGGCGGAACAGGGCATACCGGTCGCCATGTGCGGAGAGATGGCAGGCGATTCCCGCTACACCCGTCTCCTCCTGGGTCTGGGACTGCGCGAATTCAGCATGCACCCGGCGGCACTCCTCGAGATCAAAAAGATCGTCCGCGACAGCGCGATCGGCGAACTAAGACGGCAGGCTGCGGAGATCATGCGGGCCCGTGACAGCCGCACCCTGCAGGCACTCGTCGAGCGTATGAACGGCGATGGCGAAGCGGAGACGGAGGCTGGGGAGATCTGAACGGGACTCGGCTGGACCCGGGACGGTAACTCGTCCTCCCGAGCGCCCGCTGACCGACCGTCCCCAAGGGAAGGCCTCCTCCGAAGGGCCGGATGTCAAACGGGCTGCCCCGCCGTAGTATGGGCCGTGGCCAGAGGCCGGAGGAAGGCGCCCTGATGCGCCGGCGTCCAGCGGTCCTTAGCCTCAAAGCGCCCGGCAGAGAGACGCGAGACCGCAAGCCATGACGCTCAATGATGTCGACCACCAGGATTTGCAACGCGCCCGCAGGCTCCTTGAGAACCCGGGGCTTGCGGCGCGACTTGCCGCAGTAATCGGTATGCCCCTGGAAAAGGCGATCGCCATCCTCCCGCGCCGCGTCACAGACGAGATCGGGCGGCTTACCCAAGGGGCGATCCATGTATCCTTGCGTAGCGCCCTTGCGACCTTACGCAGTCCCGACCGCCACGGCGGACCACAGCGAGCCTCCGAAGGCTGGCACACGGCGGCGGCAAGCCTCATGGGCGCAGCCAGCGGTTTTCTTGGTGCGCCCGCCCTCGCAATCGAGCTGCCGATCTCCTTGACCATCATGATGCGATCTATAGCCGACATAGCCCGCAGCGAAGGCGCCGATCTTGAGGTCCCCGCCACGCAACTCGACTGCGTCCAGGTACTAGCCTTAGGAGGTTCGACCGGATCGGGTGAGGGGGCCGGACCTGCCTATCTCGCCACTCGGGAGGCCCTCGCCCAGGCAACCTCGGACGCCATCAATCATGTCGGCCGCCGCGGATTGCGGCGCACCGATGCGCCCGCACTCGTGCGGCTGATCACCACGGTCGCCGAGCGGTTTTCGGTAAACGTCACCGAGAGGGCCGCCGCCCAGGCCATCCCGGTCATAGGCGCCGCCTCGGGCGCCTTGGTCAACGGGCTTTTCATCGACCATTTTCAAGGCATGGCGCGCGGACACTTCATCATCCGCCGGCTCGAACGGAAATACGGGGGGGAAGTGGTACAAGAGGCCTACACCCATTACGCCGCGTGACGGGCGGCGATCAGGTGTATCAGGGCCTGTGGCGCGCGGCCTTGGGTGGCAAAAACGGGCCCACGGCCTCGCCTGTGCGCGGCATCCGCCCCCGGACATCGAGACCTTCGGACACGATGCAGAGCAGGCCCGAGCGGTAACGCAGCCGCGTCGGGCTAAAACCCTCCGAGCGTCGTGGCACAAAGGTCTTCTTCAGAAGGGTCGCCGCGGCGATCTTGCGCAACCGGAACGGTCGCCAGAACGGCGGGGTGCGACCCGCCTGCGAGTAACCGTCGACCTGATAACAATCGACGATGACCTCCCCGCTCGCATCCTCGTAGATAGCATGCGGCTCCACGACACGCGCCTGCAACTGGTCGCGGTAGCGCATTGCGCAACAACGGCGGCCCTTGACGGCCTCCGTCAGAATACTCAAGACATCCTCTGACATGTCTCCTCCTGCCCACGGCTTGGGGCGCCGTTTTGCTCACTATCGGCTAAAAATGCACGGGGCGCAATGGCAGGCGGCGGCGCGCGGGGGCTTTAGCCGCCGGCGCCAAGTCGTTCTCTAAACGGCATCCCCACCCGACGACGGCGATCCCAGGATAAGATTCTCAAGATGCCACTTTGCGGCCAGTGTATCCACGGCATTCTGAAACTCCTCGGCCCGCGATGGATGATTGAAGACTGCGGCTGCCAGCCGTGCAAGGATGGTGTCGTGCTTGCCCGTAGTGAGCAGATGAATGAGTTCCCCGGCCTCGGTCCCTACCACCTCGCCCCCCAGAAAATCTCCTGTGTCGGTGTCTGCGACGACGCGCACGAAACCCGCGCTCTCATCCTGGCCAAGCGCCCGCGGTGACGTCTCGAAAGCAGCAAAACCCGCGCCCGGCTCGAGACCCTGGTCCTCTGCCTGCTCCTCGGTAAGCCCCACCCGCGCGAGCTCGAGCGCGCTATAGATCGCCTCGGGTACCCGCGCCAAGTCGCGCCGGGCGCTATGGGGGTGCACAATGTTAGTCACCGCAACACCGGCCTCGTGGAGGGCGCGATTGGCGGTCATCGGTCCGGCGACGCAGTCTCCGAGGGCGTAGATCCGCGGGACGGTCGTGCGCATTTCGTCGTCGACGACAATGAAACCCTGTTCGTCACACGCAACCCCCGCGCGCTCGAGATGCAGACCGGCCGTGACCGGTCGCCGGCCGGTGGCAAGCAGTACCCAGTCGGCCTCGCGAACCTCGCCGCCCTGCGTGACAAGGCGCACGCACCCCTCTCCGAGATCGAGGCTCGCGACCGGGGCCCCATTCGGGACGAGCCCCCGCTGCGCAAGCTCGGTCCGCAAAAGCTTCATGGCTGCGGCGCTGAAATCGCCGCGAGCAAACGGATCGCGGCGGCTAAACCATTGCACGTCGCGCCCAAAGGCCTGGAAGATATAGGAGAACTCGAGCGCAATGACGCCGCCGCCGACAACCATGACGCGCGGTCCCACAGGCACGGGTTCATCGAACAGGAGATCGCTGTGGATGATGCGCTGAGGGACCACCGGAAAACTCGCCGGTACATGCGGCGCCGATCCGGTGGCTATGATGACGGCCTGCGCATTGATTGTCAGATCCGCGCCCGCCACCGTCACCGCTCCATCCGCTGTGAATGCCGCCTCTCCGCTCAGCGCCGTGACACCTAGGCGCTTCAGATAGGACTGGTAACTCGCACGAACCTGGCCCACGAAGTCGTGCTGATGGCGCCACGCCTGACCCAAGTCACCGCGCAAGGTGCCCGTCAGGCCCCGGGCGGCGAATCGCTGTGCGGCATCGAGCAAACGGGCGCTATGATGCCAAGCCTTCTTAGGCACACAGCCCCTATTGAGACAACACCCGCCCCAACTGCCCTTTTCCACGACGACGGTCTTCCGGCCCCGCAGGGCCGCGAGGACGGCGGCGCGGTAGCCACCCGGCCCTGAGCCGATTACGAGCACATCACAATCCATAAGCCCCACCCTAACCCTTGCCGCCCTGCCTTGCCTCTTGGCATGATCGTGCCATGGAGGCCCTATTAGAGAGACTCGCCAAGCGGCAAGATCGGCGCCGCTTGGACCGGTTCTTCACCCGCTACCAGCACCGCACCCTCATAGTCCACGAGGGGCTTGGGCTTGCCTGGCTCGAGGAACTCCTCAAGCTCGGCGGTGGCGGCGGACATTTCCGCATCGACGCGCGTCAAGCCCTCGACACACGTAGTCCCGTGTCGTGGATCATGCATCGGTTTATTCTCCCACTGGCGGTGCCAAGACCCCTCTTATGCGCCATAGAGGGCGATGTGATCGCAATCCGCCACCTGCTCACGCGCGGCGGCCGTACCTGTCACCCCGCCGATATCGCCTGGATACTCTCCGATATGCGCACTCGCGGCCGCTGTCATGCGACCCTGAAACGTCGCGCGACAGGCCTCGAGGCTTGTGCCGGCATCAGCTGCGACGACAACGCCTACGAGATCGATCTCGAATCCGGCTGATCTAAGCCCCCGCCACCGTCATGCGGTCGATGAGCCAGGAGCCCGTACAGCTATTGTGCCGGTAATCAACGTCGCGTCCGACCGCCACGAGTCCCTTGTACATGTCCCGGAGGTTGGATGCGATGGTAATCTCCTCGACTGGATAGGCGATCTCCCCGCCCTCGACCCAGAATCCAGCGGCCCCTCGCGAATAGTCACCCGTGACGCCATTGATCCCAAAGCCTATGAGCTCGGTCACCAGCAGTCCCCGCCCCATCTCTCGCAGGAGCCCGGCTAGATCCTCCGGGCCGGGCGCTACCATCAAATTATGAACGCCCCCAGCATTGCCGGTCGTGACCAGACCAAGCTTACGGGCCGCATAGCTATCTAGACAGTAACGGCGGAGTATACCCCCCTCTACGAGGTCGCGCCGCTTGGTCTCGACTCCCTCATCGTCGAACGGGGCGCTACCCATCGCTTTCCTGCGATGGGGATCCTCGTAGATATGGACCCACGACGGGAAAAGCGGGGTATCTACGCTGTCCAACAGGAACGAGGAGCGCCGGTAAAGACTGGGGCCGCTGATCGCCGAAACCAGGTGCGACAAGAGGGTGCGGGCCACTTGTGCCTCATAGAGGACGGGCACCTGGCACGTCTTGATCTGGCGCGCCCCCAATCTGCGTGCCGCGCGACGTGCCGCGCCGGCCCCGATTACCCCCACATCAGGCAAGTCGCGCGCATCGCGTACCGCGGCATAGTCGTAATCGCGCTGCATGGCGCCGCTTTGGTCTTCGCCCAAGACAGCACAGCTCACGCCGTGGCGCGTGGTCTTCGTAAGGCCCCGGAAACCGTGACTCGTCGCGTAGAGATCGACGCCCTCATGCGTCGTCACGGTCGCGCCCTCGGAATTGCGGATCCGGGCGTCGGTCGCAAAGGCCGCCGCCTCACAACGCTGCGCGAGATCGATCGCCGCATCGACATCGAGAGCCCAGGGATGGTAGAGATCCAGATCCGGGATCGTGCGCGCGAGATGGGCAGGATCGGCAAGCCCGCTATAAGGGTCGGCGGCGGTGTAGCGAGCGATGGTGCAGGCCGCCTGCACGGCCTCGGCCAAGGCCTCGGGCCGAAAATCCGATGTGCTCGCCGAACCGCTGCGTTCGCCGAAAAACACCGTCACGGCCAGGCTCTTGTCGCGATTGTGTTCGACTGTTTCCACCTCGCCCTTGCGAACCGTGACCGATAGGCCGTGACCCAAACCGGCATTGACTTCCGCCGCCGTCGCGCCGTTGCCCCGAGCCAAATCCAAAGCCTGCTCCGCCAGATCCAAGAGCACTGAATCGTCTTTTGCCATTGCCGTCGTGGCCACCATCATTCCTCCGTTCCGCCTACGGTGAGCCCATCGATCCGCAAGGTCGGCTGCCCTACCCCCACCGGCACGCTCTGTCCATCCTTTCCGCAGGTACCGACCCCCGTATCCAAGGCCAGGTCGTTGCCCACCATCGCCACCCGTTTCAAAACGTCGGGGCCGCTACCGATAAGGGTCGCGCCTCGCACCGGCCGCCCGACACGGCCGTTTTCGATGAGGTAAGCCTCGCTTGCCGAAAACACGAACTTGCCCGAGGTGATATCGACCTGCCCGCCCCCAAAATTGACCGCATAAAGGCCCTTCTTTACAGATCCTATGATCTCCTCAGGGACCCTGTCTCCGGCCAGCATATAAGTATTGGTCATGCGCGGCATCGGCAGGTGCGCATACGACTCACGCCGTCCATTGCCGGTCGGTGCCATGCCCATGAGTCGGGCGTTCATGCGGTCCTGTATGTAGCCACGCAAGATGCCGCGCTCTATCAGCACCGTGTTTTGGGTCGGAGTCCCCTCATCGTCAACATTGAGTGAACCGCGTCGCCCAGGAAGCGTCCCATCGTCTACGACCGTACATTGATCCGCCGCGATTTTCTCGCCCAGGCGTCCTGCGAACGCCGAGGTCCCCTTCCGGTTGAAGTCACCCTCGAGTCCGTGACCTATGGCCTCGTGCAGAAGGATGCCTGGCCAGCCCGGCCCCAGCACCACCTGCATCGTCCCGGCTGGGGCCGGGCTCGCCTCCAGATTGACGAGCGCTTGACGGACGGCCTCGCGGGCGTAGGACAAGGCCCGGTCTTCCGTCAGAAAATAACCGTAATCGGTACGCCCGCCGCCTCCGGCCGAACCGTGCTCGCGGCGCCCATCCTGCTCGACGATCACCGTCACATTCAGTCGCACGAGCGGCCGAACATCGGCCGCCATCACCCCGTCGCTACGCATCACAAGGATCGTCTCCTGCGATCCACCAAGACTTGCCATGACTTGTTTGACGCGGGGATCCAAGCGGCGCGCCTCGCGCTCGACGCGCTCCAGGAGCGCTACCTTGGCGGTATCCTCAAGGCTTCCCAAGGGGTCTGCCGGCTCATACAAAGACAGCGTATTGCCGCCGCGGGCGACCATGGCCGCCGTTTGCTCGCGGCCGCTGCGGGCAATAGCGCGCGCCGCCGTGGCGGCATCCAGCAAAGCCGGCATCTGGATCTCATCCGAATAAGCAAAGCCAGTCTTTTCTCCGGAAATGGCTCGCACGCCCACGCCCTGTTCGATGTGGCGGTTACCGGACTTGACCTGGCCCTCTTCGAGAGACCATGATTCCTGACGGCTATATTGGAAATACAGGTCAGCGTAATCGACCTGGTGACCGAGCATACGCCCCATCACTTCACTAAGCTCGCTCGCGCCTATCCCGGCAGGTTTCAGCAAAAAGTCCTGGGCTCGCTCTAAATTCTGGGTCTGTAAAATCGCGTTTGTCATCACAATCTCCGATGCCTGACACTAGGGAGGCGGCGGCGGACCGTCGCTAGGGTTTCTAAGTCGCAGGACGCCGTCACGATCCCCGGCCCATCCCTGTGCGCCGCCAAGATCTCGCCCCACGGTCCCACGATCATGCTGTGCCCGTAAGTCACCCGTCCGTTGTCGTGCCGGCCACTTTGCGCAGCGGCCAGGACATAGCAACTGTTTTCGATCGCCCGCGCCCGCAACAGCACTTCCCAATGCGCCTGCCCCGTGGGGACCGTGAAGGCTGCCGGCAAAGTCAATATCTCCGCGCCAGCTGCGACCAGTGTCCGGAAAAGCTCAGGGAAGCGCAGATCGTAACAGACAGCGAGCCCTAGCCGGCCAAACGGCGTGGCCACGGTAACTGGGGCCTCTCCGGCCTCGAACGCGTCGGACTCGGCGTAACGTTCCCCGGGGCCCAGATCGACGTCAAAGAGATGGATCTTATCATAGCGCGCGACCTGCTCCCCACGGGCATCGAAGACAAGGCACGCCGCCCGGACGCGCTGCGGGTCATCCGTGCGCAAGGGTATGGTGCCGCCGACGATCCAGAGACCGAGTTCACGGGCCCAGTTCGCAAGCGCTGTCTGGATCCGACCGTCGCCGGGGGCTTCGGCATGACGCAGACGGCGCTCCGATGTGTCGGCCATCAGGGCGAAGTTCTCCGGGAGCACGGCAAGGCCTGCCCCTTGCGCCCGCGCCTTGCCCAGAAGGGCCCGGGCGGACGTCAGATTGGCCTCCACGTCACGCGTGGAACACATCTGGACGACCGCCACATCGGGACTCAGTCCTTGTCGGTCTTCTTCTGGATGCTCGGCTTGTTCCATGGCCCCTTGATGTAATAGGTGAGACCCGTGCCCTGGTTGATCTCGCGCGCAAAGATCTTTTGCATGAGCAGCACGGCGGCCCCCGCTATGGGCCCCCCTATGAGCCCGGTCGCCAAGGTGACGTTATTCTGGATGTGCGGATGCACCTTCACCTTGAGGTCGAAGGTCTTGGCGGTCAGGCTCGCCTGGCCCGATACCAGCACGTCGGCCGAGGCCCCTTGAATGTGTATCCCGGGGGTCTTGGCCACACCCCCCTCGGCAATCAGTTTGCCAGCAATACGCTCAAAGGCAAACCCGCGGCCGAATATGTTGCTGAAATCGAGCGTCAAATAGCGAAACAGAGAGTCGACGTTCAGGATACCAAGCAGCTTGCCAGCACCCTCATTGACTTGAATGAAGCGGCCGTGGCGCACCAAGAACCCGACGTTGGCCTCGAGGTGATCGAGCGCGAAGGCGGCGGGGCTCCCGGGCCAGTTCAAGGCCCCGTGCGCGCTCATGCGCCCGCCGGCGACCTGATGGGGAACGCCCCAGGCACTGAGGGTGCGGCCCAGATTCTGACTGTGGAAGGTCAGCGCAAAGAGCGATTGCGGGATGCCGCCGTGGATCGTCCATTGACCCGAGCCCGTCACCTCGGCGTGCGGGCGGACAAGCCAGATCCGCCCGAAACGGAAACCGTCCGGGTAAGGTGCCCCATCGACCACTACGCGGCCGACATAATGACCATCCACGCTCAGGGTATTGGCGACAAAGCGCAGCGCCGGCAGTCTGCGCGGATCACCGAGATGGATCGGGCGGGGCGCGCCGTGGGCGCCCGTCGCCCGGGGGACCGTCAGATGGTCGAGCCGTACGATGAGTGTACGGCGCGGTGCGGTTTGCCAGCTTACGGTTCCGGCGATGTCTGGACCCTCCAACACGCCCTCCCAGGCCGTCTTCACGCGCCGAAAACGGGCGTGCACCGTTCCCAACAAGCGCCCGCCCCAGCGAAGCGAACCCACGTAGGCCGACACGCTCCGGGGTGCGAAGCCGGCGTGCACCGAGGCGCTGCGGGAGCCCTTGGGCAGGGCCTTTACGAAGCGAAGCCACGGGGCCACGGCGAAATAGCCGCTACGGACACCAACGGCAAGCCCCGGGGACAGGCGCCGCGGGGGCATCGCCGAACCGATCCCAAGCCAAAGGCGAGGAGGGCCCACGGTCCGCGCATAACGGAGCGCCAGATGCTGCCCCATGGTCGCGCCGGCGCGGATCCCATGGGGTCCGCTCGCCAGCACGAGCCGTGCAGTCGCCGGGACCCCAGCTCGCTTGCCGGCCGGGTAGGGCAGACTAAGTGCCACGGCCTTTAGATTCAGGTCGGCCAAGGCCCGCAGGTCGTAGGGCCCTTCATGCACCCGCAGGCGCCAGCCCAGAGGGCCCCCGCGGACGTAGCCCCGGAAACGTCCCAGCAGGTGCCGTATATAGGCGGCGGCCATCGCACCCCGTGCATGGGCCTCTACCGTCCCGTCTTTTCCGGGTTCGAGGCGCAGGGCGAAGGGGCCTCCGAGAAGCCGCCCATCCATCTGGCCGCTGTCGGGGCCGTGATCGGTAAAACCGATAGTGCCGGTGAGGCCCTGCCACACGAGCCAGGTATGCGCAAACGGGTAGGACAGGCGCGCCTGCGCAAGACCCAGATGGCCCGCGAGACGAAGTCCCGCCTGGCTGTGGGAAAACGGGATATGCAGATGCAAGGTGAGGTGTGCGCTACCGTGTCCCTTTATGGTCGGCGGCAAGGTACGGCGCAGCCGACGCCCGACATGCGGCAAAACAAGCCGCAAAAGACCGCCCAAGGGGCCCTTGGCCACAGCCGTGACGGACGCAACACCGCCCGGCGTCCCCAAAGGACCGGCCCGGACCGACAGGCGTGAGACCGGTACCCCGCCGACCGTGCCGCTACCCTTGACGCGAAGCTCGGCATTGCGCGCGCGCACGACGACCGCCAAAGCCCGGGCCGACGGCCAATCGGGCAGGAAATGGTAACGCCCGTGCACGACATGCAGCGTCACATGAAACAGGCCGCGGCCGTCGCGGAACGGAAAATCATCCAGCGGACCCTTTAACGTAACCCGGCCCCGGGTGATGAGCCCCCCTTGGACCGTGCGCGCAAGCCAGCGGTGCAGATGGTTTTTGAGGCCCCGCGGATAGAGGCTTTGGAGGGCCTGGACCCGGACCTGCGCCAGGCGTGCCGCCAACAACACCGTGAGCGGGTGACCCAGCGGCTTGACGCCACTTGCCGCCATCTGCATGGTCCCGACGCGAGAGACAAGCGCGAGGCTCGGCAGCTCAAATGAAAATCCGGTTGGGTCGTTTTGCCAGAGCACCTGGGCGTGCAGAGAACGCACGACGAGCGGACCTGGCACACGCGCGGGCCCGCGAACCATGCCCCGCAGGCCCGTAATAAGGAGCTGTCCGTGCCTGGTGGCGAGGGAAAACGAACCTGCCGCATGGGCAAAATAGGGCCCCGCGGCGGGTTGGCCAAGGCCCAGCCCTGCGAAGTAGCCGCGGGCCGTGTAGTGCCAATGCGGACCCGGACGTGCCTGCAGATGTAGGTGGGTGAGCCGCCCTACGGGCCTGAGCGCCGCAAGCCGCGTAAGCCCCGGCGGCAAAGATCGGAGGCGGCGTGCCACGTAGCCTACTTGCCCAAGCCGGAGCCGGTCTATAGCGAGACGCCAGCGGCCGCCCGTACGCCCCACAAAGACGGAACCGGCCTCGGACCGGCTCCCGGCCATGGCGCTCACGAGGTCGGCCGCATAAAACCGGAAGCGGTGGCGGTCGAGCTTCAAGCTAAACCGTCCGGAGAGCGCCGCCACGGCGAGTGCGCGCGTGCGGCTGGTGGGCGGAACGCGGACATGGCTCAACTGCACACGCCCCCCAACAAAACCCAGCCGGCCGCGCCGCCACGTCGTCCAAAGATGGCCGTCGGCCTCGCCTGCGAGCGGCTGCCAAGCCGGGGAGGCGGCGAGTGCCGCGGCCGCGTGCAGATCGAGGCCGGCCACCGCAAACCCGAGGCCGCCCCGAAACCGCCGCGCCGACCAATGGGTGCCGCTCCAGTCGACGGTCCCGGCGCAGCGCGCGCAGATACCAGGCACATGGGCCCGCACACGCAGGGTCCGGCCCTTGAGTCCCACCGTCCAACGGGCCGCGAGACCCTGCAGACTCACCATCCGCTGGCGCGTAAGGGCGATGCTGAGATCGGCATGGCTTAGGTGCAGACCATGCAGCCGCAGCAAAAGCGCGCGCCAGTCCAGGGCTGGCCCGGCGCGATGCGGCAAACCGACGACCTTAAGACCTTGGCGGGTTGCGCGCAGATTGAGACGCGCCCCACGCACCCCCACATAAGCCGGCCACAACCGTCCGCGCCAAAGCGCAAGCCACGATAAGGCGATGCGCGCACGAGTCAGGATGACGGCCGGCCCGCGCCGCCCCGTGATCGTGATGCCCCGCGCCACGAAACCCACCCGCCATCCCACGCGCGCGGCCAGGGCCTGGACCTGCACCGGGCCACCCATAGCGCGCGTCAGGGCCCTTTCCAGGGCCGGCCGCTCGGTCTGAAGGACAGGGGTAAGCCACCAGGGGCTGGTGGCAAGGGCCACGGTCATAATGCCAAGAAGGGTCGCCAATACAAGCAGGCCGCCGCGGGCGAGGCGGCCGCGGCGCTGCCAGAAACGGCCGATCGGCCCGGTTTTAGCTACCATGAAATCATGCTGCCAGCCCGCCTTCGTCTCGGATCGACTGCCGGCCCTGGTAAGGATCCTAGATGCCGGACCCTACGTCAGGACGACATCGAACTCCTCCTGATTGTAAAGGGGCTCGACTTGGAGATGAATCGGCTTGCCGATAAATTCCTGGAGTCTGGCGAGACCCTGTGCCTGATCCTCCAGGAGCCGATCGACAACCACTTGCGAGGCGATGACCAGATATTCATCCGTGCCAAACTGCCGGGCCTCGCGCAGGATCTCACGAAAGATCTCGTAGCTTACCGTCTCAGGGGTCTTCAAGACGCCCCGGCCCTTGCAGGTCGGGCATGGTTCACACAAGAGCCGCTCAAGGCTTTCCCGAGTCCGCTTGCGTGTGATCTCGACCAAGCCGAGGGCCGACATGTCAGCGATCGAGGCCTTTACCCGATCGCGCGCAAGTGCCCGTTCGAGCGCCCGCAACACCTGACGCTTATGCTCGGGATCCGCCATATCGATGAAGTCTACGATGATCATGCCGCCTAGGTTGCGCAACCGCAACTGCCGGGCAATGGCATGAGCGGCCTCGAGATTGGTCTTGAAGATAGTCTCAGCGAGATTGCGGTGACCCACATAGGTGCCGGTATTCACATCGACCGTCGTCATGGCCTCGGTCTGATCGATCACGAGGTAACCGCCGGATTTCAACAGCACCCGCGGCTCGAGGGCGCGCTTTATCTCATCTTCCACCGAATAGAGGTCAAAGATCGGCCGCTCGCCGGGATAATATTCGATACGCTCGGCGACCTCAGGTAGAAACTCGAGGGCAAACTCATGGGCCTTGGTGAACATCTCGCGCGAATCGATACGGACCTTCTCGACATTATCGCGCACGAGATCGCGCATTGCCCGCAGCGCGAGAGAAAAGTCCTCGTGCACGAGGCCACGGGGCGCCCCGGGTGCAAGCCGCTCCGAAAGCCGCTGCCAGAGTTTACGCAAATAGTGGATATCGCGTCTGAGTTCGTCTTCGCTGACCTGCTCGGCCATGGTCCTTAGGATGAATCCGCCCGGCTCATCTCCGATCGCCGTGCGCACTGCGCGGCGCAGGCGCTCGCGCTCTTCCTCGTCATCGATCCGCTGGGATATGCCGATATGGTCGCTCGCCGGCATAAACACCACATAGCGGGCTGGGAGACTGATTTGGGTCGTGAGACGCGCGCCCTTGGTGCCGATCGGATCCTTGACCACCTGCACCGTGACCTCCTGCCCCTCGACTAGAACCGGGCCGGCGCCGTCAACGGTCTTCATTTCCGCCGTCTGCAAAAAGGCGGCGCGCTCGAGCCCGATATCGACGAAGGCGGCCTGCATACCTGGCAGGAAGCGCGCCACGCGCCCTTTGTAGATATTGCCGACTAAGCCCTTGTGGCTCGCGCGTTCGACATGGACCTCCTGCAAGACCCCGTTCTCGACGACCGCCACGCGGGTTTCCTGAGGGGTCACATTGATCAGAATCTCTTCGCTCACAAGATCCCCTCCGCCGCCAGCAGCTGCCCGCACTCGTAAAGCGGCAGGCCCACGACCCCCGTATAACTCCCGGCCAAACGGGTCACGAACAAGGCCGCACGCCCCTGAATGGCGTAGCCGCCGGCCTTGCCGAGCGGCTCGCCGGTCGCACAATAGGCCTCGATCTCGCGCTCGCTCAAGGCCTTGAACGTGACATCGGTACGCGACACGGCCTCGGCCACGGTACGCCCAAGGAGGCAGATCGCGGTATAGACGATGTGCTCCCGCCCCGACAGACGCCGCAGCGCGCGCGCCGCCGCCGCCTGATCCTCGGGTTTACGGACGATGCCGTCAGCGCATACAACGATGGTATCGGCGCCCAGGACCGGTGCCGGAGCGAGACCCTGACGCCGCATCTCCTCCGATCCGGCGCACGCCTTCGCGCGCGCCATCCTTTGGACATAGGCAAGCGGGGTCTCGGCCACGCCCACCGATTCATCGATGGCCGCCGCCACGACGCGAAACGGCAGGTCAATCTGAGCCAGAAGGGCGCGGCGCCGTTCCGACTCGGAGGCCAAGTAGATCACGGAGATCCTCGATGATACGGTTGTCCACTCAATGCACTGTAGGCGCGATAAAGCTGTTCGGCCAGTATGACGCGCACCAAGGCATGGGGGAAAATGAGGGGCGACAGCGACCACTGTTCGGAGGCGGCCTGCAGGCACGCATCCGCCAAGCCCTCGGCGCCCCCGACCAGAAATGCGAGCGGCCGGCCCGTGGCCAACCAGAGCCCCAGATCTTGGGCCAAGGCCTCGCTTGTCCGCAGACGCCCGCGCGCATCCATGGCCACCAGGAAGGCGTCATGGGGGACCGCTTCCAAGAGCCGCTGTCCCTCCTCGCGCTTACCGCGCTCGGTATCGCACCGGGCCGTCCACCGGGCCGGGGCGATCTCGGTCAGTTTGAGCCGGTAAGGGCCGACTAGACGCTTGGCGTAATCCTCGAAACCAGCCTGTACCCACGCCGGCACCCGCGTCCCCACGGCCAGCAAATGGAGGGCCACGCGTTAGGACCGAGAACGCAGTTCGCGGCGGCCCTCTTCCTGACCCCCGAATTCCTCGGACCAGAGCTTCTCGAGCGCATAAAACGCGCGGGTCTTTGGGTGCATGACGTGCACGATGACATCCCCGCCGTCGATCAACACCCATTCGCCCTGGCCGAGCCCCTCGACACCCTGCGGCTTATGGCCGCTCTCGCGTAACCGGTCATCGACCTTGCGGCCGATCGACGTGACATGGCGGGTAGAGGTTCCGGAGGCAACGACCATGGTGTCGGCGATATCCGTCAGGGACCGCACATCGAGAACCACCACGTCATCGGCCTTCGCCTGTTCCAGCGCCTCTCGTATCAATTCAAGTTTCGTCATAATCCAACCCTTTGCGGTACAGCCCGTGGGCTTCAATGTAGGCGGCCACGCCATCCGGTAGCCATGCCTGTGGGGCGGATCCCTCCTCCAACGCAGCGCGCAGCGCGGTCGCGGATTCCGGTCGCGCGCTCGCGGTAAAAAGATAGGCCAGACCATGGTCGGCCGCGAGCAAATCGGCGCCGTGTGCCACGGCCCGGGGAGCCACCCATCCCGGCAGACGTTGATCAAAACCCGGCCGGCTTACGATCAGGAGATGCGCAAGACCGAGGATACGCCGCCACCGGTGCCAACCCGGAAGACCGGCGCAGGCATCGCTACCCAATATCAGGGCCAACGGTCCGCGGTGACGCTTGCGAATGACTGCCAAGGTATCGACCATGTAGGACGGTCCTGCACGCTCATACTCCGTCTCGTCGATCACGAAACGGGGATCGCGGGCGAGCGCGATCTCGAGCATCGCCAGTCGGTCGTCGGCCGACGCTCGCGGGCGTGGCCGGTGGGGCGGGCGCGCAGCCGGCACGAAGACGATCTGCGTCAAGGGCAGCGCGCCCATTAAGGCATCCGCTACCGCGATGTGGCCGCAGTGGATGGGATCGAAAGTCCCACCAAAGACGCCCAGCAGCGCTTTCCTATCCGCGGATATGCCCGTCACCCCAGACGATGAATTTTTGCGAGGTCAGGCCTTCGAGACCGACGGGGCCACGGGCATGCAGCTTGTCTGTGCTGATACCGATCTCGGCCCCAAGCCCATATTCGAAGCCATCGGCAAACCGGGTCGAGGCGTTCACCATGACCGAACTCGAATCGACCTCGTGAAGAAACCGTTGGGCCTTCGTCCAGTTCTCAGTAACGATGGCATCCGTGTGCCGCGAACCATAACGCTCGATATGAGCGAGGGCCTCATCCAGGCCGGCGACCACGCGGATCGCAAGAATCGGGGCCAGGTACTCCTCCTCCCAGTCGCTTTCCTGGGCCGCGACGGCACCCGGCACGAGCGCGCAGGTTCTCGCACAGCCGCGCAATTCGACCCCGCGCTCCTCGTAGGCAGGCGCAAGCCGCGCCAACATCTCACCCGCGCGCGACGCGGCAACGAGCAAGGTCTCCATGGTGTTGCAGGTCCCGTAGCGCTGGGTCTTCGCGTTCAGCGCCACGGCAAAGGCCTTGTCGGCGTCAGCATCATCGTCGATATAGACATGACAGACGCCGTGCAGATGTTTGAGGACCGGCATCCGTGCTTCATTGGCCACTAGCTCCACCAGTCCCTTGCCGCCGCGCGGGATGAGCAGATCCAGAAAGCGGTCCATGCGCAGCATCTGCGTCACCGCGGCGCGGTCGACCGTCTCGACAAAGCCAAGGGCGCCGGTCGGGAGCCCGGCCGCGGCCAGCCCTTCCTGCAGACATGCACCGATCAGGGCGTTGGAACGAACGGCCTCGGCGCCGCCGCGGAGGATAACCGCGTTCCCCGACTTAAGGCACAGGCCCGCGGCATCCGCCGTCACATTGGGCCGCGACTCATATATGATACCGATCACGCCGAGCGGCACGCGCATGCGGCCGACGCGGATACCCGAGGGTCGCATAGTAAGGCCTGTAATCTCACCTACCGGATCAGGAAGGGCGGCGATCTCTAGGAGGCCTTGCGCCATCTGGTCGATACGCGCGTCGGTCAAGACGAGACGGTCGATGAGGGCCGCGCCCAAGCCGGCCTCACGTGCGCGCTGCCCATCCTCGGCATTGGCGGCCTTCAGGTCGGCGGCGCGGGCACGCAGGGCTTCAGCGCTCGCCGTCAGCGCCCGATTCTTGTCGCCGGCCGCGGCGCGCGCCATAAGCGGGGCAGCTGCGCGCGCAGCCGCCCCCAGGGCGTTCATGTAGGCCTTGATATCCATTTCCATCACCATTCTTTACTGCCCTCGCCGGCCAGCGCCAAGGCCAGGCGTTCAATCATGAGCCACGCGTCCCCCGTCGCCCGGCCCTTGTTAACCCGGTCGAGTTCGATGCAACGGCCGAGCAGGCGACGCAGGCGGCTACGCGGGAGACGGCGGGCCGCCGCGAGGAGCAGGGTCTGACGCGCCGGCCACACCCGCTCACGCCGGAAGAGATCCGCAAGCGGCGTGCGGTGCGCCTCCAAAAACGCGATGCGCCACAAAAGACGCGTCTCACGGGCAAGCGACCATGATATCAGTATCGGGTCTCGGGCCTCCCTGCGCAAGCGGGCGACATAGCGATAGGTCGCCGCCAGGTCGCCGCGCAGCGCCGCGTCCGTGACCGCAAACACCTCAAACCGGGCCTCGTCGCCCATGATCTCGTCGAGCGCGCGGGCGTCCGGGTGCGGCTCGTCTTGCAGGCGCCGGATGGCGTCGGCCGCCGCGCCCATATTGCCCTCCGCGAAGTAACTGATCCGGCGCGCCAGATCCTCGTCGACAAGCCCCGCGGCGCGCATACGCTTCCTGACCCAGGCCAGCAAGGGGGCGCCTTGCAGGGACTCGGCTGTTACCACATGACCCGCCGCGGCGACCTTCTCCACCCAGTCCGCCTTCAAGGCCGCCCGGTCGAGTGCGCCGGTCACTACCAGTAAAACCGCATCGACCGAGACGAGCGGCAGGCAGCCCGGCAGTTCCCGCGCCAGCCCTTCGCGGCCTTCCCGAGCACGCAACTCGTAGACGCTGCGGGCTGCAAACAGCGACGGCGAGGCCAGGGTCTCCCGGAAACGGGGCCAGGAAAAGCCCGCCTCCAGAAACAAGCGTTGGCGCTCCGTATAACCGGCGGCAGCGGCGGCCTTCACGATAGCGGCCACCGCCTCCTCGACCAAAAACGGCTCGTCGCCGCAGACGAGATAGACGCGGCCGAGATCGGGCGCGCGCTCGGCGATCTCTTCGGCCTTAAGGCGCATGCACCGGCGGCAGGGCCACAGAGGCCTTCGCAGGGGGGTGGGACCGGGCCGGCGGCCGGTAGGCCACGAGCCGCGCCACGATCTGACGCGCGGCGGCGCGGCGCAAACGGTACTCCAGATAGCTCTGCTCGCGCCCCATCGCCAAGAGATTCTGGGGGTTGAAGCTATACTCCCGCTGTGCGCGCACGGTATGGGAAGGCATCAGAACCTGGCCATTGGCGGCCATCAGACTGAACGTGACCGCGTAATCCAAGAGATAGCCGCTTGCGCCGCCGTTATTATTGACGGTAACGATCACCGGATTGAGGACCTCGCTTCCGAGCACCAGCACCGGGACTTGGCCGCGCGTGACCACCTGCACCCCGCGCTCTTCGAGCGCGTGGCGCACGACCAGCACGAGACCCGGATACTTGAGACCGGCCGCCGGCATGCGCACCTTGAGCACCGCCAAGGAGGGCGGTAAGGCAAATTCGTGGGCGCGGCGCAAATGAAACCCGCAACCGGCAAGGGCCAGGCACCAGAGCAGGGCGGCGGCGCGCCTCATGTCACCACGATATTGACGAGTCGGCCCGGCACGACGACCACCTTGGCCACAGGACGGCCCTCGACATGCTTGGCGACCGCCGGATCGCGCAGGGCCTGAGCCTCGATCGCCGCCCGATCCGCGTCCGCGGTTACGACGATCTCGGCACGGCGCTTGCCATTGACCTGCACCACGAGCGTCACCGTGTCGCGCCGCAAGGCCTTGGCATCCGCGACCGGCCATGGGGCGTCGATGATGGGGCCGGTGCCCAGACCGACCCCTTGCCACAGGACATGGGTGATATGGGGCACGATCGGTGCGAGCAGGCGCAAAACGATACTGAAGCCTTCGCGCAATACCGGGTCCCCGGAAGGCGACGCCGGCTCGTCGGCCAGCTTTTGGAGGAGGTTCACCATACTCATGCAGGCGGCTACCACGGTGTTGAAATGGTAGCGCTCATAGTCGCGCAAGGCCTGCTCCAGCAAGCCATGAAGCAGACCACGCAAGTTGCTATACCGCTCATCGGTTGGCGCCGTGGCCACGGCAGGCCGGCCAGCCACCACGCGCCCGAGCGCCCACAGCCGCTTTAAAAACCGGTGCGCCCCGGCAACGGCCTCATCGCTCCATTCAAGCGACTGCTCGGGGGGTGCCGCGAACATGATGAAAAGCCGGGCCGTATCGGCGCCATACTCGGCAATGAGGCCTTCAGGATCGACCGTATTGCCTTTCGACTTGGACATCTTGCTGCCTTCTTTGAGCACCATGCCCTGCGTCAAGAGGCGCGTAAAGGGTTCGTCATTGGCCACGAGGCCCTCATCGCGCAGCAGCTTATTGAAAAACCGCGCGTAGAGAAGGTGCAAGATGGCGTGCTCTATGCCACCGATGTACTGATCGACGGGCAGCCAGTAAGCCGCCCGCGCATCGAGCATCGCCTGCCCATTATCGTGCGAGCAGTAACGCGCGTAATACCAGGAAGATTCCATGAAGGTATCGAAGGTATCGGTCTCGCGACGCGCAAGCCCCCCGCATTCTGGGCATGGGGTTTCGTAGAAATCCGGACGGCCGGCGAGCGCCGAGGCGCCCTTAGTGATCACCACATCCTCAGGCAGGCGAACGGGCAGGTCTGCGTCCGGGACCGGGACCGCCCCGCACCGCTCGCAATAGATGATGGGGATGGGGGCGCCCCAGTACCGTTGCCGCGCCACCCCCCAATCGCGCAACCGCAACTGCACCCGCCGCGTGCCCGCGCCCGCGGCCTCCAGGGCCGCAATCACCTGCACTTTAGCCTGTGCCGAGGAGAGACCATCAAAAGGCCCCGAGTCGACGAGGCACCCCGGACCGGTATAGGCGCCGTCAGCCACGAGCGCGCGCGGGTCTCCTGCGTAATCCATCGGTACCACGACCGGCCGGACCGGCAGTCCATAGCGCGCGGCAAAGGCAAAGTCCCGCTCGTCGTGGGCCGGCACCGCCATGACCGCGCCCTCGCCGTAACCCATGAGCACGAAATTCGCGGCATAGACCGGCAGGGTCTGCCCGGTCAAGGGATGGGTCGCCCTAAATCCGGTGTCTACACCCCGCTTTTCCATGGTTTCGACCGCCGCCTCGGCCGTCTGCATGACCCGGCATTCCTCACGAAACTGGGCAACTGCCGGGCGTACCGCGGCGGCCGCCACGGCGAGCGGGTGCTCGGCGGCCACGGCCAAATAGGTAGCGCCCATCAAGGTGTCGGGGCGTGTCGTGAACACCGCAAGCGAACCGTAACCGGCCACGGTAAACCGGATCTCGGCACCCTCCGAGCGCCCGATCCAGTTGCGCTGCATAGTGGCCACCTGCTCCGGCCATCCGGGCAGCGTATCGAGTCCGGCCAGCAACTCATCGGCATAGGCCGTGATCCGCAAGAACCACTGCGGTATCTCCCGGCGCTCCACCTTCGTATCGCACCGCCAGCAACGGCCGTCGACGACCTGCTCGTTGGCGAGCACGGTGGCATCCGTAGGACACCAGTTCACGGGGGCCGCCGCCCGGTAGGCGAGCCCCTTGCGGTAGAGCCGCGTGAACAACCATTGCTCCCAGCGATAGTATTCGGGGCGGCAGGTCGCGATCTCGCGCTTCCAGTCATAGCCAAGCCCGAGGCGCTCGAGCTGATCGCGCATATAGCTGATGTTGTCGTAGGTCCAACGTGCAGGGGGCACGCCGTTTTTTTCGGCGGCACCCTCGGCGGGCAGTCCGAAGGCGTCAAAACCGATCGGCTGTAGGACGTTCATGCCCTGCATGCGCCGCCAGCGGCTCACAACATCCCCCAGGGTGTAGTTCCGCACATGCCCCATGTGTAAACGTCCGGAGGGATAAGGGAACATGGACAGACAATAAAACTTCGGGCGCCCCGGGTCCTCTGTGACCTCGAAGCTGTGCGCCTGTTTCCAGAAGTCCTGGGCGGCGCGCTCTACTTCTCGCGGGGAATACCGGTCATCCATCACGCGTACGGGCTCTACTCTAGGGATAGGAGGCCCTATTATCCAGGAAACGGTCCGGCGCGTCTCCCGTGTCGAGGCGCGGGCTGTGGCGGCGACGGCCCCTAGGGATACCCCCCAGCGCCGCCATGGCGTGCCGCGAAATCCCCAACGAAACCTGCGAGGCGGGGCTCGCGCCCATACTCGAACCCGAGGCGAGCCGCCTCCTCGGCCGCTTGCGCAGGCCCCCAGCAATGGTCCAGGGCGGCCTTACTCATATACATCGCCTCGGCCCGGGGACCCTTGGCGCAATGCAGGAGGTAACCCCCGGACTGCCGGGCCAGGGCCTGCTGCAGATCCCAAACGGCGCGCTCCGAGGGGGCCTTGGCGCTCACGGGAATATTGACGTACGAGAGCCCGGCTGCGCGGGCGGCGGCGGGCCCATCCTGCGCCCCCTTACGCTCCGCGGGGTCGCGAAAATCCACGACCGTATGGACCCCGCGGGCGGCAAGCTCGCGCAAGTCCTGTTCGGTCGGGGCCCCGCCCACATAAACGTCCGGCGCAGCCTTCCTGTATCGCATCGTCACCTCCGTGATCCACTCGGGTCTCGCACACGACGGGGCAGAACCGCCTAGCCCTGCGGGCTCTCGCGCATCTGTGCGCAATACTGCTGGAGATGCGCGGGTAATTCCGGCGGGCAGGCGCCGCACGCACTATTGCCCGGAAGGGCGTAATCGATGAATTGGGGGTAGGGCAAGCGCAGTTCCGCCATGATCGCCAGGAACTCCTCCTCCGTCCGTCCGGCGCCCAGCCGCGGGTTGCGCCGGCGTTCCTGCGCGATCGTAGACACCCGCCGGTCATGGTAGTCATGGCCCGGATACACGAGCTGATCGTCGGGCAAGGAGAACAATTGCCCATGAACGCTGCGATAGAGGGTCGCTGCATCCCCGCCCTGAAAATCCGTGCGGCCGCAGCCATCAATGAGCAGCGCGTCCCCCGTAAACACCTTATCGCCCACCACATAAGCCATGTGCCCCGGCGTATGTCCCGGCGTATGCCGAGGCTCCAGCACGACACTACCCAGGGTCAGTGGCTGACCCTCCCTGACCGGCAGGTCGCAGCAGGCAAGGTTCTCGCGCGCGGCCACCGCGATACGGCTGTGGGTCTCGCGGCTTAGGCGCTGCGCCGCGGTGATGTGGTCGGCATGCAGATGGGTCTCTACGGTATAGGCGAGCCGCAGGCCGAGCGCCCGTATGAGCCCCAAGTCGCGCTCCCAAGCCGGCAACACCGGGTCTATGAGCAAGGCCTCGCCGGTCTCGGGACAGCCGAGCAGGTAGGTGTAGGTGCTCGAAAGCGGCTCCATCAATTGCCGAAAGATCATCGCCCATACCTCGTTTCCCCGGATGCACGAAACGTGGTGGCCAAAGCCCCCACTTTCAAGGGCATGCGCGGGTACGCGGGTCCTCAGATCGTTCCGTCCGCATCGGCCGCCGCCGTCCCACGGCCCAGGCCACGAGCAGAGCACACCCGCTCAGGACCGGCCAGCTGCCGAACCGGTCATAGGGGGTAAGGCCTGCATACGGCAGGGCGACCACGGTCAAAACCCCGGGACGAAACGGTGCGAGCCGGGCGGCGATACGCCCAGATCGCGTGATGAGGGCGGTGATGCCGTCATTGGTCGCAATCAGCATGTCGCGTCCCGCCTCGGCCGCGCGCAACTGCGCGATCTGCAGCTGCTGGCGCGACTCGTTCGAGTGCCCATACCAGGAGTCATCGCTCACATTCACGAGCACGGTCGCGTCCGGCAAGGCCTGGGTGACGAGTGCGCCGTAGGCGATCTCATAACAGATCGACAGGCCCAGACCGACCCCCGCGGCCGGCAACGCCGGTTCCCGCCCGTGCCAGGCCGTAAAGCTCGACATGGGGATATGCAGGACCTCGAGGACCGGATTTAGGATTGCGGGCCATGGCAAGTATTCGCCGAACGGGACGAGGTGGCGCTTGCGGTAAAAGCCGTCCTGACGTCCGACGCTCATGACCGCGTTGTAGACAGGTCCATCCGTGTAAGGGTCGCCTTCGATCAGGCCAAACAGGAAATGGCGGTGATCCAGACGGGCAAGACGCGCAAGATGGGGCACGAAGGTGCGGCGTAGTTCATGGGAATAGGCCGGCACCGCGGTTTCCGGCCAAATCACGAGTCGGCCCGCGCTCCGCCGGGTGAGATCCAAATAGCGTCGCAAAATGGTCTTGCGTCCGCGGGGGTCCCACTTCACACGCGGGGATATGTCGCCTTGAATGAGCGACGCGGTGAGGGGTGGACCGGCGCGATGCACGAAATGCAGAGTCGCGACCGCAGGCGTTACCGCAGCGATCAACACGAGCGGCACGAGCCTGCGCCCCTGGCCGCGCAAGGCGCAGGCGGTCAGGGCCCCGGCGGCCGCCATCAGGAAGGAAAGCCCCAGGACCCCGGCAAGCGGCGCCCAGGCCACAAGAGGCGCAAGGCTTGCGGCATAGCCCAGATCAAACCACGGAAAGCCCGTCAAGAAATGTCCGCGTACCCACTCACCCCAGGTCCATAGGGCGGCAAAAAGCCAGGGATCGAGGGCGCTGCCGCGCCGCAAGAACGTGAATACGGTCGCCGTGAGGCCGACATAGGCCGCCAGGATCGCAACGAAAACAAGCCACGCGAGCCCCGCAAACACCGGCGGCATCCCGCCGAAACGCGCCAGGGTCAGATAGACCCAAGGGACGCCGAACGCAAAGAGGCCGGCCCCAAACCAAAAACCGCGCGCGAAGGCGCGGCGGCCATGGACAGCCCTTAGGAGCTCGTAGAGAGAGGCGAGCGCCATAGGCGCTACCCACACCTGCCGATAAGGTGCCCAGGCCAGATTCAAAAGGGCCCCGGCCAGGAATGCCGCAAACAGGGAGGGCGCCGCGCACCCTCGCCAGCTACCCGGCCAGTTGATCGTCTTTTGCAATGGGAACGACTTTCAGGAGGTGGACGCGGCGCGAATCCGCGCGCAACACCTCGAAGCGCAGACCTTCTATTTCCAGACGCTCGCCCCGTTTCGGCACGCGGCCGAGGGCCGTCATGACGAGACCGCCGATGGTATCGACTTCCTCATCACCATAATGCGTACCGAAGTATTCGTTGAATTCATCGATCGGTGTCAAGGCCTTGGCGACGAATTCATGCTCGCCGCGCTGCATGATCATTACGTCATCGACCTCAAGATCGTGCTCGTCTTCGATCTCGCCTACGATCTGCTCCAAGACGTCCTCGATCGTGACGAGCCCCGCGACCCCACCATATTCGTCGACGACGATAGCCATGTGGTTGCGGCTCGCCCGAAAATCACGCAACAGCACATCGAGCCGCTTGCTTTCGGGAACGAATACCGCAGGTCGCAGGAGGTCATACACATTGAAGGAGGGGCGCTGCTCACTCTGGAAATAACGCAGCAGGTCCTTGGCGAGCAGAATACCCACGATCTTGTCCTTGTCGCCATCGATCACCGGAAAGCGCGAATGACCGGTCTCGATGACACGGGGTAGATAACGTTCCGGGCGCTCCGCCCGGTCGATCACGTCCATTTGGGCGCGCGGCACCATGACATCACGCACGCGCATCTCCGCGACCTGGAACACGCCCTCGATCATATCGAGGGCGTCGCTGCCTATGAGGCCACGGTCGTGGGCGTCTCGCAGGGTTTCACGCAACGCATCGCGGTCTTCGGGCGCGCCCCACAAGACGTGCCCCAAACGATCGAGAAATGATCGCCCGGGCGCGTGTCCATTATCATCCTGGGTCATGGCTCAACGATAGGGGTCCGGGAATCCCAGGCCTGCCAATATCCGTGTCTCCCGCGTTTCCATAAGACGTGCGTCCTGGTCTGTGTCGTGATCAAACCCTTCAAGGTGTAGTATACCGTGAATCAGGAGATGCGCCCAATGGGCGTCCTCCGGACGCCCCGCGGCGGCGGCCTCATTCCTGACGACCGGCGCACACAGCACGATGTCGCCAAGGAAACGGCTTTTGCCGCGCGGCGGCTCATCGTACGGGAAGGACAGGACATTCGTAGGTCCCGCACGACCGCGAAACCTCTCATTGAGCCAGGCCCCCTCGCTTTCCCCTACGATCCGTACGCCAAGCGCCACCGTGCCACCTGCGTCCGCGAGCGCCGCCCTGCCCCAACGTACCCAGTGCTTGCGCGCCGGCACGCCGTCGCCCGCGCATGCGAGCACCAAATCGAGTTGTAGACGCAGCACCGCTAATCCGCGCGCTCGTGCGCCTCGTAGGCCTCGACGATGCGTTGCACGAGCGGATGACGAACCACGTCGCCGCTTGCAAATCGCGATACCGCAATCCCCTGCACATCACGCAAAATGTCAAGGGCCTGCCGCAATCCCGACAACTCGGGACGCGGAAGATCGATTTGCGTCGCATCGCCGGTAATGACCGCAGTCGACCCGAAACCAAGCCGCGTCAAAAACATCTTCATTTGCTCGCCGGTCGTGTTCTGGGCCTCATCGAGGATAATGAAAGACTCATTGAGCGTTCGCCCGCGCATGAAGGCAAGCGGCGCCACTTCGATCACGGCTTTCTCAATCAGCTTGGCGACCCTCTCGGGTCCGAGCATGTCGTGCAGGGCATCATAGAGGGGGCGCAGGTAAGGATCCACCTTTTGTTCGAGATCCCCGGGCAAAAACCCCAAACGCTCCCCTGCCTCGACCGCTGGGCGCACCAGGACCAGGCGTTGGGCGCGCCCGCTCTCGAGGGCCTCCACCGCACAAGCGACGGCCAAAAAGGTCTTCCCGGTACCAGCCGGACCCACTCCGAACGTCACGTCGTGGGTCAGTATGTTACGAATATAATCGCGTTGCGCGTCGGTCCGGCCATGGACGCGCTGCTTGGGCATGCGCAATTCCAAGGGCGGTTCGTGTTCATCGCGGATCTTCGAAGCTTCCTTCAACGCCATGTTGACCCCCGAAGGCGTAATAGCCTGTGATTGACCGGTAACGGCATAAAGGGCGGTAATCAGACGCTGCGCATGGCGCGCCTGATCCCGGTGGCCGGTTATACGAAACTGATTACCGCGATTGGCGATTTCGACACCTAGGGTGCCTTCGATTTGCCGAAGATGCTCGTCAAGTTGACCGCAAAGACGTGACAGTCGTTCGCTGTCGGGAGGTTGGACACTGAATTGTATGGCCTGGGGTTTGGTGCTCAAGGAATGGCGGCCTCCATGGACTTCGGTGTGATTAATGAATCCTCATCCTCAACAGCGATGAGACGCCCACGCATAGAGTTCGGGCGTGCTTCTATAATTTCGACAGTCGCAAAATGCCCAATCCAATCGGGATTGGCACCAGGAAAGTTGACCACGCGATTGTTTTCGGTGCGTCCCGACAGGTCGCCGCGGCCGCGGGGCGCCATCCGGTCAATGAGGATGCGCTCCGTGCGTCCCACCATTTGTTGGCTAAAGGCAACGGCCTGCTCGAGATTTAGGGCTTGTACGCGCGCCAAGCGCTCGGCCTTCACCGCAGGTGGGACATCGTCCACGAGGTCTGCAGCCGGGGTCCCTGGGCGCGGACTGTAGGAAAAACTATAGGACAAATCGAACCTCATCTCCCTGACCAAATCCAGGGTGGCCTCAAAATCCTCCTCAGTCTCGCCGGGAAAGCCCACGATGAGATCGGTCGTGAGGCTGATATCCGGACGGATGGCACGCAGCCGGGCCACCTTCTCGCGATACTCGGCTACCGTATACCCGCGCTTCATACCGGCAAGTACCCGGTCGGACCCGCTTTGGACCGGCAGGTGCAGGTGGCCTACGAGCTTGTCCTCGGTGGCAAAGGCGTGCAACAAGCTGTCGCCAAATTCGAGTGGGTGGGAGGTCGTAAAACGGATCCGGCCGATACCTTCGATCTCGCCGACATAGGCAATGAGGGTTGCTAGATCCGCAGTAGTGCCATCATGACGCAGGCCGCGGTAGGCATTCACGTTCTGTCCAAGGAGGGTGACCTCGCGGACACCCTGAGACGCCAAGATCGCGATCTCGGCTAAGACATCGTCGAAGGATCGACTGAACTCCTGCCCGCGGGTATAGGGGACGACACAAAAGCTGCAGTACTTGCTGCAACCCTCCATAACCGAAACGAAGGCGCGCGGCCCGTCGGCGCGCGGTTCGGGCAACCGATCGAACTTTTCCATCTCCACGAAGGCGATATCGACGCGCGGACGCCGGGCCCGGGCATCGCGCAAGAGTTCGGGCACGCGATGCACGGTCTGGGGGCCGAAGACGAGGTCCACATAGGGGGCGCGCCGGCGAATCTCCTCGCCCTCCTGGCTCGCCACGCATCCGCCGACGCCGATCAGGACGCCGGGCCGCAGGCCCTTCCACTCGTTTAGGCGCCCGAGATCCGAAAAGAGCTTTTCCTGGGCCTTCTCCCGGACGGAACAGCTGTTCACGAGCAAGACGTCGGCGCCGGACGGGTCATCGACACGCCTTAGGCCTTCGGTCTCCCACAACAGATCCGCGAGCCGCTGCGAGTCGTACTCGTTCATCTGACAACCGTAGGTCTTGATATAAACCGTGCCTGCCATACCCACTCCTTTGGGGGTCACAATACCGGCCTTGCGCGGGAATTTCCACCCGGGATAGGGCCCTGCTAGATGAGGCAGTACATCCCGTGGAACTCAGGGCTTAGGCGGCACCGGGCGCCGACATAACGGCAGAGGACATCGGCGGCCGTTAAACCCGGGGCGCGACGGTTTTCCCCAAAACCCGGCGGGACCGTCTGCTCGGTCAGGAAACAGGCCTCGTAACGCGTCGTCGCGCACGGCGTGCGCACCGACGAAGACGGCCTGGACACCCGTGCCGGGCGGGTTTTCGAGTTTCACGTAGGCCTGCAAACCGATAGCCCACTTCACATAACCCCCCCCATTTACGGGAAGGGATCGGCCACGAAGGTGCGCCCCAGGTTCTGTTCGCGCAGGCTCTCGATCTCTGCCCCTGTGAGGGTCAGCGCCGAGACCGGCGGATTCATGGGCAGCCAATCGCCTAGGGCCCCGCGGGTCATCGGGCCCGGCGGTATGGGGGCGCCATAGCGCCAGGCATTGGAAAAGACGGGTAACGGGAGGCGGTGATTGGTTCCCCTCTTTCTCGATCGACGTGATGCGGTGTTGCGAAACCTGCACTCGTAATTGACGGGATTCGAGAGCCTCGGTATCTTAAAAACCAAGACAGTTACGATTGCGGTGAATGGGGCTTCATTCCCGGGCAGGGGGCAATATGTCCACGCCAACGCCGTCGCAAAGGCAAGTTGAGTCCTTCCTCTCCTCGCGGGAGTTGGAGCGGGCGCTGGCGAGCGATGACGGCCAAGCGGCGCAGCAGCATCTCGACGCCGGCCGCCCGCTCTACTACGGGGATGCGCGTTTCACGGACGGTCTGGTAAAGAAGTATGCGGACGGCCGCAAGCAACTGGTATCGGTGAGCACTGACGGCAAGCTATCCGTTATCCGGGATATCCGATGTCGCAACTCTGGACCGTTGCCGGCCCGAACGGCGCCGGTAAGACGACCCTTGCGGAACGCTGGCTGTCGCCGCGCATCCCGGTAGTATCGCCCGGCACCCTCGCCGCCGGAAACAACCTGAGCCCGGTTCAGGCGAGCCGGGCTGCCGTCGCAGAGCAAGAATGCCTGCTGGCAGGCCGGCGTTAGCTTCGCCCTCGACACTACCCTTTCCGGGCGGTCATTGATTTGAACCCATGTGATCTCGGGAATGGCCCCACTCTAGGGGGCACATGTCCCGTTATCAGACCTTGCGCCGAGTCGTGGGACCCGTAGGCGGGCCTAGGTCAGGCCTTGAGGGCGATACGCCGGATCTCGATCGGCGCCCCGGTACCCGTGTCGAAGGCGATCGACGCCTCCAGTCCGGCCCGGGCGATCTGTTCGGGATCCTCCTCGCGATCGTAGACGGCATGCATGGCCCCAAGGGCGTACTGCTCACCCGATCCAAAGGCGTAGAACTTGGTGTACTCGAGCACCGTGCGCTTCGAGCAGACACCGAAGATGCCGTTAGCATTGGCAATAAGCAGGCTGACCTGCATGGACTCGAAGGCGTCCTCGCTATTGTCGCCATCCTGCCTTAGAAAATAATTATCCTTCAAGATGCCGTGCAGTTGGAGACTCGTCTTGTAGATATCGTTCACATCCTTGAACGAGCGGCGACAGGAGGTTTCGGCGAAGATGTTGCGCAGCGCCATGTCCATGGCCGCATGACCGGTGGCCGCAAGCCACGTATTGTCGACACAGATCAACTTGCTTGCGTTCTTGATGAAGGTCGCCGACTCGCGCTGATCGCCGTAAGTGCCCAAGGTATCGGCGCCTATTACCGCCGTAGCCCCCTTACGAACCACCACAATCGTCGTCATACTGAATCCTGAAGTCCCAGTCCTTGGCGGTCTTCCCTCCCGTAAAGGCGAGATCGGTCGGGCGGGGCCCGGCCGTGCGGCGGCTTTGACCTGGGGCCGCCGCGCCCATTACTATGCCCGCAGTATACGGGCGCCGACATCCTATGAGCAATCCATTCGAATCCGAGTCGCCGAGCGCCGCTCCTGACCACCTCACCCATGCGCGGGCCCGCTTAAGGGCCTGCGTGCATTGCGGCTTCTGCAACGCCACGTGCCCGACCTATACGCTGTCGGGCGACGAACGCGAGGGGCCGCGCGGACGCCTTTATCTCATGAACAACGTGCTCGCCGGCACGGCTCAGGGCGCCGATCTTACGCCGCTCGACCATTGCCTGAGCTGCCGTTCGTGCGAGACCACCTGCCCGGCCGGCGTACCCTATACCGAAATCCTCGACATCGTGCGCGAACACACGCAGGAGCTGCGGCCGTGGCACGAGCGCATCCGAGATCGGGCGCTAGCGACGGCACTCGGCGCGCGCCGCCCCTTGGCGGCGGTGCTGCGTATGGCCCGCCGTGCGCGGCGGCTCGCCCCGCCGGCTTGGAAGCGCCGGATCATCCCCGCGGAGGCCGGGCTCGTGTGGCCTGTAGCCCGCCATGCGCGCCGGGTCGCGCTCTTACAGGGCTGCGTGCAACCGGCCCTGCTGCCGACCTTGGACATCAAGGCCGCGATCATCTTAGACCACCTCGGTATCAGCGCCTGCGCCATCGGGCCCCACTGCTGCGGGGCCCTTCCTTACCATCTGCACGCCCACGAGCAGGGGCGCGCCGATGCCCAGGAGGTCCTGGCGCTCTACGCCGCGGGGGCCTACGACGGACTCGTGAGCACCGCCACGGGCTGTACCGCCTTCCTCAAAGACTATCCGAGGCTTTTGGCAACGCCCGATGCGCCCGGGCAGGGCCCCGGGGCCGCAGTGCGCGAGATCGCAGAACTCATCGACCCCGCGGTCCTGCCGCCGCTACCCCCCTCGGCCCGGCGCCGCATCGCCTGGCACGCGCCCTGCTCGCTGCAACATGCCCTGAAGGGGGCGGCTCGTGTCGAGGCCATCCTGAAGGCCTTGGGGCACACCCTAGTGCCGGTCGCAGAGGCGGCCTTGTGTTGTGGTTCCGCCGGCCCCTATTCGTTGCGCCATCCCCGCTGGGGGCGAGCCCTGGGGCGCCGCAAATGGAAGGCCCTCACGGCTCAGGCACCGGAACTCATCGTTACCGCCAACGTGGGCTGCCTCCAGCATCTGGCCGGCCAGGGGAACATACCCGTACGCCACTGGATCGATCTGGTCTATGCAGCGCTCACCAATCCGGATACAGACGCCCACGGTTTAGGATCCCGCGCGGATCAAGCGCCGCCTTCACCCGTGCCATGAGCGCCTGCGTGGCCGGGGGAGGGGTGGCCCAGGGACTCGCCCCCCGGTCCCGCCCCCAGACGCGCATCGCCTGTCCGCGGGCGGCCTGGGCCTGGGCATAGACGGCGCTCACCTCGCCCGCCCACATCCAGTAGCGCTGCGCGCCCCCCCAATCGATCACGGTCTCCACGGGATCCCAGGGGGCATCGGGGGGCACGAGCAAGCGCCACAGGTCGCCTCCCTGCGCAAAAAAATCACCGCTGAGATCGCGCAGGTGCGTAAAGACCGTAAGCGCCCCGGGGTCGCCACCGATGACGGCGCGGGCCTTCGCCACGCGCCGCTCCGTCCCACTCAAGCGCACCGACAATACACCACGCTCGTAGCAAGCCCCCGACAAGGGAAGTGCCGCCTCCCAGGCCGCGAGGGCGGACCGCGCCTGCGGCCATGCGCACGCCAACTGCCGCACCTCTTCGACCTCGGGACGCGGTGCGAGCCGCAAGGTCACATCCAGGATAAGCCCTAGGGTCCCGTAGGCGCCCACCATGAGCCGCGAGACGTCGAAGCCGGCGACGTTCTTTAGAACCCGGCCACCGAAGTTCAAGACCTCGCCCGTGCCGGAGATGACGCGCGCGCCTAATACGATATCGCGCAGGGCACCCGTATAGGGACGGCTCGGGCCACTCAACCCTGTGGCGATCGCCCCGCCGATCGTTGACGCCGCCCCCAGCCGGGGGACATCCACGGCCAGGACCTGTCCGGCTTCTGCAAGCCGCGCTGCCAGTTCGTCCACCCGCGTACCGGCCCGCACCGTCACCACGAATTCAGACGGGTCGTACTCGACAAGACCACTATGACCCCCTACCGACAGCGCGGTGCCGGACGGGGCGCGCCCGAGGTGACGGCGGGTTCCGCCGCCTCTAATCTCGAGCGGGTCAGCCGACGCGTACGCGGCACGGACGGCTGCGACCAGCCCTTCGGTATCGTCATGGCTTACCACGCGGTCTCCCTAGAAACGCTCGAGATGGGAAAACGGAAGACGGCCACCATGGACATGCATACCACCAGGCTCGATACAGCGGGCCGGCGTGGGCACGGCCTTGCCGGGGTTCAAGAGGTGATGGGGATCGAAAGCCGCTTTCAGGGCATGGAAGGTCGCGAGTTCGGCCGCTGAAAATTGCGCGCACATGCCATCAAGCTTCTCGACCCCCACCCCATGCTCACCGCTGATCACCCCGCCGTGCGCGAGGCAGACGCGTAGGATCTCGGCACCAAGCGCCTCCACGCGCGCAAGCTCCCCCGGTTGAGCGGCATCGTACAAGATCAGGGGGTGGAGATTGCCGTCGCCGGCATGGAAGACGTTGGCGACCGGTAGCCCATAGTCACGCGAGAGTACGGCGATCGCCGCGAGCACCGGGACGAGCGCGCGGCGCGGGATGGTGCCATCCATACAGTAGTAATCGGGTGCCAGCCGGCCAACCGCGGGAAACGCGGATTTACGGCCGAGCCATAGCCGGCGCCGGTCCTCATCGCTCACGGCCTCCTGTAAGGCAAAGGCCCCGTGCGCCAGGAATATCTCGCGGAGCCGTTCGCCGTCTTGCGTCACCGCGGCCTCGTCGCCGTCCACCTCGGCCAATACCACCGCCGCCGCGCCCGCTGGGTAGGGAATCCGGGTGTAATCCTGGGCGGCCTGCAGGGCGAGCGTATCCATGAGCTCGAGGCCCGCCGGCACCAGGCCATCGGACACGACATGGCTTACGCTTGCAGCGGCATCGGCCAGCGACCGGAAGGCAGCAAGCCAAGCGACCGTGGCCGGCGGGCGCGGGCGCAGCCGTACCGTCACCTCCACAGCCACCCCCAAGAGACCCTCCGAGCCCGTCATGAGCGCCAGGAGATCCAGCGGGCCTTCGCCCGTGGCGCCCCCGACCTCATGCAATACGCCGTCGGCCGTGAAGAACTTGAGCGCCAGGACATTGTGGGTGGTAAGACCGTATTTGAGGCAGTGCACGCCCCCGGCGTTCTCGGCCACATTACCGCCGATGGTGCACGCGATCTGCGAGGAGGGATCAGGCGCGTAAAAGAGGCCAAAGGGCGCTGCCGCCTCGGAGACCGCCAGATTGCGCACGCCCGGTTCCACCACGGCGCGCCGCCCTTCGGGATCGATCGCCAGTATGCGATTTAGGCGCGCAAGCCCCAAGACGATGCCCTCGGGATGCGGCAGGGCCCCGCCCGAGAGCCCGGTGCCGGCGCCGCGGGGCACCACCGGCACCCCGTATTCGGAACACAGGGCCAGGACCTGCCCCACCTGGACGGCATTGCGGGGTAAAACTACGGCCGCGGGGCGGGCACGGTAGACCGGCAGCCCGTCGCACTCATACGCCGCGACATCGAGGGGCTTTTGCAACAAACCGTCGGCCGGCAGGATGCGCCGCAGGCCGCGCCAAAAAGCGGCCGGCCAGGGGCCCTGCAAAGACTGCGCTAGGGGATTGCTCATGGGCCGATATACTGCCGAGCAAAGCCTGCCCGGGCAAGCCTTAGGAGAACTTTGCATGTCGCAGCAGACCTTCAGCGTAGAGATCGAGCAGATCGAGGATTACCGCTTCAGCGTCCACTTCGCTCCCGGCGATCTGACGACCGACGAACCGCCTCCGCGCGGCGGCGGAGTAGGGCCTGACCCGGCTCAGCTTCTTGCCGCCGCCGTGACCAATTGCCTCATGGCAAGTCTCGTCTTTTGTCTCGCCAAGGCCCGGGTCCCTGGGCGCCCCCTAAAAAGCCGGGCTCAAGGCCGCCTTGAGCGCGATGAAGCGGGCCGCCTGCGCATTGCGGGAATCGATGTCGTCCTCATAGCCCCGCATGCGACCCCGCGCTGCCTCGAGTTATTTCAAAACTATTGCGTGGTGACAGAGAGCGTAAGAAGGGGCGTCCCGGTCGCAGTCGTCGTCACAGACGAGCAGGGCCAGATCCTGCACAGCCACGGCGATAATGCCCCCTGACCCCGGTATTTTCCGGCCGTGAGATCACGGTCTCTCGGACTTTCGCTGGTGTCTTGGCGCCAAACTGCAGGCTACAGTACAACGGTCCAGTCGGGTACGTACCCCTGAACATTTCTATCATCATGAAAAAGGAACAACGCAGATGCGCATGGGAACGGTAAAGTGGTTCAACGAGGCGAAGGGCTTTGGGTTCATTTCTCCACAAGACGGCAGTCCGGACGTCTTTGTGCATTATTCGGCCATCCAAGGGGAGGGGTTTCGCAATCTGGCGGAGGGCCAAGCGGTTGAGTTCGAAAGTACACGCAGCCAGAAGGGCATGCAGGCGACGCATGTGCGACCTATGAGGTAGACCGTCTACTGCCAGATGCGGATCAAAAAAATAGGGGCCGTGCGGCCCCTATTTTCGTGACGGATATCACACGGCTCTGGTTACTTGATCCCGAGCAGATGAACCGTAAAGACAAGCGTGGTGTTGGGCGGGATCGCGGGACGGCCCTGCGCCCCATAGGCCAGGTGGCCTGGAACCACGATCTGCCAGGTCGAGCCGACCGGCATCAGTACGATGGCCTCCTTCAGTCCGGCAATCAAACCGTCCAAGGGGAACACCGCGGGCTTGCCGGTCTTTTGGTTGGTGGCAAACAGATGGCCGTTTATGAACCGGCCCCAGTAATCGGTCACGATCGTGTCTTTGAGGGTCGGGCGCTGTCCATGGCCTTCCTTTATGACCTTGTACTCGACGCCACCCAAAAGGGTCTTTACGCCAGGTTGCTTTGCGAACTTGGCGCGGAATGCGCGACCCGCGGCCTGTTCCCGTTCTCCCAAGGCCTTGAGCATCTCAAGGTTATGCGCCTGCATCTCCTTTTGGAACTTCGCGACGACCTCCGCCATCTGGGCGGGCGCCAAAAGCGGCTTGGCCCCGGTCAGGGCATCTTTGATCGCCCGCGTAAATATCTCTGGCTCGACTGCAATGCCATTGTTACGGACATTTTGGCCGAACTGGTAACCGAGACTGTAGCTCAGTTGCGCCTTGGGGGAGAGCCCCTTGGCGAGAACGGGGGCCGCCAATAGACAGCCCATCATGGCCGCCAGTGCGGCGTACCTCTTAGACATGTGAACTCCTAGTCCTTAAACGTGGGAGAAAGGGAGGGCATCCGGTGTGGTTTTGACAGCGAGCACGGCAGGCCCTGCTTGATCCAAAGTGTACCGAGGTCCGCCGGAAAACGATAGGGGGCGGTCCGGTTCCGGCCCGCCCCCGCGCCGCCTTACACCTTGGCGCCGCCTTTCTTCGATGTCGTGGCCGAGGCCAGGCCCACGTCCATGGCCTGCACCTTGTTGTAACGCTCACCTATGTCCTTCCAGTTCCAAAGGTTCCAGATGGCCTCGAAGAACTTGGCCTTATCATTCTGATATTGCAGATAATAGGCGTGTTCCCAGGCGTCCAGGACCATGATCGGTACCGCGCCCGGGGTCATTTCCGACTGGTGGTCGTGAATCTCGGTCGTAATCAGCCGCCGGCCGGCCGGATCCCAGGCGAGCGCGGCCCAACCCGAGCCCATGGTTGTCATGGCGGCGTTCACGAACTGTCCCTTCAAGCCCTCGAAGGAGCCAAAATCGCGGTCGATGGCCTGGGCCAGCGCGCCCGTAGGTTTGCCACCGCCATTGGGCGAAAGGTTCTTCCAGAACAGCGAATGCAGGATATGGCCCGACAGGTTAAAGGCAAGGGCGTGCTCGAGGGCAGCCACGCGGGAGAAGTTTTTCGTTTCCTGGGCCTCCTTCAAGCCCTCCAGGGCCTGGTTGGCGCCGTTGACATAGGCGAGATGGTGCTTGCCGTGGTGGAGCTCCAGAATCTTCGCCGATATGTGGGGTTCGAGCGCGCCGTAATCATAATCCAATTCTGGCAAGACGTATTTTTCCAAGGTGATTCTCCTAGTCGTTGAGCGTAAGCGTTGAGTCAACCGGACAACTGCACTACCCGCGGGTCGGGGCCGGCGGCCCGCCCCTACCCTTCAAGGCAAGCGGCGCCATATCGGTCCATAGGTAGATCGCAACAAGCGAACACCGCCGCGACCCCATGCAAGCCACGCCTTGGGTGGGGACAAAGGCCTCGGATTTCAAGAGGACCGCAGGAAATGCACTTTGTATTCGCTACCCTCGCCAGCCCGGATGAGATCGCCTGCGCGAAACGGGTAGAATGCCTGCCCGCGGTCTGCGAAATAGAGCTTCAGGGTCTCGCGGACGGCGGGAAAGGCGAGCGCATCCCAGGGGACCTCGTCTTCGGAAAACAAGGCCACATCCAAACTCTCAACGCCTGGCCCAAAGTCGAGATTGCAGAGACGCGCACGAAACATCATATAGACCTGGCTTATGTGCGGAAGATTAAAAAGCGTATAAAGACCTTCGATCTCGACGCGCGCACGGGCCTCTTCCCACGTCTCGCGTGCGGCCGCCTCGCTCGTGGTTTCCTCGTTTTCCATGAAGCCCGCCGGCAGGGTCCAAAGACCCCGCCGCGGCTCTATAGCGCGCCGGCACAACAGCACGCGGTCTTCCCAGGTCGCCAAACAGCCTGCTACGACCTTGGGATTTTCATAGTGGATCGTGGCACAACGGTCGCAGACGTCGCGGGGGCGCGAATCGCCTTCCGGCACGCGTCGGCTCAGATCCCCCCCGCAGTGGCTACAGAAACGCATGGCCCCATTGTAGCGCCACCGGACCGCCCGGAATAGCACGCGGCAAGGCCAGACAGGGCCGGTGACGGCTCAAGCCGCACGGCCCTTGACGGGCGCCGGAGCTTGGGGGTAGCGTGCTCTTATGATGTCCATTAGACCCTTGCCAAGACTCCGCGATCACGCCCCACGCACGCGGCCGTAGGCCGGACGCAAGGCCCGCGGGGCAAGACGGGGCCGGGGTTCTTGTTAGGCCGGAATCGCCCCACGCACCCCGATGGCTCAGGCGTGCGGGTCAAGAGCACGCGGGCGGGGGACGCTTCCTGACCAACCGACAGCAAAAACGAGTCCGCCAGTATGGGCTCGGAGGCAAGATCATGAAGAAAAACGTGGCGGTAACGGGGCCCTTGTCTGTGGGGCGCCCGGCAAGCGAGTGGGACCGGGCCCAACGCATAAGGCGTATCAAGAAACTGCTGAAAGAAGAAGACGCCGTACTGGTCGCCCATTATTACACGGACGCCGATCTCCAGGCCCTCGCGGAAGAGACGGGCGGCTATGTCTCGGATTCGCTCGACATGGCCCGCTTCGGTCACGAACATCCGGCACAAACCCTGGTGGTCGCAGGCGTACGCTTCATGGGCGAGACCGCCAAGATACTGAACCCGGAAAAGCGTGTGCTCATGCCTAATCTGGAAGCGACATGCTCGCTGGACGAGAGCTGCCCGGTCACCGAATTCAGCGCCTTTTGCGACGCCCACCCCGACCGTACGGTGGTCGTTTATGCCAACACGAGCGCGGCCGTCAAGGCACGCGCGGATTGGGTGGTTACATCGAGTATCGCCTTGCGGCTGGCCCACTACTTAAAGCGCCGCGGCGAAAAGATCCTATGGGCCCCGGATCGCCACCTCGGCGACTATGTGAGGCGCGAAAGCGGCGCCGACATGGTGCTTTGGCAGGGCTCATGCATCGTTCACGACGAGTTTCGCGCCCAGGCCCTGCTGGAACTAAAAAAACGCTACCCCGATGCCGACGTCCTCGTCCACCCCGAATCGCCAGCGGCGGTCGTGGAGCTCGCCGATATGGTGGGCTCGACCAGCGCCATGATCGAGGCGGCGCGCACACGGGCCACCCAGCGCTTTATCGTGGCCACCGACAACGGCATCCTCTACAAGATGCGCCAAGCCGCGCCCGGGAAAGAATTCCTCGAAGCCCCCACGGGCGGACACGGGGCCACCTGCAAATCCTGCGCCCATTGCCCGTGGATGGCCATGAACAGTCTCGCCTCCCTCGAGGAGGGGCTGGCGGCCGGCCGGCATGAGATCCATATCGAGGAAGGCATCCGCAAGCGCGCCCTTGAGCCGGTTTTGCGTATGCTCGATTTTGCCGCGGCCGAGCGAACCGCCGTGATGGGGCTCGGCAACGCCTAGAACCACGCGGGACCAATGGCCCCTTCTGGGATAAGCCGGGGCCTAGCTATGCTTTACCCCATGACATTAAAGGATGACCGGGCATCCCCGACGGCAACGATGTCTCATCTCGGCGCCTATGGTCTTGTAAAACGCGTAGGGGCCGCTACGGGCGAAAATGGGCTTACGGGTTATAGCGCACAGCTTGCCTATTATTTCTTTCTGTCGCTTTTCCCGTCCCTGCTTTTTCTCACGTCCCTACTCGCCTACCTCCCCATGAAGCACCGCACGCACACGGTGCTGGGCGTGCTTGCCAAGATCTTGCCGACACAGGCCCTCACGCTCGTCAAAGGCAATTTCGAGGGCATCCTCCATCAACATCAAGGGGGGCTTTTGTCGTTTAGCGCAGCCTTTGCGCTTTATTCCGCGAGTAACGCCGTAACGGCCATAAGCGCCGGCTTGAACCAGGCCTACGGCGTGCGCGAGGAGCGACCTTACTGGCGGGTGATATTGATGGCATTACTGCTGGTTTTGGGGCTCGCGCTCATATTTATGATGGCGTTTGCGATCTTCTTCTTCGGTCCCATAGCTGCCGAGTTTGTAGCCCGCCACCTCGGGATGCATTTAATCCCGATCGTAATCGACGTCATCCGCTGGCCTATCCTGCTATTTACCGCGATCCTGGCAGTCGCCCTGCTCTATTACTTCACGCCCAATGTTCGCCAACAGTGGCGCTGGCTCACCCCAGGCTCAATATTCGCAGTCGTCGGCTGGATCGCAAGCTCGCTCCTCTTTGCCTTCTATGTCAACAACTTTGGTTCATACAACAAAACCTATGGATCGATAGGCGCAGTCATTGTGTTGCTGACCTGGATGTACTTGGGCGGCCTCGTCCTGCTCCTCGGGGGACAGATCAATGCGGTGATCAAACACAGTGGTGAAGGTGTCGACAAAAAAACCGAGACACCGACCGATCAACGCCTCGATCGGGGCGCCGTGTCCCGCTCCCACGCGCGCCACTAAGGACGCGTTTCCAGGAGCGCATGAAGCCGTTGGCGTACATCCTGAGGCAACGGGAGCCGGCCAAGGGCGTGTGCGCACCGGTGGGCAAGGCCGGAACGGAAGTCGGGGTCCGTCGCAGCGCAAGCCAGCAGCTCGCGACAAGCCGTCTCATAATCGTCGCCGGCGGCGGCGCACGCGGCCCTATGAAAAATCTGCTCGGATTCCGAGAGACGCGCATCAGCGGGAGGCAGCTTGCGGGCGGCTTCGAGCATCAGGGCCAGATGGGCGTGCAGATCGGCGATTTCGCCTTGCTGGAGCGCAGGGGGCAAGGCATCGAGCAGGGCAAAGGCCTCGGCCGGTCGTTTATCGAGAACCAGGAGTTTTGCGACACGCAGCGCGGCCAGTGGGTCATCGGGCCGGGACAGGGCGTCCTCGGCCGCTAGGCGCGCCGCACGCGCCGTGTCACCGGCGACGTGAGCATGCATGACGGCCTCGGGACCGGGCAGGTGCTTGCCAAAAAAGGTACGGATCTCGACCTCGGAGACGACCCCCTGGAGCCTGTCTATGATCTCCCCGCCCCGAAACAGGCATAGCAGGGGCAGGGCGCGAACGTGAAGGCGTACGGCCAATTCACCGTACTGGTCGGTATCGATCATGACGAGCAGAAAACGGCCGCCGTATTCGCGCGCGACGCGCACGAGACGAGGCATCAGGACGAGACACGGTCCCGCGCGCGGCGACCAAAAGTTGGCAGCCACCAGACCTTTGCGGGAATTCTCGAGCACCAATCGCGAGAAAGTCTCGGCGGTGCCGTCGACGACGTAAGGTAAGGTGCTCATCGGCGTTAAGGGATCGGGCTCCTGATACCAATGAAGTTCGCGCCCGTGTGCAAACCATAGGCGTATTCAAAGCGAAGCCGGCCCACGCGCATCCCGAGTCCTGCGCCCATGGTCTGCATGACATCATTGTGGGGCATGGTGACAATGGCGCCCTCGTGACAGCCATGCGCGAAGGATTGGCAGGCGCCGAGATCAGGCTTGATGACGAGGGCTTGGCCCAGACTGCTCAGGGCACCGCCCCCCGCCGATTGCCCGCGTTCTGCGCTGGCATAGGTGCTGGGTGGCGGGTTCAAGAGCTCGATCAATGTGGGCTTTTTCGCAGGCAATGGCCACGCCATCCAGGGAATGTGGATATGGGCCGGCGGACAGGCGGGGTCGCATGCCGCCATGGCGGGGCCATAAGGCGTAAGACACATACCGATCACGAGGCCCCCCGAGACCATGCGTCGCGCCCTGGACAGAAGTTTTGTCATAGATACGGAAATATGGCCCTCGCCGGGCTGATTTTCAATAAGAGCAGCGGGCCGGGCCGGGTCGCCATGCCCGCACACCGACACCTCGGACGCTAGTCAGCGCTGTGGCATAATGGGTTATGGCATACGGTCGCGAAGGACACGCAAACGCCCCGGAAAAGGCATATAAGGCGCTCCCGCTCGAAGACCGTCTCGCGCTGGCCTTACGCGAGCACCTAAGCCCCGAGGAGCGTAGGTTCATCCTCCATCACGAGCAATGGATGCAGGTGCGCTGCTATTTTGCGCGCCGGGCGGACCTGAGCGCCGCCGAGGTCGCGGTACTGCTCGCCGATGATGACCACGTCATACGGTTATGTATCGCCAAGCGGCCCGATCTCAGCCCGGAACAGCTGGCGCTGTGCGCGAGCGACCGCGACCCCAACGTCCGCTACTTCGCGGCCCGCAACCCCGCCCTACCGGAGACGCTACGCGCCGCGCTCCTGAATGACCAGGACCCACTCGTGCAACGCGCCGCCCGCAAGGGGCCGAAGGCCGCGCGCGTCGTGGCACGCGCCGGCCAAGCGCCACTGATCCGATCCTAAAAGAACCCGGCCGCACTGGGCGGACCGGATTCCAGGGACCGCGGGCCCAGGCTTAGCCCCCTGGGGGCCCTTGACGGCGGTCTCGGCGGTCTCGGCGGTTTCGGCCATGCGGGTGGCCGCGGCGTGGACCCGGCCGCCCACCGCGGGGCGGACGCGGGGGCCCATA
>JAKAXM010000008.1:52200-82244 GCA_021816625.1 Pseudomonadota bacterium | reverse complement strand
GCCTGCGGCCAGGTCGGGAAGCTACGGGCCAAGGCCGCTGTGGGGCGCAGGAGCCCCGCCCCGGCGGCCACCGCGAGGGCCGAACCGGAGAACGCCTGTTTCAAAAAGGTTCTACGTGGAAGGTTCATTAGGTCATCCTGTCATCGGAAGGTTTATAGGGTCCAGAGGAAATCGACGACCTCGCGGATCTGCGCCTTGCTCAGGATGTGATCCTTGCCAAAAGGCGGCATGGCGGTGTGCGGGTCGTTGATCGTGGGATCGTAGATTTGCTCGAAAAGCGCGGACTTGTTTGGGAAGTTCGCGCGCACGTCGCGTAGCGCGGGCCCAATATTTCCGTCCATGCTGGTCCCTGCGATGACATGGCAGGCCATGCAGTTGCCGAGACTCCGGTTAATAACGATACAACCGCCTTTTACGGCCGGGTTGGTGGGATGCGCAGCGCATTCTTTCGGGGTGGGGGCGCGGCCGGCGGCTAAGGCCAGGGGCGCAAACAAGAGTCCCGCGCCGATCACAAGTCCCCGCGCCGCGCGTAACGCGGTCATAGTGCCCATGCTTCCTCCTAGTAATGCTGTTTGTAGATCTTTTTATAGTCAGGGCGGACGCAAAGCGCCGGCCGCCATTTTTAACCATAGCGAGCGCTACGCGCGCCCGTCAAGGGAATAATCGGTCTGCCTACCGCGTCCGGGCGCCCCTCCGGTCCCTCAGGGAAAGGCGGGGGGCGCCGCCCATCCTTCCTTGAAAGCGACCTTGAGGGTCTTTAGGCGGTCTTGGGCGGAGGGCTCGGTCGCAAAGGGCTTGGCGAGCGCGAGTTCGCGCAACGCCTCGCGCCCATTGCCCTCAAGGAAAAAGGCCTCGGCCAGGGCCTCGTGGGCGTGGAGATAGTCGTGACGCCGCCCATAGATACGCGCCAGGATACGGTAGAGTGCGGGGCGGGAGGGTCGGCGTGCCAGCCAGCGCTTTACCAGGCGATGCGCCTCGGCCGTGCGCCCGAAGGTGAGCAGGGTGCGTGCCGTCAGGATGCCGATCCAGAGACTGTGGGGATGCAAGACCTGCAAGGCGCGCAGGTCTTGTAGGGCGTCGCGCGCCTGATGGGTATCGCGTAAGAGCGAGATCTCGGCCAGCCGCACGCTCACGCTGGCGGGGTCTGCGTGAATCAGTTGTGCGAGTATCGTCCGGGCCTGCGCGTACCGTCCTAGGCGCAGATCCGCCAAGGCGTCGCCATAACGAATGGCCGCGGGATCTCCCCGTCCGCCGAGTTGCTCAAGGAGTCGGGCGTGGGCACTATAGGGACTGCCGGAACGAGCGATGAGCATGGCTTGGAAGCGGTCGAATCCCGGACGGTCGGGTATGGGGCGGTTCGGGTAACGCGCGGCGAGGTTCTCGGCCTCGGCTATGCGAATGTCGGTCGCCGGATGCGTGCGCCAGGATTCAGGGATATTGACGGTCATGAAGCGGTCGTAGGTCTTAAGGCGCATGAAGAAGGCCGCCATGGCGTGCGGGTTGAAGCCGGCCCGGGCCATGGTCCGCAGTCCGAAGTGGTCGGCCTCCGACTCGTAACCGCGGCGATGCTTCAAGGTCTCGGCGGCGACCCCGGCCGAACTGAGCGTCATGGCCGCGGCCCCGCTCTGGAACTGGGAAGTTCCCATCAACAACGCGCCGGCAAGCATCCCCGCCAGGGCCGCCCACGATAGCTTGTGAGCCACCTCCATGAGTCGGGGGATGTGGCGTTGCGTGTCGTGCGATATTTCATGCGACATGACCGCGGCCAGTTCGTCTTCGTTGCGTGCGGCAAGAATCGCGCCCGTATTGACGAAGACGTAGCCGCCCGGCACGGAAAACGCGTTCACCACCGGGTTTTTTAGGATGTAGAAGTGAAACCGGATCTGCGGATCCATGCTCGCGGCGACGAGCCGCCGTCCGAGGCGGCGCACATAGGCTACCGCGCCGGGGTCATGCACAAAGCGAAAGGCCTTTTTGGCGTGGACGAGGAAGGCCTCGCCAAAGGCCGTCTGCTGGGCCCGCGACATGACGACGGCCGACGGGTGCCCCAGATCGGGCAGGTCCCCGATTCCGCCTAAGGCTGGGCTCGATGGCAGCAGGGCGAGCAGGGCGAGCCCAAGCCGCCGGCCCTTCGCGCGCCGGTCCGTTTACTTGCCGAGGGCAGGGGACGTGGAATAGCGCTCCATGACCGTGCGGTCCTTCCAGGAGGACTCTTTCAGCACGGCGTCCGGGATGCGGAACTGGAGCTCTTTGCTGACCGGGGTTTCCTTGACGATCTTCAGGATCTGGTCATAGCCGATCTTGTAGAGGAACCCGCTGTGATCGGTCTTGCGGGCAATCATGAAGTTGTCATAGAGGCGATAGACGTAGAGGTTGGCTGGGCGGACCTTACCCTCATAGTCACGCCATGCCACCGTATAGCGGGTGTCGGGCTTGAAGTCATCTTTTTTCAAGGTGTTAGCCTCCATGGGAAGGGAACCGCGCGACTCTAGCATGGAGTCTTGGGGGCCGCAATGAGCGGCGTTCGGCGCGGGACGCTTGCATGGCGCGCGGAAACAGTGCAAGCTGGCGCGCAACCATCAGTATTTCATTACTTTTTTACATAGCGAGGTCGTATCGTTTATGGTCGCATTCCAGGACCTGGACCCGGCTGATTTGCAGAAATGGCTCCACGAAAGCCCGGAGCCCGTTACCGTAGTCGATGTGCGTACACCCGCCGAGGTGGCGCGGGGCGCCATCCCGGGCGCCAAGACTATCCCCTTGCACCTCCTGCCGGTCAACGCCAGCAGGCTTGACAAAGACCAGCCTCTGGTTTTCTACTGCCAATCCGGCGGCCGGTCCTCACAAGCCTGTATGTATCTCGGCCAACAAGGCTATGCCAAGGTCTATAATTTACGAGGCGGCATTATCGCCTGGATGCGCCATGGCCTGCCCGTGGCGGTGCCCAGCGAGCCGCCGGCCTAGCGTCCGCCGTCTGGCCCTTGCGGGGGACGGCAGGGAAGGTGTAGGGAATCGATGGCGAGGGGTGGCGACGAGCGGTAGGCATCGCGCCTTACGCAACAGACCGTTTTAAGGACTTTCATACTCATGTAATGCGGAGGAACACATGGCGACTTGCGATAAGGAACTTGATGCCCGGGGCCTGAACTGCCCGCTGCCCATCTTGCGGACCAAGAAGGCCCTGAATGACCTCACGGGCGGCCAAACCCTGCGGGTGGTGGCAACCGATCCGGGTGCCATTAAAGATTTTCAGGCCTTTGCCAAACAGACTGGCAACGAGCTTGTCGAATCTGGGGAAGCCAACGGCGAATTCACCTTTGTGCTGCGTAAGAAGGCATAGTTGACGACAGTCAACAGGAGACATCTTTATGTCCACGAAAAAGCTCGCCATCATTGCTACCAAAGGCACCCTCGACTGGGGTTATCCTCCGTTCATCCTGGCCTCGACCGCAGCGGCCCTGGGCTATGATGTCCAGATATTTTTTACCTTCTACGGCCTACAACTGCTCCGCAAGAGCCTCGATCACCTGAAGGTGACCTCGCTTGGAAACCCCGGCATGCCGATGCCGATGCCGATGCCGGTCCTGCTTCAGGCCCTGCCTGGCATGCAGAGCATGATGACGGCGATGATGAAGCAGAAGATGAAGTCCAAGGGCGTGGCGAGCCTTGAGGACCTGCGCAATCTCTGTGCCGAGGCCGATGTGAAGATGATTGGCTGCCAGATGACGGTCGACCTGTTCGGCTTTAGCCCGAGCGACTTCATCCCGGGCATCGAGATGGGCGGGGCGGCCACGTTTTTTGAGTTCGCCGGCGAGTCCGATATCTGCCTTTTCATGTAGGCCCCTAACGGGCTTCCCGGTGACGGCCCTCCGGAGTAGACTCCGGATGTGTCGTCGGGTAAGATATCAGTAAATTCTAATATTCCGAAGCGTCGAAGGAGCAAGCATGGCGACCTATGCCGAGATGCGCGAGATTTATGAGGATATTCGCAATGATTTTCGTTACGATCATGAGCTGAACGGATGCCTCAACTGCGGTATCTGCACCGCCACTTGCCCCGCCGCCCACTTCTACGACTTTAGTCCCCGCGAAATCGTCCAACTTCTTTGGACCGAGAATGTCGAACAAATATACGATGCCATGCAGGAGAAGATCTGGGCCTGTGCCCAATGCATGACCTGCGCGGCCCGTTGCCCGTTCAAGAATTCCCCGGGCGGACTGATCGCCATCATGCGGGAAGTATCTATCAAGCATGGTATGCAGTCGGCGAAGGACGTGCTCCGACCTTTCGGCCGGGTGATGCTGAAGCTCATTACGACCGGCAACCAATTGTCGCCGGACATGATACAGCCCGATCACTTCCCGGACTGGGGTCCGAACATCCAGAAGGTCGAAGGGGATCTCAAGATCCTGCGGAAGGCCATCCCGGTACGGACCTTACAGACCACCGATACCGCTTGGGAGGTCTCGCTCAAGACCTCGGTGGAGATGTATACGATTTGGGAGATGACGGGCGTTATGGACGCGCTCCAGATCGTCGATGAGAACCTCTTTGACGTTATCGAGGACTTCATCGATGAGAAGCGCGAGGATTATAGCGATTGGCTGGAAGCCCAGGAGGACCAGAAGGACGACTGACAACGGTCGGACTTGGAAGTCTGGTCTTTAAAAGCACCCTGCAGTAGAGCCGTGAGGAGATACTTATGAAACCGACCGAACAGAGCCCCGGCAACCATAATGCTACGTCGGCAGGCGCCGGCGTAGGTACGATGAAGCCTGGATTCCATAACACCGATGGGCAGGGCATCGCCGGACACGGATCATTTTTCCAGCAGACGCAGCTCTCTGGTGCCGACGCCGCCAAGGCTACCGAATGGGTCCGCAAGCAAGTCGACCGACGCACCCTCGATCTCGCCGACCGCATGGACGACATTCGCGAGCACATGTGGGAGCTCGAGAAAGACGGCCAGATCATCGTCCATCGCATCGGTGACGGGCATGAGCCAAAGATGGTCAAGACCCTCTTTGGCTGGGACAAGAAGATCCCCACAAAGCAGCTCTGGCATCATAAATCGTGTGGTCAGTGCGGCAACATCCCCGGATACCCCACCTCGCTTCTCTGGTTCATGAACAAATTCGGTTTCGTTCCCGGCAAGGATTATCTCGACGAGACCGATCAGACATCTTGCACAGCCTGGAACTACCATGGTTCCGGAATCGGCAACGTAGAGTCACTGGCGGCGGTTTTTCTCCGTAATTTCCACCAGGCCTATGTATCGGGCAAGCAACACGGCTTCGAACTTGGGCACTTTTACCCGCTCGTCCATTGCGGCACTTCTTTTGGGAACTACAAGGAGATCCGTAAGTATCTGATCGAGTCGTCGGAGCTGCGGGAGAAGGTAACGAAGATCCTCGGAAAGCTCGGCCGTCTGGTGGACGGCAAGCTCGTCATACCGGAGGAGATCGTGCACTATTCGGAGTGGGTCCATGTGATGCGTAACCGCATCGCGTCGGAACTCCAGACCATCGATATGTCGAATATTCGAGTGACGATGCATGTCGCCTGCCACTACTACAAGATGGTCCACGAAGACGCGGTCTATGACGCGGAAACCTTGAACGGGAACCGTACCGCTATTGGTACTGCCGTGGCCCAGGCCTTGGGTGCGCAGGTCATCGACTACTCCACCTGGTATGACTGCTGCGGTTTTGGGTTCCGGCACATCATTTCGGAGCGCGAATTCACGCGCTCCTTCACCATGGACCGCAAGATCAAGGTGGCGCGCCAAGAGGCCAATGCCGATGTCATGATCGGCAACGACACCGGTTGTATCACGACCATGGACAAGAACCAGTGGATCGGTAAGGCACATGGCCAGAACTTCCAGATCCCGATCATGGCCGATGTGCAGCTTGCCGCCTTGGCTTGCGGCGCGGACCCATTCAAGATCGTGCAGCTCCAATGGCATGCGAGTCCTTGCGAAGAACTCGTCGAAAAGATGGGCATCGACTGGAACAAGGCGAAGGGTGATTTCGAGAAATACCTGAAGCAGGTCGAGCAAGGCAACATCGAGTATCTCTACAATCCTGAGTTGGCTCTGGGGGGCAAGGCGTAAGCGATGCAAAACACGATATTGGTGGTTGGGGCCGGACCGGCAGGTCTGGCAGCCGCGGCGAGCGCTGCTAGTGGCGGCGCTAAGGTGGTGTTGGTCGAGAAGGCGGCAAAGCTCGGCGGCACGCCCATATTGTCGGGTTATGCGAAGCTTGTTCCCTCAGGGGAGTGGGCACGGGACGCGATGGGGCGCATGGTGAAGCGTGTAGAGGATGCCAAAGGCATCACCGTCTACAAAGACACCAAGGTGACGAAGCTCACGGGCGAAGTCGGCAACTTTACGGCGACCTTGTCGAATGGGACGAGCGTGGCGTGCGGCTCCGTCATTCTGGCGACGGGCTTTACGCATTTTGATTCGATCAACAAGCCCGAGTGGGGCTTTGGGTCGTTCGAGGACGTGGTGACGACCACCCAGGTCGAGCAGATGGTAGCCGCCGGCAAAATCGCCTGTCCGTCCGACGGCCGGGTGCCCGAGCGCGTGGCCATTCTGCTGTGCGTAGGTTCGCGGGATCGTCAGATCGGCCGGGAATGGTGCTCCAAGATTTGCTGCACCGTGTCGACCAACCTCGCGATGGAGATCAAGGAGCTTTCGCCTACGACCGATGTCTTCATCTACTACATGGACATCCGGACCTTCGGTCTCTACGAGGACCGTTTCTACTGGAAGTCGCAGGAAGAGTTCAAGACGAAGTTCGTGAAGGCCCGTATCGCCGAGGTCACGCGGGCACCCGACGGGCGGCTGCTCGTCAAGGGTGAGGACACGCTTGTGAAACGTCCTATCGTAATCCCCATGGACCTCGTCGTACATGCCATCGGCATGGATCCAAACGAAGACAACCCCGAGATCGCGCGGGTGTTTGGGGTGGGGCTTGAAAAGCACGGCTTTATCGATCGCGCTGAACACTACACGAACACATGCGGGACGACGCGCCGTGGCATCTATGCGGTGGGGGCGGCACTGGGGCCCGAGACGATCGACGACTCGATCTCGCAGGGAACGGCGGCAGCGATGCGCGCCTTGGCGGACATGAATGCCTTGGTTCAAAAGACCGCCTGAGGCGCAGGCGGGCAATCGCGATGGGCTCGAAACGGTAGGGCCCATCGCACTGCCCGTCGATCTTGATGAGCGGGTGTTTCGGCAGAAGTTTGCGCAGTTTTTGACCCTATTGGGTGAGGCGGGGGGCATCGATCCCTTCGTCGCCGCGCTTACGGTCAAGCACGAGCTCTTTGCCAAGGCGCTAGCACCTGCGGCCCTGGAAGGCCTTGGTCTCGCGACGCTCGAGACCTTGGTTGAGACGGTAATGCCGGCGCGCAAGCGGGTCTGGCCCTCGCTCGAGGCCTTGGGTGAGGCCGGGGTGCGGCAGGGCGTGCAGGCGTTGCTATACGGGGCGCAGCCCTTGGCAGAAAGGCTGCCGGCCTTTGTCGATGCCATACCGGTGGCCGGGCTCGAGGATCAGAAGGCGATCCGCAAGGTGCGGCGCGCGCTCTGGGACCTGGGTGCGGAGTTGCTGCATTTTCGCGCTCCGGTCCAATACCCCCTCATGACCCGGTGGGTATGGGATCAAGGGACGCATTCAGGGGCCTTGCGGGAGTTCGTGAAGGGTGGCGATGCCCTAGACAAGGTACTGCTGGGAACCGATCCAGGGGTGTATGAGGCCGGGCGGCGGTGGCTTGCCGAGCGCATGGCCGAGAACGGTATGTACCGGGATCCGGAGTTCATCGTGGATGTATTTTTCGCGCACGCCTATGGGGATTATATGCGGGCGCTGTCGAGCGGTATGGGTCTTATGAACGCGGACTTTGGCGGCAAAGAAGACCCGCTCGAGGTCGTAAAGAAGCTTTTGGGGATCGACGCGGCGCGGCGCACGGAATCGCGCGTGAAGAAGGTGCTGCATTAAGCGCAATCAGGAGAGACGGCTGACATGGCTATTCATGAGAAATCGCTGATAGATCCAGCCCGGCTCCAGACCAGCGACAATTTGGTCTTGGATGGGGTGGACGTGTCCGGGCACTGGAACACCATGGTGTTGCCGCGTTATCTGACGGATTACGATACGGACTTCGCTCGCCAAATCCGGACCTTTTCGGGGGGCGAGAACGTTCATCGTTGCTGGCAGTGCGGTTCGTGCACGAACTCGTGCACGGTGTATGCGCAGAATACCGATTTTAACCCCCGCTACTGGATCTACCTTACGAATCTCGGTTTAAAGAGCGAGATACTGAAAGACAAGGACATCATATGGACCTGCGTCTCGTGCAACCGGTGCACGAACATCTGTCCGAAGGACGTAAAGCCCGAGGGTGTGATGAAGGCGCTGGCGCATTGGCTCGAAGAGGAAGGCCATACGCCTGAGACGCGGTCGTCCATCTTCGATGACGAATTCTTGGGCCAGGTTTATGCTACGGGGCGTATCGAGGATACACGGGTCCTTGTGAACTTCCTCAGAAAGACCAATCAGTCGCTGACGCCGCCCTGGCTCATTGAGGTCGGCAAACGGATGATGAAGTATCTTCCGGTGAGCTTCCTCATCCATATGGGGTTGCATCTCATCTTCAAGCCGCGCACGAAGTCCTGGGGCCGGACGGGCGACGTGTTGCGCGAGTATGTTCGCGAACAGAAAGAGATTGCGCGCAAGGCGCGCGCCATGCCTAAGGAGGCCGTCCATGTCTAAGGTTGCCTATTACCCTGGTTGCGCGCTCGAAGGTTCAGGCGGCCCATACGACAAGTCGACCCGAGTACTGGTCGATAAGCTTGGCCTCAAGATGGAAAATCTTGAAGACTACAATTGTTGCGGTGCCATGGAAGTGAAGAACGTCCACCCGATGCTGCAGACCTATATGTCGGCGCGCAATCTCGCGATCGCAAGCGAGAAGATGGGTTACGACACAGTGATGGCCCCGTGCAATGGGTGCTATCACAATCTGAAAAAGACCGAGTATGAACTCGCAAGCTCCGAGGAGCATCTAAAAACCGTCCAGGATCTGGCGAAGAAGGCCGATGATCCCGTCTATAAGGGCGATGTCCGGACCGTCCATCTGCTCGAGTGGCTGATGGAAGAGATGGGGCCGGAGGGCATCAAGGAGCGGATGTCGAAGAGCCTGAAGGGCGTAAAGATCGCGAACTACTATGGCTGTATGTACACGCGGCCGCGGCAGATCTTCCCCGAGAAGGACCAAGGCCCAGGTTCGGAATCGTCCTATAAGCCGCATTTCATGGACGATCTGCTGGCAGCCGCTGGTGCCCAAAACGTGGATTTCCCGCTGAAGACGGCGTGTTGCGGGGGGGCTCACACCCTGTCCGATTCCGACACCTCCACGCAGCTTGTGCTGAATATCCTGCAGGCTGCGGAGGAATCTGGCGCCGAGGTGATCGCGACCGAATGCCCGACCTGCCATTCGGGCCTCGAGATGCATCAGATCCGGGCCGAGAAGGAGTTTGGGATCACGACTAACGTGAAGATCGTGTATTTTACACAGCTTCTGGGGCTTGCCATGGGGTTGTCGCCACGTAAGCTTGGCATCCACGAGAACATCAGCGACTCCATGGGCTTCTTCAAGGAAAAGGGCGTAGCGTAAAGATCGGCGCCCGGCAAGGCCGGTTTTGCCGGCCCTTGCCGGGATGCGAGGCGGGGGTCGATAGGTGGAGTATAACGGCTGTGAGTTTCGTCCGGAGCTGTATTACGACCGCGAGTTCCAGATCTGGCTACGGCGCGAAGAGGACGGGACCATCACGGTAGGGATGACCGACATCTCGCAGACCATCGCCGGTAAGATCCTTCATGCCCGCGTGCGTCGCCCCGGAACCTTGCGGCCGATGGGTAAACCGGTCGCAACCATCGAGAGCGGTAAGTGGGCAGGCCCCATTCCCAATGTCTTCGATTGTGTGATCGAGGCGGGCAACAAGGAGGTTCTGGACGATCCCAATCTCCTGAATGTCGAACCCTACGAGGCCTGGGTGGCGCGTGTGCGGCCGGTCGGATCCATAGACGAGGTCCTGCGCAGTCTCGTGACTGGCGATGAAGCCGCACGGGGCTACGCTGAGCGCTGCCGTCGCGAGGACATCAAGTGCAGTCGGGGAACGCGCTAATGTCAGACGATCATTATTTAGATAACGATGAAAAGACGGTGCTGATCGTCATGACCAGCGGCCCGTCAACCCCACACCGATGCGCAACCCCGTTTTTTTTAGGAGCGATCCTTGCGTCCATGGATGCCGACGTAAGGATATTTTTTACCATGGAAGGCGTGAATCTTTTGAAGCGCGGTGTCGCCGAGAATTTGGTAGCCATGGAAGGGGGTAAGCGCGTGATCGACTTCATGCGGGACGCGAAGGCGGCGGGTGTGAAGCTCCACCTCTGTTCGCCGGCGCTACCGGGCTACAAAATCGACGAAAAAACGGATATTATCGCCGAGGTCGACGAAGTTTCCGGCGGCGGTGCCCTTGCGGACCTGATTTTATCGAGCGACAAGGTGCTGTTTTTTTAGCGGATTTCGTGGATCGGACGTACTAGGGATTGAAACGGCGCCTGCTTTCGCATTATCTAGGGCGGGTCATTTCTGACGAGATGGGAGGGTTTGCTCACAATGGGTTCGGTACGCGGCTGCAACATTCCGGAAGACTTGAGCTACAACGTCGACAACAACGTCTGGGCCCGGCGCGAAGCGGACGGGACGGTCACGGTGGGGCTTACGGCCTACGCATGCTCGCTAGCAGGCGAGATCGTCGCCTATACGCCCAAGAAGGCGGGCAAGGATATCGCCAAGGACAAGTCCTGTGCGACCGTAGAGTCAGGGAAGTGGGTAGGTCCCGTAAAGACCCCAGTGACGGGTGCAGTCGTTGCCGTCAATGATGCGGTGGCGGGCAAGCCCGGACTCATCAACAAAGATCCCTATGGCGAAGGGTGGATCGTCAAGATGAAGCCGACCGACTGGGATGGGGAGTCGAAGACGTTGAAGGCGGGCAGTGACGCGATCAAGGCCTTTGAGGCCAAGATGGACAGCGAAGGCTTCAAGGGCTGTTGAGATGAAAGGCGCCGTGGCGCCTTTCATCATGTAAAGAAGAGGCCCTATGAACGCGTGGTCGGAAATCCTGGGACGAGTGGAGCCACTGGAAGATGTGGCTTTTGACAACGAGCTAGTCGAGCGGTTGGCGGGGCGCGCAGCATCGCTCCCGGGAATCCATTTTTACACGCCGACGTTCAAGAGCTATACGAGTAGCGAGATCAAGGGTTGTGGAAAGAGCGCGTGGCCGGCGGTGTCGATCACCGGCGGCGACTGCAAGCTCAGTTGCGATCACTGCAAGGCCAAGATCCTGGAGCCCATGATCCCGGCGCGCACCCCCGAAGATCTATGGCGGACCGTAAACGGCATCATTGCTGACGGTGCCGGCGGGATGCTGCTCACGGGTGGCTCGAATCACCGCAACGAGGTCGAGTACGACCCGTATTACCCGACGATCCGGCGCATCAAAGACGAGTTTCCAGGCTTCCGTATCGCGATGCACACGGCTTTGGTGGATGACGCCATCGCCTCGCGTATGGCAGATGCGGGGATAGACGCCGCTATGATGGACGTCATTGGCGCCCAGGACACCATTACCCAGGTCTACCATTTGCGGCGCACGGTCGATGATTTCGAGCGGGCGCTGGAGGCATTGACGGCAACCTCCATGAAGGTCGTGCCGCACATCGTGGCGGGCCTCCATTACGGCGAGCTCCTCGGCGAATGGAATGCCCTGGAGATGGTGGCGCGCCATAAGCCGGCGGCTTTGGTGCTGGTCGTGGTCATGCCTATCTATGCGCACGAGCTGCGGCCCTTTGTTACCCCAAACCCCCATGAGGTCGGCCAGTTTTTTGCCGATGCCCGCAGTACTTTGAGCGACGTGCCGCTCCTTTTGGGGTGCGCGCGGCCGGCGGGCGCCGTAAAGCGCTTGATCGACGCCTATGCGGTCATGGCTGGCGTCGATGGCATGGCGCATCCCAGCGACGGCATGGTCGAACTCGCCGCCCGGCTCGAGCGGCCGGTGCGGGTGACGCCGGCCTGCTGCTCGATTGCGGTGGGCGATGAGGTCATGGCTTTGGATGGGTCCGCGCCGGGGCTTGAGATCGATCTCGCGCAGATCATGGAGCAGGAACGGGCCCGTCGCGAGGCGGCCCGGCGGCAGGCCGTCTTTGGTCGCGTGAAGGTCGTGGGAGGCGAAGATCAGCCGGGGTGCTGTACCGCATGAGCCCGCGCTGGCGGTTGCTGGATACGGGCAAGCGACCGGCGTTTGAGAATATGGCGCTCGACCGGACCTTGCTTGAGTCCTGTCAGGCCGGTGCCCCGAATACCTTGCGTTTTCTGCGTTTTGAACCCTCCGCGCTCATCGGGTTTCATCAGAGCGCAAGCCAGGAATTGGATCTCGACTATTGCCGGGAGCAGGGTATTGCGGTATCCCGGCGGATAACCGGCGGCGGGGCCCTGTATTGCGATCAGGGTCAGATCGGCTGGGAGTTGTATGTGAACCGCCGCACCTTTGCGACTGCCGATATGCTGGCTATCGCCCGCGAGGTATGCGGTATGGTGGTAGCGGGCCTGCAAAGCCTGGGTGTCGATGCGGCTTTTCGTCCACGCAACGACATCGAGGTTCAGGGCCGCAAGATCGGCGGGACGGGCGGCGCCTTCGACGGCGATGCCTTGCTCTATCAGGGCACGGTGCTCATTGATTTCGATGTCGAGCGGATGCTAAGAGTGTTGCGGATCCCGCAGGAGAAGCTGTCGGATAAGGCCATTGCCTCGGCGCGCGAGCGCATTACGACCTTAAAGACCGTGCTGGGTACGGCGCCTGCGGTCGATGTCCTGCAAGCGGCGCTGGTGCGCGGTTTTGCCGATGGTTTTGGCGTGTCCTTCGAAGACGGGGCCTTGAGTGCAGACGAGTGGCGGCTGCTGGATCTCTATAAAGAGGAGATGGGCAAGGACGAGTGGGTCTTTGAGACTGACCGTCCCCAGCTTGAGATGGCGAGCGCGAGCGCGCTGCGCAAGACGAGCGGCGGCCTTGTGCGGGTGATGTTAAAGGTCGATACGGCCCGCGAACGCTTGAAGCAGGCGTTCATAACAGGGGATTTTTTCATCAATCCGCGGCGGGCGGTGGTGGATCTGGAGGCGGCGCTACGGGATGTGGCCGTGGAGGACATCAATGGAATCGTGGCCGCGTTTTTTGCAGAGCGCAGGATCGAGATGCTGATGCTAACCCCTGCCGACATCATCGCCGTGATGCATGACGCCCTGGGTTCCCTGCCGTGTAAGGGCGATGAACGCATCCGCGTTTGATGTCCTGGTCGTAGGGCTCGGGCCCGGCGGAGCATCGGCCGCGGCTGCCGCGGCGCGGGCCGGGCTTTCAGTTTTGGCGCTCGATAAGCGCCGGACGGTGGGGGCACCCGTGCAGTGTGCCGAGTTTGTACCGCTGACCATGGGACGCTACGCAAAGCCTGCGCTGGTGCAACGTATTGCCGGTATGCGCAGCATCCTCCCCTCTGGTCATTGCGAGCATTCGGATTTTCCGGGTCTCATGGTGGACCGCGCGGCCTTCGATCAGGCCCTGGCGACCGAGGCCTCGCGGGCCGGCGCGTTGCTGCGCGTCCAGACCGCTTTGAAGGCCCTGATCCTCGAGGAGCGCGTGGCGGTCTTGCATGGGCCGCAGGGCGTCGTGGAGCGCGCGCAGTATAAGATCCTGATCGCCGCCGACGGGCCGCACTCGGGGGTGGCGAGGACGCTGGGCCTTGCCCCGCTAAAGACCGTGGAGACTCGCCAATATCAGATGCCCCTCCTGCGCCCCTACGATGACACCGACATATGGTTGTCGGATGAGTTTCCGGGCGGTTACGGGTGGTTGTTTCCGCGCGGGGCGGTTGCCAATGTCGGACTGGGTGCCGACCTGCGCCTGGTGCCGGATTTGAAGGCGCCGTTGGAACGCCTCTGCGCGAACCTGGTTCACGAGGGGGTGGTGGCGCCTGATATTCTGGCACGCACGGGCGGTGCGATACCGGTGGGCGGCATCCGTACGCCCCTTGCGGAAGGGAACGTCGTGTTCGTCGGTGACGCCGCCGGACTCACGCATCCGATTACCGGGGCCGGCATTGCGAGCGCCGTGGTCTCCGGAGAGCGGGCCGGCCAGGCCGCCGCCGCTTTTCTCGGGGGCGACGATGGCGCCTTGCAGGCGTATGCCGATGACATGAATGATGAGTTTGCCGAAAGTCTTGCGCGGGCCGTCGCCCGGCGTGAATGGTTGCTGGAGCGTTGGCATACGCCCGCCGCTCAGCTCGACGCGACCCACAAGCGGGGCTGGATCGCGTTTCGTGAATACTTTGCCGCCTAAGTTTTGTTGAGGAGATAGATCATGAGCGCTAGCGCCGATGCCGTCACGCCGATTACCTTCTACCGGCCGAATTATCATGTAAAGACCCCCGATATGCGCTCGCCCGAATACGTCCAGATGTCGACGGCCGCCGCTATGACGCTTGGACTCGTTCCCGGCCAAATGCATCGCACCGGATGCACTCACTGCCTTAACTTGCTCGTGACCTATGCAGAAGGCTGCCGCGCGAACTGCGCCTATTGCGGATTGGCCCGGCACCGCGAGGAGGCCCGCGACTATGCGGATCGGAATTTCATTCGGGTCGATTGGCCGACGGTGCGCTATGACGAGGTGATCGAGCGCATGCGTGCGGGTACGGACAAGGCGCAGTTTCAGCGGATGTGCATATCCATGATCACGCATCCCGAATCCGATCGCGACACCATGACCCTTCTAAAACGTTGGGTTAAAGAGGTACCTCATGTACCAGTCTCGATCCTGTCCAATCCGACGACGATGGAGAAGGCCGATCTGATCGCACTGCGGGATGCCGGCGCGGACATCTTTACGATCGCCTTGGATGCGGTTACGCCCGAGATCTTCGACCGCACCCGCGGTAAGGCGGTAGACAGCCCGCACAAGTGGGACAAGTACTGGCAGGCCCTAGAGTGGGCGGCCGAGGTGTTCGGTCCCGAAAAATTCGGGGCTCACCTCATATGCGGGATGGGCGAGACCGAGCAGGAGATACTCACCGTCGCGCAGCGGATCACCGACATGGGTGGCCACAATCATATGTTCGCCTTTTTCCCCGAGCGGGGTTCGCTCATGGAGGACTGGGCCCCTGTGCCCAAGGACCAATGGCGCCGCGTGCAACTGGCGCGCTTTGTCATCGACTACGCAGGCGGCCATATCCGGGACATGCGTTTCGATGAAGATGGGCGGGTCGTGGATTTCGGGGTAAGCGAGGCCGATCTCGAGGCACTCATCGCCTCCGGCAAGCCCTTCCAGACCTCCGGCTGTCCGGGTAAAGACGACGAAGAGATATCGGCCTGTAACCGTCCATACGGCGATTCGAGCCCGTCTGATATCCGCTCCTTCCCCTTCGCCCTGAACCGGCGCGACGTCGAGATCGTGAAGCGCCAGATGGCAGGCGAGGATATCGGCACTCTTTGAAGACGTAAGGGCGGGGCCTCGGGCCCCGCCCCAGGCGGCCGTCAGGAGAACTGCCGGCTGATACTGATCCCGAAAAGCTGGGCGTGGGTCCGGTAGGTCCCATTATAGGCGCTCGTGCCATTGGGGTCGCTCGTAGCAAGCGATGTGCCGCTATTGTAGCTGCGGGTATTGAAGTATACGTACATATAGCCTGCGCTGAGTCGCCAAGTGCCAAGCTTCTGGCTCGCCCCAAAGCTGAGTTCTTGGCTGTTGGCGTCGGGCAGCCGGGCCGAGAAGTGCGCGTTCGTGGCTGCGGCCTGATCGTAGCCATAACCGGCGCGTAGGCTGACGTGATGGCTGAGGTCGTAGTGGACGCCTAGACGGTAACTCATGGCGGAGCGCCAGTCGTAGCTGCTGCTAAAGAGCGTGGCGCCCCCTACGGCCGGAGGGGGCGTGGCGGTGAGGTCCGTGAAGCGGCTCCAGCCGATTCGAGCAACATCGATCTCTATACCTGTGCGTGGATTGAGCGCGTCGTGCACGCCGATGCCGGCCTGCCAGGGCAGGTGCAGAACCGCGTTCATGGGTGTCTGTGCGCCGGACTGACTGAATGTCCCATCCAGGGGGACGTTGACCGCGGATCGGTAGTTGGCGCCGATCCCCCATGAACCGAGTCGGGCGAGGAAGCCGATGTGGCCGCCGACACGATCCCCCGAACCACTCACCGTCGTCGTCGGTGTCCCCAGAACGACGCGGTGGGCGTCGTAGTAATCAATCCCAAGATCGACCGCGACCCCGCCCATGCGATACGAGACGCTCGGGCTTACGTCAAAAAGCCGCAGCTCACTGTAGGTGGGGGCCAGCGCGGCGGCCGTACCCTGGGCCAGCGCCGGAAACGTTGATGCGGGCCAGGCGATGGCAAAGCCATAAGGTTCATTTATCGCAAAGCCCAGCCGCGTGCGCGGCGCGACCTTATCGGCCCAATAGATATCCGGTATCGTTTGCCAGTGCGGCGTCGTCGCGACGACGGTGCCGGCGCCACCCGCCGGCGTGACGGTGCTGTGCACGGCAAGACCGATTAGGCCGAGATCGTAGCCGCCTTTGTGAAAGGCCATCGCCGCTGGGTTATATGCCTCTGCGCCCAGCGCGGAGGTGTTGGCGATCAAGGCGTTCGCCTCACTCAAGCCGGTGACCGACAAGGCCGGCAGCGCAAACCCCGACGCGTGCGCAGTCGTCACGCCGATGGCCATGATTGCGAGTGTGGATCCGAGTCCTGCGCGCAAACGCATATTAGTTTCCCCTTATAAGTTCCGAGAGTCTTCCATAAAGTTTGGCTTATGGCAGCACCGTTCGCGCCTGTGTCCCAACCTGCCGTCGTATACCTCTTGCATATTGACAGGAAGATGACGCTTAGGGAATATTGCGCAGTCCGTTCGCGTCTGGGGTTTCTTTCATAACGATTCTAACGACAAAAGACAAATTAAAAGACGCGGGCGACACGGTTCCTTACCGACCTTCGTGAGATTCATGTCCATAGGAGGACATCATGGTCAGCACAAAGAAATGGGCATTGGCCTCCGCCATCGCGGCGGCCATCGCCATGCCCGCTACTGCCCTGGCGACCACCGCGGGATACTTCCAGCTCGGATACAGCACCATCAGCGATGGTATGGCCGGCGCGAGCGCGGCCCTTCCGCAAGACAGCATGATACAGGCCACCAACCCCGCGGGCATCGCCTTCGTGGGGAGTCGGTTGGATCTCGGGGTCGCCGGGTTCTGGCCGCAGCGCAACTATGTAGCCTCATCCAACACCAGCGCTGACCAGTGCACGACCGGGGCTCAACCTGATTGTTCCCAGGCCACGAATGCTGACGGGGACATGTATCTCGCCTCGGGTTATTACGGCAGCAATTCGCACTTCTTCCTGATCCCACACATCGGTTACACCCAGCGCCTCAACCACGACAATTATGTCGGCTTGGCCGTGTACGGCAATGGCGGCATGGACACCAACTACAATTTCCCCTCGGCGGGGGCGAACGCCCCGCCGACCGGCCCCTACTATGGCGGCCAGACGGGCGTCAACCTCCAGCAGCTCTTCATTCAGGCGACCTATGCGCGCAAATTCATGCGCCACGACTCGGTCGGTCTGAGTCTCTTGGTGGCGCGCCAGACGTTTAGCGCCTCCGGTCTGCAGGGCTTCGCGGGCTATTCGAGCAACCCGTCGGATCTCTCCGGGCGGGGCAAGAGCGTATCGACGGGTGTGGGCTTCAAGGTCGGCGGCCAGTTCCGCGTCGTGCCCGGCGTCGATGTCGGTATCGCCTATTCGCCGCGTATGACCATGTCGCGTTTCAAGGCCTATTCCGGCCTGTTCGCGGGGCAGGGGCGCTTCGACATTCCGGCCAATGGCGTCATAGGCCTTGCGTTCAAGCCCATGGCCGGACAGGTCGTGGCCTTTGATTTCCAGCGCATCTACTACAACGACGTGCCTGCTATCGCCAACGCCGGACCGAGTGGCCCGGATTTGGGTGATTGCACGGCGTCAGGCTGTAATTTCCAGGACGCAGATGCCCTGGGCGCGAACGGCGGCTGGGGTTTTGGCTGGCAGAATGTGTCGGTCTATAAGCTCGGCTATCAGTTCGCCATGACCCGGATGGTGACGGGACGCGTGGGCTTTGCCTACAACACGCAGCCCGTGCGTTCCTCGCAGGTCTTGTTCAATATCCTGGCCCCGGGCGTCATTCAGCGCCACGTCACGGCGGGTCTGACCTTCCGTACCGCCCGGCATCAGGACCTGAGCGTGGCCGCCATGTATGGCCTGAACCAGTCCGTCACGGGCCCAAATCCCATGGCGACCGATGCTGGCGCCCCGCAGACGATCAAGATCAGCTTGCATGAGTACCAGGTCGAGGCGAACTGGGGATGGAAGTTCTAACAAGAAAAATGCTTTGCGTTCACTTATGGTGAAACCTGAGGGGGGCTGTGCCCCCCTTTTTTGTTCTGCATAACGACAACAGGGGTGTCCCTATGAATAAGAATCAGAGTTTCGCGTGGATCTTAGCGGCGGGTCTGGCCGTAAGCGCCACAGCCCAGGCCCATACCCGTTACAAACCCTTTATCCTGGGCCACAAGGCCGCAGGTTCTGAGACCATGACCCAGGTGGCCTCAGCCACGCGCCAAGCCCTCATGGCCAATGGCTTCCGGGTCGTAGGCCAGTATGTCCCGTTTCGCCGCACGACGATCCTCTGCGCAACCGATCCTGAGATGTTGAATGCCGCCGCGCACGCCCGTCATGGGGGTTTTGGGGCGGTGGAGCGGATATCCGTCACCAAGGTCCACGGCAAATGGCAGGTCTCCTATGTCAACCCGGCCTATATGGCGATCGCCTATGGCTTGAGTCCCCTGCCCAAGACCGAGGCCGCCTTGAAGAGCGCATTGGGGGCGCAGCGGCCCTTCGGATCCCGTCACGGCCTGACCCGCAATGCCCTGAAGCCGGGTAACTACCACTACGCGCTTTTCATGCCCTATTTCAATAATGTCTACCGGGTGCGCCGGTTTTCGAATTACACGACCGCCGTCAATGCAATCCGTACGGGCCTTGCCAACCACGCGGGCGGTACCACCCTCGTCTATGAGGTGACCGTACCGGGGGCCGCCAAGCCGACCACGGTCTTTGGTTTTGGGATCAAGGGCGGGAAGGGAGGGGATCATCACATCCTGCGGCTGATCGATGCCCACCGCTACCGGGGCTATGCTTATCTGCCCTATGAGATGATGGTAGTCGGGCGGCGGGTGATCGCCTTACGGCCACGCTACCGTATCGCGGTGAACTTTCCCGATACCGCGATGATGGGTTCGCATGGGTTCATGAACATCATCAGCGCACCCGGGGCGATCCGCAAGGTGATGAGAGAGGTTGCGGGGCGCCGTTGAGGCTCTAAAGCGGCAGGTCCACGGGCCTGCCGCTTCCCTGTGGGCCCGGCGGGGCTTATGATGGGCGTTTTGCAGGGTTTGTGCATGAAGTCCATCAAGATCACCGATGTCAGCCAGATCAAAAACGAGCTCAACAAGTATCGGCGGGGCAAAAAGCTCGAGATCCGGCAATTCAATCAGACCGCGCGACTTGCCTGGCTTGGCAAGGTGACGATGATGCCCTTGGACCCGGAAGATCCCGACACCCGAGCCTACCTCATCTATATCGATTATCCCGAGGGTTTGAGTGCCCGTATCGTCGATGTGGATGATGATCTGGTGGGGCGGATCTTCATTCTCGATGGCGAGCAGGCGGCCTTCATGGCGGAGATCGTCGAGCAGGGGGTGCGCGAGCGCGCGGCGCTCTACGAGGATTTGAACCGCCGCGACTTTTATTTCGGAAAGTTCTACCGCCCCGGCGCGGATGAGGAAGAGGCGGGCCATTAGGCAATGGCGGCCCCAACCATAGCCGAGCGGCTCAAGCGCCGTTTTCTGCTCATGACGGCCGATGAGGCGATGCGCGCCGCTTTGGCGGCTCAGGTACCGGCGGACTGGGAGATGGTAGCCATCACCTCTCTAGACGAGGCCGGTGACTGGAACGAGATCCTGCTTTACCGATTTTTGTTGCTTGATCTGGATGAGTCGGAGGTCTTTGATCCCATCGACGTCATCCGTACCGTGCGGATGGAGTACCTCTTGCAGATTGCCGTCCTGTGTTTCGGCGGCGATGCCGACATACAAGATGAGATGCGGCTGTCACGGGCTGATCGCTTTTATACGCGCGATCAGATCGTGACCGTCTTGCCGCAGTTCCTCGATCAGTACGGCTGGTAGGCTAGCCGACCCACTCGTGTTCCATGACATCCAGGCGCAGGTCCTGGCGGTACGATTCCTGACCGTTCTCGATGATCAAGGTCGCAACGCGGCTGCCGGCGGTGTCGAACGCGAATTCACAGGTAAAGGTGTTGGGCAGCGTGACCTGCTGATCGCAGCGCGCCTTGTTCTCGCCCTCGACCAGTACCTGGGCGCGGGCCCGGCCATTGCCCTCGAGCAGGGCCTGAATCCGGAAAGGCTTCTGGGGAACGCGGCGGTAGATCGCCGGATCGCGGTTGGCGTTGTAGATGAGATTATTTAGACGCACGAGTTTAACAAGCTTTTTCATGGGCCTCCCGGACACCGCCTGGGAACGGACGGTGTGATAAGATGGGCGGATTCTACGGAATCCCGGACGGGAGGTCTAGCGCGGCATGACGGCTACGGTTCTTAAGGCCACCCTGCACGATGTGGATGGCGCTATTCGTGAACTTGAAGACGGTCTGGCGCGGGGGGACCTGGGTCTTGCGCCCGCGGTGGATCGGGCGCTCGCGCTGGCAAACCGGCTCATGTCCGCCTTTGCAGAGGCTGCCGGCCGGCCGCTTTCGGGGCTGGATGAGGCCGCAGACCCCTTGGAGGTCTTCAAGGCCTTCGTCAAGGGCGATCCGTCGCTCAATGCCATCCGCGACAACCTGCGCGAACTCGTTTATTACCGTAACTGTTTGGCGGCCGGACGCGAGGACGCCTTGCCCGTGAATCCGGTGGCCATGGCAGTGCGCACCATCCGGCACATCTACCTTTATATGCGCACCCGCGCCCACAAAGAGCACGGACTGACTGCGACATGACGCGGGCGGTCCCGGTGACACCCGGACCGGCCCGTCCCGCGGTCTTCGTGGGGGCGAGTCATTACCGCCGGCCGAGTTACGGACGTAATCATCCCCTGGCGATCCCACGCGTATCGCTGGCCTTTGATGTCATCATGGCCTATGACGCCCTGACCGCGGGCGAGCTGTTGCCCGCCCGCGCGGCCACTACCGCCGAACTCGTGCAGTTTCATACCCGCGACTATGTCAACGCCCTCCGGCGCGCGGAGGCCTTCGGGCGCGTGCGCGCCGAAGATCGCGAACGGCATGCCCTCGGTACCCTGGAAAACCCCTATTTTCCGGGGGTGTTCCATACCCCAGCCCTTGCAACCGGAGGGAGTCTGGTCGCCGCGGACGCGGTTCTTGCCGGGCACCATGCCTTTAGTCCGGCGGGCGGTATGCACCATGCGGTGCCGGATGCCGCGCGCGGATTTTGTTACTTCAACGACGTCGTGCTGGCGATCCTGAGGCTGCGCGCGGCCGGACGGCGTGTCTTGTGTCTCGATATCGACGCCCACCACGGCGATGGCACCGAACAGGCGTTCTGGGACGATGATCAGGTGATGACGGTCTCGCTGCATATGGACACGAGCTACGCCTATCCCTTTAAAGGGGGGTGCCTGCCTGATGTGGGAGGGCCGCGGGCCCTGGGTACGGTCCTGAATGTGCCGCTGCCCCGCGAAGTGCATGACGCCGAGTATCGGGCGGTCTTTGCCGCCTTGTGGGAGCCTGCCGTCACATGGTTCCGTCCTGACGTCATTGTGCTGCAGACCGGAACGGACGCGCTCTTTGGCGACCCCCTCGGGCGCTTCCGGCTGTCCACGGGGGCGTTTCTGGAGGTGGTGGCCTGTGTGCTAAGGGTCGGCGTCCCGGTGCTTGCCACAGGCGGCGGTGGCTACCATCCCTTGTTGCTGGCCCGCGCATGGGCCGGGGTGTGGGGGCTTTTGTCGGGGCGATCGCTCGCCGTCGAGTTGCCGGAAGCGGCGAGCCAGGCCTTGCGGGCGGTGGGTTGGGACGAGGACGAAGACGAGCCTTACTACGAAGACCTCTTTCGCCGTCGCCTTGAGTATGGAGACGAGCGCCCCGTGCGCCCCGTGATCCAGGATCTCATGGCGGCATTGGCGGATCATGTCGCCCTGCGGAGGCGCCTGTGGGCCTCTTAGCCGGGCGCCGCGGCAAACCGGCTGCGGGGCGCGCCACCGCAGCGGGGACACTGGCCTACAGCAAGACGTGGGGTCGGGCCTTGGATGCCGGTCACTACAGCGATTTTCAGGGGGGGTTGAAACTAAGCTCCCTCGGTCTTGGGACCTTCCCGGGGCGCGCCGATGACGCCACGGATCGGGCAATCGCCGATATCGTGCATAAGGGCGTGACCCAGGGTTTAAACGTGATCGATACGGCCGCCCACTACCGCTATGGCCGATCCTTGACGGCGATCGCCGCAGGCCTTGCCCGCGCCCGGGAGGAGGGCGTGGGCCGGGAGGGTCTCTGGCTTATGTCGAAAGGGGGCTTTGTCAGTTTTACCGGCGCACCGCCACCCGACACTAAGTCCTACATAGAGGCGGAAATCATCGCGCGGGACCTCGCGCGCCGCGAGGATTGTGCGGGACTCCATGTCCTCAGCCCGGCCTATATGCGCAGCCAACTGGATCAGAGCCGCGCGATCCTCGGCGTCGAGACTCTGGATGCCTTTCTCGTCGACCAGCCCGAGGTTCACATTGCGTCCATGGGCAAGGCGGCCGTTATCGCGCGTCTGGCGGATGTCTTCACGGAGCTCGAGCGGGCGGTCCGGGACGGTGCCGTAGGCTGTTACGGGGTCTCGAGCTTTCATGCCTTTCGCGTGGCGACGGATGATGCCGCGTTCATGTCCCTGGCGTCGCTCGTGGCGCTCGCCGAGAAGGCCGCCAAGGCGGTATGGGGGGATGAGCGGCAACATCATCTTGCGCTCATCGAATTGCCATTCAACGCCGTCATGCCCGAAGGTTTTTCGCGCTTCAATCAGGTTACGGGTGACGGCAGCGAGGCCTCGACCCTGCAGGCTGCCCTCAAGCTGAACCTTTATACGGTGGCAAGCCACGGTCTCTTCAAGGGCCACCTGGCGCGGCAGCCGCTCGATATCCTGATCCAGGCCATGCCGGCACTGGCCAACGAGGCGCGCCGTGCGCTCCAGTTCAACCGCTCGACCCCGGGTCTTGGCACCACGCTCGTCGGCATGAGTACGCCTGCGCACTTCGAGGACGTGCTGGCGGTCGCGCGCACGCCGTTACTGACCCATTCCGCCTACATGGGACTCTATCAGCGCACGGATGAATGAGCGCAGGCCGGCCTCGGGGCGCGCTGCGCGCCGGCGGGGATCTCGGCGCCTGTGTAGGCACCCCCAGGTGGCCTTGCCTTTCGCCAGGCCCTGCTACAATAGGGGACTATGGAGAATCCGGCGCAAGCGGCGGCTGCCGAGCCGCTCGAATGGTTGAGTCAGATCCTGGCCGAGGCCGCGCGGCACGGCGCTTCAGACGTCCATCTGCGCGCCCGTAATCACCCGATCCTGCGTATCGATGGCGTTCTGCGCGCCCTCGATGATGGGCCGCGGCTCGGGGTCGAATGGGTGGCGCAGGTCGGCGACGCCATGATGGACGCCCGCCAACGGGCCCTATTCGCGCGCGATCATCAGGTCGATTTATCCCGAGGTTTCAAGGGGATAGGGCGAGTCAGGGCCAATATTTTCCGGCAACGCGGCACGGTCGCCTTAGTCTTGCGGGTCATTCACAGCGTGGTCCCGGCGCTGGCGAGCCTCGGTCTGCCGGACATGGTGACCAAGCTCTGCCATCTGGAACGCGGCCTCGTGCTCGTGACCGGTGCGAGCGGTTCGGGCAAGACGACGACGCTCGCGGCCCTGGTCAACGAGATCAATCTGACCCAGACCAAACACGTCCTGACCATCGAAGACCCGATCGAATTCCTGTTTGCCGAGCAGAAATCCCTCATTACTCAGCGCGAAATCGGGGTCGATGCCGGGACCTTTCAGGAGGCGATGCGCTCGGCCTTGCGCGAGGACCCAGACGTCATCTTGTTGGGGGAGATGCGTGACATCGAGACCATAGAGACCGCCCTGCAGGCGGCCGAGACCGGCCATTTCGTGCTGGCGACCGCCCATGCCCCGGCGGCCCCCGAGGCCGTGAACCGACTCATCACGGCCTTTCCGGCCGAGGCGCAGGCTGGCATACGCGTGAAGGTGGCGCAGAACCTGCGCGCCGTCGTGAGCCAACGGCTGTTGCCGCGCGCCGATGGGCGCGGGCGGGCGGTGGCCTGCGAGGTCCTGACGATCTCGGCCTTGGCCCGCGAACTGATCGCCGATCCGGCCCGCATCAAGGACCTTCCGGATCTCTTGAGGCGCGGCAATATCCAGGAAGGGATGCTGGCCTTCGATGCCTGCCTGCTTGCGCTCGCCAAGGCCAAGCGTATCACCCCGGCGGTCGCGCTCCAGTATGCCTCGAGCCCGACCGATCTCCGTCTCAAGATCGAGGGTTTTTGAGCGCCTTGTGGCGTGCCATGTGGGCGCGCAGCCGGGCCTCTTGTTCTTGGAAGGACGTGACCGCCTTATCCGGTTCGGGGGTGGGCGACCGCGGGTTGTGGCCGGCCCGCTCCTGGTCTTTGATCGCGATATAGTCGCCAATGTCGGTGTCTTGGTCCGTGTAGCGTCCGCGAAAGCCCGGTGGCGGCCCGCGGTCTTTGCGGAGCGTAAGCCGCACCCGCAGGTCCTTGTTGTAGGCGGTGAGCCGCGCGCTCAGGGTCCAGAGATCGGCGAGCGCTGCCATGAGATAGACGCCGCCGCTCACAGCCGCGACGATCGGGGGGGTAAAGAGCCCGAGCATGACCAGCGACGCGCTCGCCGCCAGATAGCCTCCGCCGCGGCCGCGTTCCCGGAGATAGAAGGCGTGGAGCCCCAAGGGAAAGGCAAGCCACAGGCCGAAGGCGACTTGGGGGCGGCGCAGCCGTCTCGTGAGTTCGAGGTTCAAGGTCTGGAGGCCGGCCCCGGAGAGATCCCATTGTTTCCAGGCGTCAGTCATTGAATCATTGTATACTATCGGACCCGAGAGCGGCTTTACGGGGGGGTGGAAGCGGGCATGGCTGACCGACGATTACAGGTGTTCCATACGGTGGCGCGGCTTTTGAGTTTTACCAAGGCGGCCGAGACCTTGCATATGACGCAGCCGGCTGTGACCTTCCAGGTCCGCCAGCTCGAGGAATTCTTCAACACCCGCCTCTTTGATCGTACCCACAATCGCATCAACCTGACCGCTGCCGGCGAGCGTGTTTTTGAGTACGCGGACCGCATTATTAGCCTCTATAACGAGATGAACATTCGGGTCCGCGATATCACCGGGGACGTCTCGGGGGTACTTATCATCGGAGCGAGCACGACCATCGCCGAATATGTATTGCCCGCGCTTCTGGGGGAATTCCAGAGCCGGCACCCAGATGTCCGCATCCGCCTGAGCGTGTCCAATTCGCTCGGCATCGTGCATATGGTGGAGAGCAATACCGTCGATATCGGGATCGTGGAGTCTCCGGTTACGAACAAGAACCTCGCCGTCGAGGTGTGCTGGCAGGATCAGCTCGTCTTCATATGCCGACCCGATCACCCCTTGGCCCGCTCTGTGGCGATACCCGTGCGCACATTGCTCGACCTGCCCTTTCTGGCTCGCGAGGAGGGTTCGGGGACGCGCGAGGTCATAAGCGACTATCTGGCGCAAAATGCCTTGCAATGGCACGATCTGAACCTGAGCATGGAGTTTGGCAGCCCCGAGTCCGTGAAGAGCTCGGTCGAGGCGGGGTTGGGCGTCTCCATCGTATCGAAGGCCACGGTTGCCAAGGAGTTGCGGCTTCGTACCCTCGTGGCCCTGCCGCTCGATCCGCCGATCGACCGGCCGTTTTCCTTTGTGTATCAGCGCCAGAAGTTCCGGCTCCGCGCCGTCGAGGAATTCATGCGGTTTGCCCATGCCCATTGCGAGCAACAAGGGGGGCGCGAGCCGCTACCCAAGGTCCAGGTCCTATGAAGCAGTTTGCGGTCGTTCAGCACACCTACTCGGAGTTCCTCGGCCTGATCGAGAACCAACTGGAGAAGCGTGACATCGGTTTTGCCTATTTTCGTCCGTTTGTGGGTCAGGACCTGCCGGGCAGCGCCGGCCAGTTCGATGCCTTGTTTATCCTGGGGGGCCAGTACCCGGCGAGCGACCACGAGAACAACCCCTGGCATGACGATGAACTGCGTCTGATCGGGATTTTTCGGGATGCGCGCCGGCCGGTGGTGGGCTTGGGTTATGGGGCCCTCTTGCTAGCCGAGTATGAGGGGGGGATGGTACAGGCCGAACCCTGGCACAACGCCTATTGGACGACCGCCCATAAGACGGCGGCCGGCGAGTCCGACGCCCTCGCGCAGGCCGTGGACGGCCGGCCTGTGCTCGTCATGGCCAATGGCGGGGCGGTGCTCCCCCAGGGACTGGAACCTATCGTAGTCGATGACGACGGACGGTGGATCGCCATCCGCCCCGATCCTTTAGCCTACGGTCTCTTGTTCCGGCCGGAACTGAAGCCGGGCATGATCGAGGATATGATCATGGAGGCGCATCGCAAAACGCCCCCCAATATCGGCGCCTTGCTCGCGGCTGCCCGCCAGCACTGGGGCGATAGCCAGCGCACGACCGACCAGGTCATCGTCGCGCTGGTCAAGGAACTGGATCTGATGGCAGAACGGCGCAAGATGCCGGTCTTTCGCCTCACGATCAGCGAGTAGCGGCATGGATGCCCTCGAAAAACGCCTACTCTTGGTGGTCCGGGACTTTCCCGAGGACAGCAAGCAACAGGTCTTGGCGTTCGCGGAGTTTCTGCGGTCGCGCCTTACGGTGCCTTCGGTCCCCACCGAGCCTCTCGTCATCCCGAGGCCCGCGGCGGGGGAGACCGTGGTGGGGGCTATAAAGCGCCTGGCCGCCACCTACCCCATGCTCGACCGCGGCAAGATGCTTAATGAGACATCGAGCCTCATGGCCCAGAATGCGCTGGGCGGAAGGCCGGCCGTGGAGGTGATCGACGACCTGGAGGCGCTCTTTCGGTCCCATTACGCGGCCTTCCGGGAATCCTGAGGCTTAGAGCCTTGGCCTGGCCTCTGCTACACTCCGACACCCTATGCCGACGCGCGTCAAGATTTGCGGGATCACAAGGCTTCCCGACGCCCTGGCCGCAGTACATGCCGGGGCCCATGCCATCGGGTTCGTTTTTTATCGGCCAAGCCCCCGGTATGTGGAACCGGCCGCGGCGCGCGCGATCGTGCGGGGATTGCCGCCCTTTGTGGCGAGCATCGGTTTGTTCGTAGATGCCGAATCGGACTTCATTGCGCAGGTCTTATGCGCGGTGGGTTTGACCGGTCTGCAGTTTCATGGCCATGAGCCGCCGGAGGATTGCGAGCGTTACGGGCTCCCCTACCTTAAGGCCGTGGCCATGACCGACGACGTGGACCTTGATGTGGCGCAAAGCCGGTACCGGGGCGCGCAGGGACTATTACTGGACACCTACCAGAAGGATCGGCCGGGCGGGACGGGCCGGACCTTTCCGTGGGAACGGGTACCGCAGGACCTGCGCCTGCCCGTGATCCTGGCCGGCGGGCTCACGCCGGCCAATGTGGCAGAGGCCATTGCCCGGGTCCAGCCGTATGCCGTTGATGTGAGTGGGGGCGTCGAGAGCGCGCCGGGGATCAAGGATGAGGGCCTGATGCACGACTTCTGCCGCCACGCCAGAGGAGAATCATGACTTACGAACAACCCGACGCGAGCGGGCACTTCGGACCGTACGGGGGGCGCTTCGTCGCCGAGACCTTGATGGGACCCTTGATGGATCTGGCCCGCGCCTACGAAGAACTGCGGGCCGATCCGGCCTTCAAGGCCGAACTCCAAGCCGACCTGCGCGATTACGTCGGGCGGCCGTCGCCGCTTTATCTCGCGCAGCGCTTGACTGCCGATGTGGGCGGTGCGCGCATCTACCTAAAGCGCGAGGACCTCAATCATACCGGCGCACACAAGGTCAACAACACGATCGGTCAGGCCTTGCTCGCGCGCCGCCTGGGCAAAAAACGCCTGATCGCCGAGACCGGGGCGGGTCAGCACGGTGTCGCGACCGCTACGGTGGCCGCGCGGCTCGGGCTTGCGTGCGTCATTTATATGGGCGCTGAGGACATTGCGCGGCAGGCGCCGAACGTACGACGGATGCGGCTCCTGGGGGCGGAAGTGGTGAGTGTCGGGCTGGGTTCGCGGACCTTGAAGGACGCCATGAACGAGGCAATGCGCGATTGGGCGACCACGGTCGACGAGACATTCTATGTCATCGGCACCGTGAGCGGGCCGCATCCTTATCCGGCCATGGTGCGCGATTTCCAGGCCGTCATCGGCGAAGAGGCGCGCCGCCAGTTTCTGGAGCGGGAATCGCGTCTGCCGGACGCCCTGGTCGCGTGCGTGGGGGGCGGGTCCAATGCCATGGGGCTGTTCTACCCCTTCCTGGATGACGCGGGCGTCGCCTTATATGGCGTGGAGGCGGCGGGCAAGGGCTTGGCGACGGGTCAGCACGCGGCCCCGCTCACAGCGGGGAGCGGGCGGGGCGTGCTCCATGGCGCACGCAGCTATTTGATGTTCGATGCCGATGGGCAGATACGCGATACGCACTCCATATCCGCGGGCCTCGATTATCCCGGCGTGGGCCCCGAGCATGCGTGGCTCAAAGATAGCGGCCGCGCGCGGTATGTGGCGGTGGATGACGCAGCGGCCTTGGCGGCCTTCCACAAGCTCACGCGCCTGGAGGGGATCTTGCCGGCCCTCGAATCGAGCCACGCGCTCGCCTATGCCGAGGAGCTCGCCCGACGGCTTGGGCGAGACGCCGCGATCATCGTCAATCTTTCGGGACGGGGAGACAAGGACGTGGAGACCGTGGCCGCGCACGAGGGGGGGTCTGCGTGTCACGGTTAACGGCAGTCTTTGGGGCGCTTAAGGGCCGGCGAGCGGCCTTGATCCCCTTCATTACGGGCGGTGATCCCGCGCCGGCTGTCACGGTGCCGCTGATGCACGCCCTGGTGCGGGCGGGGGCCGATGTGATCGAGGTCGGCATGCCGTTTTCCGACCCCATGGCCGACGGTCCGGCGATCCAGATGGCCCACCAGCGTTCGCTCGCATCCGGCAGCACGACCCGCGGCGTACTGGACATGGTCGCTGCCTTCCGGCGCGACGATCAGGCCACGCCCGTAGTCCTCATGGGTTATGTTAACCCCGTCGAGACCATGGGTTACGAACGTTTCGCGGCCCATTGCCAGGCGGCCGGTGTCGATGGCGTGATTCTCGTGGATCTGCCGCCGGAAGAGGCCAAGGCGTGGCGCGCTGCGGCGCAAGCGGCCGGGATTGCCACGATCTTTCTGCTGGCGCCGACCACGATGCAGGCGCGTATCCAGACGATCGCGGCGGCCACGAGCGGCTTTTTATACTATGTCGCCTTGAAGGGCGTGACCGGTGCCGCACATCTCGATATCGCGGCGCTTAAGCCCCGGCTGGCCGCGGTGCGGGCAGTCACGGATCTGCCCTTGGGGGTCGGTTTTGGCATACGCGATGCGCAATCGGCATCGGCCGTGGGTGCCTTTGCCGATGCCGTCATCGTCGGCAGTGCGATCGTTGAAAAGATGGCCGGCGCCGCAAGTCCGCAGGCTGCCGTGACGGCGGTCTCCGACTTTGTCGCCACGCTGCGCGCGGCCCTCCCCGAGCGGATGCGAGGC
>JAKAXM010000008.1:45919-52100 GCA_021816625.1 Pseudomonadota bacterium | reverse complement strand
GAAACCCTCCCGGAGGGGTTTCAGCGCTCTGAGTTTTTGCTTGAGCATGGCGCCCTTGATATGATCGTGCATCGCCACAAGCTGCGCGAGACCATTGCGGGTCTGTTGTCCCTTATGTTGAATAAACCCCTTACGCCTCATATCAGCGCCTTACCCAAAGACCTCTGAGCAACCGTAACCTTCAGGACTGGCTCCATTACGTCGATCGCCTGCACAGCCGCGTCATAGAACTCGGTCTGGACCGCGTGCGCTCCGTATACGAGCGGCTCCCAGGCCTGGGCTGCCCGGTCATTACGGTGGCCGGAACGAATGGCAAAGGGTCGACGTGTGCCCTGCTCGAATCCATTTACCGGGCGGGGGGCTTGCGCACGGGGGCCTATTTCTCCCCGCATCTCGTGCATTACAACGAGCGGGTTCGTGTGGCGGGCGAGGATGCGAGCGACGCCGTTTTATGCGCGGCGTTTGCTGCGGTCGAAGCGGTGCGCGGCGACGTCCCGCTGACCTATTTTGAGTTTGGGACCCTTGTGGCACTTATGGTGTTTGCGCAGGCCCGCGTGGATGTGGCCATCCTCGAGGTCGGTCTGGGCGGACGGTTGGACGCCGTGAATATCGTCGATCCGGATGTCGCCGTGGTGGTGTCCGTGGGCACCGATCACAAGGACTGGTTAGGTCCGGATCGCGAGACCATCGGTCGCGAGAAGGCCGGTATTTTTCGGGCGCAACGCCCGGCCGTCATCGGTTTTGATGTGTCGGATAGCGTCTTGGGGGAGGCCGAGCGCCGCGGTGCGCGGCCCCTGGTGGGGGGGCGCGATTTCCGCTACGAAGATCGCGGGACGGCGTGGCGCTATGCGGGTGTCCACGGTGTTCGCGATCTGCCGTATCCGGCCCTGCGCGGCCGCTACCAACTGGCGAACGCGGCCTGTGCCCTGGCCGCCGTCGAGGCCTTGCCGGCGCTGGCCATGACGGCCCGCGACATCCGTGCCGGACTGCAGGCCGTGCGTCTGGCCGGGCGCTTTCAAACGATCCCCGGTAAGGGCCCGCGCGTCGTTCTCGATGTGGCCCACAATGCCGAGGCGGCGCAGATCCTCGCGCGGACGCTCGCCGAACAGGCGCACCCGGGTCGGACCCTCGCGGTCATGGGCATGCTAAGCGATAAGCCCATAGCCGAGGTCTGCGCGGCCCTGGCCGGCGTCTTCGATGGCTGGTACCTCGCATCGTTGGACGACGATCCCCGGGGTGCCAGCGCGAGCTCGCTCGCGGCCACCCTGCAGGGCCTCGGGATCCAGCCGCAGGGGATGTATGACGATCCTCATCAAGCCTTCACGGCCGCCCTGCGGCATGCCGGGCCTGAGGACCGTGTCGTCGTCTTTGGGTCCTTCAAGACGGTCGGTGCTATACTGGCGGCGGGCTTCGGCGGGGGAGAGGCTGGTGGAAGCAGGGTCCTTTGATCCCAAGCGCAGGCTTACGGGCGCTATTATTCTGGTCACCGTGGCCGTGGTGGTCTTGCCCATGCTCTTGCGCCGACCGGCATCGCGCAAGCTCGGCCAGGACGTCCTGACCATCCAGCGAGTCGGCGCCGGGGTCCGTGTGGCCCTGGCCCGGCCCCCGGCGGCGGATCGGCGGCCCCGGGGCGTGGTGACGCAGGCCGTCGGCGCATCCGCGGTTGCCGCGGCCCCGGCACCCGCGCCCACCGTCCAGCCGGGCCCGGCGGTACCCCAGCCGGCCCCCAAACCGGCGATAAAGCCGCCCGCGGATCGTTGGTACGTCCAGGCGGGGGCCTATGTCAACGCGGTGGATGGCCTGGCCTTTGGACGCAAGCTGCGCGCCGAAGGTTATCCCGCCCACGTGAAATTGGCGCGCTTCCAGGAGGGCCATGGCGTGGTGGTGGTCGTGGGGCCTTATCGGCATGGCGCGGCCGAAGCCGTGCGCCGTGCCCTTATTCGCCGTGATCGTATTCATGGGCTTTTGATCCAGGAGGCAGGGCCACGAGCATGAACGGGTTGGATGTCGTCATTGTCTTGATCGTCGGTTTTTTTGTCTTGGTAGGCGTATTGCGTGGCTTCATCAGCGAGGTCCTATCGTTCCTCACCTGGACATTGAGTTTTCTCGTCGCGTGGTTCTTCTCGGGGGATTTCACGGGCTGGTTCGCAGGCCACATCAAGGATGCCAATCTCCGTTCCGTGCTGGTATTTTTCGGATTGTTTTTCGTGACCTTCGTGGTCTTGGCCATCGCCTCGCACTTCGCGCGCGCGGCCTGGCTCAAGCTGGGATCGCAGGCCGCTGATCGGGCCTTGGGCGGCGCGGTGGGCTTCATGAAGGGGGCCGTGGTTGTTGTGCTCATGGTATTGCTAGCCGGGCTCACGCCGTTTCCGTCGTATCCGGCCTGGCGCGGGTCGACCTTGGTGGCCTACTTTCAGGGCGCCGCGCTTTATGTGGCCCATTGGCTCCCGGCAGACGTTGCCCGGAACCTCCGCTATGGCTAAACTTGCCCGCTTTTCGGGGCTCCCCAAGGAGTCGCACTCATGTGTGGGATAGTCGGTATTTTGGCCAAAGGCCCGGTGAATCAGGCCTTGTACGATGGCCTCATCGTCCTTCAGCACCGGGGCCAGGACGCGGCCGGCATCATTACAAGCGACGGTAACCGCGTTTACATGCGTAAGGACAACGGCCTTGTGCGCGACGTCTTCCAAACGACGCATATGCTGGCCTTGCGCGGCACCATGGGGATCGGGCATGTCCGCTATCCGACGGCCGGCTGCGCGTCGTCGGCCGAGGCCCAGCCCTTTTACGTCAATTCGCCCTTTGGTCTGGCCGTGGCCCACAATGGCAATGTGACCAATGCCGCCGAGTTGCGCGATGAGCTGTTCCGGGAAGATCAGCGCCACATCAATACCGATTCCGACTCCGAGGTCCTGCTCAACATCTTTGCCCACGAGCTGCAGAAGGTGGGCGGTGTGCGGTTGACCGAGGAGCATGTATTTCGGGCGGTGAGCGCCGTGCACCGGCGCTGCCGGGGCGCCTATGCAGCGGTCATCATGATCTCCGGTTTCGGGATCGTGGCCTTTCGTGATCCCTACGGTATCCGCCCGCTCATATACGGCCGCCGCGACACCGATGGGGGGGGCGAGCATATGTTTGCCTCGGAGAGCGTGGCGCTCGATGTCCTAGGCTATAAGATCGTCCGCGACGTACAGGCCGGAGAGGCGGTTTTCGTCGATATGCAGGGGGGTTTCTATGCCCGCCAGTGTGCCGAGAACCCGCGCCATACACCCTGTATCTTCGAACATGTCTATATGGCGCGGCCCGATTCCATCATCGATGGGATCAGCGTCTACAAGGCGCGGTTGCGCATGGGCGAGCGGCTGGCCCGCAAGCTATTGCGCGAATGGCCGGACCATGACATCGATGTCATCATACCGATCCCCGATACGAGCCGCGCGGCGGCCCTGGAGATGGCGACAGAGCTCAACGTCAAGTATCGCGAGGGGTTCATAAAGAATCGCTACATTGGGCGGACCTTCATCATGCCCGGTCAAGCCCAGCGGCGGCGTTCGGTGCGCCAGAAACTGAACGCTATTGATCTCGAGTTCCGGGGCAAGAACGTCATGCTCGTGGACGACTCCATCGTGCGGGGCACGACCTCCATGCAAATCATCCAGATGGCGCGCGAGGCGGGTGCGAACAAGGTGTATTTCGCATCCGCGGCGCCGCCCGTGCGCTTCCCCAACGTTTATGGCATCGACATGCCCTCGTCGCAAGAATTGATCGCGACGGGTCGTACCGAGGCCGAGGTGGCGCAAGCCATTGGCGCCGATCGGGTCATTTATCAGGATCTCCATGATCTGATCGAGGCGGCGCGGGAGGGTAATCCGCGGATCACGGCCTTCGATACTTCATGTTTCGATGGTGTGTACGTGACGGGCGATATCGGCAAGGAATATCTCGATCATGTCGAGCACGTACGCAGCGATGTCGCGAAGTGCGCAAGCCCCATGAACGATCTGGTTTCTACGGAACTGCATACCTACTACTAGAAAAGCGGCGGTCAAGGGAGGGCACGCATGGACAAGGACTGGAAGGGGAAGCCCGAAACGCTTGCGATTCATACGGGGCATCGGCGTACGCCGGAAGGCGAGCATAGCGAGCCCTTGTTTCTGACCTCGAGCTACGTCTTTCAGGACGCCGAGCAGGCCGCCGACCGCTTTGCCGGGCGCGTCGAGGGCAATATTTATTCCCGGACGGGCAATCCCACGGTGCGCATCTTTGAGGAAAGGCTGGCCGCGCTCGAGGGGGGCGAGCGGGCGCTGGGCACGGCCTCGGGCATGGCGGCGATCCTGTCGGTCTGTATGGGGCTTTTGAAGGCCGGGGATCACGTCGTGGTCTCGCAAAGCGTGTTTGGTCCCTCGATTGCCTTGTTCCAGATGCTCGCGCGTTTTGGCGTCACCACGACCTTCGTGCGCCTAGACGACAACGCGGCCTGGGAGCAGGCCTGCACGCCCTGCACCCGCCTATTCTTTTTGGAAACGCCATCGAACCCGCTGGGCGTCCTAGGCGATATCGCGGCTTTGGCGGCCATCGCCCATCGTCACGAGGCTTTGCTGGTCGTCGACAACACCTTTTGCACACCGTTTTTGCAGCAGCCCTTGCGGCTCGGTGCCGACCTGGTCGTGCACTCCGCTACCAAGTACATAGACGGCCAGGGGCGGGCCCTCGGGGGGGCGATCGTGGGCCGCGAACAACTGGTGACGGGGGAGATCTTCCCGTTTCTGCGCACCGCAGGTCCGGTCATGAGCCCGTTCAATGCCTGGATATTCCTGAAGGGGCTCGAGACCTTGGCCCTGCGCATACGGGCGCATAGCGAGACCGCGCTTGCCGTCGCCAACTGGTTGGCCGCCCAGCCGCTCGTCGAGCGTGTGTTCTATCCCTATCGCCCGGATCACCCCCAGTATGCGCTGGCGCGGGCGCAGCAATCGGCGGGGGGCGGTGTGCTGTCTTTTGCCCTGAAAGACGGGGACATGGCCTGCGCCTTTGCCTTCGTGAACGCCTGTTGCCTGATGTCGCGGACCGCCAATCTCGGCGACACGAAGAGCACCATCACGCATCCGGCGACCACGACCCATGGTCGCTTGAGCCCCGAGGCGCGGCGTGCGGGCGGGGTGGAGGACGGCCTGATCCGGCTGTCGATAGGGCTCGAGGATCGTGCCGATCTGCTCTACGATCTAGAACGCGGTTTTGCAGCGGTGGCCGCGCGCGGAGGCCGCTCATGAGGGGGGCTCTGCCGTACCGCGCATTCCGGCGGCTGGCGGCGGTGGCCGCCCTCATGGCGCTCGCATCCTGCGGTAAAGGCGGGCCGCATGCAACCATACTCTATATGCGCGAGCGCGAACTCGGGGGGCCGCCGTTTCCGACGCGTATCATCGTCACACACCGCTTCGTGCGTATCGATCCCGATACCGGGACCGGTAACTACATCCTGTTTGATCGGCGGCATCACGTCATCTATAGCGTGGACAAGGGCGATCACACCATCCTGGTGATCCGCAGCCACCTGATTACGCTACCCAAGCCTGCGCACTTCCATAACGTGGTAAAGCCTGGGCGCGTCAAAGGCCGTTTCAAGGGCCACAAGCTGCGGAGCTTCCGGCTCTTCACCAACGACCAGCAGTGCTATTACATCGTCGCCGCCAAGCACCTCCTGCCGGGGGTGGTGTCGGCCCTGAAGGCGTATGCCAATACCCTGGCCGGCGAGCAGGCCCTGACGGCTGCCAATACGCCTGCGGGGCTTGAGACGAAATGCGATCTGGCCGACAACGTCTTCGACCCGGGCCGCGAGTACAGTGAAGGCTTTCCGGTGCGGGTGCTCGACTACGAGGAAAATGAAAAGGTATTGACCGGCTACAAGAAGGATGTGCCGGTCAAACGCAACTTATTCGTGTTACCGGCCCATTACGTCCAATACAGTCCGGGGGAAGTCCGCGACGGCGGTTAGGGTAAGCCCTGCGGGACCGGCGATCAGCACGCTCGAGCCTTCGTACCAGTCGCCGACCACGATGCGGGTCGCGGGTCCCGCGGCGCTGTCTGCGGCATAGGTCCCCGGCCGGTGGGTGTGGCCGTGGATCAAGCGGCGCACCCCGAAGCGGTCGAGCAAGGCCGTGACCGCCACGGCATTCACGTCGAGGAC
>JAKAXM010000008.1:0-45819 GCA_021816625.1 Pseudomonadota bacterium | reverse complement strand
GGGTCGCGGGTCCCGCGGCGCTGTCTGCGGCATAGGTCCCCGGCCGGTGGGTGTGGCCGTGGATCAAGCGGCGCACCCCGAAGCGGTCGAGCAAGGCCGTGACCGCCACGGCATTCACGTCGAGGACCGTCGCATCCTTGGCAGGCGTCGCCCGGCCGCTCGCCGCGCGCAGTGCCCGCGCCATGGCCACCCGTTCGGCGAGCGGCCGTTGTAGGACCTGCGCTTGCCAGCGCGCATCGCGGAATTGGGTCCGGAGCTTTTGGTATTCGTGGTCGTCAGTGCAGAGGGCGTCGCCGTGGCTGATCACGGTCGCAACCCCAAATAGGTCGATCACGACCGGGTCCGCGAGGATCCGGCAGCCGGTTGCCGCGCTAAAACCAGGACCCAGCAAGAAGTCGCGGTTGCCGTGCAGGACATCGATCGCAAGCCCGCCGCGCCTAGCCTCGGCCAGGGCCGCTATGACCGGTGCGAACTCCGCCTCGTCTGCGCCATCGTCCCCCACCCAGTACTCGAAGAGATCCCCGAGGATGTAGAGGTGGTCGACTGCCGTGGCGGCGCTCTTTAAAAGCTCCCGGAATAGCGCGATCGCGACCGGGCGCTCGGCCGTGAGGTGGAGGTCGGCGATAAAGGCGGTAGCTTTCACCGGCCTAATCGATGCGTACGCTCGTGATCACCACATCGCTTACGGGCACGTCCTGATGCCCGGCCCGCTGTCCGGTGGCGACGCCCTTTATTGCATCGACGACGTCCATGCCCTCGGTCACGCGGCCGAACACGCAATAGCCCCAGCCCGTGGGTGTAGGCGCGGTAAAGTTAAGGAAGTCGTTGTCGGCGACGTTGATGAAGAATTGACTGGTCGCCGAGCGCGGATCGCTCGTGCGCGCCATGGCGATCGTACCGCGCGCGTTGCGCAGCCCGTTGTTGGCCTCGTTGTCGATGGCGGCGCGCGTGGGCTTCTGGTGCATACCGACCTCGAAGCCGCCGCCCTGGATCATGAAGCCGTCGATCACGCGGTGAAAGAGGGTGTTATCGAAAAAGCCCTCCCGGGCATAGGCCAGGAAGTTGGCGACGGTCTTCGGCGCCTTTTCGGCATTCAACTCAAGCACGATGACGCCGCGGTTGGTCTCAAGATGCACCATAACGATCTCTCCTTAAAGTTTCGCGCATTGTCGCTGACTTGGCAGCGCAGGGCAATGACGCGTTATCATAGCCCGATGAATCCGCCGACCACCCGATTCGCACCGAGCCCCAGCGGTTTTCTGCATCTCGGCAACGTGCGTACCGCGCTCTTTAGCCTCCTTGCGGCCCTGCCTGCGGGCCGTTTTCTGGTCCGCATAGAAGATACCGACCAGGACCGCAGCGGGGCGCAGTTCGAGGCCGCCTTGTTGGCGGATCTCGCGTGGCTTGGCTTTGGGCCGTATTTCGAGAAAGAGGCCGTTTGGCGGCAATCGGAACGGACCGCGATCTACGACGACTACCTGGATCGCTTGCGGCATGAGGACCTGATTTACCCCTGTTTCTGTTCGGAAACGGAGCTTGCGCAGGAGCGCGCGGCCATGCGCGCGCGCCAAGAGCCACCCCGGTATGCCGGCCGCTGCGCCGCGCTCGCGCCTGCGCACGCCGAGGCGCGGCTCGCAGCCGGGGAACCGGCCGTGTGGCGATTCCGGGTGCCGGCGGCAGACGAGGTCGTGTTTACCGATCTCGTCCGCGGGCCCCAGCGCATCCAGACGCGCCTTATCGGGGATTTCGTGGTGCGTCGCGCCAATGGGGCGGCGGTGTTTTTCTTTGCCAACGCCCTCGACGATGCCTTAGCAGGGGTCACCGTGGTCTTGCGCGGCGAAGACCATCTCAGCAACACGGCGCGCCAGATCCTGCTATTACGCGCGCTTGGTTTGGCGCCCCCCCAGTACGGACATCTCCCGCTTGTCTTGAACGAGTCGGGTACGCCCCTGTCGAAGCGCGACGGGGCGGGCAGTCTCGCGGCCTTGCGGGAGGAGGGCTTTCTGCCGCTTGCGATCGTGAACTACCTGGCGCGCCTGGGGGCTACTGTTGATTCGGATGCGCTTTTGTCGATACCTGAGCTCGCGCAGGTCTTTGACTACCACCGGATTGGGCATGCGCCGGCCCACTTCGATCGCGAACAATTACGGCACTGGCAGCGGCTTGCCATGGCGCAGGCACCGCTTACGTCCCTGCGGCCCTGGGCCGGCGCGCGAGTACCGGCGGTCGATATCGACCGCTTTCTCGCGGCCGCGCGCCCCAACGCCTTGTTTCCGGCGGATCTGGCGCGATGGGCCGACATCCTCTATGGGCCGGACCCAGCGCTCGATGGACCGGCGCAGGCGGCGGTCGCAGAGGCGGGGCACGAGTTTTTTGCCAGGGCGGCCGCCTTTCTCGCCGCCGGAGGGGAGGCGCCGGAATTGCCCGCAGCCTTGAAGGGCGCGGGTTATGGCGGCCGTCGGCTCTTTCACGGCTTGCGGGCGGGTCTTACCGGGTGCCTGTCCGGGCCCGAATTGAAGGACATATTGAGTCTTATGCCGCGCGCGCTCGTCGTGCGGCGCTTGATGCGATTCGGGGCCAACGATGCTTAAGATTTATAACACCTTGACGCGGGCCAAGGATGTTCTGGCGCCGCTCGAACCGGGCCATGTGCGGCTCTACGTTTGCGGCGTTACGGTCTACGACCGCTGCCACCTCGGGCATGGCCGTGTATTCGTCGTCTTCGACACGGTCGTGCGCTATCTGCGGCACCTGGGTTACCGGGTGACCTATGTCCGCAATATCACCGATATCGACGACAAGATCATAAAACGCGCCCAGGAAAACGGCGAGGATCTGAAGGCCTTGACCGATCGCTATATCGCGGCGATGACCGAGGATGCAGGCGCGCTTTTGGTGGGGCCTCCCGACTACGAGCCGCGCGCCACGGACCACATAGATCACATGACCGCCATGATCGGCAGGCTGGTGGACAAAGGCTATGCCTATCAGGCGGATAACGGTGACGTATACTACGGAGTGCGCCGATTTCCCCGTTACGGGCGCCTGTCGGGCCGCACGCTCGACGATCTCAAGGTCGGCGCGCGGGTCGAGGCCGATGAGGCCAAGGACGATCCTTTGGATTTCGTGTTATGGAAATCGGCACGGCCGGCGGAGCCTGCCTGGGCCTCGCGTTTCGGGGCGGGCCGCCCGGGTTGGCACATCGAGTGCTCGGCCATGGCCTCCCACTGCCTCGGCAACCATTTCGATATTCATGGAGGCGGCCTCGATCTCACCTTCCCGCACCATGAAAACGAGATCGCGCAAAGCGAGGCGGCCAACGAGGAGCCCTTTGCCAATACCTGGATGCATGTGGGTTTCGTCCGTCTCAATGGCGAGAAGATGGCGAAGTCGCTCGGGAATTTCCACACGCTGCGCGATCTCCTTGCCGCCCACGACGGCGAGGTGTTGCGCTACTTCCTGCTCGCGAGCCATTACCGTAGCCCTTTGAACTACGACGAGGATGCGCTTGCGCAGTGCCGGGAGGCCTTGACGCGTCTCTATCAGGCCCTGAAGGACGCCCCGGTAGACGCCCCCCCGGTCGCAGCCCCCAGCGAGCATCATGCCCGCTTTCATGCGGCCATGGATGATGATTTCAATACGCCCGGGGCCCTGGCCGTGTTGTTCGAGCTTGCGCATGCCATCCATCGTGCCCGGGAGCGCGGTGAGCCCGCAGAGGCCGGACGTTTGGCCCAAGAGCTCCGTAGTCTCGGAGGGGCGCTCGGGCTCTTGGCGCGGCCACCGACGGTCTTCCTGCAGGGCGCAGGCGATCACGCCGAGATCGAGGCCCTCGTGGCCCAGCGCGATGAGGCCCGCCGCGCCCGCCAATGGGCGCGCTCCGATGCGCTGCGCGACGAGTTGAAGGCGCGCGGCATCCTGCTCGAGGATACCCCCGGGGGGACGGTGTGGCGGCGGGGCTGAGCGGGCCTGCTACCGGTCGGCCCGCAATGACGTTCGGGCCTTTTGGGCCGCTTTTTCGTCCCGGCCTGCCGTCTAGGCCTTGACCGTGGCCCCCCCTTATCCGAAAATCAGGGGTTCGAATAAGATTATGGATCGCGGGGTGACGGCGGTGGAGCTCACGGGTGCGGAGATTTTCGTTCGGTGCCTTCGTGACGAGGGTGTCGAGTATCTTTTTGGTTATCCAGGGGGCGCGGTCCTGCACATCTACGACGCGCTCTATAAGCAAGAAGAGGTAAAGCACATCCTGGTCCGCCATGAGCAGGGGGCGACCCATGCCGCCGACGGCTATGCCCGCTCGACCGGAAAGCCGGGTGTCGTGCTCGTCACCTCCGGCCCGGGGGCGACCAATGCGGTAACGGGCATCGCGACGGCCTATATGGATTCCGTCCCGCTGGTCGTGTTTACCGGACAAGTGATGACGAGTCTGATCGGTGACGATGCCTTTCAGGAAGTGGACGCGATCGGCATCACGCGGCCCTGCGTGAAGCACAACTTCATGGTCAAGGACGTCCGTGACCTGGCGTCCATCATGCGCAAGGCCTTCCACGTGGCCACCACCGGCAGGCCCGGCCCCGTGGTCGTCGACATCCCAAAGGACATCACCGCGCACAAGACCGCCTATGTCTTCCCGAAGGATCCGACGCTGCGTTCCTATAAACCGGTACGCGAGGGCGATCCGGCGGCCATCAGGCAGGCGGCGGCCTTGCTGGTGAGCGCCAAGCGCCCCATGGTCTATGCCGGGGGCGGCATCGTACTTGGCAATGCCGCCCCGGAATTGACGGCGCTCGTCCGCTACTTGGGCGCCCCTTGCACCAATACCCTGATGGGGCTTGGCGGATTTCCCGCCACGGACCCCTTATTCGTCGGCATGCTGGGCATGCATGGGACCTACGAGGCCAATATGGCCATGCACGATTGCGACGTGCTGCTCGCTGTGGGCGCGCGCTTCGATGACCGCGTGACCGGCGATCTCGACAAATTTTGCCCCAATGCGCGCATCATCCACATCGATGTCGATCCGGCCTCCATTCAGAAGAATGTGCCCGTCGAGATCCCGATCGTGGGGGAGGCGGCCCTCGTCCTGCGCGATCTCCTGGCGGCCTTGCAGGCCACCGATTCTGCACCCGACAAAGCAGCACTGGCGGCTTGGTGGCGCCTGATCGACGAGTGGCGCTCGCGCCAGTGCCTTAATTATGACCGCGCTAATATCGAGGTGATAAAGCCCCAGTTCGTGTTGGAAACCCTGTACCGGCTCACACGGGGCGATGCCTATGTCACATCCGACGTCGGACAGCATCAGATGTGGGCCGCGCAGTTCTACAAGTTCGACAAACCCCGTCGCTGGATCAACTCCGGGGGGCTTGGGACGATGGGCTTTGGTCTGCCGGCCGCAATCGGCGTGCAGCTCGCCCATCCGGAGGCCACTGTTGCCTGCGTGACCGGCGAGGCGAGCATACAGATGTGCATACAGGAGCTGTCGACCTGCAAGCAATACGACTTGCCCATCAAGATCATAAACCTCAATAACCGCTATATGGGTATGGTGCGTCAATGGCAGGAGTTCTTCTATCAGAGCCGCTATTCCCACTCCTATCTAGAAGCGCTGCCCGATTTCGTGAAGCTTGCTGAGAGCTATGGTCATGCCGGCCTGCGCATCGACAAGCCCCAGGATGTGGAGGCCGCGTTGCGTGAGGCCTTGGGACGTCGCGACCGTCTCGTGTTTCTTGATTTCATAACCGACCAGACGGAGAACGTCTATCCCATGATCGCCGCAGGAGCTGGCCACAACGAGATGCATCTGGCGACAGATCGCGAACTGGCGTGATGCGCCATATCATTTCCATTCTTTTGGAGAATGAGGCCGGTGCCTTATCGCGCGTGGCGGGCTTGTTTTCGGCGCGCGGCTACAATATCGCCTCGCTCACCGTAGCGCCGACCGAAGATCCGACGCTGTCGCGTATGACGCTCGTGACGAGCGGGTCCGAGGAGATCGTAGACCAGATACGCAAACAGCTAAATAAGCTCGTCGATGTCGTGAAGCTCGTGGATCTGACGGATGATGACCGGATCGAGCGCGAGATGCTCTTGATCAAGGTCTGTGCCGAGGGTGGCGAGCGTGACGAGATCAAACGTCTCGCCGACATCTTCCGAGGGCGTATAATCGATGTGACCGACCGCGCCTACACGATCGAGCTGACCGGTGACGGCAGCAAGCTCGACGCCTTTATCTCGGTGCTGAAGTCCCGCCGGATCCTGGAGGTGGTGCGTTCGGGCGTCATCGGTATCGCCCGCGGCAACGGCGCATGCGTCGCCGAGACGCCCTAAAACTCTTTCATTAACCCCCAATGGCCTGGTCCATGCCGGGCGAGGAAAAGCCATGCAAGTGTATTACGAAAAGGACGCCGACCTAGGCCTCATCCGCAAAAAGAAGGTCGCGATCATAGGTTACGGTTCGCAGGGCCACGCGCATGCGAATAACCTGAAGGACTCGGGGGTCGATGTCGTCGTGGGGCTACGGGCAGGCTCAGCCTCGGCGGCGAAGGCCACCGCCGCCGGACTGACCGTAAAGCCCGTGGAAGAGGCGGTGCGGGATGCCGATCTCGTCATGATCCTGGCCCCCGATGAATTGCAGGCGGGCATCTATCAGAATATGGAGCCCCACCTGAAAAAGGGCGTGGCGCTGGCCTTTGCGCACGGTTTTAGCATTCATTTCGGGCGCATCAAGCCGCGTCCCGACATGGACGTCATCATGATCGCGCCCAAAGGTCCGGGCCATCTGGTGCGTTCGACCTTTGTCCAGAAGGGCGGGGTGCCATGCCTGATCGCGGTCAATCAGGATGTCTCCGGCAAGGCCCAGGCCTTGGCCTTGTCCTATGCCGCTGCCATCGGTGGGGCCCGGGCGGGTGTCATCGCGACCTCCTTTAAGGAGGAGACCGAGACGGATCTGTTCGGCGAGCAGGCCGTGCTGTGCGGGGGCGTGACGGCCTTGGTCCAGGCGGGTTTCGAGACGCTGACGGAGGCAGGCTATGCCCCCGAGATGGCCTATTTCGAATGCCTGCACGAGCTCAAGCTGATCGTCGATCTCATGTATGAGGGCGGAATCGCCAACATGCGTTATTCGATCTCGAATACCGCCGAGTACGGGGACCTGACGCGCGGGCCGCGGATCGTTAACGAGGCGACCAAGGCCGAGATGAAGCGCATCCTGGGCGAAATCCAGTCCGGACAGTTTGCGCGGGAGTGGGTTGCGGAGAACGAGACGGGGGGTAAGCGCTTCCCAGAGTTGCGTGCCAAGGCCGCCCAGCATCCTATCGAGGTCGTCGGTGAAAGGCTGCGGGGCATGATGCCCTGGATCAAGGCCAACAAGATCGTCGACAAAGCAAAAAATTGAGCACGCCCGTGTCGGGGTTCGCGCGCACGGGGGCCTCGGTGCCCCCGTTGCTCGCCCGCGAAGGCTGGGGGCATATCGCCGTGGCCCTGGCGGCGGCGGTCCTCGTTACTTGGGTGTGGGGGGGTGCGGCGGCCCTGCCCGTGTGGGTCGTGGCGGTCTTTGTCATCCAGTTTTTTCGTGACCCGCGCCGCACCCTCGCGGTAGGCCCGGGCGTTGTTTTGTGTCCCGCGGATGGGCGGGTGATCGCCGTCGGGCCCGCCGAGGACCCCTACCTCAAGCGGCCGGCCATGAAGTTCAGTATCTTCATGAATGTCTTCAATGTGCACTCCAACCGCCTGCCCGTGGGCGGGCGCGTTCGCGAAAAGTGGTATAGCCCGGGACGCTTTGTGAATGCGGCACTGGACAAGGCCTCGGAACACAACGAGCGCAATGCCTTGTGGATAACGAGCCCCGAGGGTTACGAGGTGGTCGTAGTCCAAGTGGCGGGCCTCATTGCCCGGCGTATCCTGTGCTATGTGGGCGAAGGTGACGCGGTAGAGCCCGGCTTGCGCTATGGCTTCATCCGATTCGGTTCGCGCGTCGATGTATACTTACCTGTGGGGAGCCATCCGGAGGTCGCCCTCGGCGATAAGGTCAAGGCCGGTTCCCAGGTCCTCGCGCGGCTCGGCGGGGCGGATCCGCGAACTTTCTGAAGGATGTGACCGTGGAAGACAAGCGCGAAGATAAACGCAAAGGCATTTATATCTTGCCCAACCTCTTTACGACCGCGGCGCTCTTTGCGGGTTTTTATGCGATCGTCCAGGCGATGCGGGGTGAATTCTGGCATGCGGCTGTCGCCGTATTCATCGCTATGGTCATGGATGGGCTCGACGGGCGCGTGGCGCGCTGGACCCATACCGAGAGTGATTTTGGGGCCCAGTACGACAGCCTGTCGGACATGGTTTCCTTTGGTTTGGCCCCGGCGCTGGTCATTTATGAGTGGTCCCTGTCCGGGCTTGGCAAAATGGGGTGGCTTGCGGCCTTCATCTATTCGGCGGCCGCGGCGCTGCGGCTTGCGCGCTTCAATACGCAAACGAGCGCCGATCGCCGCTTGTCTTTTCATGGTCTGCCGAGTCCGGCTGCGGCGGCGGTAGTCACGGGTCTTGTGTGGGTTCTGCAGGGCTACGGGCACCCGTCTTTGGGCTTGCGGTGGATGGCCCTAGTGATCACGGTCCTGATTGGGGCTGCCATGGTCAGCAACATTCGCTACCATAGCTTCAAGCATATCGACCTCAAAGGCCGCGTTCCCTTCATTGCGGTGCTTGCGATCGTCTTGATCTTTGTTCTGATATCGCTCGATCCCGCGCGGGTCTTGTTCGGGCTCTTCTTCTGTTATGCGCTGTCGGGCCCCGTGGATTCTCTGGTCCGGCGCTACCGGCGCACGCTGCACCGGCGGCGCGGGAGCGAGAATGCCCCTGACGGCCCGCCCCATTCGGGATCGCCGCACCCGTAAGCTGGGCTGGCAGGGCGGGGAGGCCCCGGCCCGGTTCCCGTCACGGCAGTAGCGAGGAGATCTCGGTGGCGTCTAGTTCGGGGGCCGGCGTCCCCTGGTGAAACTGGATCTGCCAGCGTCCATCGCGGCACTGCCACAACGAGCTATGCCACGAGGCGCCGTCGTCTTGGCCTGGTAGCAGATAGACGAGCAATGCGACGTCTGGCCCTAAAAAACGGATCTGCAGGTCGCTTAGTGTCTGGTGCCGGTCGCGCTCGCGCGATAGCCGGGCCATGGTCTCGGCCTTGTCGTAGACGCGTCCGGAGCGGCCGATCTCGTAGAAGTCGTCGGCAAGCAAGGTAGCGAGCGCCGGCCCGTCCGCCGACTGCCTGCGGTTCAAAAGCCGCTCTTCCAATAGGCGCAGCAGATGGGGGGAATCGGGATTCGTCATCACTCGCTACCTCGCAATGGTCCGCAGGAGAAGCGCCGAGCGGTCACGATAAGGGCCAGGGACTAGGCCGTCAAGCGCCGTGCCCTCGCGCCTAGGACCTTCCTCGTGGGGTCTTAGGTATCGGAGCTTCCGGCCCGGGTCTGGGGTGTTGGCCCGGTTCTTGATAGACTTAAGCTAGGTTTTTGGCTAGAGTCCGGCGGTTGGGGCGGACCCATGCTTACGGTAATCGAGAAATACGATGACTGATCAGCTACTGGTATTCGATACGACCTTGCGCGACGGGGAACAGAGCCCGGGCGCGTCGATGACCTGCGAGGAGAAGGTGCGGATCGCCCGGGCGCTGGAGCGTTTACGGGTCGACGTCATCGAGGCGGGCTTTCCGATCGCAAGCCCCGATGACTTCAAGGCCGTGCAGGCTGTGGCGCAGGCGGTGACCGATAGCCGTGTCTGCGGGCTCGCGCGGGCGCTTACCAAGGACATCGATCGCGCCGCCGAGGCCTTGAAATCGGCGCGCGCGCCGCGGATCCATACCTTTATCGCCACCTCGCCAATCCATATGCGGGAAAAACTGCGCATGAGTCCCGAGGCCGTGCTCGCCAACGCCGTGGCGGCGGTCCGCTATGCGCGCCAATTTACCGACGATGTCGAGTTTTCGGCCGAGGATGCTGGACGCTCGGATCCCGATTTCCTCTGCCGGGTGATGGAGGCCGTTATCGAGGCCGGCGCACGGACCGTCAATATCCCGGATACCGTGGGTTATAGCGTCCCGGCGCAATTCGGAGAACTGATCGGCATGTTGCGTAACCGCGTGCCCAATGCCGATCGGGCGGTCTTCTCGGTCCATTGCCACAACGACCTCGGGTTGGCGGTGGCCAACTCATTGGCGGCCGTGATCCACGGTGCCCGCCAGGTCGAGTGCACGATCAATGGACTTGGCGAGCGGGCCGGCAATGCCGCCCTAGAGGAGATCGTCATGGCGGTGCGGACCCGTCAGGATGTCTTCGGCTGCGATACCCATATCCAAACCCCGCACATCGTCGCAGCGAGTCGCCTGGTTTCGTCGATCACGGGTTTTGCCGTGCAGCCCAACAAGGCCATCGTCGGCGCCAACGCCTTTGCGCACGAGGCCGGTATCCATCAAGACGGGGTCATCAAGAATCGCGAGACCTACGAGATCATGCGCGCCGAGGACGTCGGCTGGACGGCCAACCGTATGGTCCTCGGCAAGCACTCGGGGCGGAACGCCTTCCGGGCGCGGCTGGCCGAGATCGGCATCACCTTGAAAGATGACGCGGCCTTGAACCAGGCCTTCGAACGTTTCAAGGATCTGGCCGACAAGAAGCACGAGATATTCGACGAGGACCTGCAGGCCTTGGTGAGCGAGCGGGCCTTGGAGGCCGTCGAATCGATAAAGCTCACGGCCCTCGAGACCTGCTCGGGGACGGCGGCCAAGCCCCGCGCCCATGTCCGCCTCTTATGGGACGACAAGGAACACGAGGCGCACGCCGAGGGTGGTGGCCCGGTCGATGCCGCCTTCCGGGCTATCGAGGGGGTCGTCGCAAGCGGTGCGGTCTTGTCTTTGTATGCCGTCAATGCCATCACGAGCGGGACCGATGCGCAAGGCGAGGTGACGGTGCGGCTCGAACGCGAAGGCCGCATCGTGAACGGCCATGGCGCCGATACCGACATTGTCCTAGCCTCGGCCAAGGCCTATCTGAACGCCCTCAATAAGCTGCTTTTGCCCAATAACCGGACGCATCCGCAGCTCCACGAGGCCTTGTAAGGACGCAGGCGGCTGCGCCCTGGTAAAGTCCTCGCGCCTGCGTCGCGCCGCCGCCGTCCGTTACCCTTCCTGAGGTGTCTCCTCGTTTGTGCCGGTGTTAGGCGGCGACGTCAGTTCCGCTGCCTGTAGGGCGCGCGCCGCGTGGTCGAGCGGCTCCACGGTCTCGAGATCGACCCCTTCCGGGGCGGAGGCGAGGTCACGAAAGCGGCGGGCGGACACGAGGACACGGGTCTCCAGGGTCCCGGTCGCGCGATTGTAGGCATCGGTCGCGCGCCCTAGGTTTTTGCCCACGTCCGCCCAGTGGCCTGCGAGGTCGCTCAGGCGTTTATAGAGCTCCTTGCCGAGCCCGCTGATCTCTTGGGCGTTGCGGGCGAGCGCCTCCTGACGCCAGCCATAGGCGACTGCGCGCAAAAGCGCAATGAGGGTGGTCGGGGTCGCCGGTATCACGCGCTCATTGACCCCAAACTCGATAAGCCCCGGATCCTCCTGGAGTGCTGCGCTGAAAAACATCTCGCCTGGCAGGAACAGCACCACGAACTCGGGCGTGGGATCAAACTGCTCCCAGTAGGCCTTGCGTCCCAGGGCGCTCATGTGCGCGCGCACCTGGCGGGCATGATCGGTAAGACCTGCGGCCCGCGCCGCATCGTCTGTGGCCTCCGTGGCGTCGAGGTAGGCCGCTACCGGGGCCTTGGCGTCGACTACGATCTGCTTGCCGCCCGGAAGCCGCACGATAAGATCGGGCCGCAGGTGACCGTCTTCGGTCGCGCGATTTTCCTGTTCCCGGAAATCGCAATACGCCAGCATGCCCGCCATCTCGACTACGCGCCGTAACTGCATTTCACCCCAGCGGCCGCGGACCGTCGGCTGGCGCAGGGCCTTGACGAGGTTCGCCGTCTCGTTATGGAGCCGTGGTAGCTGCGTCTCGACGAGCCCCCGGAGCTGCTCATTGAGCGCGGAATAGGACGCCAGGCGCGCCCGTTCGAGATCACCGAGCTTGCCATCCACCTTTTCCAGGGATTCGCGCAGCGGGCGCACCAGTTCATCGACGGCCTTGCGGCGCGCCTCGAGATCGCCCTGCGCGCCTTCTTTAAGCTTGTCGAAGGTCGCGCTAGCGAGCGCGATGAAGGCTTGGTTATTGCTGTTTAAGGCCTCGGCCGATAGCGCTTTGAAGGTATCGGACAGTAGGGCCTGGGCCTGATTGAGCAGCCCGAGTTTTTCCTCGGCGGCCTTGCGCTCCTCTGTGATCCGGGTTTCGAGTTCGGCGATACGCGCCTGGTCTTTAGCCGCCAGTCCTTGGGCCCCGGCCAGTGCGGCTTCGAGGCCCGCCACGCGCGCGGCGACCGATTCCAGGGCGGCGCGGCGGCTCGATTCCGTGCGCAGGGCCTCGGCATCGTGTTGTTGTTTGGCAAGCAAGTCGCCACGCTCCTCGCGGCAGCGTGCAAGCTCCATTTCCGCGCCGGCCAGTCGTGCCGATAGCGATGCTTGGGTCGCCCGCGCCCGGGAGCCCGCGAGGAGCCAGACTATGAGCGCACCGCTTAGCAGGCCGGCGAGGGCCGTAAGGACGTAGTCCATGGTCACAGGGCCTCCGGGGCGGCCGCAAGGGCCGCCGCCAGCCGTTGCAGGAAATTGCGTCGCCCCTTGTGGCGGGCGCGCAGGTCGGTCAGCCACTGGGCAAATTCGTCTGCCCTTTGTCCGGCGTGCATAAGCTTGCCGATCTTCACCGTAAGGCTCGCGGCGTAGTCGTAGCTCGATTTTTTGCCGCGTTGCACGATCGCATCCAGGTGTTGGCGATAGATATCGGCGGCCTCGAGGGGCTGATCGCGCTCGCACCGCGCGGCGATTTGAAACCACAGATCTTGACGGCAACCGCCGGTGCGGGCCTCGGCCAGCGCCCCTGCGTTTTCGTTTTCCGAAAGCAGGATCTGGACGAGCAGCGAGCGTCCGTCTGTGGCCCGTGCCCGCCCCCCCGACGCCGGCTTGAGGAGGTCCGCCCGTAGCCAGGCCCGGGCCTTGGCGCGCCATAGTGCTGTATTCGCGGCACGTTCCGCGCAGGCGAGGAGGTGTTGGTAGGATTCGAGCGTCGGCGCGCTTATCCAGGACTCCCAGGCGAGCGCTAAGGCCTCCTCGTGACGGCCGCGGCGGCCGTATTCGGCGGTCAGAAACGCGGTGAGGCGCGCGTCGGGCCGGTCCGTAAAGGCGTGCTGACCGCGTTCGGCCCACGCTAGGGCCTCGTCGTGGCGGCCAGCCTCCGCTAAGGCCTCGGCGATACCGAGAAAATGGTAGGGCGACGAAAGATCGCGGCTCTTGATGGCGATGAGCCGGTCGATATCGCCGGCGGCACGGGCCAGCGCCTCCATGATCATGGTTATGCCGTAGTAAGACGTGCCGGTCTGGCGGTAGCGGTCGTAGCGGTGCTCGGGACCGTAGCTTGGGACCTTCGCCCACTCCTTTTCCGCGCAGGCGGTGAAGGCCTTGAGACCCGGGGCGCCCAGCAAGGGCGCATAGTCGGCGAAGTCGAGCAGCCCCCAGTCGTCGGCCTGCATAAGGGCGAAGAATTGTTTGCCGAAGGCGGCGGATTCCGGCGGGGCGGCCCGGCAGGTCCGCAGAAAAAGCGCGGCCATCTCGCGCAGCAGTTCGCCAAAACTGCCCCCGGAGTCATCCACGCGCATATAGGCGGCAAGCCCCCGCGCGAAGGTGTACTGGGCCAGGTCGCGAGCCAGTTGGGCGCGCCCCTCGTCGGCCAGGGCGGAAATCAGCGTCAGGAGCGGCTCGACGCGCCTGATGAGTCCCCGTAGACGCCGGTAATCGACGAAACCGCTGATCGCGAGCGCTTTTCGTATGAGCCCCTTCAGGTCTTTCGTATCGGTGTCGTCGGCGCCGCCGACGCTATCGGCCGCGGCCTGGCAGTCTAGGCGGCTACGCAGCGCCGGGTCGTTTACGGCCGCCTCGCACAGGATCTCGGTCAGGCGTTCGCGGGGGATGCCGGCAAGCCAGGCGCGGAGGGCGGCCAGCCCATCGGGGTCGTCTGCCGGGGCGGGGCGATGGCGCCACGCAAGCCCCAGGGCCACGCCGTGTTCACAGAGTACGCCCGGCTCGCTCTGGGTACAGCGGCAGGCATGGCGCAGGCCTTTTTTATCCACCCAGAGCCGTACGCGGTAGGCGTCGCCGTCACCGTCACTGACCTGGCCTGTCACGGTCGTGCCGTCGGCCGTGAGAGCGGTCACGGCGCCGGCGGCAAGAGAGGCGCGGCCTCGTTCGTAGCCCGACTCGCCCGCCTGGGCCTTCAGGCTCTCGTCCGACGTCAGATCGGCAAGTCCTATGGTTGGGGATCGCGTCATGGTCCTCCGGGATGGGTTCATGGTGGGCCGCCCGCGCCCGTGCGCCGAGGGCCCTTCTCACCTTGTCACGGCAGGTCTCGGGGTGCAAGACCTCGCCACCGCGACCGGTCGCACGGCATCCCTGATCGCAGACGGCGCTCGGGGCGACCGTCGGGAGTGGGTTGTGGGATGCGGTCCCTAAAGGCCGCGCAGCCCCTATTAGGGGCCGGCGCGTTTCGTGGCTGGGCGTACGTCGATACCGATGGCGCGGGCAAGCTCCTTATGGATCCGCGCGACGCGCTCTACCTGGCCCTTGGCGGGGAATCGCTCATAGAAACCCTCGGTCCGAAAGCTCCGGATCTGCCCTTGCCACGGCGCCAAACGCCGGGCCCAGCGCGCGGTCCGGCCGTCCTCGGGTTCGGCATCCTGGCGCGCCAGGTCGCCATAGACGCGCACCATCGCCTTCAAGGTGACGGGCTTGGTGATGACGTAGCCGGCATGTCCCCAGGCCTCGCCCCAAGTCTGGCGGGCGGCCTTGAGAAAGTCCCGGGCCGCACGGTAGTGGCGTTCGGCCTCGCGCCGGAGGTCGCCCGCCTGCTGGATCCGCGCCCAGTCGGTCTTGACCTGACGGTAGATCTCGTTAAAGAGTTCGGCCTGCAGGATCCATTTCTCCTGCTGGCTGCGGCCCCCTAGGCGGTTGATCCGATAGCGCAAGGGGCTGTCGGCCTCCCGGTAGAGCATATCGACGAGGCGCGCGGCGAATTTCCGGTCGGGTTCGGTCGCCGACACCCGTTCATAGAGGTCGACGAGGTGGCTCTTGTTGATGCGGGTGGGCGTCGAGTTGATCAGGACGAACATCTCGGCGGCGAAATCCTCGGCATGACCGTCGAAGATCATGCAGGGCACGTGGATGTCGCGCGCCTCCGCGGGCCGTTCTTTTAAGTAGAAATGCAGGGCGGCGAGCCGGTGCTGGCCATCGATGATGAGGAATGGGGATTGGGGTTCTTGCATGTGGCCGACGGTCTGGAAGGAGGCGACGGCGTCGAAGTGCAGTTTTTCGTTCGTAAAGAGGAGTACGGTGCCGGGGATTGGCGGTTGCAGCGTGGCGGTCTCATAGAAGTTTTTGATCGCCAGGACCTTGGGGCGGGATAGGGCGCGCTGGAAGGCCCCGTCGGTGCGTTCGACGCGCGCGATGAAGCGCGCGATCGCGTCGTTGTCGGGGATCTGTTCGGGTGCGATCTGCGCACCCTCGCCGTAGAAGCGGCTGATGAAACGGACCTTTTCGAGGAGGTCCTCGGCGGGATAGCTCACAAAATAGAATAGCCCGTCTTTCTGGCGGACCTGGGTCGCTAGCATCGGCATCTATCCCGGTAGGGCGTGGCGCGCGGAGCCGCCGCCGTTGGGCGCAGTATAACCATATGGTGCGGCTTGTAAACGACGGACGGGGGAACCTTTGGTTTCGGCCGGGATCGGATGGCAGAGGGGCGGTCTTGCGCGCGCCAAGGCGGCCTCAGCCGTCTCCGACTTAAGGCGGATAGGGAAGGCCGGGCTTTGGGCTTACTCTGGCTCGGCCTGGGATGGCGGTTCGGGAAAAGGGATTTTCGACAGGACGTCGAAAGAGCAGGAAGCGCAGGGCGGGATGCCTGAAAGGCGCAGGGATGTCTCCGGTAAGGATACTGGTGTGGTGCTTTCTGTAGCGCGGGGAGGATGGCAAGGACGTCATCCTCCTTTTTTTTCGTCCGGAGACTGTATATATTTACAGTATGTCGATAATTACAGCTCGCCAGCAACAGATCCTGGACTGCATTCAGGCGCAGATCGCCGCCACCGGACGGCCGCCGACTCGCGCCGAGATCGCGGCCGCCTTGGGGTTTCGGTCCCCCAATGCCGCTGAGGAGCATCTGCGGGCCCTGGCGCGCAAGGGCATGATCATCCTGACGCCGGGGAGTGCGCGCGGCATCCGGCTGCCGACGGCGTCGGCCGAGGAGGGGATACCGGTCATAGGACGGGTGGCGGCCGGCCAACCTTTGTTCGCAGAGGCCCATATCACGGCCCGCCACCGCATCGATCCGGCGCTTTTTCGGCCACGCGCCGATTATTTCTTGACGGTGGTCGGCGAGAGCATGCGCGATGCCGGGATCCGCGACGGCGACCTTCTGGCGGTCCATAAGACGCCGACGGCCGCCGACGGACAGATCGTCGTGGCACGCCTAGGCGACGAGGTGACGGTCAAGCGATTGCGCCGCCGGGCGGGGCAGGTGATGTTGCTGCCGGAGAATCCCGCCTATCAGCCCCTCGTGTTCCAGGGGCGCGAGGATCTCGTCCTCGAAGGGATAGGTGTTGGGGTCTTGCGCCCCGATCTGGGGCGGCCTTTGTGAGGCCGTTGACAGACGCCCTGGAGAGGGCTGGGGTACGCCAGGGGATGACGGCGGCCGCAGGGGTCGCCCTGTCCACCGGTTTCCCGGATCTCGATCGGTGCCTGGAAGGGGGCGGCTGGCCCGCCGGCACCTTGATCGAGCTACGCGCCACGCGTGTCGGCATCGGTGAGATGGGGCTGCTCCTGCCGTTTTTGTCCGCCGTGAGCCGATCGGGCCGCTTGTTATGGGTGGCACCCCCCTACAAGCCCTGCGCCCTGACGCTCACGGCACGCCATGTCACGCTCGATCATCTCGTCGTGGTGCGCCCCAGGACCCATAAAGAGGCCTTGTGGACGGTCAGCGAGGGCTTGCTGAGTCCGGCGGTGGGTGCGGTCGTGACCTGGTTTACCGATCTCCGGGAGCGGGAGTTTCGGGCCTTGCAGCGACAGGCCGCAGAGGGGGGGCAGTGGGGGTTTTGCTTTTTGCCGCGAGATCATGCGGCTCAGCCCGCGCGTCTGCGGCTGATCTTGGAACCTGTGCCCCGGGGAGTGCGCGTGATCTTTGCCCGCCAGGCGGGACGGCCCGCAGGACCGCTGACCGTCACGATCTAGGCGGGGATGTCTCATGTTGTGGCTTGCGGTGGTATTGCCGACCTTGTCCTTGGAGGTGTTCGCGTCCCGCCCCGCGCCCTTTGCCGTGATCGAAGATGCGGTCGTGGTGGCGTGCGATGACCAGGCCCGTGCGCGCGGCGTGACGTCCGGCTTATCGGTCGGACAGGCCTGTGCCCTATGCCCTTCCCTGTCATGGCGCGGGCGTGACCGCCAAGCCGAGGCGGCCTTGTTGGAGGGTTTGGCGAGCCTGGCCTATGGCTTAAGCCCACACGTGGTCGCGCGGCCCGAGGGCGTACTGTTGCGCTTTACGGACCAGGCGAGTCCGGTGGGCGATCCGCAGCGGCTCATGGCCCATGCCGAGGCGGTGTTGGGGGCGGCTCAGTATGTGTTCACTATCGCCGTAGCACCCACCGCCGCCTGTGCTTGGCTGTGCGCCCGGGGCGGTCTGCGGTCTTTGTGGACCGCGCGCGATCCCTGGCGCCAGGGGTTGCGATCCCTGCCCATAAGCCACCTGCCCCTAGGTACTTCGGTGCAGGCGGCCTGTCAGGCCCTGGGTCTTTACGAGATCGGCGAACTCCTAGATATGCCGCGCGCGGGGCTTATCCGCCGATTCGGGGCCGGCCTTGTCCAGGTGCTGGAGGATCTGATGGGGGAGCGCGCCCCGACCGAGCCCTTTTGGACGCCCGCGCCGCAGTTTCGGCGCCGGCTGCTCTTTGCATTTCCCGTGGCGACCGAGACGGCCTTGTGGTTTGCCTTGCAGCGGATCATAGGCGAGTGGGTCACGGTCTTGCAGGCCCGTGCGGCCTGTGCCCGCCGTGTCACGATCATGCTGACCTACGAGGACCGGAGTGCGGGGTCGCAGGTGTTGACCTTGGCGCGCCCGGAGCGCGAGGCCCCGGTCCTGATGCGGCTTGTGCGGGAACGGTTACGGGACCTTCGGCCGCCATCGGCGATCGTGGCGGTGGCCTTGCAATCCCCCTTGGAGAGGGCGGAGATGGACAATCTGCCGTTGTGGCGTGACGGGCAGTGGTATGAACAGGGTTTCCGGGGATTTGTGGATCGCTTGCACGCGCGCTTGGGCCATGACGCAGTGCGCTTCCTATCATTGCAGGCCGACCATCGGCCGGAGCGGGCGACCGTAGAGAGGCCGTGGTCCCCGCTATGTGGTGCCGGCCCGCGGCCTTGTTTTATGCCGGAGCGCCCCTTGTGGTTGCTCGACCCCCCCGAACGGTTGGCGGTTGTCGGTGCCGCCCCGCAGTGCCGTGGCGTCCTGCGATTTTTGCAGGGCCCGGAGCGGCTGGAGACGGGCTGGTGGGATGGGCCCGTGGTGCGCGATTACTTCGTGGCGATCAATCCCCATCAGGAACGGTTGTGGGTATTCCGCACTCCCCAGTCCGAATGGTTCTTGCAAGGGTATTTCGCGTGAGCGGCTACAGCGAATTGCATTGTGTGAGTCACTTCAGTTTCCTGCGCGGCGCCTCGTCGCCAGAAGAACTCGTCTGGCGGGCCCACGCCTTGTCCTATCGGGCGCTCGCCATTACCGATGAGTGTTCGTTATCGGGGGTGGTGCATGCCCATAGGGCTGCCAAGGCCTGCGGCCTGCCTTTGATCGTGGGCGCGGAGTTCACGGTAAGGGAGGGATTGAAGTGCGTGGTCCTGGTCTCGGATGCGCGTGGCTACGCGGAATTGTCAGGCCTCATAAGCCGTGCCCGTCAGACCCGGAAAGGCCATTACGACCTGGGGCTTGCGGATATCGGCGGTCTGGCGGCCTGTCTCGTGCTCTGGTGTCCAGACCACAGCGGGGATCATGACGTCCTTGCGGTAACGCTCGCGCGCCGCTTGGGGGAGCGGTTTTGGATTGCAGGGACGCTACACAGGACCGCTGCCGATATCCATCACGGCGCACGGCTACGGGCCCTGTCTGCGCGCCTGCAAAGACCCATCGTGGCTTGCGGCGATGTCCATATGCATACGCGTGGGCGCCGCGCGCTGCAAGATACCATGACGGCCATACGCTTAAAGACGCCGGTCCATGCCGCGGGCTGGGCCTTGTTTCCAAACGGGGAACGGCATCTGCGCGATCTGGCGGCTTTGCGCACCCTTTATCCAGACGACTGGTTGCAGGAGACAGAGGCCATAAGGGCGTTGTGCCAGTTCTCGCTGGACGATCTTCGTTACCATTATCCACGCCACGGCCAAAGCCCCCGACACTCCCTTGGGCAACTCATACGGCTGACCCGCCAGGGGCTCAAGGCGCGCTATCCGCACGGTATCCCGGATTCCGTGCGCGCCCTGGCGCGCCACGAGCTTGCGCTCATAGGAGAGCTTGCCTACGCCGATTATTTCCTGACAGTCCACGATCTCGTTCGCTTTGCCCGTGCGCGGGGCATCCTGTGTCAGGGCCGGGGGTCGGCCGCCAATTCGGTGGTCTGCTACGCCTTGGGTATCACTGCCGTGGACCCCGCCCGTTTGCAGGTATTGTTCGAGAGATTCATATCGCGGGAACGCAACGAGCCGCCCGATATCGACATCGATTTCGAGCACGAGCGGCGCGAAGAGGTGATCCAGTATCTGTATGCCCGCTACGGACGGGAACGCGCGGCCATGACGGCCAGCGTCATCACCTACCGGGCACGCAGTGCCCTGCGGGATGTGGCCAAGGCGCTGGGTTGCGAGGATGCACTCATCAAGCGTCTGGCGGGGCTGCTCGGATGGTGGGAGTCGGCAGAGGTCCTGCCCGAACGCCTGGCCCAGCATGGGTATGATGTACAGAGACCGCCGTTTCGGCAATTGACGGCCCTCGTCCGGGAGCTGGAGGGGCGGCCCCGGCATCTGTCCCAGCATACCGGCGGCATGGTCTTGTCGCAGGAGGCCTTGACGGGCCTTGTCCCGATTGAGCAGGCGGCCATGCCCGGGCGCACGGTCCTACAGTGGGATAAGGATGATTTGGATGCGCTGCGCATCATGAAGGTCGATTGTCTGGGGCTTGGCATGCTGACGGCCATCAGGAAGGCCTTTGATCTCATGCGTGCGCACGGGCTTGGCCCTTGCACCCTGACAGAGGTACCGCCGGAAGACCCGGCCGTCTACGACATGATATCGGCGGCCGACACGATCGGTGTATTTCAGATCGAGTCGCGCGCCCAGATGGCCTTGTTGCCACGCCTCAAGCCCCGCACTTTTTATGATCTCGTCATCCAGATTGCGATCGTACGTCCCGGACCCATTCAGGGGCATATGATCCATCCGTATTTGCGCCGCCGCCAAGGGCGTGAGGCGGTCGTCTACCCAAGCCCCGCCATCGCATCCGTTCTCGAGAGGACCCTTGGGATACCGCTGTTCCAGGAGCAGGTCATAAAGCTCGCGGTCGTCGCCGCAGGGTTCTCGCCAGGCGAGGCCGATGAGTTGCGCCGGGCCATGGGGGCCTGGAAGCGGGAAGGGGACCTACAGGCCTTTCGGGAGCGGTTTTTGAGCGGCATGCGTGCGCGGGGCTATGACGCCTCTTATGCCGGGGAGATCTACCAGCAAATCCATGGCTTTGGCGCTTATGGTTTTCCGGAATCGCATGCCGCGAGCTTTGCGCTCCTCGCCTACGCGAGCGCTTGGCTCAAATGCCATGTCCCCGATGTCTATCTGTGCGCTCTTTTGAACAGTCAACCCCTGGGTTTCTATGGGGTCGCGCAACTCATAGCGGATGCCAGGCGCCACGGTGTCCGTGTCCTGGCGCCCGATGTCCGTTACAGCAAGGCCGCGACCACCCTCGAGAGGCGCGCAACCGGGCGGGTCGTACGCTTAGGGCTTGCCCTCATAAGCGGCTTGTCGCGCAAGGGTGCTCAGCGCCTCGAGGATCAGGCGGGGCGCGCGCGGGATTCCTGGCCTGCGCTAGCGCGCGCCGCCGGGCTTACGCGCCGCGATGGCTGGCAGGTCGCGCAGGGCGGGGCCGCCGATGCCCTGGCGGGATCGCGGCCCCAGGCCCTATGGCAGAGCCTTGCCATTCAGACCCCTGCCCCCTTGTTTGCGGACCCGTATGAGCCGCAGGTCTGGCGCCGCTCCGGTTCTTACGAAGATGCCGTCAGGGCGGACTACGAGACGCTCGGTTTTTCCCTGCGGGGTCACCCGGTGGGCCTGGCCAGAGGGCGCCTTGCGTCCCAGGTCCTGTCGATGGCGGTGCTGGGCGGCATCAAGCCTGGCTCGCGTGTGACCGCAGCTGGGCTCGTCATAAGCCGCCAGCGCCCAGTCTCCGCCCGCGGTTTGCTCTTTCTGTTGCTGGAAGACGAGACGGGCACCGCCAACGTAATCGTGCCCCCCGGCGTCGCAGACGCCTTCCGCCCCATCATTTTGCGTCAGGCCCTGGTGATCGTGGAGGGCATCCTCGAGCGGACCGCCGACAACATACAGCATATCCGGGCCCACGCCTTCAGGCCCGCGCCCGCCTAAGGGCGGAGCGTATCTCGTGGGCTCGGCGCCTCGCATCACAGCACGCCAAGCTCAATCGCTTTCTTGATGCAGGCCCGGCGGCTCTTTGTGCCAAGCTTCGTGCGTACCGCGTCCAAATGCTCTTCCACGGTCTTGATCGAAATCATCAGATCCCGACCGATCTCCTTGTAGCTGTATCCTTGCGAAAACAGCAAAAGTACCTCCCTTTGCCGCACCGTTACCCCATAGGCGCCTGATCTCCGATTACCCACGAGGCGCCCGATCTCGCGCGCGAGTGATCGTGTCAGGGCCAATTTTTCCCGCACCGGTCCGGCTGCGGCCGACAGGTCGAGACAGCCCATGAGCGTGCCTTCGGCGCTCAGGATGGGTGCGGCCGCGCAACTCCAGTCGTGAAATAAGCGGCACAGGTGTTCCTCGCCCTTGAGCACCACGGGACCTTGGGCGGCCAGCGCCAAGGCCACGGCGTTCGTCCCAGCGCTACCCTCAGCGAGCGAAGCGCCGGGTCGCAGACCGATCTCGCTTGCCGCGGCAAGCACATCGGGGCATGACCATAATCCCAATACCCGTTCTTCGGCGTTGGTCAATATGAAGAGGTCCTGGCAGGACTGAATGTCGGCCATGTACTCCTCTACGACGGTTCGGCCATAGGCGAGCAGGCGCGCGTTTTGCTGCAGGAGGTTACGCGTCTCCCCTTCGCCGAAGGTATCCCCCAGGCGCTCCTGGTTGGCGGATATATCGAACAGGCGGCATCGCTCATACGAGCCTTCCAATAACTCTGGCGTGACGAAGGACGGCATATCTGATGCCTGCAATGAACGTAACGTTTTCCACATGGTGCCTCCCGGCGGAACATCGACCGAAAAAATATGGGCATGGGAGGACGCCACCTTCATGGTGGATGGGGATCACTTCCTATGCCCCTTCATGGGACAGGCCCTAAGGCCGCTATCCACTATCGTAAGCACTCATAGGGCCGTCAACCTGCGAAAAGACACAGGTCGGCAAATGAGACGGGTGATTTTCCGGGTGGCCTAGACTCGAAAGGTCGAGGTAACGCGATATGTAGTATCTACGGCTATGGAAGGGAGGGCGGTAGCAGAACGTGGTCGGGTGTATTCCATATATCGCATAGCGCGCGTTTACCGGCGGCGGACAGGCGCTTTACGCGTGCTTCGATGCGACTTGCCGCTGCGCGGTCGGGACAGGGGAGTGACGCGAGGATGCGGGTCGGTCTATGGGCGCGCGTAAAGCGCGCCCCACGCCCGTTTCGGTGCGCGCAAAACCGGCGCGCGACATCCGTGCTTATGCCCGTGTAAAGGACGCGATCCTGGCATTCGAGGATGTAGACAAACCATGACGGGGAGGGCATAGGGCTTCCGACGCCGACGCGAGGTGGCATGGGCCGAGCTTGCCTGGATGCAGACCGCCTGGCAAGCCGCCGGTGCCGATATCTTGACCAGGATCAAGGCGCGCGCGGGTCTGGTCAAGGGACGCTTCCCAAGGCGGGTGGCCTAGGTGGCGCCGGCCGGGGCGCGACAAACGAGGGTGGACGTATGGAGATGGTGGTGGGTGAGGTGCAGATCGCGATCGATGACGAGGGTTACTTGCAGGATCCCGGTGACTGGAGTGAGGCCGTGGCGGCCGCGCTTGCCCGGACCGAGGGTTTGGATCTGGAGACAGGGCATTGGCAGGTGCTGCGCTTTATGCGTGCGTTTTACGAAGAGCACCAGGTGGCGCCGGATGCGCGCTTCGTGATTCGGCATCTGGCCGCGCAGGGCGCCGGCGCAGAGGCACGGGCCCGGCTCTTCACGCTGTTTCCCTACGGTTACGTGCAGCAGGCCTGCAAGATTGCAGGGATGCGCAGGCCGCGGGGCTGGAGCACGGGGTGAGATCCGCGCCTGCCGCCCGCCCCCGTCCCTTAAAGCCGCTTTCGGGGTAAGGCCCGGCTCGGGGAGGGTCGGCTGGGCGTGTACCGCGCCTCCGACACCGATCCTGGACTGCCGCGCGGCCTGATGCCCGTTATACTGGAGGGTATGACGAGCGCATCACACGACCGCTGGCTTGACGCCATGGGCATCACCCGTTGGGCGCGGCGGGAGGCGCCGGCCGTTCAGGCCCCCGCCCCCGCACGGGATTGGGAGGACCTGGTCACCGCAGTCCGGGGCTGTACGCGCTGCCCCCTCCACGCCGGCCGCACCCAGACGGTGTTTGGCGTAGGGCCGGCGCATGCCTCGTGGTTTTTCGTGGGGGAGGCCCCAGGCGCGGAGGAAGATAGGCGGGGTGAGCCTTTCGTCGGGCGTGCGGGGCAGTTGCTTGATGCTATGTTGCGGTCGCTTGCCCTGGACCGCGATCAGGTTTTCATCGCCAATGTCCTGAAATGCCGCCCCCCAGGGAACCGTGATCCCGAGCCGGCCGAGGTGGCCCAATGCCTGCCTTATCTCAAGGCCCAGCTCGCCGCAGTCGCGCCGCGGATCATCGTGGCCCTGGGGCGGTTCGCGGCGCAAAGCCTGCTCGCGACGGAACAGCCGCTGGGTGCGTTGCGGGGACGGGTCCACGACTATCAGGGCGTGCCCTTGGTGGTGACCTATCATCCGGCCTATCTCCTGCGCCGCCCGGCGGATAAGGCGGCGGCCTGGAGGGACCTTACGTTGGCACGGACGAGCATGTCCTATGAGTAGCTGGCGCTGGCCGACACGGCCCGAAGGGGCGTCCGCCCCCAAGATCAAGTTGCGCGCGATGCGTCTCGAGGATCTGCCGGCGGTCATGGAGGTCGAGCATCTGGCCTACGAGTTCCCTTGGACCGAGGGGATATTCCGAGACTGCCTGCGCGTCGGTTACTGTTGCCGGGTGTTGCACGAAGGCGGGCGGCTCGTGGGGCATGGGGTGATGGTGGTGGCGGCCGGCGAGTGTCACATCCTGAATATCTGTATCCACCCGCGTTACCAGCGCCGGGGCCTGGGGCGGGAGCTTTTGACCCATCTCCTGGGGGTCGCCCGCAAGGCTCAGGCCACTATAGCGCTGCTCGAGGTCCGGCGTTCCAACCGCGGGGCCTATGCCCTCTATCATGCCCTCGGTTTCAACGAGATCGGCCTGCGCAAGAATTATTACCCGGCGCGGCGCGGGCGCGAGGACGCCTTGGTGCTGGCTCTTGAGTTGTCGACTTAACGGCTGCGCACCCGACGTGACAGCCAAGCCCCGAGCATGACTGCGACTATCCCGAGCGCAACCGAGCCTAAGAGATAGAGTGCGGCAAGCCCCCAGGCCCCGGTTCGCAGCAAGGTTAAGGCGCCGGCTACATAGGTCGAGAAGGTGGTGTAGGCGCCGAGAAAGCCGGTGAGGAGTCCGGCCCGCAGTTCGGGGCCTATCGTGATCCGCTCCAGGGTCTCAAAGAACAAAAAGCCCATGGCGAGCGAACCCATGACGTTGATCGACAGGATGTCCCAGGGGAAGGGGCCGCCAGCCAGATGCGCTACGAGCAGCGCCTGCCCGTAGCGGGCGAACGCCCCCAGAATGGCAAAAAAGGCGATGAAACTGAGCGTCTTCATGGCGTGGATCGCAACCAAACGCCTAGCTGCACTGCGCTTCCCACCGCACGATATGGCCTTCGGGAACGAGGTCTTGCAGCTGCGGCAAGACCGCGTCCACCGCCGCCTTCGCATCGAAGAATTCGACTACGAGCGGTAGATGGACCGTGATCCGCAGCAGGTCTGCGGAGTGGACCTCGCCGTGAGATCCAAAGCCTGCAACCCCACGAAACACGGTGACGCCGTGGATCTTGTGCTGATCATGGAGGATCGCAAAGATCTGCTCCAGGAGGGCGTGGCCGTGGGCGTGATCGCCTTCGCGTAGATAGATTCGAACCATATCGATATTTCGCATAAAACCCCTTTGTTGTTTAGAGTGAGGAGGCCGTGACGGCGCCGAGGAAGGCTGCAGAAAGCCCCAGTATCAGCGATGCGGCGACATAGGATAGGCCGCGCAGGGGCTGTCCATCCTCGATGAGCAGCAGGGTCTCTAGGGAGAAGGTCGAGAAGGTCGTATAGGTGCCGATGCCGCCTACGATGATCCCGGTGCGCAAGGCCGCGCCGACGGGCCAGACGCTCACGAGTGCGATGGATAAGAGTCCTATCAGAAACGACCCGAGTACATTGATAGAGAGGGTGGCCCAAGGGAATTGACGCCCCAGGAGCCTTTGCACGGCAAGGTTTTGACCGTAGCGCAGCCAGCCTCCCGCGACGGCGAAACACGCGATCCACACAAGCGTCATGCCACCCTCCCCGAGGCGCCACGGGCCGTGTTGCGGGCCCAGCCGGCGCTCCATGGTCCCGCCGCCGCCGTGGCCTTCAGGCCTCGAGGGCTGCGATCCGCGCCTCTTGTTCTGCCAGCTTGTCGCGCCGTTCACAAAAATCCGCGAGCCGGCGGCGCTCTTCGTCGACTACGGCCGCCGGGGCCCGGGCAATGAAATCAGGCCGTTCGAGCTTTACGCGCGCGCGCTCGATCTCACGGTCGATCTTCTCGAGCTCTTTCGCAAGACGCTTCAGTTCCGCCGTCTTGTCGATCAGGCCTGCGAGCGGTACGAGCACGCGTATCGCACCCACCAAGGCTACGGCGGCCTCGGGCGCCGCCGCCCCGTCCAGTAGGGTAATCTCGGCGATCTTGGCAAGCGCACAGATCGTCCGCTCGTTGTCTTTGATAAGGCCGGCGTGATCGCGGGCGCCGTCGAGCAGTACCGGTATCCGCGCCGCCGGGGACACATTCATCTCGCCGCGGATGGTGCGTACGGCGCTGACGATACCCATCAAGGTCTGCATGGCGGCGCTCGCCCCGGCGTCGATGCGCCGTTCGTCGCAGCGGGGGTAGGGTGCGCGCATAATGGTGTCGCGCCCGCGGGCACACAGGGGGGCTATGCGCCCCCAGAGGGTCTCGGTAATGAAGGGCATGAGCGGGTGCAAGAGCCGCAGGGCGGTCTCGAGGACGCGCAGCAGGGTGCGGCGGGTACCGCGCGCGCCCAGGGGGTCGGCATGGGCTAGCACCGTCTTCGACCACTCGAGATACCAGCTACAGTATTCGTCCCATACGAAGCGGTACAAGGCCTGCGAGGCCAGGTCGAAGCGGTAGGCCGCAAAGGCGGCCTCGACCTCCCGCTCGGTCTCCTGGAGCCGCGATATGATCCAGCGGTCGCCGATATCGAGGACGTAATCGCCGTCGTTACCGCAATCGGCATTTTCCGTGTTCAGGAGCACGAAGCGGGCGGCGTTCCAGAGTTTGTTGCAGAAATTCCGGTAGCCGTCCACGCGCGCCAGATCGAAATTGATGTTGCGCCCCTGGGTCGCAAGGCTTGCGAACGCCATCCGCAACGCATCGGTACCGTAGGCCGGGATCCCCTGGGGGTATTCGCGCTCGGTGGCCTTGCGTATGCCTTCGGCCTTTGCCGGTTGCAGGAGGCCCGTTGTCCGTTTCGCGACCAGATCGGCCAAGCTTATGCCGTCTATGAGATCGATGGGATCTATCACGTTGCCGCGCGACTTGGACATCTTCTGGCCCTTCGCATCCAGCACCAAGCCGTGCACATAGACCTCGTGGAACGGGACCTCGCCTGTGAACTTAAGGCCCATCATGATCATGCGCGCGACCCAAAAGAAGATGATGTCGAAGCCGGTCACGAGGACTTGGGTCGGGTAAAAACGTGCGAGCGCATCGGTCTGTTCGGGCCAGCCGAGGGTCGAGAAGGGCCACAAGGCCGACGAGAACCAGGTGTCGAGGACGTCGGGATCTTGGGTGAGGCGCACATCGGCGCTCAGGCCATGACGGCGGCGGGCCTCGTCTTCGCTGCGCGCGACGTAGACCCGTCCCTCGTCGTCGTACCACGCGGGTATCCTATGACCCCACCAGATCTGGCGCGAGATGCACCAGTCTTTGATGTTACGCATCCATTCGAAGTAGGTCTTGTCCCAGTTCTCGGGTACGAAACGAATGCGTCCGTCGGCGACGGCGGCTATGGCGGGTCCTGCCAGCGCCTCGGTGCGCACATACCATTGATCGGTAAGCCACGGTTCGATCACCGCCTGGGTCCGTTCGCCGCGCGGCACCTTGAGCTTGTGGGGCTCTGCGCGTAGCAGCAGCCCGGCGGTCTGCAGGTCATCCAGGATCCGGCGACGTGCCGCTTCGCGGCTGAGGCCGTGATAGGGGGACCCGGGGAGATCGATATGGGCGGTCTGGTCGAAGACGTTGGTAAGCGGGAGCTGGTGGCGCCGGCCCACCTCGTAATCGTTGAAATCGTGCGCCGGCGTGATCTTTACGCACCCCGAACCAAAACTCGGGTCCACGTAGGTATCGGCAATGATCGGGATCTTGCGGCCGGTGAGCGGCAGCTGCGCCTTGTGCCCGATCAGATGGCGGTAGCGGGCATCTTCGGGATGGACTGCGACCGCCTCGTCTCCGAGCAGGGTCTCTGGCCGGGTGGTCGCGACGACGAGGTCCGAGCCCGAGTCCACCGGGTAGCGGATGTGCCAGAGGAAGCCGTCCTCTTCCTCGGCGATCACCTCGAGGTCGGATACCGCGGTCTGCAGCAAGGGGTCCCAGTTTACGAGGCGCTTGCCGCGATAGATGAGCCCCTCGTCGTAGAGCCGGACGAAGACCTCGCGCACGGCCTGGGACAGACCTTCATCCAGGGTAAAGCGCTCGCGCGACCAATCCACCGACGCCCCCATGCGCCGCAATTGTTCGCTGATTCGTCCGCCCGAGCGCGCCTTCCAGGCCCAGACCGCCTCCAAAAAGGCCTCGCGCCCGAGCCCCGTGCGCGTCTGGCCCTGCGCCTCGAGTTGGCGCTCGACGACCATCTGGGTCGCGATCCCGGCGTGGTCGGTTCCGGGCTGCCACAAGGTGTTGTCCCCGCGCATCCTGTGGTAGCGGATCAGCGCGTCCATAATCGTGTCCTGGAAGGCGTGCCCCATGTGCAGGCTGCCGGTCACATTGGGCGGCGGAATGACGATGCAGTATCCGGGGCCCTGGCCGGAGGGGGCGAAGACCCCGCTCGCCTCCCAGCGCGCATACACGGACTTTTCGATCTCCTCGGGCTCGTAGCTCTTGGCGAGGACGCTGGATTCTTCAGTCATGAGGGGCGTCAGTCGGGGGTCTGTAAGGCTTCTATCAAGGCATGTTCGAGAGCGGCCATGATAGCAGGGTCAAGGGGTGCGTTCCCACCGTCGCGCCATAAAGTCTCGAGACGGCGGATCACGGCCGCGGCGCGCAGATGGGCGGTCAGGCCCGCGGCCTCGCTCGCGGCCCGTAGGTCGGATGCCGGTTCCTTGGTGGGACGGGCAACGACGGTGCTCAAAGTCGGTATCGGCGCGCCTACTGTGCGCATCCGCGGCGCCGCCCGTGCGGGCGCGGCGACCGCCGTCGTCAGCACCGGGATGCCGTCATCACTCAGATGCACGTCGTCGCGCAATTCGGTAGCCAGGGCCTGTAGGCCAGCCAAGATCTCCGGCAGCGACTCGTCCTTCAGGCGCGTCATCGCAGGGTGTGGACCGTCGGTGTCAGGCCGAGATCGCGATAATGGCGGAATCGCAGCCGCGATCGTTCCTTTTCTGGGTCCGAGACCCCAACAGGTTCCAGGACGCGCGTAAAGCCCGCCACTGATGCCGGAGGCGCTGTGGCGAGCGGGATCAGGACGTCTCCGTCCGGGCCCAGCGTGGATCCTATGAGGACGGGTTCGTCGCTCTCGCGTTCGGCTGTGGCATGGGGCACGAAGCTCGTATCGGAGAAGGTCCAGAGCAGCGCGTCCCACTGCGGTACCGCCTCCGGTTCGACCCACAGGAAGACCTTATGGCCGCGCCGGTAGGCCGTCTCCGCGAGGCGGCAGGCCAGTGTCTCGCGGCTTACGCCATCGCCTCCCAGATAGAAGTCGACGCGGGTCATACCGGTTGGGCGCGGCCCCTCAGGAATTCAAGGAGCAGCGGGATGGGCCGCCCGGTCGCCCCCTTGTCCTTGCCGCTCTTGTAGGCGATGCCGGCGATATCGAGGTGCGCCCACGGGTAGTTTTCGGTAAATCGCGCGAGGAAGCAGGCGGCAGTGATGGTACCGGCCTCGCGGCCGCCGACGTTGGCCATGTCTGCGAAATTCGAATCCAGCTGTTTTTGGTATTCGTCCCAGAGCGGTAAGGGCCAGACGCGGTCGGCGACGGTCCGCCCCGCCGCTTCGAGTTCGGCGCTCAAGGCCTCGTTATTACCCAGCAAGCCACCGGCTTGTGCGCCCAGGGCGATGACGCAGGCGCCGGTCAAGGTCGCCACGTCGATCACGGCGGCCGGTTTGAAGCGTTCGGCGTAGCTTAGGGCATCACACAGGATGAGGCGCCCCTCGGCATCGGTATTGAGGATCTCGATCGTTTGTCCCGACAGGCTCGTCACGATATCGCCGGGTTTGATCGCACTGCCGCCCGGTAGGTTCTCGGTGGTCGGGATCAGGCCTACGAGATTGATCGCAAGCCGCATCTCGGCGGCCGCCTTAAGCACCGCGAGCACTGTCGCTGCGCCGCACATGTCGAACTTCATCTCGTCCATGTTGGCAGGCGGCTTCAAGGAGATGCCCCCCGAGTCGAAGGTTACGCCCTTGCCGACCAGGACGATGGGCGCGGCGTCGCCACGGCCGCGGTATTCGAGGATGATCATCTTGGCCGGCTCGTGCGTACCGCGGGCGACCGCAAGCAGGGCCCCCATCCCGAGGCTCTCCATCTCTGCCTCTTCGAGCAGCTGCGCCTTCATGCCGCCCCGCGCGGCGAGCCCTTGGGCCTGTTCGGCGAGGTAGGAGGGCGTACACATGTTGCCGGGGAGGTTGGCCAGATCTTTGGCGAAAGACACGGCCCGCGCGATCGCGGTGCCGTTTTGCAAGGCCGTGCGCGCCGCATCTTCGGCGAGCCCTGGGTTCATGAGGGCGCAGCCTTGGGGTACGGGGCGGCCCGGCGTGCGGGTCTTTAGGCGGTCGAACCGGTAGACGGCCTCCTCGCTTGCGACGATGGCCTGTTCCAAGGCCCAGGCGGCCGAGCGATCCTTGACCGGGACTGCGGTCAGGAAATTGGCAACCGTCTTGGCCCGCAGTTCAGTCGCGGCCTGCAAGGCCCGCGTCACCGCTTCCTTGAACTGGCTCGGTTTACACTCCCCGCGCACCCCCATGCCGACGAGCAGCACGCGCTCGGCGCGACCTACGCGGCGCAAGAGGGGCAGGGTCTGGCCTGGTTTGCCTTCGATGTCGCCCCGTTGCACAATGGACGCGATTTCACCAGCGAGCGCACGATCCACGGCCGCTGCGGCCTCCGAGAGCCCGCCGTGTTCGTGGATGCCAACGACTAGACAGTCCGTAGCGCATTGATCAGGAGCTTCTTGGGTGAGGGTGTATTCCATAGGGTCTTCGGAATCTCGCGAGGATGTAAGGTTGTGCGGGCGCCGCGCACCCGCCGCGTCATGATAAACCGCTTACGTCGTCAGCAAAAGCCGTGATCGTCCATAAGGCCTTTTATCGCGAGGCGACCCAAACCACGCTTCTTGTGACCTTGACCTTTCTCACCTTGTATCTCGTCGTGAGCCTCGTAAAGTTGCTGAGCGAGGCGGCGAGCGGGGAGTTTCCGGTCCATGTGGTCTTCCTCCTCTTGGGTCTCGAGCTCTTGAAGAATCTCGCCATGATCCTGCCGCTTACGGTCTTCATCGGCGTGCTTCTCACGATGGCGCGCTGGTATCGAGACAGCGAGGTGACGGTGCTCGCGGCCTGCGGGGTTGGTCTGGGGCGGCTCTTGCGTCCGATGTTGACGTGGACTGCGGCGGTGGCCGCCTTGGTGGCGGCGATCGCCTTTTACCTGGCCCCGCTCGCGGCGCTTCTGCTGCACCGCATCAAGGTCGAGAATACCTCGGCCTACACGGCCGGTATCGTGCCGGGGCGTTTCAATCCCACCCGGGACGGCAGCGCTATTTTCTATGTCGGGCGTATCGGGGCAAGTGGCCGTCTCTACAATATCTTTGTGAGCCGCACGCAGTTTGGCAAGGGCGGGGTCTTGATCGCCAAGCGCGGTTACGAATATAAGAACCGCCGCACCGGTGCCCGTTTTCTCGTCTTGCTAAACGGGCGGCGCTACCAGGGCATACCGGGCCGCGCCAATTACCGGATCCTGCGCTACCAGACCTACGCCCTGCGCATAAAGCGTCGGCCCTACACGGCGGCCACGACCGGGCTCACGCGCGACGAAATCCCGACCTTGCGCCTGCTGCGCTCGGCCAGCCCCCGGGCGATCGCCGAGTGGCAGTGGCGCCTCGCCCAACCCTTGTCGTTATTCGTATTGGCGCCGCTCGCCCTCGTGTTTGCCCATACCGATGCGCGGCGTGGGGCCTTTGCGCCGCTTTTTGCAGCGGTATTGGCCTACTTCGCCTATGCCAACCTCTTGAGCATCGCGCACGCCTTGCTCGCGCGCGGACAGGAGCCTGCGTGGCTCGGCCTATGGTGGGTCCACGGCCTCTTTGCGCTGCTTGCATTTACCTTGTTTAGCCGCCGTGCCGCCGGCAAGACCCTCATCCCGCGTTTGTTGGGCCCCTGATGCGGATCCTTTATCGGTATATCGCGACCCGGCTCGTCGTCAGCACGGCGCTCGTATTGAGCATATTCGTCGGTCTGTTTTTGTTCTTCGATCTCGTAACGACCCTGGGTCACGTCCGTCACGAGGGTTTTTCCCGACTGTTTTTGGTGCTGGCCCTCGGGGTCCCTGCGAAGATCTCGATGCTCTTTCCGATGTCGGCCTTAGTCGGCGCTACGCTCGGCCTGTCCACGCTTGCCATCGACGGCGAACTCAACGCCTTGCGCGCTGCCGGTGTCTCGGTGGCGCGCATAGCCTATGCGGCCCTGCGCGCCGCGCTCGTCCTGGGCGTCGTGGCGGCCCTCCTCGGCGATTTCTTGGGCCCTAAGGCCGCTTCGCTCGCCCGGCGCGAACAGGTCCAGGCGGCCGGCATCGGGGCGGCGGTCAACGCGCAGGGTTTGTGGCTGAAGGAGGGCCGGAGTTTCGTTGATATCGGCGAGGTCTTGCCGGATCTGAGCATCCTGCGCGTAACCATCTACCGCTTTCATGACGGCCGCCTGGGCCGCGAGCTCTTTGCCCAGAGCGGGCACTACCGGCATGGGCGCTGGCGTCTGCGCGATGTCTCGGAGACCTTGTTTCGCAAACACCGTCTGATCGTAAAGACCTTGGCCGCAGACGAGTGGCGCGGGATCGCGCCCAGCCTGTTGTCGGTGTTTGCGGTCAATCCGCATGCCCTGTCGCTGGTCGACCTGTTTCGCTATATCCGGCACCTGCAGCGCAACGAGCAGGCGACCGCCCACTACGAGCTCGTTTTTTGGTACAAGGTGCTTGCCCCATTGACCACTGCGGCCATGGTCTTGCTGGCCGTTCCCTTCGTGTTCCGTAACCCCCGCCACGGAGGGCTTGGGTTTCGGCTATTTCTGGCCGTGGTCCTGGGTCTGCTCTTCTATGTCATCAACCGCGGTTTTGGCGATCTCACCTTACTGTACCACTGGCCCCCCCTGGCCGGGGCCGCGGCCCCCACCCTGGGCCTCACGGCCTTCTGTATGTGGCTGCTCGCCCGCGCCGGCTGAGCGCGGCCGGTAGCGGACCTCGGTGCCGCACAACCGATCGTGGAGGGTCTGCGCCCGAGGATCCACGAATATCCACAGGTAGGCGAGGGCAAAGAGGGCACAGAACGGCAGGGCCGCGGCATAGCGGGCGTGGGCGGCCTGCACGAGTCCCGCGACGAGTGCCCCAAACCAGAGCAGGGCGAGGCCATAGCGGGCCGCGGCGCGCGCCGGGCTCGGGGCCTTGGCGTGCCGGTAGACCTGCAGACGCCAGGCGCGCATGCCCGGCGTCTGGCCGCCACGGCTCCAGCCGAGCGTGAAATAGATAAGGCCCGTGAGCACGAACGCCGCGCGCAGGATAAGCCCCAAGACCCCGCTTGCCGGCGCATGCCGGACTAAAGTGAAGTAGGCGGCGGCCGGTATCGCAACCAGCACCCAGAGCGCGGCCCACAGGATCGCATCGTAGAGGTTGGCCCCAAGACGGCGGCTAAACGCGCCTGTTCGTCCGGATACGGAACTAGCTGACGCGGCCGTGTTCAAAGCGTGATCAATCCAAATGAAGCGCAGGAGCAGCGCCGCTCTATCGGGTCAGCCACAGGTTTATGCACAGGGTTACTCACCATTTTTGTCGATATCTTTGCAGGCGATGAAGCCGGTCCCATACTATACGGGGCGCCCTGTTTGCGATACCCTTTCGGCCGATCCAATGCCGTCGGGGTCTGCGGTAAAGGCCGCGCTCATCGCTATAAGGGGTGTTGTCCATGTTGTCTGACGTCTCACTGAACCTCATTGAACTCGGCCATTTCGCAGCCTATCTCGCGTTTTTCGTCGCCATCGTCCAGGCCCTGGCGCCGCTCGCGGCGCGGGTCTTTAAGTCCCCGGGTCTGCGCACGATCTCGATCAATGCCGCGCCGGTCCTGTTTTTACTCACGACCGTCGGCGCCTTGACCATCGTTTATTCGCTGCTCACCAATAACTTCTCGGTTCTCTACGTCGCGAGCAACTCCAACACCCATCTCCCGGTTTTCTATAAGGTCGCGGCGCTTTGGGGTGGGCACCGCGGATCCTTGTACCTATGGGTGTGGATATTGACCGCCTATACGGCGGCGGTGGGTTTACACGGGCGCTCGCGTTATCCCGATCGCTTGGCCGTGATCATGGCGGTGCAAGGGGCGCTGATCGCGGGTTTCTATGGTTTGGTGTTATTCCTCTCGGATCCCTTTACGCGCCTCTTTCCGATCCCGCCGCAGGGACAGAACATGAACCCGCTGCTCCAGGATCCGGGCATGGTGATCCATCCACCCATGTTGTACATGGGTTATGTCGGTTTCTCGATCCCCTTCGCGTTTGCGATGACGGCCCTGCTCACGAATTGGCGCAGCGAGCTCTGGATCGGACACACGCGGCGCTGGGCGCTGTTTGCGTGGGGTTTTCTCACGGCTGGCATCATCTTCGGGGCTTGGTGGTCGTACTACGTGTTGGGGTGGGGTGGTTACTGGGGCTGGGATCCCGTCGAGAACGCCTCGTTCATGCCTTGGCTCATGGGCACAGCCCTGATCCATTCGATCTCGGTCCAGGAACGGCGCCGGATGCTGCATACCTGGAACATCTTCCTCATCATCACGACCTTTGCTCTGTCGCTACTCGGGACCTTCCTCGTGCGCTCCGGGGTGCTTGCGTCCGTGCATACCTTTTCGGCGGCGCCCGGACAGGGCATCTACCTGTTGACCTTCATGGTGATCGTGCTGACGCTGGCCTTTGGCCTCTTTCTCATTAAGGGAGGCTACCAGCAGGCGGAGGAGTCGTTTATATCACCCCTCTCCCGTGAGTCGATGTTTATCTGGAACAACGTTATTTTCACGATTGCATGCGCCTGCGTGCTGCTCGGGACGCTCTACCCCCTGTTTCTGCAGGCCGCAACCGGGGCACGGATCAGCGTTGGGCCCCCGTATTTCGATCTCGTCATGGTCCCGATCTTCCTCGTGATGCTGGCGGTCATGGCGATCGGCCCGCTGGTCTCGTGGCGCAAGGCCAACCTGCCCAAGCTACGCGGCCGTCTCGTGGTGCCGGGTCTCCTGGGACTTGCCTTGGCGGTGCTTGTGGCAGCGCTCTGGGCGCCGGTCTACTGGACCGCGCCGGTGGCCGTGGGGCTGGTCGGTTTCGTGGCCGCCACCATAGTCGCCAATGTCGGCCGCGCCGTGATTGCGCGTCGGCACCAGCACCATGAAGGCCCATGGCAAGCGTTTACGAACACGGTCCTCGGCAATCGGCGCCATTACGGGGGCATGATCGTGCACATGGGCATCCTCGTCATCGCGATCGGGCTGGTCGGTTCGGGGCTCTTTAAGGCGAGCAAGCTTGTCATGATGGCGCCAGGGGACGTCTTGCAGCTCGCTCACGAGCGCGTACGCTTCGATGGTACGCGCAAGGTACGGGGACCGGACTACAATGCCGTGGAAGGCCGGCTCACGGTACTCAATAATGGCGCCAAGCTGCGTCCCGAGCAGCGCGTGTTTTTTGGCAGCCCGATGAAGGTCGAGCGCCCAAGCGTCAACTCCACCTTGCTGCGCGACGTCTATGTTGATATCGGTGACCATCAGGGCGGCAAGTGGGAGATCCATCTTTTCATCAATCCGCTCGTGAACTTCATATGGATGGGTGGCGGGATCGTCATTGCCGGTCTCGCCTTTTCGCTCAGCGATTATGCGCGCCGCCGGCGCCGGGTCGCGGTCGGTGCCGAGGCTGCGGCCAGTCATCTATGAAGTCTTGGGCGTGGCTTGTTGTCCTGATGGTGCTGGCATCGCCCGCCTGGGGGGTGACCGTGGTCCACGAGAGCGTCCTGCATAGGCGCGAGATTGCCATCGCAAAGAAACTGCGGTGCACGGTCTGTCAGGCAGAGTCGCTCGCCGTCTCCCAGGCGGGTATCGCCCGCGATATGCGTAAGCTCATACGGCAGAAGCTGCGGGCCGGTGAGACGCCGGCCCAGATCCGCGCCTATTTCGTGAAGCGCTACGGCGATTATATCCTTCTCAAACCCCCCTTCGACCCGCTCGGCGCCATCTTGTGGATATGGCCGTTCGCACTGGCGGCGGCGTTCGGCGGGGTGGCCATAGCGGTGATGCGGAGACGGTCCCGCGCCCCCATGCCGGCCACGGCCCCGGAGCTGGGACCGGAAGATGAAGCCCGCATAGAGGCCCTGACGCGCCAGGAGTAATCATGTTTGTAATCGCTGTATTATCGGGTTTGCTCGCATTGTTTGCTGCGTGGTTTTTGACGCGGCCGGTGAAGGGGCCGGCGGCGGCCGACGAGAGCCGGCTGGCCTTGGAATTGACCCGTGACGAGACGTTAAAGCAGATTCGCGAGATCGAATCGGATCGCAGTGACGGCCGCATCGACGAGGCCGTCGCCCATGACGAGACGGCGCGCCTTAAGTACGCGCTGGCGCAGACCCTGCGGGCCCTCGAGGGCTCTGCCAGGACGTCGGCTAGCACCCCCAGCCGGCTGCATCGGCGCGGGCTTGTGCTGGTCGTTTTGCTGATCGGTCTACCGGTTTTGGCAGGCAGTATGGATTATTGGCAGAACAAGCCCGCGCTTTTGACCTTTGCGGCCTTGAACTCCCATGGCCGCCTGCGCGGCGTGCATGGGTTTCCGCCCATGGTGTTGAGCATGGTCGCGAAACTCAAGCGCCATCTCGTGCATCACCCGCGGGATACGGCCGGCTGGCTCGAACTCGCGCGCGCCAATGTCGTCCTCGGCAATGAGAAAGGGGCGCAGGATGCCTATGCGCATGCCTATAGTTTGGCCCCGGACGATGAGACGGTCCTTGCCAACTACGCCTGGTTGCTCTATTCGCTCCATCCGGCGCAGACGACGGGCCTAGTCGCTACCTTGTTTCATAGGCTTTACGCCCAGGACCCACACCAGCAGGATGCCCTCTGGTTCTTGGGCTTGGCGGCCTACAATCGCCATCATTTCCACAAAACCCTGAGCTATTGGGCGCGACTTGAGCAGGAATTGCCGCCGGGCAGCAAGGCGCGCAATGGGGTCGCTACCGCCGTCAAGAAGATCCGGGCGATCCTCGTGGCCGAGAGCAAGGGGGCGCGTATTGTCCCGACGAAGCCTGCTCATGGTTTGTCGGCGCAATGAGCGACGGGCTATTTGCGGCCCGTGGCTTGGCCTGCATGCGCGGCGATCGGACGCTTTTCGCGGGCCTATCGCTGGAACTCGCCGAGGGTCAGGCCTTGCATGTCCGCGGGCCCAATGGCCTGGGTAAGACGACCTTGCTGCGCGCGCTATGCGGTTTGTCGCGGCCGGCGCGCGGCGAGGTCCGCTGGCGAGGCGAGCTCATAACAGATCTCGCCGATGATTTCACCGCGGAAGTGGCCTATGTAGGGCACTTAAACGGGATCCAAGGGGACCTCACCGCAGGCGAGAACCTCGAGGTGGCCCGACGGGTCTTCGCGCGCCGCACGACTCCGCCCCAGGTGGTCAGCGAGGCCTTGGAGCGCGTGGGCTTGCGGGCAATCGCCGATCGGCCGGCCCGTTATCTTTCCCAGGGCCAAAAACGCCGGCTCGCGCTGGCGCGATTGCTGGTTTTGCGCCGCCCCCTGTGGATCCTGGATGAGCCGTTTACGGCCCTGGATGCGGCCTCGGTCGTGGGTCTGTCCGCACTGATCGGTGAGCACCTCGCGGCCGGAGGGCTTGCGTTGATTGTGTCCCATCAGGCCTTTGATATCCCAGGCATCGAGGATTTTGAGCTCGCCCGCTATAGCAGGACACGCAAGTGACCGCCGATGTCCTGACGGCCATGCGGTCGGTCTTCGGGCGGGAGCTGCTCGTATTCTGGCGGCGTAGTACCGAAGTCATGACGGCGCTCGTATTCTTTGTGATCGTAACGACCTTGTTTCCACTCGCAATCGGGCCGGAACGGCACGAACTTATGCTCGTGGCCCCCGGCGTCTTGTGGGTGGCGGCCCTGCTGGCTACGACTTTGTCGCTCAATCACCTCTTTGCGAGCGACTATCAGGACGGCAGCCTTGAGCAATTGCTGATGAGCCCTCACCCCTTGTCGTTGTTGGTGCTTGCCAAGATGGCCGCGCATTGGGTGTTGACCGGCCTGCCGCTTGCCTTGCTGTCGCCATTATTGGCCGTGCAGATGGCCTTGCCGGCAAAGGCCATCGGGACGCTGGTGGTGTCGCTGCTCCTAGGGACGCCGACGCTTACTCTGATCGGCGCGGTGCCGGCGGCACTGACCCTGGGTGTGCGCGGGGGTGGTGTCCTGGTTTCCCTGTTGGTTCTCCCGTTGTATACTCCGGTGCTGATTTTCGGTGCCGAGGCCGTCGCCGCGTCAGCAGGACAAGGTTTCGCATCGGTCGCACATTTATCGTTACTGGGGGCGTTTTTGGCGCTGGCTTTAAGTTTTGCCCCTTGGGCAAGTTCAGCCGCCTTGCGTGTGTCACTCGATTGATGAAGTTTATCCATAAGTACGGCGCCCCGAAGCGGTTCTACCAGCTGGCCGGGACATTCATTCCCTGGTTTGCGGGGATCACGGCCGTATTGTTCGTGTCGGGCCTTTATCTGGGCCTGTATTGGGCGCCCCCGGATTACCAGCAGGGCGACGCCTATCGGATCATGTTCGTGCATGTCCCGAACGCTTGGATGTCGATGATGGCCTACGTCATCATGGCGAGCTTTGCGGCGACCGGTTATATCTGGAACATCCGGCTCGCGGACATCCTGGCGCGCGTGTCGGCGCCGCTCGGGGCGTCCTTCACGCTAACCGCCCTCGTTACAGGCTCGTTGTGGGGTAAGCCCATGTGGGGCACCTACTGGGTGTGGGATGCGCGCCTTACCTCGGAGCTGATCCTGTTTTTTCTCTATGTCGGTTATATGGCGTTGCAAGCGAGCATCGACGATGCCCGGCGCGCCGCCCACGCCAGTGCCATTCTGGCCATCGTGGGGGTGGTGAATATCCCCATCATCCACTACTCGGTTTATTGGTGGCATACCCTGCACCAGCCCGCGTCCCTCACGCTTACGAATCAACCGAAGATCTATGCGACCATGTTGATACCGCTGATCGTCATGTCGCTCGCCTTCATGTTCTTTTATTTGACGATGCTGTGTGTGCGGGCGCGCAGCGAGATCCTGTTGAGGGAGCGGCACACGGACTGGGTGCGCAAGCTCGTGGAGGGAAAGCCATGACATGGGCGCAGTTTCTATCCATGGGTGGTTTCGCCTTCTATGTATGGAGCGCTTACGGTTTCACGGCCGTCGTGGTCGTTCTCAATATCGTGCAGCCCTTGACCCATAAGCGCAAGGTCTGGCAAGGCCTGCGCCGAGGCCTGGATGACGGCGAGGAGGAAAGACATGAGGAAGCAGAATAAGAAGCTCCTGTTCGTCCTGGTGGGGCTTGCCGGCGTCAGCGTCGCTGTGTGGCTCATCTTAACGGCCTTTCGCCACAACCTCGTGTTCTTTTACTCGCCCACCCAGGTCCTTGAAGGCAAGGCCCCCACCCACGGGGTCTTTCGCCTGGGCGGTCTCGTCGAGAAGGGCAGTATCAAGAAGGACGGCTTGAAGACGACATTCACGGTCACGGACCTGCGGCATAGCATGGTGGTGCATTACACGGGCATCCTGCCCGACCTCTTCCGCCAGGGTCAGGGCGTGGTCGTGCAGGGTCGGCGTGTCGGCAATACGGTGTTTATGGCAAGCCAAGTGTTGGCCAAGCACGGCGCCAACTATATGCCGCCGGATGTAGCCGCGGAGCTCAAACGGTCGATGGCGGCGAAGGCCAAGGCAGCCTTGTCGTGAAGAAATTCCTGATACCGGTAGCACTCTTTATTCTGATCGGCGTGGCTTTGGGGCGAGGGCTCTTCCTGAACCCTACCTATATCCCCTCGCCTTTGATCGGCAAGCCCATGCCGCCGTTTTCCTTGCCCTTGGCGGCGCAGCCTCAGAAGCGTTTTAGTAACGCCGACCTCATGGGGCACGTGACCCTCATGAATGTCTTTGCCTCCTGGTGCGTGAGCTGTAAGCAGGAAATGCCCAATCTCATGCGGCTGCGCGCGCTGCATGTCGTGCGTGTCGTGGGGGTGGACTACAAGGATACCCCGGCCGGCCTGCGCCACTATCTGCATGCCTTTGGCAACCCCTATTCGCTCATAATTACCGACCGTCGCGGTATGGCGGCTATCAACTGGGGCATCTACGGCGTCCCGGAGACCTTCGTAATCAACAAGAAGGGCATAATTGCCTATAAATTCGTGGGCCCGATCGGTTATCGTAAGCTCCATAGCAAGTTGTTGCCGCTCGTGAAGCGGCTTGAGGCGCAACCGGTGTAGGGGCGTCGATACCGGTAGTCCTGGCAAGCGGCGGGACGGGCCGGAAACGCCCGGATACCGGGGGCGCCGGACGGCGAGGGCTTTATGCACGGAGACGCGCGTCAGGCCAGAGGCTATACGATCGGGGAACTCGCGCGCGGCGCGGGGATATCGGTCGAGACCGTGCGATTTTACGAGCGCCGCGGGCTCCTTGCGCAGCCGGGGCGTCCCGCGCGCGGCATACGCCGCTACGACGAGCGCTCGGCGCGCCGGCTGCAGTTCATAAGACACGCCAAAACCCTGGGATTTACCCTGAAGGAGATCGGCGACATGCTGAGTCTCGCGGCCGATGGCCCGTCTCCTTGTGCCGAGGTTCAGCGGCTGGCCGAGGATAAGCTCGTCTTGTTGCGGGTAAAGCGCGCGTCCTTGCGTTTCATGGAGGCCGCGCTCGAAGACCTCTTGGAGACCTGCCGGCGGCAGGTCGATCGCACCCATTGCCCCGTCCTCGAGGCGGCGGACGAAGGCGGCGCGCCGCTTAGCCCGCGCCGCCGGTAGGCGCTATTTGGCGTATTGGAAACCCGCGAGTTCAAGCTCCGGGAGGGTGCCTACGATCCCGGGCGTGAGCACGACGCCTGGGATCAAATGGTTGGTGAATTCGGCAGCCATGTGCTCGTGGGTGAGATGGTCCGGGTTTACGCCCTTCTCGCGCAACTTCATGGTGAGCTCCCAGACCTCGTTGTGGCAGGCCAGGAATACGGCGCCCCGCGCCTGGAGCGTCGGTATGCTGTTGTCGTGCGGCGAATAGACGCCCTGGGCATCTTCGTAGTCCTGGGGGTTGGCGTGGGCCGCCGGTTTTACAGCGACGAATGGGTTGTGGGGCACTTTACCCTTGGTGAGGCGACCTAGGCGGTATTTATCCCATATGTAGTGGTCGTAAAGGGCGAGGTGGGCGGAGCCGTGGGTCGCCGAGACACATAAAAAGTCCGGGTGCCGGAAGGACCATATCTGGGTGTTCATGGCGTTACGCATGAGGTTCAGCCAAGGGCTATCGAGGGCGGTGTTGTCCCATACCTGGCGCGGGCCGGCGCGGTAACGCAGGAGAAGATCCAAGGCCTCGCTATCCCATTCGGTGGGGCGGGTTAAGATCATGGGGACGGTCTTGAAGTCACGCCGGCGCGGGGCGCGCTCTAGGGCTTGCGTCAGATCGCGCAGGCCGCGCGCGGAACGCGGTTCGAGATCGATCGGCGCTTGTACCCGGGCGCTCGCGCCGCGCGCCAGTGTTACCCCGATCGCGGTGGCGCCGGCCTTTTTAAAAAGATCACGTCTGCTCACCATGCGTATCCCTCCTCGACGAGTTTCCATGAATCCCGGATGTATGGGCGGCATTATGCGGCAGCGCGCATGCCGTCAGGACCGCAAAAAGCCGGATGCCGGTTACGGTGCGGGGCGAGCCGGGTCCCCGGGTGGCGGCCGGTGAGCGGCGGCCACGAGGTCGTCTGGGGTATCGATGTCCTGGAGTATGCCGGCGTCGGTGCAGGGCACTTTGACGAGAAGATGGCGGTAGGCCTTGATAAGCGCAACCGCCCCGGCATCGCCCGTGAGGGCGCCGAGCGCGGGCCCCAGGGCGCGGCCGAAGCCGACCGGGTGGCCGCGGCGTCCCTGAAAATAGGGCGCCGCCACAATGGCCCCGGCGCGCAACTGCGCCGCGACGGCCTGCACCGTTTCCGGGCGGACGTGGGGCATGTCGGCGAGGGCCACGAGCCAACCCGTGGAACCGCCGGTGACGCGTACGCCGAAGGCAAGGCTCGCCCCAAGCCCGTTGTGGGCATCTGGACAGCATACGACCTCGAAGCCCGCGCGGCGCAATTCAGTGGCGAGCGGCAGATCGTCCGCTCGGACGACAGCCACGGCCCGGTCGACGGCCTGGCGTAAGGACCGGGCCCCATGGGTCACCAGAGGGGCCCCATCATGCAAGGGTTGCAGGAGCTTCGGGGCACCAAAGCGGTGGCTTTGGCCGGCGGCCAGCAGTAAGCCTGTGATCATGAATAGAGAGCCTCGTCAGGGGTAAGGGGACTATGCCGTGCGGCGTCCCTGGCGGCCCGCCTGCGCATGACCAGGCCCCCCGCGACGGCGACGGCGATTTCACTCGGCGTGCGGCTTCCGATCGCAAGACCAGCCGGACCTTCGATACGGGCGCGTGCCTCGGGATCCACGCCGAGTGTGGCTAGGCGGTCGAGCCGTTGCCGGTGGCTCGCGGCCGAACCAAGGGCTGCAATGTAAAAGGCCTCGGTGGTCACGGCCTCCCACAGACCGAGATCGTCGATGCGCGGGTCATGGGCCAGGGCGATCACGGCGGTGCGGGCGTCAGGCCGCAGGGCCAGCACCGCGTCATCGGGCATGAGCGCCGTGACGCAGGAGACGAGGTCTGCAGGGATCGCGGCGCGCAAGGGGGCGCGTGGTTCGCACAGCGTGACCTGAAAGCCGAGGGTCTGGGCAAGCCGGGCGAGCGCGAGGGCGACAGCCCCGGCGCCCAAGAGCAGGACACGCCAAGCGGGGCCATAGACGGCCTGCCACCGTCCCTCCGTCCACGTCGGCTCCTGCCATGTGAGGACGGGGCTCAGCCTGCAGTCTCCGGTGTCGACATCGACCGTACGGCCCACATAGGAGCCAACGCTGAGCAGGTGCCGCCACCGCGCAATGTGCGCAGACGCGATAGGGTTTTCGACGAGTAGCACGATGCGGGCCCCGCACGGGAGGTCGAGCTCTGTGTCGGGACCGGCGACTAGGGTCCAGACCCCGGACGGGGCCGATGGCAGGAGGCGGGCCGCCAGCCATTCGCCCAGACAGGTCCCGGCGATGGTGCCGGTCGCCCGACCGCAGGCGGTGATCGCAGAGAGACTGCCCAGCTCATGCGGTGCGCCGCCCTGGGTGGCGACGACGCTCACGAGTGTCACCGAAAGGCCGCGCGCCTGCCATTCTGAGACTTGGTCGAGGACATCCCGATCGTCGCCCCTCGGACCGTTCATGAGCCGAACTCCAGGGGCATGGGTAGGATCCGGTGGCGTACGCCGCTCGCCGCGAACACGGCGTTAGCGAGCGCCGGGGCGATGGGCGGTACCCCGGGCTCGCCCAGGCCACGCGGCGGCCCTTGTCCGGGTAGCAGATAAATGTCGATTTTCGGCATCTCGTCGATCCGTAGAAGCGGATAGCTGTCAAAATTGTCTTGCTGGATGGTATCCGCCTCCCAGGTGATCGGCCCCTTGAGGGCGGCCTGCAGGCCGAACACCACGGCCCCCTCGATTTGGGCGCGCGCAATATGGGGGTTTACGACAGTCCCGCAGTCGCACGCGCAGACTATCCTCTCCAGCGTGAATCTATGTCCGTGCATGGTGACCTTTGCGGCCTGGGCCATGTAAGTGCCAAACGACTGATGGACGGCAAACCCTATGCCTTGGCCAAGCACGCGTCGCCGACCCCAGCCGACGGCCTGTGCGACGCGTTCCAGGACACGTCGCTGGCGGGCGTCGTGGGCTAGGAGTGCGTGGCGTACTAAGAAGGGGTCTCGGCGGGCGGCATGCGCCAGCTCGTCTAGGAAGGATTCTTTCACGAAGGCCGTGTAGGAATGGCTGACTGAGCGCCAGAAACCGATTGGGAGGGGGCTGTCCGCTTCCACGTAATCGATCTCGATATGAGGGATTGCGTAGGGCATGTCGACGGCTCCGGCCACGGCGGTCGGATCGACACCATTTTTGATCGCGCCGGGATCCATGTGGCGCATAAGCGACGGGGCCACGATGGTCTGCTGCCAGGCCGCGGGTAGCCCCTGGCGATCGAGGGTCCCCTGGACGCGGTGATAGCTGTAGGGCCGGTAATGGTCGTGCATGAGGTCTTGACGGCGCGACCATATCACCTTGACGGGTTGCGCAACCGTCCGGGCCAGGGTGATGGCATCGGCTACGAAGTCCTGGTCGAGGCGCCGTCCGAACGCACCCCCCAGTAAGGTGGTGTGGACGATGATGCGCTCGCGCGGCAGACCCGTTAGGCGTGCGGCGGTGAGTTCTACGCCGGTCTGTGCCTGAGTGGGGACCCAGATCTCGCACAGGCCATCGTGGACGTGGGCGGTGCAATTCATAGGCTCGAGCGGGGCATGTGCGGCGTAGGGGATCTCATAGTCCGCTCGTACCGGCTGCCGGCTTGCGGCGATCAAGGCGCGCGGTGCGCCGACGCGCTGGGCGACCGCCCCCTTTTGCGCCGCTGCCGCGCGGTAGCGGGCCCGGAGTGTCGTGCTCGAGGCCGTGGCGTCTCGCCCCGGCGCCCATGTATAACGGATGGCGGCGAGCGCCTTCCAGGCGGTCCAGGTATCACGGGCCACTACGCCGACCCCCTGATCCATGCGCACGACCCGCATAACGCCTGCGAGCCGCAGCGCCGGCCCGTCGTCATAGGCATGCAGTTGGCCACCCAGGGTCGGTGGGCGGCACACCGCACCTATCAACATGCCGGGCTGCACGACGTCGATGCCGAAGCGGGCCTGCCCCGTGGTTTTGGAGGGCGTGTCGAGACGCGCGAGCGGTCGTCCGATCAGACGAAACCGGCTCGGGGCCTTGAGCAGTACGTGGCGGGGTAGCGGGAGGCGCGCCGCGGTGCGTGTGAGGTCGCAATAGCGCAGCTTGGCGCCGTTTGGCAACAGCACGTGGCTGTTGCGGGTCCGTAGTCGCGTGACGGGGATCCCGGTCTGCGTGGCCGCGGCGGCGAGCAGCAGCCGCCGGAGGGCTGCGCCTGCCTGGCGCAGCGGTAGGTAGGACGACGAGACGCTCGTGCTGCCGCCCGTGGCCTGCGACCCCAGCGCCGGATTGGTGTAGACCGGCGCGACGGGCGCCGGTGCGGTGCGCAGCCGCCCCCAGTCGGCGTCCAATTCCTCGGCAATCAGCACAGGCAAGGCGGTCATAACCCCCTGACCCATCTCCGATTTGTCGACGATGACGAGGGTATCGTTGTTCGCGAGGATATGTACCCAGGTATCGGGTTGAAAGGGGCCTTGCGCGGCACGGGCTCGGTTTGCGTCTATGCCGAGCA
>JAKAXM010000033.1 GCA_021816625.1 Pseudomonadota bacterium | reverse complement strand
CGAATCGAGGTCACGCCCATGATTTCCTTGAACGGTATCCAGGCCCGAAGAATGGCTTGCGGTTCGGGCACCCGCTTGTTTGCGTGAGCCATCAGTTATTCCTCCGTTTCCAGGCGCCGCGATCGTACTCTTCATGCGTCAACACAGCGCGAACATAGACCTTGCGCCGATTGTAGTGGATCGAGGTAATCAATCGGTATTTGTTGCCTCCGATATTGAACACCGTGAGCCCGCCTACATAATCGGCGCTGGCAAACGTGGTCCGCAGATCATTAAAATCCGCGAACACCTCTGTCCTCATGATGCGATACCACGTGCTGAGCGGACGTTCCGATTCCGGATGCTCGGTCCAGAATGCCACCAGCATGGGTTTCGCGATCACGCGCATGCCGACGAGTATATACCAATACGGTATATACTGCAAAAAGGCCTTACGTCCTGTGAAGATGAGGCAGGCCCGATTGGAGGCCACCGGGTCGCGACACCGAGTCGAGCTCGGTTCCGAAATGCCTGGGGGAGAGAGGTGAATTTCCCGTGCTGACTGCCGAATAAGTGGGACCGCGATCCCCTTTATCCTCCGAAATCTACCTATGCTCCAGCCAAGCTGTCAACGGCAACTAAATTTGTCCCTTTTTCGGCACCTGAAATTGTCCCTGACTCGCCCGCTGTTACCGCGTCTGCGGCCTCGGTTCTGGGCGCTTCTCCGAGCAGTCCCGCCTTGCGTTTGTCCTTCAGTCGATAACTTTCTCCTTTGATGTTCAAGGTAGTGGCATGGTGCCGCAGGCGGTCTAAGATGGCGGTAGCCAGTACCTGGTCGCCGAAGATCGCCCCCCAGTTAAAAAGGGCTTTTGGGCCTTCTCGGATTTGTGTGGGCGAATTTCGTCATGAAACGGCCTGAAACCCAAGCGGGGCGGGGCATTCCGATGTTGGCAGAGATCGCGGAATCCGGCACGATTTCGGGATGGCTACCGCAAACGGACGTAAACGTCTTTCAGACGCATATCGCTTCGATGGATTCCGGCCTCTTGAAGAGGTTCGGGGCGTTTTCGGCGATCCCATTACCCGCGTCGTCACCCTGGTTCGACGCTCAAAAAACGGTCTGCAAGGACTGTGGGCGCATCCACCGGCGCTTGTACGACCGCACGACGCACGGCGCACGGGACCTGTCCTGCGGCGACACGCGGGTGTACATCGAATTCGAAGTGCGGCGCATCCGATGCCCGTGTACCGGCAAGGTGAGACGCGAACACCTGGACTTCCTCGCCGACAACCCGCTGTACACGAAGCGGTTTGCCTGGCAGATCGGCTGCCGGGCGAGTTCCATCAAGGACGTTGCCGAGGAATTGAACCTCCACTGGGGCACTGTCAAGGAACTGGACAAGCAGTACATGCGGGCGCAACTCGAACGAATCGGCCAGCCTGGGCCGAAGGCCATCGGCATCGACGAGATCTCCGTGCGCCGGCCGCACGAGTACCGAATCGTGGTCAGCGATCTGATCCGGGGCTGGCCGATCTGGTTCGGCGGAAAGGATAGATCGGAGGCCAGCATGAAGGAGTTCTACGACTGGCTCGGACCAAAGAAGACCAAGGGGATCCGTCTCGCGCTGATGAACATGGGGAAGCCGTTCCGCAGCGCCACAAACGACCGCGCACCGCAGGCCGCCATTCTGTTCGATAAGCTCCATGTGATGCGCCATCTGAACGACGCGCTCGACAAGGTGCGCAAGAGCGAATACGCCCGGCTCTCCGGCAAGGCACGGCGCTACATCAAGGGGAACAAGTACGTCTCTGAGCCACCGGGAGAACCTGACCGCTGATGGCCGTCAGTCCTTGAAGGCCTTGCTGGCAGAAAACAAGCGACTCGATACCGCCTACCTGCTCAAGGAATCCTTCGGGTAGCTCTGGGATTACAAGAGCGAAGCCTGGGTGCGCAAGTTCTTCGAGAATTGGAAGGCCGGCCTCAAGTGGCAGCGCCTGAAGCCCTACGAGAAGTTCGCGGAAATGATCGAGCGCCATTGGGAGGGTATCGCCGCTTACTGCAAGCCCGGGAACAAGGTTTCGCTCGGGTTCGTCGAGGGCCTCAACAACAAAATCCGCGTCTTCCAGCGGCGGACGTATGGCCTGCGCGACGAGGACTACCTCCGCCTCAAGGTGCTGACGTCCATGCTCCCCGCCCTCTGAACTCATGAAAATCCACACACACAAATCCGAGAAGACCCAAAATAAATAACACCGCAAGATGGCTAGTGAGTCTTGGGAGGGTCATCAGCTCCACCTCTTCACATACCGACCATTCAGAAAACCAAGAAACGCGACGCGGGAAACTTCGCTTGAATGTTACAAGCGGTTGATCATAGTTACGCGCCGCAGACCCTCAACGAGACTCGCGGGAGACCTACATGACTTATGCCCCATTGGGGCGCCGTTTACTCAGCCGTGGCGCCGGTATGTTCCACGTATTCGCATATCGTATCATCCGGATGCCGCACGCGCATATTCCGCCCTGTGGGAACGCGGCGCGGTTCTTCGAGGATCATGCCACCCGCAGCGACGACCGTATCTCGCGCGGCGTCAAGGTTATCGACCAGAAAGGTCGCCTGCGTGGCTTGAACCGGTGCTAGGCGTTCCGGTGGGCCCGCGATCAACAACAGGGCGCCCACTGCCGCAACTTCAAGCCCCGCATCGGGGTGCGAAAAATGTAAGGCGCAAATCTCGCCTGTGACCGCCTCGTAAAACGCGATCGCGTTGTCGAGGGCTGACGGTGCGAGGTAGATTCGGACATAGACGCGCAAGACTTTCATGGTCGACCGCTCCGCCGTTCATGAAGACCGTAGACTAACAAACGTCGAACGAGCGTGCGCGTTATTCAGCGTGGTGGCTAACAATACAGATGAGGCGGGCCCGATTGGGGGCTTATCACGGCAAGCTCGGCGCTCTTCGGCCCCAGGGTCACCATAAAGCAATCAAGGTCAGCCCTTGCGCCCCCCCGCCAACGCGTGTGGGACGGCCCCACTTGCGGTCGCTGGCTATGACCCGGTCAGTGTAGCCTTTGCGGATGGAGCCCTCGTCCATACCCATGGCACGCCGGCACGGGCCCCTTGCTGTTGCATCTTGTCATCGACGAGATCGGCTATCTGCCGTTCGGGGGCGAGAAGGCCAATCTCTTTTTCAATGTCGTCGCCAAGCGCTACGAACGGGGGAGCCTCATCCTGACGAGCAACCTGCCGTTTGGCCAGTGGTCCGGCGCCTTCGCCGACGATCCGATGCTCACCGCCGCCATGCTTGACCGGCTTTTGCATCATGCCCACATCGTGCAGATAAGCGGTGAGTCCTACCGTCTGAAAGACAAGCGCAAGGCGCACGGAAAGACCGGCGCCTGACGCACAAAGGGGCCTTTGAGGGGGTCAGTTTTCGGTTGGCGTTGACATGCAGGCTGTGCTCGGCCACACGCCGATCCTGCGCATCGAAGACGGACAGCCGGCCGTCCCGCGTGAAGCGGATCGCCACCTTTTCCCCACACAGGGCGTCGGGGACGCTGTAGCGGACCCCGCAAACATCCACATAGCCGTCCCAGGAGACGATCCGGCGCTCGTGGTAGCGCGTATCGAAGGCCACGGGAGGCAGTGGCTGCAGGTGCGGCGCCTCCCGGGCACAGCGTTCGGCGACGACGTCCTTTACGGTGCCATGAACCCGGGCATCGGCTTCTGACTGTAACCAGGTCTCGAGCTGCTGGTTCAGAGGGGCCCACGATGCGCACTGCCGGTAGCGTACGAAGAGGTGGTGCTTTCAGTAGCCCACCATGCGTTCGTCCTTGCCCTTCATGCGCGCCCGGTAGGGCTTGTAGGCCCGGGGGGGGTGGTCCCGTAGTGGCCACAGAGGTCCAGGAAGGGGGCGTTGAAGACCACGCTATCGCCGATCTTCTGGCTCAAGACCAAGGCCTTGGGGTTGTCGATCACAAGCTCCCGGGTCGATCCGCCAAACCAGGCGAAGGCCCGCACGATGGGCTCGTACATATGCTCCGCATCCAGCCGCTCGAAGGCCCCGGCGTGGAAGCGCCGGGCATAGCCCAAGGTCACAGCCGAGAAATAGATCTTGGTCTCGGGTCCTGCGATGACAGTCCAGAGCTCGCCCTAGTCGAGCTGTGCCGGGCGACCCGGTTCGGTCTCGAAACGCACGGTGGCGCCGCCGGGACGCAAAACGCGCTTGGGGCGCACATAGTCCTTGACGCTCGTGTAGCAGCTCTTATGGCCCTGCGCCTGAATCTCGCACAGGATGACGACGGCGCTCCAGACGCCCTCTGCGAGCAGTGCGTCGATCTGCGGCTTATAGGGATCGAGTGCCGCGCCGCGCCGGGGCCAGGGACCCTTGGGCGCACAGCCGCGCCGCACGGCCCGGCGTACCGTCTTCGGGTGTACGCCGAGCTGCTTGGTGACATCCTTCTGGCTTACCCCCCGCTGTATCAGGTCTTGTATCATCATGAAGCCTCTCTTCTTGAGCACTCCGGTCTCCTTCTCTTGCTTGATCGCAGGGCAGCATACTGAGGGCTCAGGTTGAGAGACAAAAGGAGTTGCCGATTAGGGGACATTGAGCATTGCCGGTGACAAAGAAGCGGTGATCCGGGCGCAGGCCGCCAAGGCCCGGGACCTCACGAACCGCCGCACTCGGTATAAAGGGGTCGTGAACGCGGTCGAGCGGGCCCGTAACCGTATCAAATCCCAAATCCGCAGCCGGGTCGAACACGTCTTCGGGGTGATCAAAGGCGTGTTCGGCTTCGTGAAGGTCCGCTATCGGGGTCTTTAGAAGAATGCCTACCGACTCTTCGTCACCTGCGCGCTTACCAACCTGTACCTCGTGCGCCGACGGCTGTTGCGACCCACACGGGCGTTGTCTGTCTGGAATTTCGGTTTCAGGCCCCCAAAGACCGCCCTAACGCCCAAACCACGCCCGTCGGGGCACACAATGGTGCGTTTTGCCTTCCTGTCCTATCGGAATCTTGTGTCGGAGTCCCGCGCCTGTGGCAATGGGTGGTTAGATCAGACGTGCCTTAGGATGCGGAGTGTAGCGCCCGCGCACAGCGTCAGGCGATGTCTTCCTCAGAACACATCCTCCGGGCGTGCATAATGGTGGGAACATCGTGCCGCCACGTTTGCAGCGTATACGAGATCAGCAGCCCTTCGATATCGGCGACTATACCGAGCCCTATGGCGACCTTTGCCAGTATCCTGCCGCCGCCAACCACCAGCACCGCGTAGAACGCCGCGAACAGCGCGATACCCCACAGCTTTGAGCTCCACATGTGGTAGCTCGCTTCTCGACCGAACTTCCATAGATCAAAGACGTAGCGTGCCGTTTCAAGCAAAAGAAGCGCTATCAGCATCGCTCGGTTGTCCCACAGCACCTGCGGATGGACTAACCAGACAACCACCAGCGCGCAAAGGTAGAATATGGAGTCTGCCAGGCTATCCAATCGCCTGAGCGCCGAGGTCGCGATACCGAGCCGTCGCGCGATGATACCGTCAAAAATATCCGAAACAAAGGCGGCCACCAGGCAGACCGCGAATACCGCTCGGTTTGGCGAGAAATAGGCCACACCAAGCAATAACGGTCCGAGGACCGCGCGAATGTACGTCAATAAATACGGAAACAGAGTGTACAAGCGTGTCACTAACAATAACTTTCAGGATTGACTATAACGCGCGGGGAATGATGGCGCCTCTGTCAATTTCATGTTTCCTCCCACACTTTTTGCCCGTTCAATCGACACGACTAGATCGATCCCGAGGTCTTCAGTACATTGCGGCAGTGACGCCGTCCTAGGCGATCGCCTTCGGGCGGGGCGGGCGGGCAGACAGACTCGCGAGACCCCATCTCCACGCGGTGAAAGCTAGTGCCGGTCTCATCGAGTAGGTAAGCGCGAGCGGCGACGCGCTACCGGCCGTGCCCAACGACACGGCCGGTATGCAATAGGTCGCCACCCCTATCGGACTCATACTGAATTCGCCGGACATTAAGCCTTCAACCCCGGCGGCTTCGGTCTGCGGCACAAGGCTTCTGAACAGAAGCCGTATGTACAAGAAATTTAAGGACTCTGGTGCCGAAACAGATGCGACAACGGTGGACGGTACCGAGTGCGGACACACGCCCCCGACTTTCCTGGCTCACGGATCCTCCCGCGTGACGATCGGCTTATGTGGACATTAGGCCGATGCCGGCATAATGTCCACCTCCTGCCTAATGCGCTGGATTACCCGCCCACGAAAGCCGCTCACGACTGTCTCCAGGAACGGCGCTAGCTTTCTGGGCGCGCCAAGCACTTGTCTCGCGTGACTCGTTTTCTGCTCGGGATGAGGCAAAGAAGGCCATACGGGCCTACACAGAAGCAATCTTTAATGTGAATAAGCTCCATCAAACTCCGGTCTATATAAGCGTCGTGACGTTTAAGCCCATCCTTTCTTGCATGCCAGGTATCCATTGAACTAGAACAAGATCCGACAAAAGATTGACCTAAGTGGTCTTGCTATCACGTACCCGGCGCCATACGGTATTTTTCCCAACCTGCAGGATCTCGGCGGCCTTGGCCTGGTTGCCTTGGGTACGCTCCAGGACGTAAGCAAGGTAGCGACGCTCCAGTTCCTCCAGGCTCACGAGATCCTTCATTTGCGAAAAGATCTGGGAGCCGGAGTCGCCCGCGCCTATATCCAGGAGGATGTCGTCTGCATCCAAAACCTCGGTATCGCCGGCCAAGGTCAGACTGCGCTCGATCACGTTGCGCAGTTCGCGCACGTTGCCGGGCCATTGGGCCTGACCGAGCTTACGCAGAGCATCCGACGTGATGTGCGGCACCGGGCGGCCGGCCTTGGCGCAATAGCGCTCCACGAAATAGGCGGTCAGCTCCGGGATATCGTCCCGGCGGTTACGTAGAGGTGGGGCCGTGAGCAGCAGAACGTTCAACCGAAAATACAGATCGTCGCGGAAAACTCCCTCGCGCACGAGCGTGGCGAGATCCCTGTGGGTGGCCGCTATGATGCGCACGTCGACCTTACGGCCGACATTGGCCCCCACGGGCCGAATCTCCTGCTCCTGGAGGACACGCAGGAGCCGGACCTGCAGACCAGGCGATATGTCACCGATCTCGTCTAAAAAAAGAGTACCCTTGTGCGCCTCCTCGAAGAGCCCGCGACGAGCGCGGTCGGCCCCGGTAAAGGCCCCCTGCACATGTCCGAAGAGCTCGCTCTCCAAAAGCTGCTCGGACATGGCCGCGCAATTGACGGCAACAAATGAGCGCCCCTGGCGGTTGCTGCGATCATGGACGGCACGCGCCACGAGTTCCTTGCCCGTCCCGCTCTCGCCCTGGACAAGGACCGGAAGATCCGACAAGGCGACACGGTCGAGCGAGGCAAAGATCCCGGATAGCCCGCTCTCCTCGCCAATCACGGCCGTCTTTTTGTCGGCGCGCAGGCGCGAACGCAAGGTCTGAACCTCGCGCTTCAATTGCCGCTTCTCCAGGATCGAGCTGATCCGCAGCAACAACTCCTGGGTCTCCACCGGCTTCAGAAGATAGTCGTCGACCCCCATGCGCATCGCCTCGACTGCCGACGGCACGCTGGCATAGGCCGTGACAATCAATACCCCGATGTTACTTTGTAGGGAACGCACCCCCTGCGCCACCGTGAGGCCATCATCGTCATGGACGAGTTTCAAGTCGGTAATCACCATGTCGAAACTTTGGGTCGCCGCCTGCGCCAGGGCCGTCTCCACCGAGCCCGCGCACGCGACTGCATAACCTGCCCGCTCCAGCGTGCGGGCGAGTATCTTAAGGAGCGCCTGCTCGTCATCCACCAAAAGGATGTCAGTCACCGCCCCTCCCGCGTAATGGCGAATACGACCATGGCGCCAGGAGCCAGATTGGTGATGGTGACCCAGCCACCATGCGCATTGGCGATGCGCCGTACAAGCGAGAGACCAAGTCCCGTACCCTCGGACTTGGTGGTATAAAACGGCGTAAACAGGCGCTCCGCGCTCCCCTGAACACCAGACCCCGTATCCATGACTTTGACATAGACCCAATCCTCTTCGGCCGCGGTCGCCACCGTAATGACACCGGGATTCTTCATGGCATCCGCACTATTCAAAAGCAGGTTCCATACCACCTGCCGAATCTGGTCGGCATCGAACGACACAGGCCCCAGCGCCTCGGCCATCTCCATGCGAAATGTATGACGATGCTCCCGGTTCAGTGTCAAATCATACATCTCCACGACCTGGGTCACGACGGCGTTCAGATCCCCCTCCTCGCGCAAGGTCTCGGCGGGGCGCGTCCACTTCAGAAAATTCTGTAGTACGGCATTCAAGCGGCGCGACTCGTCGCGGACGATTGCCGCGAACTCGTTACGCTCGCGGTCCGAGACCCCCCTGTCATCCACGAGAAGCTCGACACCGCTTACAATGCTTGCCAGAGGATTGCGGATCTCGTGCACGATCGCCGCCGCAGTCTCAGTCAGGCACGCCAGGCGCTCCGATTCGGCCTGCTTATGGCGTTCTATATCGGCCTGGCGGCGGGCGCGTGCGAGCCGCGTCAGCATGGCATTGAAGGCCTCGCTCAAGATCCCCACCTCGTTATGGCGCCGCACCTGTACCTCTCGCTCCTCATCATCACTGCCACCCAGCCGCTGCACATCGCGCATAAGACCCTCGAGATCAGAGGTCAAATGACGCGATAACAGCCAGCCGGACCCGCCCCCTATGATCAAGGCCACGAGCGTCAACAAAAGACCGGTGTCGCGCGCGGCGGCCATCTGTTGCAAGACACTGGCCCGCGACAGACTCAAGGTTACTAGACCCACCGAGTAGCGGCCCACGCGAATGGTATGGCGGACTGTGAGCCATCGCTGCCGGAGATGCGCAGGCCCACGCCGCTCCAGCACGACTCTCTGGGCGTTAGTGATGCGTACCCGTCGCACCCCCGACTTGTGAAGCGCGTAGCGCACGATCTCCTGGAGCGTCCCTAGATTCTCCGTCAGTACCGCATTGCGCGAGGCGATCGCTACCATGCGCGCGACACTTTCCGCATTCTTATGGAGGATGCGGTCCATGGTCCGTTCCTGCCCCTGGACTACGATGACCACAAGCGTCAACATCAAGATGATATGCACGATTGTGATCGAGGCAACGACCTTGAAACGAAAGGTCTGGTAATAGCGCAAAGGTTTCATGGCTTAAGGGGCCCCGCGCAGCAATTCAGGACACGCGGGATATTCGCGTATTCGCCAGGATTTGCGATCGCAAACCCTGCTGGTAGGCGCAGGCGGCGCAGGATTGCGCGTCCCGCCGTACTGTGCGTAAGTCCGGTGAGAGCCTTCTGCAAGGCCTTGACCATCGCCGGCGGCATGTCGTCACGAACCACGATTGGCATCTCCGGGCCGGGAGGCGTGCGCGCCACGATACGCACCTCGGCGCGTATTGCGGGAGGCTCTTGATCGAGTGACCATGGCCATGTCCCGCCGAAATCCACAAGACCGCGCGCCACCGCCAGGATGACCGAATCCTGGCTACGCAGATAGACAGGCCGCATCTCGGTGTCCACGATCACGCCGTCCTCCCGCAAATACTCCTTCACCATCAAGGTAGCGGCAAAGGCATCCGGATCCGGGAAGGCGATCGTACGGCCTGCCAGGGACTGTCGCGTCAATGGTCCGATAGGGCGCCCCTGGCTGGTGATCAGCAAACCGACGAAGGGCACTCCCTTGATGCGCGCCACCGCACGGTAGCCATGAAGCTGGCGGTATAGATAGGGGTTCAGGAACAGAATGTCATAGCGCCCCCTCTTGGCGCGCGCCATGAATCTGTGAAAATCGGGAGCCGTAGCAAACACGATCGGACGGTGCAAAGCCTTTGCGAGCCGCGCACACAAAGGAATGAAAAGCCGCGCCAAGGCCACCGGGCTTTGCAGCGGCAGAACCCCAAAGCGTACCGGTTGCGTACCCGCAAAGGCCCCAACTGGCCCCACTAGGATACCCAATACGGCGCCGCGCGCCCAAAACAAACGACCAGTCCTCATCATCTTATACGTGGGACCGGGCGCCACAGCCGGTACGGCCGCCTATGATTACCACAAGACCAGCATCTGAGCTCACTTTTTTTCCATCATCGCAAGCCTCTTCAACGCAAAAAAGAGGGGAGGATTGCTCCTCCCCTACCCAAGAGCCCAGGAGGATCTTCTTTAAAGCAGCCTAGCGTATGAGCCGCACGCCGAAGGGCAGGCTCACCATCACGCTGACGGCATTATCATCGGCAAGATTCGGTTGATTATTGATATGCGTGCGGTCATATTCGACGTAATAGCGTACGCCCTTACGCGCAAGGTAAATCCCGACGAGGCTCTTTTGATTAAGACTTGCCGTGGTCAGCGCACCGTTATAACTAGGCGTCAGCATGGGTCCGACGGGTGACGGCGTCTGGCCATACGCTCCGACTGGCATCACATTCTCTGAATCATAGGTGCTGTAACGAAACACCGCCATGAAGTGCTTCATAGGGCGATACCCGGCCGCGGCGAACCAGCCACGCGCCGTGCCACTGCTGCTACCGGGCTGCGTGTCATTGGCATGCTGATATTCGTACCATGCCCATAGAGGGTCTTTTGCAAAGTTCCCCCAGCGGGCGTCGATGGCATACTTTCTTTGCTGATAGCTGCTCCCCGGCGCCCCGCCACCGCCGGCAATGACCTGCCGCCCGTTCTCAACACTTCCGGCTAGGCCAAACGGCCCGAAATCGATCCCGGCGTGCGCCAAGATCTGATCGGGGTGATCCATACTACTGCCGGTCTGAGACAGTCCCGTACCGTTGTAATAGCCGAGGGCATAATCCACAGCCCAGGGACCACGCACAACCTGATTGAAGGCCATCACACCCATCTCGCGCACACCATTGAACAGGCTGTCTGGGCCCGGAGGGCCAATGAACTCGTTGTAATCTATACTAAGAGTGGCAGGCGAGTAATTGATCCAGGGCAGAATGCCGGCCGCCGCCAAGCCCTCCTCCGAAAACGGGATCAACATCTGCCCCATCTCCAGATGCACGCCAGGTATGTAGTTCAAGGTTACGTTGGCATCGAGTACCCGGGCGCGGGCCCCGGTCCCCGCGTTACTACCCGGTGTGCCAGGATAATAGGCGTTGGGATTGGCGGCGTTGTTGGCAAATTCCGCCAGAAAGAAGTAATCGATGTTGGGCCCTATGGACCCCCGAATACCGGGCCGAATGCGGTAGAATTTGAACTGTGAATAGCCGTTGACCGTTCCGTTGGGGTTACTGGTCTGCGCATAGGCATAGCCCGGCTGAATCACCCCAAACAGCAAGGCGCTCGGCTTTTGTTGGGGTTTCTCCGTTCCGTAGACCATGGTCCATGCCGGCATGGGTTTTTCGTTCATAGAGGGCAACAAGCCCGCGCACGTGACCGTCGATATGGTCAACATCGCACTAGCCCCCACGGCCCGTGCCCGCCAGCTCCACCTCTGATTAGGCTTTTTCATTCCGTCTCCTCCGATTTCCTTTATGGTTATTTACGGGATTACCCCTATCGCGTATTGCCCATGCCGCCCTCTTAAGGACTTATTCGCCCCACCGGCACCGGCTGTAGAGCCCTTGCCGCCAGTGGATGTCGGCCTCCCCTCTTCATACCGCTCGCCTGCCCTGAGGCCGCTTCGGCCGGTGCCACGGGACTCGCCACTTGCGGCGCGGCACTCGGCCTCTTGTGATGGCGCCCCGCCAGCGTCAGGGGTCCGCCGGTTAGCGCGCCGCGCCATAGGCGCGAGTCCACGCGCGGCCATGGGCATATATGCCCCCTAAACCCCCAAGGCCCTTCGCCACACGTCGGCAAGAGCAAAGCGCAGGCGTGTAGTCCCCAGCGACCGGCCGCTATCCCGTACCGGGAGCCGGCTGTGCCGGCCGCTGCACTCCCCGTGCCCACGTCCACCCGCCAAAGTCTCCTTTGCCACGACGCCCGTTCGGATGCCGGCTCAATTCACGAAGCCCACCGAGACAGGATCGCGGTGGTGATAAGCCCATTGGGTCATCGAACCGTCGTAGAGACGGACGTTCCTGTAGCCGAGTTCCTGGGTCGCGACGAACCAGCCGATGCTCGCCCAGTGTCCCGTATTGCAGTAGGTCACGACCGGCGCATTATGGTTTTGCGGAAAGCCCGCCAGAAGCGCCAGCGCCTCGAGCTTGGGCTTGGGCAGAAAATTTCCGTTCGGCCCGACCATCCACGTAACGGGATAGGGGATGGCGCCTGGGATGTGGCCATAGCGTGCGACGAACGGGGCCTTAGTAAGGCCCACGATCTGGTGCATCGGACGATTGTCGACCAAGACGACGTGGCGATGCAGATCGCCGCGCACCTGGCGTAAGGTCGCATAGATACGCGGCTGATAATGCGCGACAAAGTCGCCGCGGGCGTGCCTGGGGGTCCTCGTCACGCGGCCGTCGCTCTTCTGCCAGGCCTCGAACCCGCCGTTCAGCAGCGCCTCGTTTTCGTGCCCAAGGACTTTCAGAGTCCAAAAGGCGCGCGTCTCGCCTCCCAGACCAAGACCCATCGGCGTCTTGATGTCGTTATAGATCACGACCTCTGAGTTGTTATTGACCCCGACCGAGCGCAGATAGGATTGAATCACGGGGATCGGCGGAAGCATGCGATTGACGCCGCGGATGATCATGCGCCAATGGACATAAGGGGCGGATATGGCCCCGGGGATATGGCCCGCGGCGTAGTCCTGGGGCGAGCGCAGGTCGAGGATTACGAGCCGCCTGTCGTGCCGATGGGTCGCAAGCCAATGGGGGCTCACCTGGGTACCCGGCAAGGCCGCCACAGCGGTTCCCGCAATTGCGCCTAAGCACAGGGCCGTCAACATTTTACGGTACAGTGAGACCTTAAGACCCATAGAACTTATCCCCCCAGGTGGTTCCGGACATGTGTCGTCGGGGGTATGCGTAGCAAGACGCAGACCAATTTTTCATTCCCTTGAATATGCGTCGAATTTTCGACTCGTGTCGGAAAACACGTAACCAACGTGGTGACCACTGTCACCAATTTGGTGACAGTGGTGGCGGCATCCGAGGCCGCGTCGGCCGCGACACCCAAGGCGCAAGCGTGCGGACGCGCCGCCGACCCCTTTCGGACAGCACGCGGGGCCGCCCCAGAGGCGACACTCCTTGTAAGCATCGCGATCCCGTGGCGCACTAACCTTTGATTGATTCAACGCGACCTATTCAGGCGCCGAGCCGTCGCCCCAGGCCGGCTAAGGGCGTGCACGCGCCCCCGCGGCGCCGTGAGGTAATCCGCCAACCCTGCGACCTGACGACGACTCAGCGGGTTGGCATAACCGGTCGCCCGCGTGCCCCGGACCCCCCTCAGGATCTCGACGATCAAATCGGCCGCGCTTTCGTGGCGGGCCAGAACAAAGAGGTTCGGAACCGGGCTTCCCGGACCCGCCGCCGCATGACAGGTCGCACACAGGCGCCCGTACAGGTAGGCACCCTCGCGCCAGCGCGGACCGGTCGAGCGCAGCGGCAGCAGGGCGTGGAAGTCGATCGGGAATCGACGGCGTAGTATGCGCATCTCGTGCCATACCGTGGGCATCGCGCCCCGCCCTAAGGCCTTGCGGGCGATCGCGATCCGAATCTTAATGGGGGCGGCGGCGCACCCTGTCCTGTCGCAATAGGAACGCGCTTCGAAACCAAGCACGCCAAGGTCGCTGCGAATACGCGCGAGGAGCCGTACGGAGGGGCGGCTCATGGCCGCACTGTGCGCCTCATGCGCCAAAAGCGCCGTTTCCAGACGAAACCGCGAGGCCTGGCCGGCCGCGACCAGGGTCGGGACGAGCCAGGCTGCGATCAGCCCGGCAAGTCGTGGGCCTACGCGATCCCGCAGTGCGATCCGATCCGCCGGCGCTCGCCCACAGGCGCGCCTAGGTCTCACACGGTCACGACCAAGTCGCCTGCAAGCACGGCGTCGAGCACGGTGTCCCACTGACCCGCGGAAAGCGTGCCGTGGCGCAGATCCCAACGCGACAGATGATGCCCCGTCGGACCTTGCGTAAGGGACGTTAAGGCCGCCTCCACGGTCTCCCGATCCGGAAAAAGCGCCGTCTCCAAAACCACGATGTGCATGGCACCTCCCTTGGGATCGATCACAATGAGATCACGACATCGGCCGCACCAAGCGCCGCCGCGAGCGCTGCAGGATCGAGATAGGGCAAATCTTGATCCGGCACGGTGGTCTCCGGCTGCACGTCGGCAAGATCGAGAGTCTCGGCCTGTGCGGCGTTTTCGGGGGTATCGGCGACGGGACCTCCCATCAAGATCAGACGCACGGTATGCCCGAATATCGTAAGCCCCGCGGCAACGCGCATGGCCTCCGTATGATCCAGTCGACCCAGGACGAGTAGTGCCTTGGAGGCGCCCATGGCCTTAGAGGCTCACGATGCGGCGCGCGACGGCGGCCATGGCGCTGTTGTCGGTCTGGCTACCCAAGTGCATAGGGCACTCTCCGTGGCCGAAGCGCTCCCACGAATACTCACAAACCGCCGAGCGCGGGCTCTCACGCACAAGGGCCCCGATCTCCGGATCAACGGCGAGTACCGCGGCGGCCCCGGTAAAAAAGCAGGCGCATGATGTCTTACGCCGCGCACACGCCCTCAAAAGACCGCGCAGGATCGGCTCCGACTCGGGTCGCGACACCAGGAACAAGACCTCGATATCTTCCATCAGCGCCTCCTTGCCATGCGCCATATAAGCATCATGAGGGCCGCGCCCACCGACACCGCCGCAAACACGTTAGTAGGGTGCGACGGCCCGGCGGGGCGGTTCTTGCGCAGCACGGCGATACCGGGCGCGTGCGTCGCCCCGTCACACCACCCGCCGATAAAAACCCGCGCCCTCACGCCCCGCATCCGCAGCCGCGCGAAATAGGCCACCGACCCATAAGATCCTGCGCCGCAGGCAATCACTCGCCGTGTCTTAGGTACCGGCACGGCCTTTACCGCCGACAGCGGCCCCCGATCGGCCACGGGCAACGCGACGGGCCTGGGGATATGGATGCCATGCGACCATGCGTGCCGGGCCTCCCGGTCGCAATCCCGGGGGCCACCATCCCCGACGCAAACGTCTGGGTCGCCACGCACGAATCGCTGGAGTTCGCGGCGCAGGACCACGAGTCGTGTCCGCGGCCAAGCGGTATAGATTACCTCCCGAAACACGCCGCGCGTCGCGCCGCTGCCCGTCGCGTGCGGATGCCGGGCGAGCCAGGCGGTCAGTGGATGAACGGCGACCTCCACACGCCTCTGGCCCGCGACATACAAGATTCCCGCGACGAAATCATCAGCCGTCGCATCGTCGCCTGCCACCACCGCCGTCTCGGTACCGGTAAGTCCCATCGTCCCCAGCAGCCAACGGATATTGCGCCAGCTCACCAGTCGGCCACGGGGCCCCAGAAGCATGCTGGGCGCCAGACACAACGCGCCAGCCACCGACCGGCGCCGACACACGCTGCCCGGCCGGGTATCCACCACGACCGTCCCGGCAGGCCCGGGCCAGGGCGTGGTCGCCACAGTCCTTATTGATGGCGCGGCCCTCACAGTAGTCACAGCCGGCAGGCCGGCATACGCCGTCAGCACCCGCCGATCTTCGGCAGCCGTCCCACGAAGGCCCCGCCCTGCACCGGCGGCGGGTTCTGAAGGTAGTAATTCACGAGTTCACGTACCGTCACGACCCCATAAAGTCCGCCCATAGGGATCGGGGCAAAATGCCCGGCGGTCTGCGGGGTCTTAGATTGCCGGATCAGCTGCGGCGAGACCGATGCCGCGCGTATCAGAAACGCCATGCCGATTACCGTCAAGCCAATGCATGCCCCGCAATAGAGCAGGATTTGCCCGGGCGTCATCGCTCCCCCGCCAGTCGCCGCCGCACGGGCCACAGGCGGTGCGCACCCCGTATCCGGAACGGTCACGTTATGCAACAGCTTTTTTACCGTCATTTCGAGACCTCCCCGCCCCTAGAACACGTCTGTCGTCAGGGCCACATAAAGCACGTACATCATGACGATGAACATCGCAATTTGTGCGATCGTTGGCACATTCAGATCCATAGGCCCTCCTAGCGGCCGCCCTTTACGGCCCGAGTCTTCTCCACGGCGTAGACGCCGGCTGCGATATTGCCTTTGTAATAGGCCGCGAGGCGGTTGACGTTCAGGGGCTTGCCGCTCACCGGGTCGATGACGGGCGGCGTGAAGTACGGGACGCCGTTTTGCGTCCGATGCAGGTAGGCCGGGGGCGCGACAAGGAAATAGATGAAAACCCCGACAGTCATGAGTCCGGCGAGCGACGCCCACGTCAACATTTGCTTTTGGCCGATCGGAAGCATGGGCGTCCTCCTTAGTTCTTGCGCACGAACACGCGCCAGTAGCGATCGGCCTTCAGGGTCCCCAGATGCCTGCCGTTGACCGCGGCCACGACCGTCGGCAAGGCCTCCATAGACGTCGGATTATCGACCCGGACCTCGATTACGGCGCCTGGGGCGGCCTCGTTCAGAGCCTTCTTGGTCATGAGCTGCGGCCGCGGACAGGAGTCCCCCAGCACATCGAGCACGCGACTTATGGTGTAGCAAGTCCCATCCTCCAAGCTTATCTGGCCGACGGGTGCCGTGGCCGTATCGGATGCCGCCGACTTGCGACTAAATAGGCCCATGACATCACTCTCCTAAGGGGGGCAAGGGGGAAAGCACGCCCACGGCTTCTTCCGTCGCGACAATAGCAAGCGCCGGGACCGCGGGCGTCGCGGGCTTGGGACCGGCTGCGAACGCGGTGTCACCTTCCCCCTGGAGGGTCGCGCGTTCGCGCTTCAGAATGCGCCGGTACAGGGCGTAGAAGGCCGCGGCCTGGATGATGCCGAATACGATCGCCGGCACTCCGGTATCGCGCTGCAAGGTGAGGGCATCGGCCCAACCGAACTGCAGCCCGGCGGCGTTTGGACCCCCGGTCATCGTTTGGCCGGCGAGCGGCCAGAACGTAAATGACCATATGAGCGAGGAGAGAAACAACCCTACAATCAGAAAGAGCAAGGCCCACAGCGCGCCGATGTTGCCCTCGCCGGTCTTGACCCATGAGGACACGGTGCACGCCCCCGCGAATACCATGCCGATCCCGAAGAGGAAAAGCCCAATGAACTGGTTGATACCGACGTCGAAGCGCATGGGATTGCCGTTACCGAAGCTGATCATGGCCGTAAAGCCCACAGTCAAGATCATCATGGCGACTAGCAAGGCCTTGGTGTTGCGGTAGCTCTTGAAAAGCATGGCGTCGCGCAGGGCCGCCGTATTGCACCAGCGCGACCTTTGGACGAGAACCCCTACGGTCGTCCCGAAAACAAAAGCTGCCAGGCACTGGCCGTCTCCCGTAATCATATCAAGCCTCCAGAATCTTCTTGTAGACCCATGTCCCCACCCACGCCCCGATTACAAGGCCACTCACTGCCAAGTAACCCCCGAGATTCATCTCCGGTGTGAGGCCGAGAAACGTGCTGACGTTGCAAACGAATGACAGACGAATGCCAATGCCCATAAGCAGGCCACCTATGGTAATCATGACCCACTCCGACAGATGCTTTGGAACCCGCCAGTAAAACTCCTTGCTCAAAATCGCGCTCACAAACGCGCCAAACCCCATTCCGAGGCTTATGTATATCTTCCAATAGACCCACGTCGGCTTGAATACCATGCGCCAAAACGGGATACGATTCATCTCCTTGGCGCCGATCAAGGCCTTCACGAACAGACCGGCGATCATCGTCTCGCCGCCGCCCACAGTCCAGGCGCCGACGATCTGGAACAAAAAGATATCGAATACCGCGATGATCGCGAGCGCGACTATCGGATCCAGAGATTTCTTGAAAAAATCCACGGTATCAGCCCCCTGCTCGCCTTTTGCCTTGTTGCCGCACCGACCCTGTGACCCAGCCCTGCATGCGACCCGTCGCGGACGCGGGCCGGGGGGATTTGGCTGTACGGCCTTCCTGACCCCCACCGAGCAAAACTCGGGCCAACGGTAACGGCGCTCGATTTTCGGGGCCTTGCGGGTAAAGGGCGGCTGATCGTGTCACCATCTTGGAAGGGCGCATCGCCATCCTGGTGATGCCGGTGAGGGGGGCAGCCACGGGCCCCTAGACTCGCTTAGGCCCCGCTGTGTCTCTCGGGGTCCCGTACGCACGGGCGCCAGAAAGTAATGTGCGCCGACCGGGCATATAGCTGCGTCGGATCAGTTCGTCTTGGATCTGTTCAAGAAATGGTTCCCCGCCTTGCTCTTCGAGGCCGCGAAGGTGACACCGTCACTACCGGGTACCCCCGCGGTCTGCTTGGCCATGTCATAAGCCACCGTGGACGATCTCTCCCACGATAGAGGGTAAGGGCCGGCAGATTGGGCTTGGCTAAGCGCTCGCGCAGCCTTGGTTTATGAGCGAAGCGCCCCCGGGCGGCGACACCGTGCTGACACGGGCCGTCGTTTGCGATAAAGCGCTGGCTGCGGGAACCTGCCATACGCAAAAGGCATGCGCGCGCCGACGCCCAGATGGGCACCAACCCGCCCGCCGAAACCTCGCTGAAAGGGGATTCCGACCGCGCTATACTCGACCTAAACCCCTCCCTCGGCCTCGGGCGGAGTGCTGCCCCGTAGACGCCCCGGACATC
>JAKAXM010000032.1 GCA_021816625.1 Pseudomonadota bacterium | reverse complement strand
CGTAGCCAGGTACTCTATCCAACTGAGCTACGGGCGCGCGTTTTAAGGCGGCGATTGTGCGGACCCATCGCCGGCTTGTCAAGACCACACCGAGCGGCCTCATCGGCGGTTCTGTGCCGTACGGGGGTACATACAAGCCCCCGGCGGGTGGCCAAGGCAGCCCCATGCCAGGACTGGCGTCGCGGGACGCGCCCCTCATGAGCTCGTCGATATCGCGTGGCCCCCGTCAGGCCGATCGGCGTCACATGGGATCGCCCAAAGATGCGTCCGATGCCGGTCCTCTGGAGCAAACCGACACGCGACGTAGGGGATCGCGACTATGCGCGATACGTAGCCCTCGAGCCCCACCCCTGACGTCTTACCGTCGCCACCATAGAAGCATCGGCACACCTATATCGTTAAGGTCATGAAGGAGGTGTGTGGACCAGCGCAAGGCGCCCGCCTGCGCGGGCTTTCCCAGCGGAACAAGGGACGGGGCCTAGAGTGCTCAAAGACGCGACGCTTGGGTCCTCACGCTCAACTGGGCAGCGCTTTGGCGGCGATATCGCGTGCGGGCCGCACCTTGCGTCCCTAAGGGGCATCCAGTAACGTGCACGTCCCGCCCAAAACACGAACCATGGCATGACAGAATTCGGTCTTCGGATGCCCACCTGGATCCCGGTAACCATAGCCGCGGCCTTCTTTCAGGTATGGCGTACCGCCCTACAGGCCCGCTTACGCACGGCACTAAGCGCGACAGGCGCGGCCTACGTCCGCTACCTTTATGCGCTCCCGCTCGATACCGTGCTGCTGCTCGTGGCCTGGGCCGGGGTGCAGGCCCCCTTCCCGGCGCTTGCGCCCCGCGTCCTGGGGCTCTGTCTCATCGGCGGCGTAGGCCAGATCATCGGCACGATCTTGCTTATCCAGGCGTTTGGGCGGCGCAACTTCGTGGTAGGGACGGCCTACGCCAAGACCGAAGCCGCGCAACTCGTCTTATTTTCCGTCGTGGTCCTCGGCGTCCATCTGCCGGCGCTCGCGATCGCCGGCATTTTGACGGCGGTGGTCGGGGTACTGTCTTTGTCTTTCGTGGGTCATGACCGGGTGCAAGGGCTCTTGCGAGCGTCGCTGCAGCCCGCGGCCCTCTTGGGCCTCGGCGCCGGGACCGCCTTCGCGATCACCGCCCTTGCTCTGCGTCGGGCGAGCCTTCTCATGCCGGCCGCAACACCGGTTCTATTCAAGGGCCTTCTGCTACTTTTGGTGACCAATACCCTCCAGACCCTGATCCAGGGCGCTTACATGGCGGTGTCGCAACCCGCCACCTTGCGTCAGTGCCTCAGCGCTTGGCGCCGCGCGGCCCCGGTCGGCGTCTTGTCGGCACTCGGGTCCTGGGGATGGTTCACGGGCTTTTGCCTAACCCATGCCGCGCTCGTCCGCGGCCTAGGCCAGATCGAGATCGTCTTTACCTTTCTCTTTGGCCATCACCTCTTGAAGGAGCGGGTGCGTCTTGGTGAGGTCCTGTCCGTCGTAGTCGTCGTCTTGGGCGTAACACTTATTGCCGTGAGCGGTCACGGCTAACAACGACCGCATGGCTGAGGCGCGCCCCTAGGCCCAGGGCAAGCCTCCCGCCTGGTCACGGAGAGAACGTACGCGCCGCTGCGGATAGCGCGCGAAGAGGCCGTTTGTTGGCGGCACAACGAAACAACACATGGGCTCGTTGGCGCCCTACTTCGACCGATCTGATGCGGGAGTCATGGCTTTAGGGCAGCGTACGGCCGACAGACTGCCCCATGATGCCGTTCGAGGGATCATGCACGCGACAGGGGAAAGACAATCCATGCCGGGGACCGGTCTCCTGGCCTCTTCGGGGGATATAACGTCGCCAGGTGAAAGTGGCGGAGAGAGAGGGATTCGAACCCTCGATGGAGCTTTTGACCCCATACTCCCTTAGCAGGGGAGCGCCTTCGACCAGCTCGGCCATCTCTCCAAAGAGGGCACAGCATACTCTGCGCGAGCGTTTCGGGAAAGGGCGGACGGCCTCATCAGTCCTTGCGTATCTCCTCGATCTCCCCGGTCTCACGTTCCTTTTGGATGCGCTCGTAGATCTCTTCGCGATGGACAGGCACATCCTTAGGTGCGTTAACGCCGATCCGCACTTGGTTACCCTTGATGCCCAAGACCGTGACTTGCACCTCGTCGCCGATATTGAGCGTTTCACCGATACGTCTTGTCAGAATCAGCATGTCGCCGCTCTCCTTGAATGCCGTTCTCGGACCATTCTTTCTGGCCCCCCGCAAGGACCTGCTTCGGGTCCTTCCCCTTGACTGCTCGTCCCTGAGACGACGCGCGCCGACTCAATTGCTTGCAGCTTCTATGCCAACGAGGCCGTCGCGCCCGCCTCGGCATCCAAGCCAAAGGCCGTGTGGAGCGCGCGGACAGCCAATTCCAGATACTTTTCCTCGATAACGACAGAGATCTTGATCTCGGATGTCGATATCATCTGAATATTGACGCCTTCTTCTCCCAACACACGAAACATGGTACTCGCAATACCGGCATGCGACCGCATCCCGACACCCACGACGGAGATCTTGGCGATCCGCTCATCGCCCAGTACCTCACGTGCCTTCAGGCGCTGCGCCGTCGCCTCTAGGATGCCGCGAGCCTGCCGATAATCGGCACGGGGGACCGTAAAGGTAAAGTCCGTCGTCTTGTCGGCACCCACATTCTGTATAATCATGTCGACGTTGATGTTGGCCTGCGCCACATCACCCACGATGCGATACGCGATCCCCGGCTCGTCAGGTATGCCCTTGATCGTAAGCTTGGCCTCGTCGCGACTGAAGGCAATCCCCGAGATCAACGCCTGCTCCATCTTCGATTCCTCGTAAGTGATCAATGTGCCGGGTCCGTCCTCGAAAGACGATAGGACCCGCAGGGGAACACGATACTTTCCAGCGAACTCGACCGAGCGAATCTGGAGGACCTTGGCGCCTAAACTGGCGAGCTCTAGCATCTCCTCGACCGTGATCCGCGTGAGTCTGCGGGCCTGGGGACAGACGCGCGGATCCGTGGTATACACGCCGTCGACATCCGTATAGATCTGACATTCATCAGCCTTCAGCGCAGCCGCCATGGCAACCGCCGTCGTATCCGAACCGCCACGGCCCAAGGTCGTAATATTGCCTTCTTCATCCACGCCCTGGAATCCGGCGACGACGACTACCTTACCCGACGAAAGGTCCTGCCGGACCCGGGCGTCATCGATGGCCATGATGCGGGCCTTACCGTGAACACTGTCCGTGCGGATGTGGACCTGGGCGCCTGTATACGACTTGGCCGGACAACCGAGCTGCGCCAGGGCCATGCTCAAAAGCGCGATCGTCACCTGCTCGCCTGTTGCGAGCAGGACATCGACCTCGCGCGCGGGCGCATCCTTGTGGATCGCATGGGCCATGCTCAATAGGCGGTTCGTTTCCCCGCTCATGGCCGAGACCACGACCACCATGTCGTCGCCACAGGCGCGGGCCGCCGCGACACGGCGGGCGACGGCCTGGATGCGCTCTACGGTCCCCACTGAGGTACCGCCATACTTTTGCACGATCAAGGGCATAAAATGAGGGTCTTGGCGTTTGTCAAAGACGCGCAGATTACCGCGCCCTCCCTTGTGTGTAAACGGAGGACGCGCTCAACCGAGGCGGGCGCGTAAAAAGGCCCGGGCGGCATCCAAGGCCTGTTCCCATGCCGCGGCGTTCTGACCGCCTGCCTGGGCGAGGTCCGGCCGGCCACCGCCCTTGCCTCCGACCACACGCGCGGCCTCGTTCACGAGATCGACTGCGGATACGCGCGCCACGACGTCGTGCGTCACCCCGGCGAGAAGCGTAACGCGTCCCTGGCTTAGCGATGCCAGCACAATGGCTGCGGAGTGCAACTGCCCCTTCAGGCGGTCCATGGCCTCGCGCAAGCCTTTGACATCGCTATCGAGACGCCCAACCAGGGTCTTTACGCCCCCATACTCGATGGCCTCCGCGGCCAGATCGCGGCTGGCGGCAAGCCCGGCCTTCGCCCGCGCCTCCTCGCTCTCTTTTTCGAGGGCCACGACCCGCGTCTTCAGGCGCAACACCTTGTCGACGAGTTCCTCGCGGCTGCCGCCTAGCGCCTGTGCCACGTCATTCAAGCGCGCCTCGAGTGCCCACACGTAATCCAGGGCCGCTTGGCCCGTAACCGCCTCGATCCGGCGCACGCCGGAGCCTACGGCCGCCTCGCTCAACACCTTGAAAAGGCCGATGTCGCCGGTACGCACCACGTGCGTCCCGCCACACAACTCGGTCGAGAAATCGCCCATGGCGACGACCCGGACACGTTCCCCATATTTCTCGCCAAACAGCGCCATGGCCCCGCTCTTTACGGCCTCATCGAGACTCATGTGGGTGACACCCACCTCGCTATTGGCCCGAATCGCCTCATTCACGAGCCGCTCGATCTCCGCCAGTTCGGCCGCGCTCAGCGGGGCATCGTGGCTAAAGTCAAAACGCAAGCGCTCGGGGCCCACGAGTGAGCCGCGCTGCGTCACATGGGTGCCCAATACCCGCCGCAAAGCGGCATGCAGGAGATGGGTCGCGGAATGGTGGGCGGCCGTGGCCAGACGGCGCGCGTCGCTCACGACCGCCGTGAATTCATCGCCTACGCGCACTGTGCCGGCCGCGACCCGCCCGACATGGGCAAAGCCCTTGCGCGTGTCTTCCACGACAAATCGGGCGGCCGGCCCCTCGAGCAGGCCGGTATCACCCACCTGCCCACCCGACTCCGCATAAAACGGGGTCCGGTCCAAAAAGACCAGACCCTCCTCGCCTGCGGTAAGGGCCTCCACCGTGCGCCCGGCCGCCGCGAGCGCCCGTACCCGTACCGAAAGGGTCGTGCCCTCATAACCACAAAACTGCGTCTCGCCGCCCACAGCGACCTCATCGCCATGGAAGCTCTGGGCGGCCCGTGCCCGCTCACGCTGGGCCCCCATCTCCCGGTCAAAGCCCGCCATATCCACCGTCAGGCCTCGCTCACGCGCGATATCGGCAGTCAAATCCGCAGGGAAGCCGTAGGTATCATAGAGCCGGAACACGGTCTCTCCGGCAATGACACCGCCGGCCGGCAGGGTGGCGATATCCTGTTCCAAAAGCCTGAGCCCTTGGGACAGGGTCTCGGCAAAGCGCTCCTCCTCCTGACGCAACACGGCCGCGATACGCACCCGCTCGCGCTCCAACTCCGGGTACGCGACCCCCATCTCCTGGATCAAGGGTCCGACCAGACGATAAAAGAAAGGCTCCGCAGCCCCCAGGCGGTGACCGTGACGCAAGGCTCGGCGAATGATGCGGCGTAAGACGTAACCACGGCCCTCGTTGCCGGGTATGACCCCGTCGACCACGAGGAAGGCGGCCGCACGAATATGATCGGCGATGACGTTCAGGGATTTGTCGGTCGACTCCGGGAGGCCCAGGACCTCGCGCACCGCGCCGATCAGGCCCTGAAAGAGGTCGATACTGTAGTTGCTCGTTACCCCCTGCATGACCGCCGCCATGCGCTCAAGCCCCATGCCGGTATCCACCGACGGCTGGGGCAGGGGGTGCAACTGCCCTTGGCGATCCCGATCGAACTGCATGAAGACGAGATTCCAGATCTCCACATAGCGATCACCGTCGGCGTCAGGGCTGCCCGGCGGGCCGCCCGCGACGGCCGGCCCATGATCATAGAAGATCTCTGAACACGGGCCGCACGGCCCCGTGTCGCCCATGGACCAGAAGTTGTCCGCCTCGCCGATGCGGCTAAAGCGCCTGGGATCGACACCGACCTCCTGGAGCCAGATCGCAGCCGCCTCCTCGTCGCGCTCAAAGACCGTCACCCACAAACGGTCCGCAGGCAAACCCATCTCACCTGTTAGGAAATCCCAGGCATAACGGATGGCGTCACGCTTGAAATAGTCACCAAAACTGAAGTTGCCGAGCATCTCGAAAAAGGTGTGGTGGCGCGCCGTGTAGCCCACGTTCTCGAGATCATTGTGCTTGCCGCCGGCACGCAGGCAGCGTTGCGCGCTGGCGGCCCGGCGATAGCTGCGTTTGTCGTGTCCGAGAAAAACATCCTTGAACTGCACCATGCCGGCGTTGGTAAACAGCAAGCTCTGGTCGTTAGCGGGCACAAGCGAACTGCTCGACACGACCTGGTGCTCGCGGCGCGCGAAAAACTGCAAAAAGCGGTTACGTATCTCGGTGCTCTTCATGGCCTGGGACTTTTACCATAGTTGTGTCAAGTAGTCCGCGTATCTATCGCAAAGGCGATATCTTCATAACGAAAGCCCCGCGATTGCAAAAAGCGCGCCTGCCGCGCGCGCTCCAGGCGGTCACCTGGGGCCTCGGTACCAAAACGTTTTACACGCACCGCCAAGGCCCGCTCGGCCCAGTTGTCGCCCTGCGCCTGCAGTGCTGCTGCGACCGTCTCGGGAGCGACGCCCTTCTCTTTGAGCTCCTGCGCGATTCGTAACGGGCCCACCCCTTGCGCCACGCGGCTACGCGCCCGCTCGTGCGCATAACGTTCATCGGACACGGCCGCACACTCGGCGAGCACAGTGACCGCGGCCCCGGCCTCGTCCGGCGGGTAGCCGCGGACGGCGAGACGCTCTAGGAGTTCGCGGACGCTGTAATCGCGGCGCGCAAGCAGACTCAGGGCATAATCACGCGCCGGGGCGCGCTCACGCTTCAGACATCGCCCTCATCGTCAGATCCGAGCTCTTCGCCGACGAGCGCGGCCGGGCGCGCCGCAAACGACTGACGCAGTTTGGCCTCCAGATCCTCGGCGACCGCCGGGTTGTCGCGCAGGTACTGGCGCGCGTTTTCCTTGCCCTGCCCGATCCGCTCCCCTGCGTACGAGTACCATGCCCCCGACTTCTCGACGATATTCGCCGCCACCCCTAAATCGACGAGCTCCCCTTCCTTGGAAATGCCCTGGTCATAGAAAATATCGAACTCGCACTGCCGGAACGGCGGCGCAATCTTGTTTTTGACGACCTTGACCCGGGTCTGGCTGCCCACCACCTCTTCGCCGCGCTTGATAGCGCCGATACGGCGGATATCGAGCCGCACGGAGGCATAGAACTTCAAGGCGTTGCCGCCGGTCGTGGTCTCGGGATTCCCGAACATAACCCCGATCTTCATCCGGATCTGGTTTATGAAGATCACAAGCGTATTCGAACGCTTGATATTGCCGGTAAGCTTACGCAGGGCCTGGGACATGAGGCGTGCCTGGAGACCCACATGTGAATCCCCCATCTCGCCTTCAATCTCGGCCTTAGGCGTCAAGGCCGCGACCGAGTCGACCACGACCACGTCGACCCCGCCCGAGCGCACGAGCATGTCGGTGATCTCGAGGGCCTGCTCACCCGAATCCGGCTGCGACACGAGCAGGTCTTCGACCTTAACCCCGAGGCGCTTGGCATAGGCCGGGTCGAGGGCATGCTCAGCATCGATGAAGGCCGCCGTACCCCCCGCCTTCTGGGCCTGCGCGATCACATGTAGGGTCAGGGTGGTCTTGCCCGATGATTCCGGGCCATAGATCTCCACGACCCGTCCGCGCGGCAGACCGCCGATACCAAGCGCAATATCAAGCCCCAGGGACCCCGTGGAGACCCCTTCAATGGCCGGCGTCTCGCTCGCGTCCCCAAGACGCATGACCGAGCCCTTGCCAAACTGCTTTTCAATCTGGCCCAAAGCGGCGCTCAGGGCCTTGCCCTTGTTGACGTCCATATACAGTATCCCCAGGGAGTGCGCAAAGGGGCGATTATTCCACAAAGGGCGCCCGGGACCTAGCGAGCCAGGCCTCGATCGAGCCGGGTCTTCAATCCGGCTACCGCCGATTGCACGGCCGCCGCACGCACGGCCGCCCGGTCCCCCGGAAAATGCCGGGTCTCGGCCTCGGCGCTGCCACCCCCGGCCCACGCTATCACAACCGTGCCCACCGGACACCCCGGCCGGCCGCCGGCCGGCCCCGCGATCCCGGTCACGGCCACGGCGACCCGGGCACCGCTCGCGAGCAGCGCCCCGCGGGCCATGGCTATGGCGGTGGCGGGACTCACGATGCGGGTCTCGTCCAGATACTCCTCCGGCACGCCCAGCGCGCGATGTTTGGCGGCCGCCGAATAGGTCACATAGCCGCATTCAAACCACCGCGAACTACCGGGGACCGCGGTCAAGGCGCCCGCCAGCAGACCGCCCGTACATGACTCCGCCACGGTCAGGGTCCAGCCGCGCGTAACAAGCCCGGTCCCAAGCTCCTCGATCAGGGAGATCAAGGCCGGATCGTCGTCGCCACCCATATACCTACCCACAGCACGAAAGCCGCATAAAGACCCGCGGCGATATCATCCAACATGATGCCATAGCCTCCCGGCAGCCGCTCAAGGCCGGCGACTGGCGGGGGTTTGGTGATATCAAAGACCCTAAACAGCACGAATGCCGCCCCCCACAGGAGAGGCCGGTGAGGGACATCGAACAGCGCGACCCCCATCCCGGCCACCTCATCCCATACGACCATTGCCGGGTCACGCTGCCCAAGGTGCTCGGCAGCCCGTCCGGTCGCGACGATACCGACCCCCAGGGCCACCGCCAGCAGCACGCCATAGAACAGAGGACCCGCGAGGCTTACCGGCCACCACATGAAAAGACCCAAGACCGACCCGGCGGTGCCGGGCGCCCAGCGCACCCGGCCGACCCCAAAGCCTGTGGCCAACCACACCGCCCAAGACCCTCTAGCTGCGGAAATGGTCGTATCCTCCCCGCCCTGCCGTATAGATCTTTCCACCGTCGCGCAAGATCAGGCCCGGCGCCGCGACGATCTCGCCGATGTCGTGGAAGCCGCAGGCAAACTGGGAGGCCATCCCCGCAAGGGCATCGCCCCGGTCGGGCGGCACGGTAAAGCACAACTCGTAATCATCGCCGAAACCGATGGCAGGGTCATAGCCGAGCGTTGCAAACGCGCCCTTGTAGGTATCGGACAAGGGTAAGCGGTGCAAATCGACCTCGGCGCCCACTGCGCTCGCCTCTAAGATATGCCCGAGATCGGCTACGAGTCCGTCCGAGATATCGATCATCGCCGAGGCCAGGCCCCGGAGCGCCAGACCCTCGTGGAGGCGGGGCGCCGGCCGGTCGAGCCGCGCCCGTACCGCGTCCCGCGCCTCCGCGGAAAGCGTAATGGCCCCGGAGCGACTGAGAAAACCAAGTGCGGCCTCTCCCAAACGGCCTGACACATAGATGCGGTCACCGGGACGCGCCCCACTGCGCCGCACCGCCGTACCCGCCGGGCTTGCCCCCCACGCCGTTATGGTCACAGCCAAAGGACCGCGCACGGTGTCACCCCCGATGAGATCCACATCCAGACTATCGGCCAGGGCAAAAAGACCATCCCGGAAACCGCCCAGCCAGGCCGCGTCGGCCTGCGGTAGCGTGAGATTCAATAAAAAACCGATCGGGCGGGCGGCCATGGCCGCGAGGTCACTCACGTTCACGGCTAGCGCCTTGTAGCCAACATCGAAGGCCGGGGCGCCTGCCGCAAAATGGACACCCTCGATCAGGGTATCGGTGCTGACTACGAGATGGGTGCCGGGTTCCGGGGCAAGCAGCGCCGCGTCGTCGCCGACCCCCAAGACAATCTCGGGGCGCCGGGGCGCACGGGTAAAAAATTGCGCTATGAGATCGAATTCATTCACGCCCGCGCTACGACCGGGCCATGTCCGCCCGTACGGCCTTGGCCGTGCGGTCCAGGACGGCATTCACGAATTTGTGACCGGCCTCCCCCCCATAACGCTTGGCCAGCTCCACGGCCTCGTTTAGAACAATACGCGGCCCCAGTTCCAAGCGGTAACGGAGCTCGTAGACGCCGATCCGCAGGATCGCCCGCTCCACCGGGTCCACCTCGGTCAAAGGCCGATCCAGATGCGGCGCAAGGAGGGCATCGAGCTCGGCCACATGCCGCGGCACCTCGCTTATGAGCTCCGCAAAATAGGCCTCATCAATGGCCGGTCCGTCCTCGGGGTCGCGCAAGAACAGCCGCCCTATGTCATGCGGGGGCTGCGCGGTCAGCTGCCACTGATAGAGGGCCTGCACCGCCTGGCCACGCGCCCGGGACCGCAATCCGCTCATGGATGCCGGAGGCGCCGCAGCAGATCGACCATTTCAAGGAGGGAGAGCGCCGCCTCGGCGCCCTTGTTGCCGGCCTTCGCGCCGGACCGGTCGATCGCCTGGGCTATGGTGTCGACGGTGAGCACGCCCAGCGCCACCGGCACACCGGTCTTAAGGCTCACCTGCGCGAGCCCCTTTACGCATTCGCCGGCCACGAAATCGAAATGCGGGGTGGCGCCGCGCACCACGGCCCCCAAGGCCACGATGCCGTCATAAAAACCGCCCTCAGCCATGACTTGGGCCGTAAGCGGCAATTCGAACGCCCCGGGAACACGCACGACCGTGATGCGCTCCGGGCTTGCGCCGTGACGATGCAAAACGTCGAGCGCGCCCTCCAATAAACGTTCCCCGACAAAGGCGTTGAATCGCGCCAGCACGATCCCAAACCGCGCCTCGCCTGCCATCAGCATCCCGTCGACCACCGTCTCCCCTCCCTTCATGCCTACCCTCCCGCTATCGGCGCCAGGTACTCGACCACTTCTAGATTAAACCCCGCGAGACCCGGCGCCTTGCGCGGGTGACCCAGGACCTGCATCTTGCGTACACCGAGATCCAGGAGGATCTGGCTGCCCAAGCCCACGGTCCGCAGCACCTCGCGCCCGCCCCCGGGCGGCGTTACGAGGTCGGGGCCCGGGGCCTTCAGACGCGCCCGCGTGGTCGCCGAGGACGCAGGCTGATCGAGAAGTACCACGACCCCGCGCCCGGCGCGCGCCACATACTGCAAGGCCCCACTCAGCGTCCATGAGGGGGCACGGGTGTCGCCCAGGAGGTCTAGGAGGCTCTCCTGGACATGGACCCGGACCGGCAGCGGATCGCCGTCGATCTCACCGCAGACGAGGGCCAGATGCACGCGATCCTCGATGTCGTCATGATAAGCCACTTGGCGAAACGACCCATAAACGGTGTCGATCAACCGCTCGTCAAGGCGATGCACACTCGAGTGGTGCTGTAGGCGATAATGAATGAGATCGGCGATGGTACCGATCTTTAGGTGGTGTTCGGCGGCAAAGGCCTCGAGCTCGGGCTGACGCGCCATAGCCCCGTCGTCTCTGAGGATCTCGCAGATGACCGCAGAGGGCTCGAAACCGGCGAACCGGGCCAGGTCGACCCCGGCCTCCGTATGACCGGCGCGCGCCAGCACCCCGCCGCGCTGCGCCATGATCGGGAATATATGTCCGGGGCTCACCAAGTCGCGCGGGCTTGCGTTCGGGGCGATCGCGGCGCGGATCGTGGTGGCGCGATCGGCTGCCGAGATGCCGGTCGTAACCCCCTCGGCGGCCTCGATTGAGGTGGTAAAGCCCGTCGCGTAACGCGAACGATTCGCCTTGACCATGGGCTCGAGCCCGAGCCGCTGGCAACGCTCAGGGGTCAAGGTCAGACAGACGAGACCGCGACCATGGCGTACCATGAAGTTGATCGCCTCGGGCGTGACGGCCTCGGCGGCCATCAGCAGGTCGCCTTCATTTTCGCGGTCGGCATCGTCCATAATGACGACCATCCGACCGGCCTTCAATTCGTCTATGATTTCGGGGATGGGGCTTATAGGCATGAGTGTGACACTGGCAACCGGACAGCTGACCGGGCCCGAATTATGACTGACCAAGGGATGGAAGTCGATGGAACCGCATAGAACCGGCCGCAATGAACCGCACGCCTCCATGATAGAGCCCGGAAGGACCCTGGGCCCCTATCTGGTCTTGAGTACCCTATCATCGGGCCCACGCAGCACGGTCTACATGGCCCAAGATTTGAGCCTCGATCGCCCGGTAGCCCTGAAAACCGCGCCGCGCGGGGCGATCTCGGTCATCGCCGAAGGGCGGGTGTTGGCGCGCTTCAATCATCCGCACATCGTCACCTTGCACGGTCTGTGGCCGGAACCACCCACCCTGATCCTCGAATATCTCGTCGGCGAAACCCTAAAGGCGCGCCGCGAGCGTCTGGGCGCCCTGCCCGATAGCCATGTCCACCGCTGGATGGTGGACATTCTGTCGGCCCTCGAAACCATACACGGTCAGGGCCTCGCCCACGGCGCGATCCGCGCCGACAACGTCTTTCTGACCACCGACCAGCGCGTAAAGCTCCTGGACTTTCGGCAGACGAGTCTGGGCGAGACGCCCCCGATGCCGGCCGATGACGTGCGGGCGGCGGGCCGTCTCATGCAGGAATTACTGGCAAGCGAGATCGGGACGCTGGCCGATGTCGCGCGCGGCGGCCTGCTCGGGCGTTATCCGACCGCGCGGGCCCTGCGGCTGGCCGTGACAACGGCCTATGCCGATGGCAGCTCGATAGAGACCTCCGAGGCCCAGGACCATGCCCTGGCCCAGGCGAGCCTGGCCCCGGCCCTCGCGGTCGGCGACGAGGGGCCAAGGGCCGAGCTCCCGGGCCTGCGGAAGGATGGGGCCGACATCGACCTCGAGGAGACGCCGGCCACGCCCTTCCCGGAACCGGAGCGGCCGGAATGGGGCCGGCCTTTGGCCGGCGACAGACGGCTGGGTGTGCTGGCCGTGCTATTGCTCGTCGCGGCCCTATTCGCACTCAAGGTGGGTTGGCCCCATCGCCAGGCGGCCCTGCGTCCGGTTACCCATATCGCGCACGCGGTGACGCGCCTGGCCCACGGCGTGCTAGACAAACGCCCCGCGCCTCGCGCCCCGGGCACTACCCCGCCCGCCCGGTCCAAACCCGCTGCCCGTACCACCATCCGGCCTGGAGCCTATGCGGCACTTGCGCACGCTTGGGGCGGTTAGCTTCGCCTGGATCCTGGCGGCCTGCGTCCCGCTGCCGCCTCCGCCCCAGGCGCGCGCAGCCGGGTGTCCCGAGGCCACGGCTTGGTCGACCGCTTATGCGCGCACTCGCCTTCTGGGGGGCCTGGGGCCTGGGACCGTACGCGTGCTCCGCTATCAGATATCGGTACATCCCCGGGAGGCGCCGCCCTGTAGCTCTCTGATCCTGACCAAGACATTGGCCTTACGGCGCGGTCCCGGACCGCTACAGATCGTCGAGATCCGCAGCTTCTACCGGCACGGTCGGCTCGTGGCCACGCATCGGGCGCGTATCGGACACGAGCTCCCGGATAGCGGCGTCTATACGGCCCGGCTCACGCTGCCGATCCCAGCGCAGGCGCCGCCGGGCCACTACAAGATGGTGAGTCTGCTCTATGCGCGCTGGGGGGCCGGCGGGTCACCGACCCTCATTGCCCGGACCCGTACCCGATTCGCGGTCGGCCCCTAGGATTCCGGCAACAGACGTTCCAGATAACGGGCGATGAGATCCACCTCGATGTTCACGATAGCCCCTGGTTCGAGGGCCCCAAGGGTCGTGGCCGCGAGCGTATGCGGGACGATCGCAAACTCGGCCCGGCCACCCTCGATACTATTGACGGTGAGACTCACCCCGTCGATACACAATGAGCCTTTGCGCGCTACATAGCGCTGCCATTCAGCCGGGATCGCCAGCGCGAGCCGTGCCCCATCCCGCGTACGCTGAAGTCGTAACACGTCCGCCGTTCCGTCGACATGCCCAGATACCAGATGGCCGCCTAGCGCATCGCCGACCTTGAGCGCGCGTTCGAGATTGACGCCCTGACCGGCCACAAGCCGCGATAGCGCCGTGCAAGCCAGCGTCTCCCCGGACAGATCGGCCGCGAACCGGTCGCCCTCACCCGCCACCAGCGTCAAGCAGACGCCGTTTACCGCAATACTCTCACCCGTGACCCACGGGGCGCCCCCAAACGCCGGCGCCGCTACCCACAGACGGGCGCCCCCGCTTTGCGCCTCGGCGCGCACCACGGTACCCACGGTCTGTATCAAGCCTGTAAACATATCCCTCCTTATAGCCATCCGGGGGGCGTGCCGCTCCGGTCCGGCGCCAGGGTAAGGCGCAGATCGGGCCCCACCCGGCGCACGTCGCTATAGTGCCAGTCGCGCGCCTCGGCCAGGGCCGGCAGCGTAAAGTCCGCAACCGGGCGACCGTTGCCCAGAAAACGGGGGGCCATGTAGAGCACGAGTTCATCAACAAGACCCTCTTGCAGCAGACTGGCGAGCAGCGTAGGGCCAGCCTCGACCAAGAGATCATTGATGCCCCGCGCACCCAGGGCGCGCAGCCCCGCCGTCAGATCGACGCGCCGCCCGCTCCCCCCCACGGCCACTATCTCGGGATCCCCCGCGACACCGCCCTTCGAGCTACCGGGATCGGCGACGGTAAGAATCAGTACCCGTCCCGGTCCCTGCAGGATGCGCGCGCCCGGTGTAAACACCGGATCGGACGCCACGACCACCCGGAGGGGGGATCGCGCGCGGACCGCGCGCACCGTAAGACGCGGATCGTCATGGCGCACCGTGCCCATACCCGTCAGGATCGCATCGGCCGCCGCCCGCAGGCGCTGCACGTCGGCGCGCGCCGCGGGGCTCGTGATCCATTGACTCTCACCGCTTGGTAGGGCCGTGCGGCCATCTACCGACAGACCGACCTTGGCCTTCACAAAGGGACGCCCCCGCGTCACCCGGGACAGAAACCCTTGATTCAGCCGCGCGGCCTCCGCCGCCATCAACCCGACCTCGACCGGTATTCCGGCCGCTTCCAGGCTCGCAATGCCTTGGCCCGCCACGCGCGGATCAGGGTCCTGCAAGGCGACGACCACGCGCGCAACCGAGGCCGCGCGCAGGGCGTCTGTACAGGGAGGGGTACGGCCGGTATGACAGCAAGGCTCGAGCGTGACATAGGCCGTGGCCCCGCGGGCGCTCGCCCCGGCCGCGGCCAGTGCCAGGCGTTCGGCATGCGGCTCCCCGGCGCGCACATGGTAGCCCTCGCCCACCACCTCACCATCCCGGACGAGGACACAACCCACGCATGGGTTCGGCGCCGTAGTCCCACGCCCACGCCCGGCCAGCTGCAGGGCACGGGCCATGAACGCGCCGTCGGCCGCCGTGATCACGACTTCGATGACAGCCGCGCCAACTCCTGGCCCTCAAGTCGCTCCATCTCTTCGCGAAACGCATTGAGGTCCTGAAAACTCCGATAGACCGACGCGAAGCGCACATACGCGACCTTATCAAGGACCCGCAGCTGCTCCATGACCCACTCACCGATCTGCCGACTTTGAATCTCGCGCTCCCCACTCGCCATCAGCGACCGCCGGACAAAAGCGACCACCGCATCGATCTGCCCGGCATCCACCGGCCGCTTCTCGAGGGCCCGCTGCAAACCGGCCCGCAATTTGGTCTCGGCAAAGGCCTCCCGCCGCCCATCGGACTTTATGATCTGGGGCAGCCGCAACTCCGCATGCTCAAAGGTCGTAAAGCGCTCACGGCACGCCAAGCATTCCCGCCGGCGGCGCACGGCATCCCCCTCGTCAGCGAGACGGGAATCGATGACTCGCGTGTCCTCGGCGAAACAGAAGGGGCAGCGCATAGGCCTAGATCACGACATCCTCGCCATAGACCGGGAAGCGCGCGCAGAGGTTTAGTACCTCACGGCGCACCCGCTCGGCGAGCCCCTCATCGCTGGGGCGTTCGAGGATTTCACAGACGAAACCCGCAAGCGTCCGCGTCTCGCGCTCCCCAAAGCCCCGGGTGGTAATGGCCGGTGTACCCAGACGGATACCGCTCGTAACAAACGGCGAGCGCGGATCATTGGGTACAGCGTTTTTATTGACGGTGATATGGGCGCGGCCGAGGGCCTCTTCCGCCTCTTTGCCGGTTACCGGACGATCGATCAAGTCCACCAACATCAAGTGGTTATCAGTACCCCCCGAGACGACCTTGAAACCCCGGCTCATGAGCGTATCGGCCATGGCTTGGGCGTTCCGGACCACCTGCTGTTGATAGCTCTGGAACTCAGGCCGCAGGGCCTCCGCAAACGCCACGGCCTTGGCGGCAATGACGTGCATGAGGGGACCGCCCTGGGTACCGGGGAATATCAAACTATTGAGGCGCTTCTCGATATCGGGGTTGGCGCGGGCGAGAATCAGCCCGCCGCGCGGACCGCGCAGGGTCTTGTGGGTGGTCGAGGTCGTGACGTCTGCGATACCGACCGGACTCGGATAGAGGCCCGTGGCTACGAGGCCGGCCACATGCGCCATATCCACGACCAGATAGGCCCCCACCTCGTCTGCGATCTCGCGAAAGCGGGTCCAGTCGATGACTCGCGAGTAGGCTGAAAAGCCGCCCATGATCACACGCGGCTTGTGCTCCCGCGCAAGCCGCGCGATCTCATCGTAATCGATGAGACCGGTCTGCGGATCCACGCCATAGCTTACGGCATGGAAAATCCGGCCCGAAAAGTTCACCTTGGCGCCATGAGTGAGATGCCCTCCATGGGCAAGACTCATGCCCAGGATGGTGTCGCCGGGGTTAATAAGGGCCAAATAGGTCGCGGCATTGGCCTGCGACCCTGAATGGGGCTGGACATTGGCATAGTCCGCCCCAAATAACGCCCGCGCGCGCTCGATCGCGAGGCTTTCGACGATATCCACGTACTCGCAACCGCCATAATACCGCTTGCCCGGGTAGCCCTCGGCATACTTGTTGGTCAAGCAGGAGCCTTGCGCGGCCATCACCTGCGGGCTCGTATAGTTTTCCGAGGCGATCAGCTCAATATGATCTTCCTGGCGAACCCGCTCTTTGGCCATCGCATCCCACAAAGGGCGATCATGGTCCTTTAATGCCATTTTGCTAAACATCCAGCTCCTCTTAGCTCGCGGCGGTCACACTGACAAGCCTATAGGATACCCGATCCGTGCCGGCCGTGCATGACCGGGGGCGCAGGGACCGCGCCCCGCCCCCCAGAGGGGGTTTCGGGCCTGGGGGCACAAAGCCGCCTGCGGGTCCCTCCGGAGGGCTTTAAACGTAACGGCGCGGCCGTGCCCGCCCCGCTATATAGAGCGTGGCGCAGGAATACCCCTCCCCTTGAGGGGATGGGGGGGAAAGCGCCGCCTCTTAAGAGGGGTGGCCATCTCCCCTAGCATTCCTGCGCATAGCGGTGGGTGGCCTCCGTGGCTATCGCAGCGACCGTTCCCGGCCATAGGGCCGCTTGAGCCGCGGAAAGCGTTCCCACCGCTGGGCAGACCCTCCGCGGCCGCCCCGAACCGCAGGCCCTGGCGAGAAGCTCGCTATAACCAGTCGAGGGTACCGCTTTACCAGAGCTTCCAGAACATCTTTTTGGGCAACTCGCGCTCGATACCCTTAGCGAGCAGGTGGGGGACGTACGCCTTGTCGGTACCGAGAATATGATGCGTCAACCAATTGCGCAGGAAGTGGAGCAGCTCGAAGGTGACCGAGGCCTGCCCGCTCTGGATTTTTTTCTGAAAACCGATGATCTGCTCGAGCAGTTTCTCATGTTCTTGCTTGTGTATCGTATAACCCGGGTACGCCAAGATCCGAAACAGGCTCTCTTCTACCGTAAAATGGACGCGGGTGTATTCGATCAACTCGCCTAGGATCGTACGGCAGGCCTCCGATCCGCGTTTCTGCACGATCCCGTTGTGAAGCTCGTTCAAAATATCCACGAGGGCCTGATGCTGCCGATCGATCTCCTCGATACCCACACTCAACTCATCGCTCCATTCCAAGAGCTTGTCCATGCGCAGCACCTATCGACAAGTGAAGGAAAACAGAGCCTTATGGTACTCGAGCGGCCGCGCTTGCCGGTTGACCCATATCAAACACCATCGACGCCACCCGTCTCACGCGGTGGGGGGGCGCCGGCCGAATGGGTCCGGGGGGTCTCCGGCGATCACTGATTGCTCGAGGCCCGGCGGCGCTTCATGGCCGACACATGGGCACCGTACTGTAAAGCACGTTCCAAAAGCAGCGGGGGCAAGATCAGGATGTCGTAAAGCGCGCTTAGGGTATCGGCCACCCCCGCAGTGAGCCGCGCCACGACGCGCACGGCAAAGGCCATGACCCGCACAGCGGTCTCGACCGCCACGCCGGCAATGGCGCGTGCGGCGTATATGAAGCTCTCCAGGGGGATGGCCACGAACACCATGATCCCCGGCAGGATCAGTGCCAACAGGGCCTGCGCCGCCCCGTGCCAGAGCGGGAAGCCCGGCACGGCCACGCCCCCGATCACCGGCACCGCGCGCATAGAACCTGCGCGGACGAAGGCCAGAATAGCCTGCAGCGCGGCCAGCGTCGCAATGACGCCGCCCGCCGCTGCCGCCATGGCCCGACGGGTCCGTTTGGGCAAGATCGCGACGAATCCAAAGACATGGGTGACCTCGAGCGCGTCAAATAGCACGAGTCCCGCGACCACCTCCAGTGCGATCACGATAAACCCCGTTGCGAACGGCGCCGGCTGCCCGGCCCATACCCAATCACGCCCAATCCCCAGCCAACGCAGGGGACCTGCCATCAGATGGACATTCAAGAGGGCTCCACCGCAGGCGGCGAGGAGGACAAAGCCGGCGGCAAACAGCCGCACCAGCGCCGAACCGGCAAGCGATCGATCGAAACGCGCGTTCGCCTCGCTCAGCGCCTGGTAGCGGTTGACGGCCTCGTGGATCGTAACCGTCGACTCGGCGACCTGCACAAGCCGGTTGTCGACCCGATCCAGGACTCGCCCAACCGCCTGCCACATGAGCTCCGAGCGCGCGAGCGCGCGATGCCGCTCCGAAACGATCTTGCGATGGTGACGCAAGGTCTCTGCCTGCGCCTTTTCCACCAACTCCCGAAAACCGGCCTGAATCCGTTCGGCCATGGGATCATCCGTGGCCTTCAGGCGCGCCACTGCCGGTACCGCCTTGGTCCATTCGGGGGATAGCTCTGGTATCTCGCCGGAGCGCTTGAACTCCGATTCCCATTGCTCGATCTGGCGCAACAGGGCCTCCCGGAGGGCCGGAAAACCCTGCACGTCACGCCGCA
>JAKAXM010000007.1 GCA_021816625.1 Pseudomonadota bacterium | reverse complement strand
GCGCAAGGTCCGAAGATCCCCTGCTTTGCCCCATAGGGCATATGCGGTATTAGCCCGGCTTTCGCCGGGTTATCCCCCACTACTGGGCAGATTCCTACGCGTTACTCACCCGTCCGCCACTCTACTCAGGGTTGCCCCCTTTCGCGTTCGACTTGCATGTGTTAAGCATGCCGCCAGCGTTCAATCTGAGCCAGGATCAAACTCTCCAATTGCAAAGCTTGAAGTCCCTTAAGGGGACAAATCTTTATTGATCGATATCCTTGCGGTTATCGACCGGTCTTTCATTGAAGACCCGGCTCGACAAAAGCGCCCACACAAATTACTTGATCCGATTTTTTAAAGAGCATCTCCAAGGCACCCTTGGAGAGACGCGCATTATACGCAGTTGATTCAGTCCGTCAAGCGCCTTTTTCACAAATTCGTAATCGTAAAAAGCGGTGCTTTCCGACCTGTACCAAACTCACGCATCCGGGCTGAAAAACAAAAGTCTCGACGGCGCGTTGCCCGTCGACCTTGATCCCACCCTGACGTGTAAGCCTCAGCCCCTCCGAGGTCGACCCTACAAGGCCAACCGCTTTCAGTGCCTGAGCAAGCCCAAGCCCTTCCGGAGGGACGACAAGTATACGCTCGTCTATCTCCTCGGGTAAAGCCTTGCGGCTATAGACGGCTAAAAACCGCTCCTGGCTGATCTGGGCTTGTGCATCGCCGTGAAAGCGGGCAACGAGCTCATGGGCCAGCGCGAGTTTGACGTCCCGAGGATTGGCGCCATTATCCACAGAGCGGCGGAGCTCGTCTAGCTCCGCCGGCGGCCGCAGCGACAAAAGCTCGAAATAACGCCACATAAGGACGTCGGAGAGTGACATCACCTTGCCGAAGATGCTGTCGGGGGTGTCCGCCACCGCGATGAAGTTACCGAGCGACTTAGACATCTTCTGGACGCCGTCGGTGCCCTCAAGGATCGGGAGGGTGATGACGACCTGCGGGGTCTGGCCGTAGTCCCGCTGGAGTTCGCGGCCAACGAGCAGATTGAAGCGCTGGTCGGTACCGCCCAATTCGACATCCGCGGCAAGCGCCACCGAGTCATAGCCCTGGATGAGAGGATAGAGGAACTCGTGGACAGCGATCGGCAGGTGGTCTACGTAGCGCTTCGCGAAATCGTCGCGCTCGAGGAGGCGGGCAACTGTGTAATGCGAGGCCAGACGCACAATGTCGTAGGCCCCGAGTTTGTCCATCCACGTGGAATTGAACACGACCTCGGTCCGCGACGGATCCAGAATCTTGAAGACTTGCTGCTCGTAACTCTGTGCGTTGCGGGCCACATCCTCGGGAGAGAGCGGTGGGCGCGTCGCGTTTTTGCCCGTAGGGTCGCCGATGCGACCCGTAAAGTCCCCGATCAGGAACAGCACGGTGTGCCCGAGGTCCTGGAATTGACGCAACTTGCGCAATAATACCGTATGCCCAAGATGCAGATCGGGCGCGGTGGGATCAAAACCGGCCTTGATCCGCAGGGGGCGTCCGAGGGCGAGCTTGGCGCGCAATTCCGGTTCGGAGACGATATCGGCGGTGCCGGCCCGGATGACGGACAGCGCGTGGTCGATGGCTGACTTCACAACTATCCTCCTTAGCGGCGCCAAGGTTACCATAGGACCGGAGGTAAACAGGATGGCGATGGAGCACTACATAGGGATCATGTCCGGGACAAGCGCCGATGGCGTCGATGCCGTGTGCGTGGCGTTCCACGATGAGCCCCGTGCAGTCACGGTCGCCGCCCACTACTATGAGCCCTATGCCCCGGACCTACGGCAGCGCCTCCTAGGCCTCATGACCCCCGGCGATAATGAGATCGACCGCCTCGGAGCCCTCGAGGTCGAACTCGCCGAGATCTTCGCAGCCGCCGCCCTGAGCGTCTGCCGGCAGGCAGGCCTTGGGCCATCTGCGATCACGGCCATCGGCTCGCATGGCCAGACCGTGCGCCACAGGCCTCAAGGGTTACGGGCCTTCACCCTGCAGATCGGCGACCCTGCGCGCATCGCGGAACGGACGGGCATCGCGGTTGTGGCCGATTTCCGGCGCCGCGACATGGCCGCCGGCGGCCAGGGTGCCCCCCTGGTCCCGGCCTTCCATGCCTGGCTCTTTGGGCAGGCGCGCGCGACCCGCGCCATCGTCAACATAGGCGGCATCGCCAATGTCACCCTCGTCCCGGGGGGCGCGAACGATCAGGCGGTACTGGGTTTCGACACCGGGCCCGGCAATGCTTTACTCGACGCCTGGATCCACAAGCAGACCGGCGCCGCCCAAGACACCGGCGGGCATCTGGCCGCCGCCGGCCGCGTCCATCAGGGACTGCTAGACCGTCTCAAGGCCGACCCCTACTTCGCCGCCACACCCCCCAAAAGCACAGGCCGCGAGCACTTTAGCTTGGCCTGGCTCACCGAGCGTCTCCCGGACTACGACCTGGGAGCGGCCGACGTCCAGGCCACCCTCGTGCGCCTGACCGCCGAGACCATAGCCGAGGCCCTCGCGCCCTACCAGCCGGAGGCGGTCTTCGTGTGCGGCGGCGGGGCGGAGAACCCGGTCCTGATCGCGGCCCTGGAGTCCGCCCTCGCCACCCCTGTGGCAACCACCGCGGATCTGGGCCTCGACCCGCACATGGTCGAGCCCGTGGCCTTCGCTTGGCTGGCCCGCGAGACCCTCGCCGGCCGACCGGGCAGCCGGCCCACGGTCACCGGGGCCCGCCATCCCGCCATCCTAGGCGGGATCTATCGCGCCTAGGGCGCCTAGCCCCCCCAAAAACAAAACCCCTCCGGAGAGGGGTTTTGGTGGGGAGATGCCGCCGCTTAGACCGAGAACGACGAACCGCAACCGCAAGTGCTCTTCGCCTGCGGGTTCTTGATCACGAACTGCGCGCCGTCCAGGCCCTCCTGATAATCGATCTCGGCGCCCGCCAAATACTGGAAGCTCATGGGATCGACCAGCAGGGTGACGCCGGCCTTGTCGATCCGCGCGTCGTCTTCGTTGGCATTCTCATCGAAGGTGAACCCGTACTGAAAGCCCGAGCAGCCACCTCCGGAAACGAACACCCGCAGCATCAATGCCGGATTGTTTTCCTCGGCGATGAGCTCCTTGACCTTGCGCGCCGCGCTGTCTGTAAAATTGAGCGGGCTCGGCATCTCTGTGGCAACGGTTTCTGTGGCAACGGCTTCGTTCATATTCTTGGATCCTCGTAAACACCCTGCCGCCATTATCCGCCCGGAAAGTCGTCGCGGTCAAACGGCCTCCGCGCGCAGCCGGGCGGCCTTAGGATATGATCGGATCCGTGCCCCCTATGGCCTTCAACTTGGGGGCGCCCTTCTCGGCCTCGTGGATCAGGCTACCATTCACCGTCGCGCCGAGGGCCATCTCGAGACTCTTATAGGTCATGTCGCCCGTGATCTCCGCCTTGGCCTGCAGCTCGACGCACTCGGAAGAGAACACATTGCCTTTGATGGTCCCGTTGATGATGAGATGCGGGACCCGGATATTGCCGATCACCTCGCCCCGCTCGCTCAGAATCAAGGTGCTGCCTTCACCCTGCGCGGAGACATCGCCATGAACCTTGCCATCGATCCGCAGCCCGCCTGTAAAGGTCAGATTGCCCGTGATCTGGGTCTGTTCGCCGATGAGGGTGTCGATGGTGTTGCAAGGCTTTTCGCCGGTCTTCTTTCCCATTTTTTCCAGCATGATACTTATCCTCGTGTGCGAGAGACGGAAGGGCTCGGGCCGGGCCATGGATAACGGCGCGTCAGGGTGTGTCCGCCCGAGTCCACCTGGACGACTACCTGCCGGGGAACGAAACCGCCCGGCAGGGCGAGCGAGCCCCGCAGATCATCGAAGTATTTAAAGTGGACCGTCCGGGATATGTCAACAAGGCCTGGGCCGGAGGCAGCCGACGAATGGGAGCCACGCCCCCCTTGAACGGTCACGTGGACGGTCGCGTAGACCCAGCGATTGAGGGCGAACTGTTGCACGAGCACGAGGTGGTAGCGCCAACCCTTGCTGTCGGGCACGACCCGGAACGCCTCCACGCTCACCCCGTGCGCCCGCTTGGACGCCCCCAGGATCGTCTGATAGAAACCGAGCCGCTCGCGCAGCTGCATGGTCTTTTGATCCGAGCGCTTGAGCGCCGCACCGAGGGCCGCATAGGCCGCATTGGCGGACTGGAGCAAGCGCTTACTCATGGCCAATCTATCGGAAAGCGTGCCGACCTCGTGGCGCAGATGGCTAATCTGCCGGTGGGCGCGGGACTCCTGACGCCGCGCCTTGGCGGCATAGAATCCGGCCACCGACTCCCCGCGCCAGAACAGACCGGCCCCGGCCAGGACGGCGACGACCGCGCCCCCAACCGCCAATCCATACCGTAGGATCGGTGAGACCCGCGGTTTTACGACAATATCCCCTATACGATTTGTCACGACGCCTCCACAGGAACTGGGGGGAGTATAGCGGCCCTGCGCTCGCGGACAATGTTCAGGGGAACAGGGCGATGGCGTCGAGGCCCTCGGTCTCCGGGAACCCGCACATGAGATTGAGGTTCTGCACCGCCTGACCGCTCGCCCCCTTGGTGAGGTTGTCGATGGCGCTCAATACGATCACCTTGTCGGTGCCCTCTGGCCTATGCACGGCGATCCGGCAGACATTGGTGCCGCGCACGGTCCGGGTCTCGGGGTGACTACCGGGTGGCAACACGTCGACAAAGGGCTCGTCGCGGTAACGGGCCTCGAAGAGTGCCTGCACGTCGACGGCCGGATCCCGCAGACGCGCACAGAGGGTCGCGTGCATGCCGCGGATCATGGGGACGAGGTGCGGGACGAATACGAACTCGACCGGACGGCCGGCGCTACGCGCCAAGCCCTGCGCGATCTCGGGCTGATGACGGTGGCCTGGTACGTTATAGGCCTTGACGGACTCGGAGGCCTCGGCAAACAGCATGGGCACATGGAGGCCGCGCCCCGCCCCGCTCACGCCCGACACGGCCACGGCCATGAGCGTGGTCAGATCGACGAGGCCCGCCTCGACGAGCGGCAAGAAACCGAGCTGGATGGCGGTCGGATAGCAACCGGGGTTCGCGACGATGCGCGCCCCGCGGATGGCCTCGCGATGATATTCGGGTAGACCGTAGACGGCTTCCCGCACCAGCTCCGGACAGGCGTGCGGCATGCCGTACCACCGCTCCCACACCGCGATGTCCCGGATACGGAAATCGGCCGCGATATCGATCAGGCGCACGCCGGCTGCGACCAGCCGCGGCGCATGGGTCATGGCCACCCCGCTTGGGGTCGCGCTCATGACGATGTCGCAGCCCAACAGGGCCTGCTCATCGGCCGGATCGGAAAAACGCAGGTCGAGGTGCCCGCGCAGGCTCGGAAAGAGCGCGGCCACGGGCTTGCCCGCCTCCGCGCGCGAGGTGATAGCGGCAATCGTGACACGGGGATGGCGGGCCAAGAGCCGCAAGAGTTCGGATCCCGTATAGCCGGTACCGCCGATTATGCCGACCTTGACCATAGAAGCCCCCTCAGGAAGGGCTCGTATTGTAACAGAGGGCAAAAAAAACGGGGCGCGAGGCCCCGTTTTTCTGTTTTAAGCCGCCGATGGCGGTTTAGAACACCTTGCGCATACCGATCGAGAACACGCTCTGCGTGCCGTCGCTTGCGCCCACCGTGACCGGGACCGACGATGCCCCCGTGATGTGGGTGCGCCGGTAACCGCCATAGAGGCTAAAGCCCTTCTTGAAGTTGTAGAAGGTACCGATAGCGATATAGCTCACCTTGAGGTCCGAGTTCGCCCAATACTTGTCGGTGGTGTCGCCGAGCTGCAGCACCGGGGCCCAATGACCGACGGCGCCATCGACGCCCAGGAAGTAGTCGCGGGTCGGATTGGCCTCGCCGGCCGTCTGGAGGTTTTCCACCTGGCCCATGACCGCGACCGGCCCGAAGTTGTACTTCACGCCGAACTTGGTGTTGTTTTGGGCAGCACTTGCGAGCTGCGTGGGATTACCGCTGCCGCCGGCCGGGAAGGCATACACGAGGCCATTGCCCACGCCCACCGGGGTGGCATAGGGTTTGTAGGTCGGGCCGGCTGCGTTCCCCGCATGGTCACGCGCCACGAAGATGCTCCAGCCCATGGCCTTCCACTGCAAGGCCCCGGCGTAATCGCCGTGCTGCGCCGTGAGCTTGGCCGCGGGATCGCTTCCGTTTACGCCGGCGTTCTCGGGGCTATAGGCCAAGGCCACATGGAAGCCGCTGAAGACCGGGGACTGATACAGGATGGAGTTCATCATGAACCCGTTCTGGCCAAACACGCCGGCGGCCATACCGCCGTTGCCGCGCGCCTGCAGATCGGTGGTCACGAAGGCATCCCACATGACGCCGCCCGTATACTTATAGGGGCTTGCGATATTGCCAAGCTCGAGGGACCCGAAACCACCCTTCAGACCCACGTATTTCTCGCCGGCCCCGCTCGTCGTCGGCGCATAAGGCGACTGATCAAAACCCGACTGGCCGGTGTTTCCGCCCATGGTGTTGACCTTCAACATATAATAGGCCATGCCCGTCAGCCCGTAACCGAGCTTCTGATCGGCCTCGACCCACAGACGGCCGCGGCCGTTGTCGAGCATGTTAGTGCCCTGGCTCTTGACGACGCCCTGGCTGCTGTCCTTCCAGTAGCCGATCTCGCCTTGGGCCATGCCACCGATCTTGACCCCCGCGAACGCCGCCCCCGGGATCACCACCAACGCCGCGCTCATCGCGGCTACCAGCGCCTTGCACTTCATGATTGGCATTGCCTCCTCACCAAACAGGGTATTTTATTTTTGTGAACCACATAAGACGCGGTAACGTCTATGCTTGGGAGGTATAGCAAGCAGCTTGCACAAAATCAATACAGAAGAGGTTGCTAATACAGGGGGGATCGGGGTGATCGCCATGAGCAACGAGGGTCGCGAAGCGGAATCCGGCCGCCGGGACGGGCACCAAAGCGGCGGGGTAGACGAGGCACCGCCGGCCGGACAGAAGACCTGGGAGCGCGAGGGCGCGCCGTGAGCCGCGGCGACGCGCCGCAAGAGGCGCCACCCCACGCCGTTAGTAAGCTGTGGGCGTTTTTCGTGCTCGGTATCCTCGTCACCACGCTCACCTTCATGGCGGCCTCGTGGCAGGGCCTCGAACATGCGACCCGGCGGCGGCTTGCCATCATGGCGGCCGCGATCGGGCGCGTAGAGCAGTCCTACCTAAGCGACATCGCCCGCGATATGGGTGAGGTCCAGAGACGCCTTAAGGCAGCCCCGGCCGCGGCGCGCGACCAGGTCCTGAGGCACTATATAAGCCACCACGCCGAGGACATGGACATCGTCGTCCTCGGCCCCGGCAACCGGGTCCTGGCGGCGGCCAAGCCCTTCGCGCTCGACGCTACGCATCGGATCTTGGCCGCCGTCACCACCGCCTGCCACCCGCGCCACGGCCTGTGCTTTTCACCGCCGTTTGCGCTCGCCACCGGCGGTCTGGTCTTATTCGGGCAGCCGCTCCCCCGGGGCCGGACCCTGATCTTCGAGCGACCCCTGCCGAGTTGGCCGCGCCTGCGCGGGATCCGCGGCAAACTCCCGGCCCACTTCCACATCTTCATCCTCGACCGCAGCGGCGCGCTCGAATACCGGCTGCCCCATCCCACCAAAGCCCACTACCGGACCATCCGCACCGGCGCGCTGATGCACGCCATGCGCCATGCCCTCCGCCACAGCGAGGGGGAGTTCTCGGGAGAGACCCGCACCGGGCTGCGACTCGGCGCCTACCAGTCGGCGCACTACGGGCTGCTCGCGGGCGTAAGCCTACCTCTCAAGAATCTCATCGCGACCTTTGTGAACCGGCTCGAGATCCCCGTCGGCCTCATCTTGGCACTGCTGCTAAGCGCCACCATCTACTATCGGGCGTCCCGGCGTGAGCTCACCCGCGCCGAAGGGATACAGGCAAGCGCCGAGAACCGGATCCGCGCCGAGCGGGCCTTCGCCGAGCAGCAGCGCGACTTCTATCTCGCCTTGAGCGAGCTCAACCAGTTCATCGTCCGCCACCCCGAACCCGACCACCTGTTCGCCGAGACCTGTCGGATCATTATCGCCTACACCGGTCTATTGTTTGCCTGGATCGGGCGCGTCGAGCCCTCCGGCGACATCCGGGTCGTCGCCTTCAGCGAAAAGCGGCCCTTGGGCATCGATTGGTACCGGTGTGTCTTCACCGCCGACCCGAACCGTCCCGAAGGTCTCGGTACCGCCGGCCGCGCCGTGCGCAGCGGCCATATCGAGATCACAGACGACTTAGCGCATGATGCCCGCTTCACCCCATGGCACGACATGCACGTCCGGGCCGGTACCAAATCGGCCGCCGCCCTCCCCATCCGCACCAAGTCCGGGGTCGTCGCCATCTTGGCCTTGGGGTCGGAACAATTAAGCCTCTTCGCCCCGGCCCTCGTGCGGCTCCTCGAAGGCCTGGCCCAAGACCTGGCCTTTTCCTTGGAAGACACGGAGCGCGAGCAGCAACTTATCCACCAGGCCCGTCACGACGCCCTCACGGGCCTCGACAACCGGATCCTGTTCCGGCAGAAGCTGACCGACGCCCTGGCGCTGCCGCCGCCGGCCCAGAAGGGTCTCGCGGTCGTGATCCTCGATCTCGATGGATTCAAGGCCATCAACGATCAGTTTGGCCACATCGTGGGCGATGAGCTTTTGCGCCGTATCGCCGCCCGGATCCGCGAGGCGGTCCCGGCCGGCAGCACGGTCGCGCGCCTCGGCGGCGATGAGTTCGGCCTGCTCTTTACACCGCTTGCCCACGCCCAGCAGGCGGTCACCATGATCGACGCCATCCGCCAGGCCTTCACCACCCCGTTCGTGGCGGCCGGTCACGACCAACTCGCGGTAGCCGCCAGTATCGGGATCAGCCTATTCCCGCAAGACGGCAGCCAGGTGGACGATCTCATACGGCGCGCGGACCTCGCCCTCTACGAGGCCAAACGCCTTGGCAAGAACCTGCACCGCTTTTTTACGCCGGCCCTCGAAGAGCGCATCGTCAATCAGCGCAAGCTCCAAAACGAATTTGCCACCGCCCTGCGCGAGCGGATCCCGGTGCTCTATTTTCAGCCGCAAGTCGAGATCGCAAGTGGCCGGGTACGCGGCCTCGAGGCCTTGATCCGCTGGCCCCGCCCCGATGGCAAGGTCTGGGCGCCGGCTGAGTATTTTCCGGTCATAGAGCAGGACGCCGACCTCATGCGCCGCCTCGACCTCTATGTCCTGGAAGAGGCCTACAGTGCCCTTGCCGCCTTCTGTAAACAGGGGCTGCATCTCCCGGTCGCGGTCAACATCCACAGTCTCCATCTCCTGCACCCGGACTTTCTGAAGACCATCCAAGATCTCATCGGCCGTCATGAGAACGTCTGCCGTTATCTCGAGATCGAGATCACCGAGACGAGTGAGCTGCCCGATTTGGCGCAGGCCGCCACCGTACTGACCGCGTGCCGGGCCTTGGGGGTCAGCGTCGCGCTCGACGACTTCGGAACCGGCTATGCCTCCCTCAACTATCTGCAAAAACTTCCCTGCGACATCCTAAAGATCGACAAAAGCTTCGTGACCGACATGAGTGAAGACCCGCGTGATTTTGCGATCGTAAGCGCCATTCTGACGGCCGCCCGCGTGCTGCGACTCACGACAGTCGCCGAAGGCGTGGAGCAAGAAGAGCAAGGGCTACTCTTGCGGGATCTGGGTTGCGAATACGCCCAGGGTTATGTGATCAGTCGCCCCCTGCCCTTCGAGTCGGTGGCGCACTGGGTCGCGAACTGGCACCCGCGTGCGCTCTGGACGGGCACACGCCGCAGCGCCTCCACGCAGGCCCAGGCATGGCTGGCGCGCGCCGGTCACCGGGGTCTCGCCCGGGCCGTAAGCGAGATGTTACACCAAGGCCGCCCTTTGCTCGGACAGGCCGGGCTCACGGTCGACCAATGTCCGCTGCATGCCTGGCTCAAAGGGCGAGCCCCGCACACCGTCATGGCCTTGCACGCCCACGGCCATGAACTGATGGCCGAGGCCGTGACGCAACACCAGCAAGGGTCCCAGGCCCTGGTCACCACCCTCATGAATATGCAGGTCACGGAGGATGCGCTCGATACCTGGCTCATGCATAAGCTCACAGACGGCGATTACCAGGCCGCGGAATCTTCATAGGGCGCGGCGGGGCCGGGGTAACCTTTGTGGGGGCCGGCCCGGAAACGACAAAAGGCCCGGACCGAAGTCTGGACCTTTTTATGGTGGCTGGGGGACGAGGATTCGAACCTCGGTTAACGGAGTCAGAGTCCGCTGTCCTACCACTAGACGATCCCCCAAAGAGGGGGCGATTAGCGCTTGGAGTACTGCGGGCGCTTGCGGGCCTTGTGTAGGCCGACCTTCTTGCGTTCCACTTCGCGCGCGTCGCGGGTCAGGAAACCGGCGCGGCGTAACGATGAACGCAGGGATTCGTCATAGGCCAAGAGCGCCCGGGATATGCCATGAAGCACGGCGCCGGCCTGGCCGCTGGGTCCGCCACCCCGGACATTGACGTAGACATCGAAGCGGTTCTCGGTATCGGTGACGGCAAACGGCTGGCGGACCAGGGTGCGGGAGGTCTCGCGCCCAAAGTACTCGTCGACGGGGCGGTTATTCACCACAAAAGCCCCTTTGCCCCGACTCAGGTACACGCGCGCGTTCGCCGACTTGCGCCGCCCCGTCCCATAATGCTTGACTTCGGCCATACGGTTTCCTTATCCCTTCTTCAATTCGAGCGGTTTGGGCTGCTGGGCCGCATGCGTATGCGCGGTCCCCGCAAAAACCTTGAGCTTTCGTGCCATCTGCCGGCCTAGAGGACCTTTCGGCAACATCCCGCGTACCGCCGCCTCTATGACCTCTTCCGGGGCCCGGACCTTCATCTCCGTAAAGGTGTGGGTCTTCAAGCCGCTCTGATAACCCGAGTAGCTATGATAGAGCTTGTTCTGCGCCTTGCGCCCCGTCACCTCGATCTTGTCCGCATTGACCACGACGATGTAGTCCCCGGTATCGACATGGGGGGTAAATTCGGGCTTGTGCTTGCCGCGCAAACGCCGGGCGATCTCGGTGGCGAGCCGACCCAACACATGGCCCGTGGCGTCGACGACGAACCAGTCGCGCCGTACTGTCTCTGATTTAGCCGTGAACGTCGTCATGGGAATGATTCCGAGGCGAATAGTACGAAGGGCCGCATGGTACGGAGGAGCGGGCGCACTGTCAACGGTTGGCGCGGCCCTGGGTTGACCCGGCTGTGAATTGTGGTATATAGGGGCGAGAAAAAAAGAAGGCGTGGGGTAAGCCACGCCTTGAACCACCACTAGGAGGATGGAGGAGTCGGTAAGCGGTCCGGGTCACACACCCCCGTTCCGTAAAAGCATATAATAATTATCTAATATTAATCCCTCGCTGTCAAGGGGGTAGTGTTGTTCTTGTCTTGTCTGACCATAGGAAGGGGGTTTGGTTCCCAAACCCCCTTCCTCCTTTAATCAGAGCCCGCGGTCGAGGCGCAGCCGTTCCACGGGAACCCCACCCACTACATGGCTCTCCAGGATCTCGTCAATGTCCTCGCGGTCCACATAGGTGTACCATACCCCTTCCGGGTAGACGACCAGCACCGGCCCTTCTTCGCATCGATCCATGCAGCCCGCCGTGTTCACGCGCACGCCCCCCGGGCCCGCCAGACCCAAGGCCTTGACCCGCTGCTTGGCATAATCGCGGAGGGCCTGGGCGTCCTGCTGCTGGCAACAGCGGCGGCCATCGCTGCGTTCGTTCGTGCAAAAGAAGACGTGCTGACGATAATACGAGGGGGCTCCCATAACGCTCCTAGCAGGCAATAAATCAGGTCATGAAAGGGCCGCCGCCCTGGTGTCCTCGATACGGGCCGGGGCCGACCGGTGTGTGGCGTGCGGACTGTGCCTACCGCACTGCCCTACTTACCGTGACAGTCTAAACGAAAACGAGTCGCCGCGCGGACGCGTGGCCCTACTGCGGGCGGGCGCCGAAGGCCGTTTGCCGCTGAACGACCGGCTCGCCGACCACATCGACGGCTGTCTGGGCTGTCGCGCCTGTGAGGCCGTCTGCCCAAGCACCGTGCCCTACGGCGCGCTCTTAAAAAACGGGCGTGCGCTCCTTGCGGAAGCCCGCCCCCCAACCCCCGGCGACCGCCTGCGCCGGCTATTGATACGCACCAGCCGCTGGCCGCGCGCGTTCGGCTTCGCTTACCGCCTGGCGCGGCGGCTGGCGCAACTCCCGACCGGGGCCGGGGCCGGCCCCCTCATGGCCCTGCGTCATGCGCCGACCCGCGCGCGCGCGCCGATACCGCGGGGCGATACCGAAGGCCCCTTCGATGTCGGCCTCTTTCTGGGCTGCACCGCCGACCTCGACGCCCCGGCGCTCAACGCCGCGGCGCGGATTCTCAAGGCCACCGGCCTGCGGGTCCAGGTCGCCGCCCGCCAGGAATGCTGCGGAGCGCTCGCATCCCATGCCGGCCATGCCGATCTGGCCGCGACGGCGCAAGACCGCAACCGACGGGCGTTCGCCGGCGGCCCGCCGGCCTTGGTGTCTCTCAATTCCGCCTGCGTAAGCGAACTTGCCGACTACGACCGGGATCGTGATCAGGGGTTCCCGGCCGTTTTCGACATCCACCGCTTCCTCGTGGAAAAGGCCCCTCTCGATCGTCTGGCGCTCCGACCTTTGGCGCGCACCATCGCCATCCATGAACCCTGCACCCTGCGCAACAGCCTGCATGGCGCAGGTTTTGTATGGGAACTGCTCGCCCACATCCCCGGGGTGCGGCTCATCGCGGCATCCGGCAACGCCGTCTGCTGCGGCGCCGCCGGCGATTTTTTCCTACGCCGCCCACGTCTGGCCGTAGTGCTAGGCGACGACGCGGTGCGCGCCGTGGCGGCGTGCCGACCGGACATCCTCGTGTCTTCCAACATCGGCTGCGCCCTGCATCTAGCCGCGGCCCTCGGCCGCCAGGGGCTCGCCCTACCGGTGGTGCATCCGCTCTTGGTCTTGGCCGGCCAGCTCCCGCCCTCCGATGACGCGTGCTAGAGTTAAGGCCATGAGGATATTCTCGCGTTCCGACCGCATCATCGATCTGCTCGATCAGGGGCTGAAGGCCTTATTTGTCCCCGCGTCCGCCAACCCTTACCCGGAGACCGTGCCTCAGGACAACCCGGATTTGGCGCCCGCCGAGCGCGCCCTGGGCGGGCGCCTTATGCGCGTCAATCACGCCGGTGAGGTCGCCGCCCAAGCCCTTTACCAGGGACACGCCCTCTGCGCGCGCGACGACGCGATCCATGAGACCTTGCGCGCGGCGGGGCGTGATGAACTGCGTCATCTCCATTGGACGGCGGCGCGCATCCGCGAACTGAAGACCCACCGGAGCTATCTGACCCCCGTCTGGTATCTCGGCTCCTTTGCCATTGGGGCGGCCACGGCCTTGATGGGTGACCGGATCAGCCTAGGCTTCGTCGCCGAGACCGAGCGTCAGGTCGTAGCCCATCTCCAGGGCCACCTCGACCGCCTGCCAACCGCCGACCAGAAGACCCGGATCATCATCGAACATATGGCTGCAGACGAGGCCCGCCATGCGGTACGCGCCACCGAGGCCGGGGGCCGGCCCTTGCCGGCGCCGGCGCGGCTTGCCATGCGTCTCGCGGCGCGGGTGATGACCCATACGGCGTTCTGGATCTGACGGCCCCCGGGGGCCTTACGGCATCCCCAACGGGGCATCGGGCAGCGGTAAAAACATCAACTGAACGAGGACACCGCTTGGGTCGCGGCAATAGAGACTGCGCGACCCGTCGCGGTGGGTCCGCGGTGGTGCGGCGATCGGCACCCCCGCCCCCTGCAGACGCGCGTACCAGGCGTCGACGGCGGCCACGGAGGCGACCGTAAAACCGATGTGATCGAGCGCGCCCCCCGGTGCCGCGACCCCGCGATGGAGGGCGAGATTGTCCGTCCCAGACGACAGATAGACGTTGTCGGGATCGGGGCGCCACACCACGGACAAGGCTAGGATCCCGGTATAGAAGGCCTCGCAGGCCTCGAGGTCGGGGCAGATGAGCGCCACGTGATTCAGGCGCAAGGGGCTCACCGGCGGCGCGCTAGTCGACATCCACGATCTCGAAGGAATGGGTGATCTCGGCGGTCTTGCCGAGCATGATCGAGACCGAGCAGTACTTCTCGGCCGAGAGCCGGATGGCACGCTCGACGGTCGCCTCTTTCAGATCGTGTCCGCGGACCACGAAATGCACATGCATGCGCGTAAACACCTTGGGGTCCTCGTCGGCGCGATCGGCCTCGATGCGCGCCGTGCAGCCGCGCACATCGGCGCGGGCCTTGCGCAGGATGTGGACCACGTCGAAAGAGGTGCACCCGCCCATGCCCACGAGTACGAGCTCGGTCGGCCGCGGCCCCCGGTTGCGCCCGCCATGGTCGGGCGGCCCATCCATCGCCACCCGATGCCCGGTTTCGGTCGTACCCGTAAACGCCACGTCCCCATCCCACTCCACTACGGCCTTCATAACCATCCCTCGAATAGTTGCGCGAGCCGTGCCCCGGGATCGGCGGCAATCATGAATGCTTCGCCCACCAGAAAACCCCGCAGCCCGGCCTCTTTTAGTCGGGCGACCTCATTGTGACCCAATATGCCGCTTTCCGTTATGACAAGACGATCGGGCGGCACGAACCCTACCAACTGCAGGGTGCGCTCTATGGTCGTCACGAAGGTCTGCAGGTCGCGATTATTGATACCGAGAAGACCGCCTGGCAAAGCCTGCGCCCGCTCCAATTCCGCCTGGTCATGGACCTCGATCAAGGCATCGAGCCCGTAATGTTGGGCCGCCGCATACAGCTCCTCCAACGCCCCGGGGGGTAAGGCCGCGGCAATCAACAATACGCAGTCGGCGCCCAGGGCCCGGGACTCGGCGATCTGATAACTATCGACCATGAAATCCTTGCGCAGCACCGGCAGCGCGCAAGCCGCGCGCGCGGCGCGCAGGTCCTCGGCCGAGCCCTGGAAGTAGCGCTGGTCGGTGAGCACCGACAAGGCCGCTGCGCCCGCGGCCTCATATCCGCGGGCGATGGCCGCCGGATCGAGATTGGCGCGCAACAGTCCGCGGCTCGGGGAGGCCCGCTTCATCTCGGCGATCACCGCCGGCCGCCCCGCGGCCGCCCGGTCTTGCAAGGCCTGCGCGAAGGGCCGTACCGGTCCCTGCGTCCGTATCTGGTCCTCGAGGACTGCCAGAGGCGTGCGCGCGCGGTTATGGGCGCACTCCGCGCGCTTGTCCGCCAAGATGCGGGTCAGGATCTGATTCATGACAGACCTCGAGTGAAGGCCGCAAGCTCCGACAGCTTGACGCGTCCCTGACCCTCGCTCAGCACGCGCCGGGCACGGTTTACGCCCTCCTTGAGATCGGCGGCCAGGCCCGCGACATACAGGGCGGCGCCGGCATTCAAGACCACGGCCGTCATGGCCGGGCCCTGCTCGCGCCCGGTCAAGACGGCATCGAGGATCGCGAGGCTCTCGGTGGCATCGGCGACCTTGAGGTCTTGCAAATCGCCCCGCGCCAGACCGAAGTCGGCAGGCGCTATCCGGTAGCGCGTGATGACACCGTGGCGCATCTCACAGACCTCGGTCGGCGCAGCCGGGCTGATCTCATCGAGCCCATCCTCGGAGTGGACGACGAGGCTGTGGACGCTCCCCAAGGCCTGCAAGGCCCGCGCGAAGGTCTCGAGCAGGGCCGCGCTGTAGACACCAACCAGCTGGCGCGGCGTGCGGGCCGGGTTCGTCAAGGGTCCCAGGAGATTGAACAGGGTGCGCACATGCAACTCCCGGCGCGGCCCTGCCGCGTGGCGCATGGCCTCGTGGTGGCGCGGGGCGAACAAAAACCCGATGCCCACGGTATCGATGCAGCGCCCGACCTGCGCGGGTGATAGATCCAGCGCGACACCGGCCGCCTCCAGCACATCGGCACTCCCGGAGCGGCTCGACACCGAGCGGTTGCCGTGCTTGGCGACCCGGGCGCCGGCGCCGGCACAGACCAGGGCGGTCGCAGTCGAGATATTGAAGGTGGACATCCCGTCCCCGCCCGTGCCGCAGGTGTCGATGAGGTGGTCGCGATCAGCGACCACCACCGGAGTCGCGAGCGCGCGCAGGACCTCGGCCGCGGCCACGATCTCATCGACCGTCTCGCCCTTGAGACGCAAGGCCATGAGGAAGCCGCCGATCTGGGCCGGGGTCCCCGCCCCGCTCATCACGACGGCGAGTGCGGCCTTCATGTCCGCCGCCGTCAGGTCCTCGCCCTGTGCCAAGCGCATCAGCGCCTCCGTGAGCGCGGTCACGGCCGCCTGTCCTCCAGAAAGTTCCGCAAAAGTGCGAGGCCATGCTGGCTCAGGATGGACTCGGGATGAAACTGCACGCCTTCCACCGGCCACCATTTGTGACGCAGGCCCATGATCTCCCCGTCATCCTCGCTCACGGCGGTAATCTCGAGGGACTCGGGGAGGTCATCCTGGGCGACCACGAGCGAGTGATAGCGGGTGGCCGTAAAGTGGTCCGGCAGGCCTCTGAACACCCCGCGGCCCTCGTGACGGATCGTGGAGGTCTTACCGTGCATGACCCGCGTGGCGCGCACGACCCGCCCCCCAAAGGCCTGGCCTATGCTCTGATGGCCCAGACACACGCCCAAGATCGGGATGGATTCCCCGAAACGGAGTATGAGATCCAGCGATATGCCGGCCTCGTTCGGGGTGCAGGGCCCGGGCGATATCACGATCCGCTCGGGCGCGAGGCGGGCGATCTCATCTAAGGAGATCTGATCGTTGCGCACGACCCGCACATCGGCACCGAGCTCACCCAAGTACTGCACCAGGTTGTAGGTAAAGGAGTCGTAATTATCGATCATGAGAATCATGGTTGACCTGCCCCGTGCCTAGTCATGGTCGCTTCCGCGCAGCCCGGCGGCCGCGAGCTCCGCCGCGCGCACCATCGCCCGCGCCTTGTTCATGGTCTCCTCCCATTCGCGCTCCGGCACGGAATCGGCAACGATGCCGGCACCGACCTGGAGATAGAGGCGCCCCTCGCGAATGACGGCGGTCCGGATCGCGATGGCCATGTCCATGTCGCCATTCCAGCCGATATAGCCCACCGCGCCCGCGTAGAGGCCGCGCTTTACGGGCTCCAGTTCATCGATGATCTCCATGGCGCGGACCTTGGGGGCGCCCGTGAGGGTGCCGGCCGGGAAGGTAGCGCGCAGGACGTCGAAGGCGTCGAGGCCGGGTTTCAGACGCGCGGTGACATGCGAGACGAGATGCATGACATGGGAGTAGCGTTCGATGGTCATGGCATCTGTGACCGTGACTGTCCCTATATCCGCGACCCGGCCGAGATCGTTGCGGCCGAGGTCGACTAGCATCACGTGCTCGGCCCGCTCTTTGGGATCGGCGAGCAGCTCGGCGGCCAGCCGTTCATCCTCGGCGCGGTCGGGGCTGCGTGGCCGGGTCCCGGCGATGGGCCGGACCGCCATTTCGCGCCCCTCGAGCCGGGTCAGGATCTCGGGCGAGGATCCGACCACTTGGAATTCCCCCAAGTCCAGGAGATACATGTAGGGCGAGGGGTTGATGCGGCGCAGGGCGCGATAGAGATTGAGCGGCGAGAAACGGACCGGCGCCGACAGCCGCTGCGACAGCGCGACCTGCATGATATCGCCGGCCTCGATATAGGCGCGCGAGCGCTCCACCGCGGCCTCGAAACCCGATTTAGTGAAACCCGAGACAAAATCGGCCTCGCTCAGCCCGCCCGGCCCATCCGGCGCCACCGGCGCGACCAGGGGTTGACGCAAGGCGGCCTCGAGTTCGTCCAGGCGCCGCCGGGCCCGGGCCCGGCCTGCGTCGCCATCGGCCGCGCGGGCGTGGACTACGAGCGACAAAGTCCCCCGGAGATTATCGAAGATCACGAGTTCGTCGCTTACGAGAAAGAGCGCATCCGGCCCCCCGGTCTCGTCGGGCCGGGTGTTCTCGCCCAGTACGGGCTCTATGTGACGGACCGTCTCGTAGCCAAAGTAGCCGACCAGCCCCCCATGAAACTTGGGGAGACCCGGGGTGCTTACGACGCTAAAGCGCGACTTGAAGGCCCGTACCGTCGCCAGCACGTCGTCGGTCCGTCCACGCGCGACAATGGCCCCGTCATGCTCAAGCGCCGCCTCATGGCCCGTTACGCGCAGGCACGTGCGCGCCGGCAGGCCGATCACCGAATACCGCCCCCACTTCTCGCCGCCCTCGACGGACTCGAGGAGGTAGGAGTAGCGACCTTGCGCGAGCTTCAGATAGCAACTGAGCGGGGTATCGAGGTCGGCTAGGACCTCGCGGATCACGAGGACGAATTCGCCCCCAACGGCGTCAAAAGATAACGAGTGCTTGTCTGGCATAGCGGTTCTTCCTTAAGGGGTAGAGGGTGGTCGTCATTCCCTTAAGGCGCCATCGCCCCCGTCTCATGACGCGGCCTCGGCGCGCACGAAGTCGCCTGTAAACCGTATGCAAGAGGGGATATCACTGAATGCCTCGACAATCACCGTGGCACCCAGACCCTTTAGATCGGCGCCGTGATGGTAGCCATAGCTCACGGCCAGCGCCGGCATAGCCGCCGCCCTGGCCGCGCGCATATCGTTGCCCGAGTCGCCCACAAGGGCCGCACTGCGGGGGCTCACGCCGAGCCGCTCACAGGCGACGAATAGCGGCAGCGGATCGGGCTTCGCGCGCGCGACCTCGTCACCACTCACAACCGCCCCGAAATACGGGGCTATCCCTAAGGCCTCCAGCAAGGGCCCCGTGAACCGCCGGGCCTTGTTGGTAACGCACGCCAGCCGAAAACCGGTCGCCCGCAGGGTCTCGAGGGTGGGTAGCACCCCAGGGAACAGGCGGCTGCGACAGGCCACATGGGCCTCGTAATGGGCGTTATAAAGGGCCTGGGCCTCTGCGAACAAGGCCGCATCGGGCTCGCCGAACGGCTGGCCGGTCAAGGCCCGCTTGATAAGCCGGGGCACACCGTCGCCGATCCAGCCGGCCACGGTCGCCTCATCCTGAACGGGACGGCCAAGCGCGGCGAGCATGTGGTTTGCGGCGTCGGCCAGATCCGGTACCGTATCGACCAAGGTCCCATCGAGATCGAACAGGAGGCTTGCGAGCGGAAGGCGGCTCATGCCAGCGCGAGCTCCGTGCGCATCTTTTGAATGGTGGCGCGATAGTCGGCGGTCCCAAAGATCGCCGAACCGGCGACGAAGGTGTCGGCCCCGGCCGCTGCGATCTCGCGGATGTTCTCGATCTTCACGCCCCCGTCGATCTCGAGCCGGATCGGACGGCCGCTCGCGTCGATGCGAGCGCGGACCGCCCGCAGCTTATCGAGGGACTGCCGAATGAAACTTTGCCCCCCGAAGCCCGGATTGACCGACATGATCAAGATCATGTCGAGCTTATCCATGACATAATCGAGGTAGGAAAGCGGCGTCGCCGGATTGAAGACCAGGCCGCAGCGGCAGCCACTGTCCTTGATGAGGGTAAGCGTGCGGTCGATGTGTTCGCTGGCCTCGGGATGGAACGTGATGTAGGTAGCGCCGGCCTTCGCAAAATCGGGGATCAGCCGGTCGACGGGCTTTACCATGAGATGGACGTCGATGTCGGCCTTGACCTGGTTCTTGCGCAAGGCCTCGCATACGAGCGGGCCGATGGTGAGGTTCGGCACGTAGTGGTTATCCATGACGTCGAAATGGACCATATCGGCCCCTGCCGCCAGGACGTTATGAACCTCTTCGCCGAGCCGGGCGAAGTCCGCCGAAAGAATCGAAGGTGCAATCTTGAAGTCGCGCATGCCAGGCCCCAAAGCTAAAGTCGGCAATGTACCCGATAGCGCGGCGATTTGCAGCACCTGGGTCCGCGACGCACGGAGGGGCCCGTCTATAAGGTTTTTGAGGGGGCAGCCCTCAGGCGGCCGCCCGACGCGCCCCGAACAGGGTACGGACCCGGACGAGCCCGGGAGCAACCACGCAGGACGAGGGATACCGTGAACATAGCCAAGACCCGAACTATATCGGCGGCCAGAACCATCCTGCGCCTGAGCCCAAGACCTATCCGAGCGGGGGAGCGGCCATGACCAGCGCCCCCGAGCCCTGTGTACTGCTCATCTTCGGGGCGACCGGCGACCTCGCGCGCCGTAAGCTCATGCCGGCGCTCTTCCGGCTCCACGTCAAGGGCCTACTCCCTCCGGGCTTCGCGATCCTGGGGGCAAGCCGCAGGCCCTTCTCGCACGAACAGTTTCGCGCCTTCATGCGCGAGGCCTGCACGACCTTCGGCGCAAGCCCCCCAAGCGATGCCCAGTGGGCGGGGTTTGCCGCCCGCCTCTACTACGAGGCCGGTCATTTCACCGATCAGACGCTGTTCCAACGCCTGAACATGTCGTTGCGCGAAATCGATCACCAGCACGACACGCGCGGCAACCGGATCTTCTATCTCGCCACCCTGCCGAGCAGCTATCCCCTGCTCGTCCACCAGCTCCAGGACGCGGAGATGATCAACAAGGTGGACGACCGGCCGTTTACGCGCCTGGTGGTGGAAAAGCCGTTCGGACGCGACCTTGCCTCCGCACAGGCGCTAAACGAGGAGATCGCGGGCGTCTTTCGAGAAGACCAGGTCTATCGGATCGACCACTATCTCGGCAAGGAGACCGTCCAGAACATCTTGGTCTTCCGCTTCGCCAATGCCATATTCGAGCCCTTATGGAACCGGGCCCATATCGATCACGTACAGATCACCGCCGCCGAAACCATCGGGATCGAGGGACGCGGGGCCTACTATGAAGAAACCGGCGTATTGCGGGACATGGTGCAAAACCACCTCCTGCAGATCCTGAGCCTGATCGCCATGGAGCCCCCCTTGTCCTTCCACGCCGATGCGATCCGTGACAAGAAGACCGAGGTGTTTCGGGCGCTGCGTCCGTTTTATAACGCGCAAGAGGTGTTGGCCTCGACGGTGCGAGGGCAATATGGGCCCGAACCCGGGGGAGGTCTTAAGGCCTACCGGGAAGAGCCGGGCGTGGACGCGGCCTCACCCGTACCCACCTACGTCGCCCTGCGCGTGTTCGTCGACAACTGGCGCTGGCAAGGCATCCCCTTCTATATCCGCACCGGCAAGGGCCTGCGGCAGTCGTCGACCGAGGTCGTGATCCAATTCCGGCAGATCCCCTTCTGTCTCTTTGGACAGGAACAGGTCTGCTCCCGGATCGAACCCAACCGGCTGGTACTGCGCATCCAACCCTTCGAGGGCATAAGTCTCGGCTTTGGGATCAAGGCCCCGGGCCAGGAGACCCAGGTCGATTACGCGCGCATGCGGTTTTCCTACGGGGCCCGCTACGACGGCGAAATGCCCTTGGCCTATGAACGCCTGCTCGTCGATACCATGCGGGGCTACGCGGCCCTATTCGCACGCCGCGACTCGGTGGAAGAGGCGTGGCGCTTCGTGACGCCTATCCTCGATGCGTGGGCCCAAAACCCGCCCACCGATTTCCCCAACTATAGCGCCGGCAGCGAGGGACCGGCCGCCGCCGATGGCTTGATCCGCGCCGACGGCCGCAGCTGGCATCCACTCGACCCGCCCACCCCCACCGCATGATCTACACCATCGCCGACGACCCTGGGACGCTTGCGGCCGCGCTCGCCGACCGCTTAGTGCTTGAAGCGCGCGCCGCCTGGGCCGGCGGGCATATCCTGCGGATCGCGCTCTCCGGCGGCCAGACCCCGGCACGGCTTTATGAAGAACTGCGGCGCCTAGGCAATGCGGTGCCCTGGCCGGCCCTCGAGATCTTTTTCAGTGACGAGCGCGCCGTGCCTCCCGACCACCCCGACAGCAATTACGGGCTCGCCCACCGGCTATGGCTCGGCAGCGCGCCGCCGGGCGCCGTCATCCACAGGATCCATGGCGAGGAGGGGGCCGATGCCGCGGCGCGCCAGTACCGAGACCTGCTGGACCGCGCCACGCGCGGCGGTCTGGCTTTGGATATCGTATTGCTGGGCCTTGGCACCGATGGCCACATCGCCTCCCTGTTCCCGGGCATGCCCCTTACCCCGGCGGAGTCCGTGGCCGCGGTCCCCGCCCAGGACGGCCGATGCGCCCGCATAACGTTGACCCTGCCGACGCTCGTAGGCGCGCGGCGGCGCATCGTGCTCGCGCCCGGCGCGGCCAAGGCCCCGGCGCTGCGCGCAAGTCTCGCGCCCGGGGCCGCGACCCCGTTGGGGCAGCTCATGGCGCAGGCCGCCGTGGAGTTCTGGCTGGATCGCGCCGCCGGTTGCGCGCTCTGTCCCGCCTGACTACCGCTAGTAGCGGCGATGGCCCCTATTGATGCCTACGCGCACGCGGAAGACGAGCACATGGCCGGGCATACCCTTGGTAAACGGCGGATAGTGGCAATGACGGACGGCCGCGACGCCGGCCCGGTCGATCGATCCAATCCCGCTCGAGCGAGCGACGCGGACCCAGAGCAAGCGACCGCCCGGGCTCACCGCGAAGCGGACCGTCACAGCCCCCGAAAGCCCCAGCGCGGCGACCGGACCCGGCACCACCAAAGCCCCTTGGATATGGGCGTGCAGGGCGGCCGCATAGCGGTCGATCACCCCCTCTACGGCCGCCGGACTTAAACGCGGCGCCGGCGGCGGCTGCGGCACCGGTGCGGGCGGCCGCGGCACGACCTGCGGGCGGGGCGGCGGCGGCGGGAGTGGCTCGGCAACCGGGTTATGATGCACGACCGGACGCGGCCGGGGCATCGGGGGCGGCTGATGAACCGGGCGGGGTTGCGGCCGCGGTACGACGGCAGGCGGTGGCGGCTTGGGTGCCGGCAGGGTCACAAAATGCACGGCCATGGGTTTGTGCGCCACGCCCGGCGGGGGCGTATCGGCGTGGGCCATGACGACCATCAGACCGGCCGCGACCAGGCCCTCGAGGGCGACGGCGAGCAGCAGCGCCCGCGCAAACCCCCAACGCGGGCCGCGCGGGGCGGGCGATAAACACAAGAACGCGCTCATATCAGCACCGACATCCCATCACGACCGGTGGGACGCGATGCCGACACTCGCCACCCCGGCGGCGCGGGCGGCGTTCATGACGCTCACGAAATCCTGGAACGGGACCTTGCGCGACGCGGCGATAGTGACGGCGGGGCGCCGGCCATGCGCGCGGCGGGCGAGCAAGGCCTTGAGGGCCGCGAGGGTCACCACCTGGCCATGGACATGGATGGCCCCGTCGGCTGTGATGGCGACCAAGACTTGCGGCCGCGGCAAGACCTTGGCGCGGCTGGCCGCGGGCAAGGCGAGGCCTAGCCCCTGATCGGGGATCATGCGCAGCGTCAAGATCATGAAGAAGATCAGCAGGAAAAACATGACGTCGATCATAGGGATCAACTCGATCCGGCCCTTCTTGGTCTCGAAGTAGCGCATATTCATGAGGATTTAGCCATGCGCGCACGGGTCTGAGCGTAGTGACCGGGGGCCGACTGCGGGGAGTCGGTGGCGATCACGACGGGCGCGCCGTCCATGCGATTCAAAAGCATGGTCTTCACCAGGTCCAGCTGATGCAGAACAACGCGAACCTTATTGTTCAGACCATTGAAGGCGAGGAGACCTGTCATGGCGACAAAGAGCCCGGAGGCCGTAGCAACCAGGGCATCGGCGATGCCGCCCGTAACGGCCGTGGGCGCATGCCCCGGGGCCGAAAGCACCGAGAAGGCATGGAACATACCCACGATGGTACCAAAGAGACCGAGGAGCGGGGCCAGCGTAACGATGGTATCGAGGATCCAGAGGCGTTTATCGAGGGCCGGGGCGAGCCGCAGCGTCGCCTCATCCAGGCGATTGCCCAGCTGCTCGCCATTCGTGATCCCCAGATGACGCACCGCGACATCCAGCAAGACGGCCTCCGGCAAGCCGGGCGCCGAGGCCGCCAAGCTCGTGAGCTGGCTATGCGTGGCCTCCTTCAGGGCCGCCAGTTTCTCGACCAGGCTGTTGCCCTGCATGAGGGTCCGCCGCAAGTACCAAAAACGGTCGATAATGACGGCCAGCGCGATCGTCAGGATCACGGCCATAATGTAGAGCACGCCGTCTGAGTAGTTGGCAAGGTGGATCAGGTAATGCATCGTCATGGGCAAGCCCTCCGTAAAGGGGGACAGGATGGAGGTATGCCATGACGCCCGTTTGGCGGCACAATGACATATTCATGACAATCGGGGGGCGTAGCGATTGACAGACGCCCAGCAGTTGCGTATGAGTGCGGGGGTTTAACCGGGAACAACGCCTCATGCCGTCTTCGTTTGTCGTAGCGCTCCACGGACTCCTGGCCGTCATCTGGGTCGGGGGCATGTTCTTTGCCTATCTGGTCCTGCGTCCGGCAGCTCAGCCGCTGGAGGCCCCGCAGCGCCTCGCCCTGTGGTCGCGTACCTTTGGACGCTTCTTTCCCTGGGTCTGGGCCGCGGTCATCATCCTACCCGCCACCGGCTATTATCTCGTGCTAGCGCGCTTCGGGGGCTTTGCCGGGCTGCCGCCGTCCGTCAACATCATGCAGGGGCTCGGCATCATCATGATGCTCATGTACCTCCATATCTTCTTTGCCCCCTATAAACGACTGCGGCGCGGTGTCGAGAGCGGGGATTTCGTGAAGGCGGGTCACGCCCTGGGGCAAATCCGGCAATTGGTGGCGGTCAACATGGTCCTGGGGCTCATAACCATATTCGTAGCCCTCATGGGCGCGAACTGAGTCGGCTCGTGGCCCCTCGTCCCGCTCCGGCGCCCAAGGTCGGCTTTGTCAGTCTCGGCTGTCCCAAGGCTCTCGTAGATTCGGAACGGATCCTTACGCAACTGCGTACGGAAGGCTACGAGACCGCACCGGCCTATGATGAAGCCGATGTCGTCATCGTCAACACCTGCGGCTTCATAGACTCGGCCGTAGAGGAGTCGCTAGACGCGATCGGAGAGGCGGTGAGTGCCAACGGGCGCGTGATCGTAACAGGCTGCCTGGGGGCCAAGGCCGACCTGATCCGGGCGCGCTACCCGCAGGTGCTCGCCGTGACCGGCCCCCACGACGAGGCCGCGGTCATGACGGCCCTACACCGGCACCTGCCCAAGCCGCATGACCCGTTCGTCGATCTCGTGCCGCCCCAGGGCATCAAGCTCACGCCCCGGCATTATGCCTACCTCAAGATATCCGAAGGCTGTAACCATAGCTGCCGGTTTTGCATCATCCCGGCGCTGCGAGGAGGGCTCGTGAGTCGCCCGATCGGCGACATCATGGCGGAGGCGGAGCGGCTGGTCGCCGCCGGGGTTCGCGAGTTGCTGGTGGTGTCGCAGGATACGAGCGCCTACGGCGTCGATCAAAAACACAAGACCGCGTTCGTGGGCGGCCGCCCCGCGAAGATGTCCTTCGTAAGCCTCGTGCGTGAACTGGCGCGCCTGGGCGTGTGGGTGCGCTTGCACTATGTGTACCCGTATAAATCCGTGGAGGACGTGCTGCCGCTGCTCGACGCCGAGGGCGTACTCCCCTACCTTGATGTGCCCTTTCAACATGCACACCCGCGAGTACTGACCGCCATGCGCCGACCGGCGGGCCGGGCCCACCCCATGGCCTGCGTCAAGACCTGGCGCGCGGCCCGTCCCGAACTCGTGCTGCGCAGTACCTTTATCGTGGGCTATCCAGGGGAAACCGAGGCCGAGTTCGAAACCCTGCTGGAATTCGTGCAGGAGGCCGGAATCGACCGCCTGGGCGCCTTCCCCTACTCGCCGGTCGAGGGAGCGGCGGCCAACGCCCTCCCCCATCCAGTCCCGGAGACCCTAAAGGAAGAACGTCTCCAGAGGCTCATGGAGGTACAGGCGCAGGTCAGCGCCGCCCGGCTCCGCAAACGCATAGGTGAACGCTGCCGGATCCTGGTCGATGCGCGCACGACCGAGGGGGCCATCGGCCGCAGCTACGCCGAGGCACCGGATATCGACGGGGTCATCCATATCGCGGGCCCGGCCCGACCCGGAGACTTCGTCGACTGCGAGATCGTCGGGGCGCGGGTGCATGATCTGGACGCACATCCCGTCCGACCTTGAGCCGAAGGCGGCAGGCGCCTGATCGCCTAGCGTATACGCCAGAGGGGGTGGATCTTGCGCCCTGAGCGATCACGCGGCCGGAGACCGATGAAGCCTGCGATCCTATTTATTACAGCGCTCCTGTGTGCGCCGGGACTCGTACTAGCGCAATCCGGTAAGGACCATGGGTCCGCGGACACCACGCCCGTGCACGGCCCCGCGACGCGGGCAGCGACAGGAGCGGCCGGGATGAACGCCGCAGGCGGCGCGAGCGGCGCCCGATTCAACGCCCTATCACAGGGCCGTCCCTATATCACGCGGGCCGAGGTTCGCCGCACGGATCCGACCCTGTATCGTCATTTTGAGCGCTGCGACACCTTGCGCGACGGACGCGTGACGCGGACGGAATTCAAAAACTGCCGGGGCGGACGCAAACCATGAGTCCGGAACGACGGGATGGGGTCGCCACGCCGGTGGCGACCCCCGTCTTTAGGCCTTGAGGGCGTCGCGTACCGCCTCGAGCTTTGCCCGTACTTGCCAACCGAGTTCCGTGACCCGGGCATTGGCGACCAGGGCCAATACCGAGACGGGATCCATGAACGCGACTTTGATCGCCCCGCCCGCCTGCTCGCTCACCACGACATTACAGGGCAATAGGAGACCGATGTCGGGCTCGGCGGAGATCGCCTGATGGGCGAGGGTCGGGTTGCAGGCCCCCAGGATGTTGTAGCGCGGCATATCCTTGCCAAGCTTGGCCTTCATGGTCGCGCTCACGTCGATCTCGGTAAGGACGCCAAAGCCCTGAGTCTTCAAGGCCTCCACGACCTGCGCCCGAACGGCATCAAAGGTCCCGGGGACCTCGATATCGAAACCATACGCGACCTGCCCTTCTTCAATCATGATGCGATCTCCTATCCCGGATTTTTAGGAACACTGCCAGGCCTCACGGCGACCGTGGCCCCGTGAGGGGACGGCGGGTAAGCGCGGTCACGCGCGCCATCCCTGTGGGTACCCGCTGCCGGCGACTCAGCCGGTCCTCGAGCACGCCTGCGAGCAACTGCGGGGTATGCCCCATGAGCAGGCCCGCATGAAAGTGATAGAGATGGACCCGACAGGACACGGGTTCGTGGAGGGCGCTGCGCGCGACATCGAAGTCGAGCCATGCCATCAACGGGATCGCGTTGATGAGCGAGCGCGCCACCCACAAGCGGCGCTCCACGTGGACCGTCAGGCGCAAAGAGGCAATCTCGACCTCGAGCGGTTCGCCCAGTCGCGCCACGGCCAGACAAACGCGGTTGTAACAGGCCGCGTCGATGGTCCGCGACATAGTGCGAATTGGAACATGGGCTCGGGGATCGAAAGCCATACAATACCCCACTGACCAGCTGCGGAGAGTATGCCACGAAGGTCGCGGGAACGACAGGGACACCAGGGCCGCCCGGGATGCGGGCGGCCCTGGTTCCTCTTGCCGCGAGACGAAAAACCCCGTGGAGGGATGTCCACGGGGTTTGCCGGACCGAACAATACCGGCACCGCCTCTTGGCGTTAGTTAATTGATCCGCGGGTTCAACTCGCCTTTAGTGTAGCGCTTGGTCATCTCCTCGAGATCCAAGACCCGCAGCTTCGAGGCCTGGCCGGCCGATCCGAAGGCCTCGTAGCGGGCCTTGCAGATATCCTTACCTGCCTGCACCGAGTCCTTCATGAATTTGCGCGGATCGAAGTTCTTGGGGTTCTTTGCGAGGTTGCGGCGAATCGCGCCCGTGATCGCAAGCCGCAGATCCGTATCGATATTCACCTTACGGACCCCGTTCTTTATCCCTTCCTGGATCTCCTTTACAGGGACGCCATAGGTCTCGCCGATATCGCCGCCAAATTCGTGGATGATCTTCAGCCACTCCTGGGGCACGGACGACGAGCCATGCATGACGAGATGCGTGTCGGGAATGCGCCGGTGAATCTCCTTGATGCGCTCGATGGCCAGGATGTCGCCGGTCGGGGGCCGCGAGAACTTGTAAGCGCCGTGACTCGTGCCGATGGCGATGGCGAGCGCATCAACCTTGGTCTTCTTGACGAAATCCGCGGCCTGCTCCGGGTCTGTGAGCAGCTGATCATGGGAAAGCTTGCCTTCCGCGCCCGACCCGTCCTCTTCGCCAGCCATGCCCGATTCGAGGGAGCCAAGGCACCCGAGTTCACCTTCGACCGAGACACCTACGGCATGCGCCATCTCGACGACGCGGCTCGTGACTTCGACGTTATACTCGTACGAAGACGGTGTCTTCATGTCTTCCTTGAGGGAGCCGTCCATCATCACCGAGCTGAAACCGGAACGGATCGACCGCTGGCATACGGCCGGGCTTGCCCCGTGGTCCTGGTGCATGACGATCGGGATATGCGGATACTGCTCGATGGCCGCCAGGATCAGATGGCGCAGGAAAGGCTCGCCCGCATAACTGCGCGCACCCGCCGAGGCCTGGACGATCACCGGGCTGTCCACCTCGTGGGCGGCCTGCATGATCGACTGGATCTGCTCCATATTGTTCACGTTGAACGCGGGGACGCCGTAACCGTGCTCCGCCGCGTGGTCTAAGAGTTGGCGCAGAGATACCAAGGGCATTGTGTTCTCCTTAAACTTCCTAAATGAAAGTAACGAATTTAATCGACGGCGGCAAAATCGCCCGCACGAACGATCTTCATCGTGTTCGTGCCGCCTGGTTTGGCGAGCGGTTCCCCGATACTCAGAATCACGAGGTCCCCGTCACGGACGGCGCCGCGTCTCCGTAGCTCGTCGATCGCTTCGGTCATGATACGCGCGGGATCGGCGGAGGTAAGCGAAAATCCTACCGGATAAACACCACGGTAGAGAGTGACCTTTCTACGGGTTTCCACATGCGGCGTCAAGGCGTAGATCGGCACCGCCGAGCTGATCCGAGACATCCACAAGGGGGTGGCCCCCGACTCCGTCAATGAGGCGATGGCCCGCACCGGGAGATGGTTGGCGCTGTACATAACGGCCATCGCGATGGCCTCATCGACCCGCTCGAAATGGTTGGACATGCGGTGCATGGAAAACACTGCCTCGTCTTCCTTCTCGGCCTCGCGGCAGACGCGATCCATGGCGGCGACGGCCGCAACCGGATGCTTGCCGGTCGCGGTCTCGGCAGAGAGCATTACCGCATCCGTGCCATCGAGCACAGCATTGGCAACATCCGAGACCTCGGCCCGCGTCGGGATCGCGTTCTCGATCATCGACTCCATCATCTGCGTGGCGGTGATCACCACCCGGTTCATCTTGCGCGCCAAGCGGATCACGCGCTTCTGAACGGGCGGCAAGGCCGCATCACCGATCTCGACGCCGAGATCGCCGCGCGCCAGCATGACCGCGTCCGAGACCCGGATGATCTCCTCGATCGCCTCGACCGCCTCGGCACGCTCGATCTTCGCGACTATGCCGCCCGTACCCCCGGCGGCGCGTAAGAGGCTGCGCGCCTCCTCGATATCCTTGGCATTGCGGGGAAACGAGATCGCCACATAGTCGGCCTGGATCTGGGCCGCCCACTTGATGTCCTCGCGGTCCTTGTCGGTCAAGGCATCGGCGGACAAGCCCCCGCCCTGCCGATTCACACCCTTGTTATCGGACAGGTCGCCACCCACCACCACCCGACATATCACCTCGCTGCCGCTCACCTCGTCGACCCAAAGGACGATACGGCCGTCATCGAGCAATAACGTGGCGCCGCGCGCAACATCGCGCGGCAAGGCCTTGTAGGTGAGTCCCACGCGCGTCTCGTCGCCGGCATTCAAGGGGAGGTCGGCGTCGATCACGAAACGCTGTCCTTCCTCGAGCCGCACGCGTTTATTCTTGAAACGACCGATACGGATTTTGGGGCCCTGCATGTCGGCGATAACGCCGATCTGGCGCCCATGGGCCTGCGCCCGGTCACGCACCAATTCCGCGCGCCGCTTGTGGACCTCGGGGAGATCATGGGAAAAGTTGAGGCGCACGACATCTACGCCCGCCTCAATGAGTTTGTCGAGAACCTTGGGGTCATCCGTCGCCGGCCCAAGGGTTGCCACGATCTTCGTTCTACGCTGCATAGATCAAACGGCGCCGGGGGTACGACGCACCGACACCCCATAACACTGACTCATACTGTCCTCAAGATTGCGCGCCCCCGGCTCCCGGGGGCTATATGCCCTACCAAAACCCTCACGAACCTGCGCCGCGCTCCTCGAGGATCGCGACGGCCGGCAACACCTTGCCCTCGAGAAACTCAAGGAAGGCACCGCCACCCGTGGATATGTATCCAATCTTATCGCCCACGCCATACTTCGCGACCGCCGCCAGGGTATCACCGCCACCGGCAATCGAAAACGCAGAGCTCTGTGCGATCGCCCCAGCCAAGGCCTTAGTCCCTTCGCCAAACTGGTCAAACTCAAAGACCCCGACGGGACCGTTCCAGACAATGGTCCCTGCATTCTTCAAGACATCGGCAAAAAGGCGCATGGTCTTTGGCCCGATATCAAAAATCATGTCATCAGGCGCCACGTCCTGGGCATCCTTCAAGACCGCCTGGGCATCGGCGGCAAAGGCCTTGGCGCAAACCGCATCCACGGGCACCGGGATCGACGCCCCGCGCGCGCTCATGTCCTGCATGAGCCGCTTGGCCGTATCGATAAGGTCCGGTTCCGAAAGCGATTTGCCGATCGGATGGCCCGCTGCCGCCATAAAGGTATTGGCGATGCCGCCCCCTACGATGAGCTGGTCCACCCGCTTGGCCAGACTCTCTAGGACCACGAGCTTAGTCGAGACCTTGGAGCCGCCCACGATGGCGACCAGGGGACGCTTGGGATTATGCAGCGCCCGTCCCAAGGCCTCGAGTTCGGCTGCGAGCAAGGGACCTGCGCAGGCGATGGGCGCATACTTCGCCACCCCGTGGGTCGAGGCCTGGGCGCGATGCGCGGTGCCAAAGGCATCCATCACATAGATGTCGCAAAGCGCCGCCATCTTGCGGGCAAGATCGTCGTTGTTCTTCTTTTCGCCCTTGTTGAAACGGACGTTCTCACACAGCACCACGTCCCCATCCTTCAGTTCCGGGATCCCCTCCAGCCAATGCGCAACTAGCCGCACGGGCTTGCCCAGCAGCCGACCCAGATGGTCGGCAACCGGCGCGAGCGAGTACTTCTCGTCCGGTATCCCTTCCTCGGGACGGCCCAGATGCGACATCAGCATCACCTGGCCGCCTTTGGCGGCGGCGAGCTGGATGGTCGGTAGACTGGCCCGGATCCGGGTATCGTCCGCGACGCGCCCGTCCTTCAAGGGGACATTCAAATCCTCACGGATCAAGACCCGCTTACCGGCCAGGTCGAGATCCGCCATCTTGCGAATCGCCATAAGACCTCCTCGCCGCTAGCGCGCCTTCATGAGAGCTACGGTGGTATCCAGCATACGGTTCGAGAAGCCCCACTCGTTGTCGTACCAAGCCAGCACCTTGACGAGATGGCCTTCCATGACCTTGGTCAGACTCGATTCATACGTAGACGAGGCCGGATCGTGGTTGAAGTCCATCGACACCAGAGGCTTGTCGTTGTAATTCAGGATGCCCTTCAACTCGCCTTCGGAGGCCGCCTTCATGATGGCATGCACCTCGTCTTTGGTGGTCGCACGGGCGGCGGTGAAGGTCAGGTCGACGAGCGAAACATTGATGGTGGGCACGCGCACCGCAAACCCATCGAGCTTCCCGTTCAGGTCGGGCAATACGAGGCCCACGGCCGCCGCCGCCCCAGTCTTGGTCGGGATCATGGACTGGGTCGCCGAGCGCGCCCGGCGCAGGTCGCTATGGTATACGTCGGTCAGCACCTGGTCGTTCGTGTAGGAGTGCACGGTGGTCATAAGACCGTGCTTGATCCCGATCTTCTCATGCAGGGGCTTTACGAGCGGCGCCAGGCAATTGGTCGTGCACGAGGCGTTCGATATGACCGTGTCCGTCGCCTTCAGTACGCCGTGATTGACCCCATAGACGACGGTCGCGTCGACATCCTTGCCGCCCGGCGCCGAAATGATCACCTTCTTGGCGCCCGCCTTGAGGTGAGCCGAGGCCTTTTCCTTGGTCGTAAAAAAGCCCGTGCACTCATGCACGACATCTATGTTCAGGTCTTTCCACGGCAACTGCGCCGGATCGCGGTTCGACACGACGCGAATCTTGTCGCCGTTGACGATCATATAGTCCCCGTCGACCGACACCTGGCCCTTGAAGCGGCCGTGAACGGTATCGTACTGGGTCAGGTGCGCGTTGGTCTCGGCGCTGCCAAGATCGTTGATCGCGACGATCTCGATCTCCTTATTGCGCCCGGATTCATACAGGGCCCGCAAGACGTTGCGGCCGATGCGCCCATAGCCGTTGATCGCGACTCTGATTGCCATACCACCATCTCCCATTCAATTGAGTATCCGGAAATGGGGCGGGCTTCTCCTAGGAATCTTGCGTGCCCACCCCGTTGAATTATTTGAGCAAGGCCAGGACCGTCTCGACGACGTGCTCGGCGGTAAACCCGAAATGCTCGAAGAGCGCCTCGGCGGGGGCCGACTCGCCGAAGCGGTCGATACCGATGACAGCGCCATCGAGCCCGACGTACTTCCGCCAAAAGTCCGTAACGCCGGCCTCGACCGCCACCCGCTTGCGCACGCTAGCCGGCAGGACGCTTGCACGATACGCCGCGTCCTGGGCATCGAAGATTTCGGTGCTCGGCATGGACACCAGCCGAATCCGGCGCCCCATTCCGGAAAGCTTCTTATAGGCCTCCATGGCGATCCCGACCTCGGACCCGGTCGCGATCAGGATGAGCTCCGGGCTGCCATCGGCATCCGCGAGCACGTAGCCGCCGCGCGCTATGGCCGCGATCGTGGCGCTCGCGCGGGACTGGTGCGTGAGCTTCTGCCGGGAAAATATCAAGGAACTCGGACCGTCGGCGCGCCGCAAGGCCTCTTTCCAGGCCACCGCCGACTCAACCGCATCGGCCGGGCGCCACACCGCCATGTTGGGGATCATGCGCAAGGTCGCGAGTTGCTCGACCGGCTGGTGGGTCGGTCCATCCTCGCCCAGACCGATGGAATCATGGGTGTAGACGAACAGCACACGCTGTTTCATGAGTGCCGCCATGCGCAAGGCATTGCGCGCATACTCAGAGAACATCAGGAAGGTCGCGCCGTAGGGCACGAAACCCTTATGCAAGGCGATGCCGTTCATGATGGCCGACATGCCAAACTCACGCACCCCGTAATACACGTAGTTGCCGCCGGGATTCTCCGCCGACACGCCACGGCACCCCGACCAGATCGTCAGATTGGATCCAGCCAGATCCGCCGAGCCGCCGAGCAGTTCCGGCAGCTTCGGCCCAAAGGCGTTCAGGGTGTTTTGCGAGGCGTTGCGCGACGCGATACTCGCGCCCTTGCCATTGGTCTCCGCGATGAAGGCGTCGGCCTGTGCGAGAAAATCCTTGGGAAGCTCACCCTGCATACGCCGCTCGAACTCGGCCGCGAGCTCCGGATAAGCGGCCCGATAGGCGTCGAAACGCCGCTTCCACGCCTGTTCGGCCTGGGCACCACGCGGCTTGGCGTCCCAGCCCTGATACAAGGCATCCGGGATCTCGAAGGGCGGGTACTTCCATCCTAAACGCTCGCGGGTCGCGGCTACTTCCTTCTCGCCCAGCGCGGCGCCATGGCTCGCTTCCTTGCCTTCCTTGTTCGGCGATCCAAAACCGATGATGGTCTGGCAGCAGATGAGAGAGGGCTTATCGGTGACCTTGCGGGCCGCCTCGATCGCCGCCTTGACCGCCTGGGCATCATGACCGTCGACGCGGGGGATGACATGCCAGCCGTAGGCCTCGAAGCGCCGCGGGGTATCGTCTGTGAACCAGCCGTGGACCTCGCCATCGATGGAGATCCCGTTGTCGTCGTAGAAACAGACGAGCTTGCCAAGGCCCAGGTGCCCGGCAAGCGAGCAGGCCTCGTGCGAAATCCCTTCCATCAGGCAGCCATCACCCATGAATACATAGGTGTAGTGGTCGACGATATCGTGCCCGGGCTTATTGAACTGGCCGGCCAGCGCCCGTTCGGCGATCGCCATCCCGACGGCGTTGGCGAGCCCCTGCCCCAAGGGTCCGGTGGTCGTTTCGACCCCAGGCGTATACCCGTATTCGGGATGCCCCGGCGTCATGGAACCCATCTGCCGGAACCGCTTGAGCTCGTCGATCGGCAGCGCATAGCCTGTCAGATGCAACAAGCTATAGAGGAGCATCGAGCCATGGCCGTTCGACAGCACGAAGCGGTCGCGATCAGGCCAGCTCGGGTTCGCCGGGTTATGCTTTAGGTAGTCGTTCCACAGGACCTCGGCGATGTCGGCCATGCCCATGGGCGCCCCCGGGTGACCGGAATTGGCCTTCTGCACCGCATCCATGCTCAAGGCGCGAACCGCATTGGCGAGTTCGCGCCTACGGGGATCCACTTGACCTGCCCCCCGCGGGTGGCTTTCGGGCTTTACTGACATGATCGATCCTCAAAAAAGGCTTTAAGTCTACTGGTAGTGACCGGACGCTGCCTTCAGCAAATGATAAGCGACCAATAACTGCGTCAAGGCCAGCGGATGAGACCGTAGTTTCTCGCCCGTCGTGCCGGTGATGTCGCCGATCCCATCGTTACGCAGATGGTGATGTTCGCCCGGGATATGCCGCCAGAGCAGATCTTGCAGGCGCTTGGCCTTTTCGTCCGAGATATTGCCATCGATCTCGAGGCGATCCACGGGCAAGCCCATATCGCGATCTAGCTCCATATGAATGCCGTTGCTCCCCCCCTCTTCCAAGACGTCGGAGAGATCCGGGTGCGGCAGGGTCGGGCGCAGGACCAAAGACGCGTTCAGGCGGCTGCCGGTCTCTTCCTTGTCCGTGGACGGCGGCCAGAAACAGATGACCATGTCGGCCCACTTGCGCTGCGGCCGAATAAAGGCCTCCGAGTCCGGCTCGCGCAGCTTCATTTCCTTCATGACGGCCTCGGCCGTATGGCCGCGCTTTTGGGTATCGCGCTTCATCTTCCACCGAAAACGCAGATCCTCCGGCGGCGCGAGATAAAGTTTGACATCATACGCGTCCCGCATAGCCTTGGTCGAGAAACCGAGGAGCCCCTCGACTATGATGAAATCCTTGGCTTCCACGTAGGACGGGGGATCGAAGTCACCCGTGGAGTGGTTATAGTGGGGCTTTAGGATGGGCTTGCCGTCCTTGAGCAGGTTCAGGTGCTGCTCGATGATGTCCATGTAATTGCAGTCGGGGTGCAGGGCCGTAAGCCCCTTCTCCGCCCGTTGCACGCGGTTATACTTGTGGTAATCGTCCGTGCAGATCACCGTGCATCGCTCTTCTCCAATGACCTTCGCGATACCGCTCGTAATGGTGGTCTTTCCGGCCGCCGAATCACCGACGATCCCCAACAGGATCGGTCTCTTTTGCATCTCACTGCTCCTCGATCAGGTTTAAGCGGCAGAACGCTCGTGCGCCCCGGCCGCCCGCCCCACCCATCATTGAAAAAGCGTTTTAGTCCTGCCGCCCGGGACACCGCCAACCGGCAACAAAAATCCCTTTGGCGACCCGTATCTCACCAAAGGGACCGACGACCGACTGAGACCTAGGCTAGGTCGCCGAACCCAACCGCAGTCAAGAGCCGCGTATTTTCCCTCACCTGGCCCCCTTCGGCAATAGCTGCCCGCCCAGGGGCCTTTAGGCATTGTGAACGATCCACGCCTGCCACGCCTCGTAGAGATCGTCTGTGAGGGCGGCGACCGCCGACGAGGGGCCTAGGCGTTCGTAGGTCAGGAAGTCACCCTCCAGGGTCCGGGCGATGCCCCCGGCCTCGCGCAGGATCAGGCTGCCGGCCGCATAATCCCACAGCTTCTGGCCACCGTGCAGATAGAGATGGGCGCGACCGGCCGCGATCCAACACCAATCTAGGGCGCAGGAGCCGTAGCTGCGCTGGGACCCGTAAGGCGGATCGACGCCCAGCCGTCCCGGGAGCCGGCCGCGCAAGCGCTTGAAATCCACCAAAGCGACGCACCGGCGCAGGGCCGGGATCCGGGCCGGGCGCTGCAGGGGGGTGCCGTTCAGCCAGGCCCCGTGGCGCGCCAGCGCACTGAAACATTCGCGGCGTGAGGGATCATACACGAGGCCGACCACCGGCTCGCCCCCTTGGAGCAGGGCCAAGGAGACGGCAAAGAACGGCAGGCCGTTTACGAAATTCGTCGTCCCATCCAGCGGGTCGAGGCACCAGGTCCCGTGTCCCGACCCCAGCGAGGCATACTGTTCGGCCTCCCCCATCTCCTCGCCCATTAGGGTAAGGTCCGGCCACAACACCTTCAGCTGCGCCAGAAGCGCCTCCTGCACCGCCGTGTCGGCGGCGGTCACGAGACTGCCGTCATCCTTGACGTGCGACCCGCTGACTCCAAAGCGCGGCATGATCTCGCGCTCTGCGACCCCGCGCACCATGTCCTCGAGCAGCGCCAGGCCGGCCGGAGTACAGGGATCGGGGCAGGCCATCGCGCCCTAGGCCTCTTTCCACTTGATGGAACACCCGATACTCGGGATCTGGTCGCGCGGGCCTTCGCCGGTCCGCGCGACCTGGACCATGGCCTCAAAAAGATCGCGCCGGGCATCCGGGGCCGGCTCCTTGCGGCTCGCGTCGAGGCGACCACGGTACTGGAGCCTCAGGTCGGCGTTATAGCCAAAGAAATCGGGGGTGCACACCGCGCCGAAACGCCGCGCGACCTCTTGTGTCTCGTCAAACAGATAGGGGAAGGGGAATTTGTACTCCTGCGCGATCCGCTGCATGTTCGCAAACGAATCCTCGGGGTAGTCGGTCGGATCATTCGACATAATCGCGCAGGCCCCAATCCCGTGATCCTGCAGTTGCGCGACGTCCCGGATCAAACGATCGCGAATGGCCTTCACGTAGGGGCAATGGTTGCAAATGAACATGACCAGCAGGCCGCGTGGGCCCCGCACATCGGCGACCGCAAGCGTCCTGCCGTCGGTGGCAGGCAGCCTGAAATCCACGACCGGTCGCCCGAAATCGCAGACTGGGGTTTGCGTACTCACCATACCGCCTCGTCACCTAGCCATACCAGGGGGGTGCATTATGGCACACCTTGATCGACCCCTGTCTACACCTGCCCCGGGACGTAAGTCGCAGAGGGCACGAGGATTCTCGGCCGCAGCCCGAGGGCGGCGGCCTGCGCCCGCCGCGGTTTGGTGCACAGTCGGCACGCGGTTATGATAGGGCCTGCCGGGTAGCGCCTGTAAGGCGCGCGGCACACAGCCCGCGCAGCGCCCCGCCCACGAACCGGTGAGACTGTCCCCATGCCGAACGGTCCCTTAGTCGAACGCGACCTCAAGGTGCTCTGGCACCCCTGCACCCAGATGCACGACCACCTGACCGTCCCCTTGATACCGATACGCCGCGCGCAGGGCGTATGGCTTGAGGACTTCGAGGGACGCCGCTACCTCGACGCCATCAGTTCCTGGTGGGTCAATCTCTTCGGCCACAGCCATCCGGCCATCAACGAAGCCGTCCGCCAGCAGCTCGGAAACATGGAACATGTGTTGCTGGCAGGCTTTACCCATGAGCCGGCCATCAGCCTATGCGAGTCCTTGGTAAGGCTTGCGCCGCCGGGGCTTACGCGCTGTTTCTTTGGCGACAACGGGTCTTCGGCAGTCGAGATCGCGCTGAAGATGAGCCTTCACTATTGGCGCAACATCGGCAAGGCGCACAAGACCGATTTCGTCACCATCGCGCACTCCTACCACGGCGAGACCGTAGGGGCACTATCGGTAAGCGATGTAGGGCTCTATAAGGACGCCTATGCGCCACTCTTGTTTACGACCCATGTCGCACCCTCACCCGATCCGCGCGCGGCGGCGCCCGGCACCACGGCCAAAGAGAGCGCCGCCGCCGCACTGTCCGGACTCGCGGACATACTGGCCCGCCACCATGAGCGTCTGTGCGCCATCATCGTGGAACCGCTCGTGCAATGCGCTGGGGGCATGCGCATGCACGACCCGAGTTACCTACAAGGCCTGCGGGCGCTCTGTGACGAGTATGGCGTGCATCTGATCGCAGACGAGATCGCAGTGGGCTTCGGCCGCACCGGCACGCTCTTTGCCTGCGAGCAGGCGAAGATCACGCCCGACTTCCTGTTACTCGGCAAGGGCTTGACGGGAGGCTATCTGCCGCTGTCGGTATGTCTTACCACGGAGGCCGTCTATGCGGCCTTTTATGACGACTACGGGACCGGAAAGGCCTTCTTGCACTCCCATAGCTACACCGGCAATGCGCTCGCGTGCGCAGCGGCACTCGCAACGCTCGATATCTTTATCCAAACCGATGCGCTGGCCGTCAATCGTGGACTCGCAGCCACCATGGGTGAGGCGCTCGCTACCCTACGCGACCACCCGCATGTGACGGGTATCCGTCAGACCGGCATGATCGCGGCCCTCGATCTCGTCGCCGACAAGGCCGCCGGACGTGCCTACCCGGCCGGGGAACGCCGGGGTCTCCGCGTCTACCGTCATGGGCTCGAGCATGAAGCGCTCTTGCGACCCTTGGGCGACACCCTCTACCTTATGCCCCCCTACGTCATCCGCGAAGACGAGATCGACGCGCTCGTGAAGGTCCTGGCGGCCGGCATCGACGTCGCGACGGCCGACGCCTAGGCCGGCACGAGGTCCAGCGATCCCCCGTCGGGGGACGCGACGGGATCATAGAAAAGCTCGCTCAAGCTCACGAGATCGGGGATGCCCACGCGCTTGCCGTCGAGATCCAGGGATACCGCGAGATGGGGATGAACCGCGTCTTCATCCGTCAAAAGCACAGCCGGCGAGTCTATGGTGCGGGATTGCGGCTCCGCATTGGTCAGGATGGCGAAAAACTCGGCGGGCCCGCGCCCCGGGAGCGGATAAAACACGACCGCCCGCGATTTGGGTCCCGGCACCACCGGAGGGCCCCAAAAACGGCCGAGGTCACACACGGGCACCGGACGCGACCGCCAATTCATGACCCCTAATAGCCAGGGCGGGGCGAGCGGTAAAGGGGTCAGCGTATCGGGCAGGCCGATCTCGGCCACGAGCGCGCTCGGCACCAGAAGGTAGCGGTCGGCCACCGGTAATAAGAGGCCGTGGATACGATCAGCGGCCAGGGCCATGGATGTCCTCCTGTGCGCGCAAATAAGACGCCAGGGCGTCAGGATCGAGGACCAGGGTCAGCGCCCCCGTCCTCATCGCCGCCGCCTTGAATAGGTGCTGACCGCTCACCGGCGCCGGCCCCAAAGGGGTGAAGGGCTCGATGCGCAGACCATCGGCGGCGAGCAGCTTTAGGTCCTCGACCAACAAACCCACCGGCCGGCGGCCCGGTGCGCCCAGGAATACGGCGCGCGTCCAGGGACTGTCGGTCACGGGGGCCCAGTCCGGGCCGAGGGCGTAGGCGCGCCAGGTCACCGACTGCACGCTGCGGACCGCCGCGGCACGCCCGCGGATCTCGACTAACATGTTCTCGCGCGGCTCGACGAGCAGATCCGGCAGATTCGGCATAAGAAAGACGCCGCCCGCAAAACGCAACTCGAGGTAATGCCGCACAGCCGTCATGCGTGACCCCGGCGCAAGAGCGCGCTGATCTCTTTGCGCAAATCCTCTTCCTGATAGGGCTTGCCGAGATAGGTGTCGACACCCAGGCTCAAGGCCCGCTCGCGGTGCTTATGGCCGGAGCGCGACGTGATCATGATGATCGGGATATGCCGCAGACGGACGTCGTCGCGGACGCGCGCGGTGAGTTCGTAACCGTCCATGCGCGGCATCTCGATATCGACCAGCATGACGTCGGGTATTCGTTCGCGCAGATGCTCGAGGGCCTCTATGCCATCCTTGGCGGCCGCCGTGTCGAACCCCTGTTTCTGCAGGAAGCGTGTCGTCACCTTGCGCACGGTGAGGGAATCGTCGACCACGAGGACATGGGGTCGCGCCGCCGCCGGGGCCTCGGGGGTCATGGGCACTACCCGCAGCCCCTCGTCTTCCGCCCACAAGGCCGGGATATCGAGGATCAGCAACACGCGGCCGTCACCTAAGATGGTGGCGCCAAATAGGCCGCGGATCTCGCTCAACTGGGGCCCCAGGGACTTTACGACCACCTCGCGCGTCCCCGACAGTCCATCAACGGCCACCGCCACCTCCCGGGCATCGAGCCGCAGCAACAACACAGGCAGTTTGCGTGGCACATCGCCTGCTCGGGTAATGCCTAATCGCGCCCCGAGATCCATGAAGGGATAGTCCTTGCCGCCGTAACGCAGAATGGGTTTCGGCTGGCGCAAGGCATCGGCGATCGCCCCTCCGGGCGCCTCGACGATGTTAACGATGGCCGCGAGCGGCACCGCGAACATCTGGTCGCCGCAGCTCACCATGAGGGCCTGTGTGATGGACAGAGTCAACGGCAGACGGATCACGAAGGTCGTGCCGCGGCCAGGCTTGGTGTCCACCGTGATCGCGCCGCCGAGCTTTTTGACCTCGCTATGAACCACATCCATGCCGACGCCCCGTCCGGACAGATGAGTCACCTTCGCTGCCGTCGAAAACCCGGGCAACAATATGAACTGCATGACCTGCTCATCGCTCAATAAGGCGGCGGTCGGGACGAGCCGGCGCTCTATGGCCTTGGCGCGTATGCGATCGATATTGAGACCGGCACCGTCATCCGACACGCGGATCACGATCTCACCGCTTTCGTGGGCGGCCTGGATCGTGATGCTGCCGGTGGCCGGCTTGCCCAGACGCTCACGCTCGGCCACCGGCTCTAGACCGTGATCGATGGCGTTGCGGATCATGTGCTCAAAGGGACCGATCATGCGCTCCAGCAGGTGCCTATCGAGTTCGACATCGGCCGCCGCGAGGATCAGTTCGGCCCGCTTATTGAGTTCCCGCGACGTCTGCCGGACGATCTGGCGCAATCGATGGGCTTGCGTGGCAAAGCTCACCATGCGCGTACGCATCAAGCCCTCTTGGAGCTCGGTGTTGACGCGTGCCTGCTGCTGGAGCACGGCCTCGGCCTGGCTTGCCACCCCATCCAGGGTGCCATGGAGGGTAATCAGATCGTGCAGATTCTCGGTCAAGCCCCGCGATAGCTGCTGGAGACGCGAATAGCGATCGAACTCGAGCGGGTCAAAATCTTGCGCCACATTGCCTTGATCGATCTGGGCGCGCGCCACGATCTGCGACTCCGCCTGGATCTCGAGCTCGCGGACCTGTTCGCGGAAGCGTTTCACATTACCGTTTAGCTCCACGAGATGCTCTTTCAGGCTAAAGACCTGCTGTTCCATGCGCGAACGGGCAATACTGACCTCGCCGGCATAGGCAACGAGGCGGTCCAAGAGCGCGGTGCGAACCCGGACCTGGGTCGCCACCTCGGGTTGAAACAGGTCCTCATGCGGCTCGGGCAAGGCCGCAGGCGCCGTATCGCCCGCCGCTTTCAGTGCGACCTCCGCGGTGCCTGGCTCATCGCGTGGGGGCTCATCGGTGGCGCGCGGGGGCGCCCCAACCGGCACCGCGCCGCCCTCGCCCGGGCGTGTCTCGCCCCGCAAGGCCGCAAGCAGCCGCGTATGTTCGGGGGTCAGGGCCAGACTGCGGCCGGTCACGAAGGCCTTGTACAGGGCCCCTAGACCCTCGGCGGCCGCGTCCATAAGGGCGAAGGTAGAGTCGTCTACGGCGCCGCCCTCCTCGACACGCCGTAACAACTCCTCTGTCGCATGGGCCAAGTCGCCCATGCGCATCGCCCCGCACATCCGTGCGCCGCCCTTGAGTGTATGTAAGACGCGTTTGAGCGACCCCAGGTACTCCTTGTTCTCGCGCTGACCACGCCAGTCCGCGAGGGCGGCCTCGAAGGACTCCAGCAGATCGCGTGCCTCATCTTGAAAGATGTCGCGCAATTCGGGATCTATGGTCTCGGGCGTCTCGCCCGCGCCCAGGGCCGCCGGGGCCGGGATCTCGGGGCCTTGCGCCTCCTCGTGCGGCACGAAGACCGCGGCCGCAGGCACCCGCTCCTCGGGGACGGCTGCAGGATCCTCGGCGGCCGCACTCGCCTCCGCCTCGGTCCCGATCCGCGCCGACTCCTGCATAGCCGAATTCTTTTGCCACCACGTCAATTCAGGGGCCGGCAAATCCTCGTGGGCGATCGCCGCAAGCCGCAGTGCAAGCCCGCTGAAGTCGCCGCCGGCCACACCGCTCACCAAGGCCTCCAAAAGGCCTTCGGTCTCGCGCGCGAGGTCGGTCAACAGCTGCACGCCCTCGGCCCCGACCGGTTCCTGATTGAGTTCCCGTCTCTGGAGGTAATGCTCGATGCCCGCACAGGCCTCCGCCATGGCGACGAGCGATACCGAACGCGCGCTGCCCTGCATGGTGTGGACGGCCCGCAAAAGCGGTGCGGATACCGGCGCTTCGGCACCCGTAGCGAATACGTCCCGCAATACCGCCAAATGGTCGCGCGTCTCATTCACGAAGATGTCACGCAACAGCGGATCGTGGGCGAGCAGCGAGGCATCGGGATCGTGTCTGGCACCGTCCTCGGCGCCCGGTATCGGTGCGACCACGGCATCGACCTCCGCCGCGGGCGCGGGGGTCGCCAAGACCAGCACCTCTCCTTCCCCGATAGCCGGCGCCCTGCGGGCCTCAGGTGGCGGCGCAGCCGACAGTTCACCGCCGGCGCTTAAGGTCTGCAAGGCCTGTCGGATGGCCATCATCTCCGGCAAGGGCCGGCCGCTTTCGATGGCCTGCACCCAGTCGCGGACCGCCTGCGCGGCCTGCCCGATCCAGCTGACGGTCGCCGGCAGGGTCCCGAGTTCGCGCGCGCGGACCTTATTCAACAGGGTCTCCGCGTCATAACACAGTTCGGCGATCTCGCCGGCCTCGACCATGCGACCACTGCCTTTTAGGGTATGGAAGGCACGCCGCGCCAGGCCAATCGCGGTTTCGTCGGCGCCATCCGCCTGCCAGGCCGGCAGCGCCTCGTCGAGTTGCGCTATTGCCTGATGGGCGTCTTCCAGAAAGACCGGCAGGATCTCGGGGTCGATAGGGGGGTGTGCGCTTGAGCAAGGCTCGGGGGCCGCCGCCGGAGATCCCGCCGGGGCAGGCTCCGCCGAGGACGGGGCCGCCGCGAGTGCGGCGCGCAGACCGGCGCCTAAGGCGTCGATCTCGGAGGGTGCGAGGGGACGCCCGCGCTTGAGTCCGTTGACGTGGGCCTCGAGACCAGCCACGGCAGCCGCCAGGGCCTCCGCGGCCGCGCCCTCGGGACGCAGCCGCCCCTCGGCAAAGCCCTGCAAGGCCTGAAAGAGGATCCCGGCGAGACCGGCCGCCACCCCCTCTTCCAGGACCTGCAAGGCCGCTTCGACCTGCCCGGCGAGCGCCGCGACCCCGGAAAGCCCCCCGTGGTCCCAGGGCGAAGCGGCAAAGGCGATGAATCGTTCCTCGATCTGGGCCAGATTGGCAAGAATCTCAGCCCCCACGGCCCCGATCAGCTGCCGACGATCCTGCACTGACAGCGGGGCCTCGGACACCTCCATGCCGGTGGTGTCGGGTGCTACCGACAGGTTGACGAGGGTCCGACGCTGGTCCTCGACCCCCGCTTGCCAGCCGGCCACCCCATAAGGGATGTCGCGGGCGGCGGTCTCGATCTGGAGCAGCGCCTGGGCAAGCGCCATGGCCACAGCGCCGGACTTGGCGAGCCGTCCCTCCCCGACGGCCCGGCAAACATTGGCCGCCTCGCCCACCAGTTCCTTCAGGGGTTCGATATTGAGCGCCAGGAAGGTCTTGGCCATTTTGTCGAGCAAATCGACCAATTCGCCATCGGCGGCCGTGCCGCTCTGGCTCGAGTCGAAACAACGCGAGAGCAAGGCCTGGCCCTGGGCGATCTCCTGACTCAGGGCGCTTGCGATGGAACGCAGCGCCGCAATGGACGGGCCCGAAGGCTCCTCCTCGCCCCGACCCAGACCAAAGGCCGCGGCGACGGCCGCCACAACCTCATCGGTGTCAGCCGCTCCGCGGAGCACGAAGAGCATATCGCGGGTCAGGCGCTCGCACTGGGTGCGTACCCCACCCTTATCCTGGCCGTCGGCAAAACGTTTGAGCAACTGGTCGAGCCGGGAGACGAGCTTCTTGTCGTCCGCGCCCGCCGCAGTGGCACCCAGGATATGCCGCAAGAAGGCCTCGCCCACCCACAGGCATTGGGCCACCGGCATGAATGCCACGCGTAACCGCCAATCCTGCAGGAGGTCGGCCATGGTCATGTCGTCAGGCGCGCGCAGACCCTTGAGCCAGGCCAGTAAGGCCGCCTGAAAAACTCGCCGTTGCTGGCGGAACGCTGCGACAAAGCCCGCATCGTCGCGGGCAGTGGCATCAGGGGGCCGTACGGAGTAATCCACCACGAAAAACGTCTGCGCAGGCAAGGGTGCAAGTCCCCGGCCGGCCCGCAATTCGTTCGCAAGTCTGAGCAGGTCCTGACCGTCGCCGAGCCCGCGTACCTGGACGCGATCGACGATATCCGGTAACAACAGGAGGGCGCGCGCGAGGGGCTCCAAGACCTCTTCGCGCGGGGCCTCGGTGCCGACCAGCAGGGCCTGCACGGAGGCCTCGGCCTCGCCGACGAGCTCCGCCAAGGCGTCCAACTCGACCATAGTGAGGGTCCCGCTCACCTGGTGCAGGTAGGTGCCACACAACCGCAATTTGGCCTCGTCGGCCCGCTGCTCGACGAAGGCCTCGAGGGCAAGCCGGGCTTGCCTCAAGGTCTCATCGATCTCGTCTTTAACCCACCCCAGAGTTCCGAGGTCGACACTGCTTTCGGTGACCATCTTACCCCCGGACGGTATGAGATCAGGCCGGCAGCTTAAAGCCCGCGACTGAGGCCTGCAGTTCACCCACGAGATCCGACAGCTTCGCAATGGATTCGGCGGTCTGCTGCGTACCCGCAGACGTGGTTGCCGTCGCCTCCTGGATCTCACTCATGCTGCTCGACACCGTAGTCGCCGCCTGGGACTGGACATGGGCGTCTTTCGCGATGCGCACGATGAGGCCGGATAACTGTTCGGACACCGATTCGATCTGCCCAAGGGCCTGACCCGCGGCATCCGCCAGTCGCGTACCCTCGACCACGCCATTCGTGGCCTTTTCCATCGAGCTCACCGCTTCGTTGGTATCGGCCTGAATGGTCTTCACGAGATCGGCGATCTGCTTCGTAGCCGCCCCGGAACGCTCGGCAAGCCGCTGGACTTCGTCGGCCACCACCGCGAACCCGCGGCCCGCATCGCCGGCCATGGCGGCCTGGATGGCGGCGTTCAGGGACAGGATGTTCGTCTGCTCGGCGATGTCGTTGATCAGCTCCACGATCTCACCGATCTGCTGCGAGCTCTCGCCTAGGCGCTTGATACGCTTGGCGGTCTCTTGAATCTGCTCGCGCATCTCATCCATACCCTTGATCGTGTTTTGCACGGCCTCGGCGCCGCGCTTGGCGGTAGCGACCGAGCCTTGCGCCACCTCCACCGACTTTCCGGCGCTCTGGGACATCTCGTCCATCGATTTGGCCATGGCCCGTATACGCTCGGTCGTGGCCAGGATCTGGCTTGCCTGGCGGGTCGCCGCCTCGTTGAGCTCGGCGGCGGTCTTGCGGCTGCGGTTCGAGGCCGCGGCCACTTCCTGGGCCGTCGAGTTGATGCGGTACACGACGTTACGCATCTCCTTTACGGCATAGTTGATGGAGTCGGCGATGGCCCCCGTGATCTGTTCGGTCACCTCGGGCTGGATGCTGAGATCGCCGTCGGCCAAATCGCCCATCTCATCCAAGAGCTTCAAGATGGCGTCCTGAGTCTCGCGGTTTTGGTTCGCGCTCTGTCGCGCGCGGGCCCGTTCGTCGCCCACGAGCTTGCGTCCGAGTAGCAACAGGAACACCAGGGACAGTGCGCCCAGGCCATAGCCCACGTACTCCTCGAACTGGCGCCGGTGCGACAGGGCCACATAAGCGTTCACAAGCGCCCGGCTGCGGGCCAAAAGCTTGTTACTCTCATGGAAAATGAGGGTACCCGCGCGCTGGGCCACGAAGAGGGGTGCGGCGTCGGCCAAAATACCCTGCACGCTCACGTCCATGGCCGTGAAGGTCTTGACCGCCGCGGCGAACTTGGCTTGCGTCACGGCCGGTAATTCGGGTCCGAGCTGATCCTGGGTCTCTTTGAAGAGCTTGGTGTCCTGACCAAACTCGGCGGCTGCCACGGCCGCGGAGCTGCCTCCTTGTGCGAAGAGGTTGACCTCCATCGTGATCCGCTGGCTCAACATGCCCTGGCGGCCCGCCAGATAGATGAGCTGCGGCGACATATGGGCCCGGATGCCGCGCGTTACGATCTCGTCCCACAAGGCCAACAACATGGGCGCGGTCTGGTCCACCGTGGCCACGTAGTCATGCATCATGAGCGAGGGCTCTTCCTCTTTTATGATCTGATCGACGTGGTGGCGCACCAGGTGCCAGCGGGTGTCCAAGGCCATGAGGGCTGGGCGCACGGCCGCGGGACTTGGCGGGATACCCAGTGCGGCGTTACCGTTTTTCAGGCTGTTGATGATGGTCTGATACTCGGCACGCGAATGCTTGAGATCGCTAAACGCGCTCTCTTCGCCAAGCGTCGCCGCGGCCGAATCCTTGGCGATACGCTGGGACAGCATCAGGAGCTGGTCGGATTGCTCGATGTACTGCGAGTCGCGGCTGGCCTGCTCGGCCTCCGAACCAAAGAGTATCGCGACCCCGATCAGCGATCCCACCATCAACAACAAAAGGACCGTGACGCTCGTGATCCCGCGCCCGAAACGGGAATCCTTTTTGGCACCCTTGGCCTTGGCGCGCTTCGTGGCCGCAGGCTGCACATCGATAAATTGTTCGCCCTGTCCGCCGCCCACTGACGCCAGCTCTTCGGTCGGCTGATCCAAAACGACCCCCTTCTTTTTGGACAGTCTCGCCACCATGATTGATAACCTCTTTTAACGTTCTTTTTGCGCGCCCCAAGCAGACCGGACACCGCCATCAGGCGGCGACGTGCTTGAATGTCAGGCTCTCCGTCAAGGAACGCAGATCAAATACGCCCCACAACACGTCTTCTTGCATGTATGCCGTCTGTACATGCATCAGTACCGCGTTATCGAGCCCCGCGATGTCGCGCCGATCCCGCTCGGCATCGAAATGCTTCAAACCCAAGACCTCGTTGACCACGAGGCCCGTGCTGAAATCACCCACATGCATAACCAAAAGGCGCGCCTTATCATCGACCGGAACCGCGGGCTTACCGAAATACTCCGCCAAATCGATGACGGTAAGCAGCGTACCACGGACGTTGGCGATGCCCTTAACCCAGCGTTTGGTGCCTGGCACCCGGGTTACCTCGGGGCGTACGAGGACCTCCGCTACCTGATCCAAGGCCACCAGCAACGAAAGTCCGGCAAGACGAAACCCAAGACCGCTCCAAAGCGGCGTCGCCGCCACCTGCTCGGGCAGGCCGGGGGCGCTGGCACGGGCCTGCGCCTGCATCTTCAAAAGCAGGGCGAAGGCGCTATCCTGGGCGCTATCGCTCACAAGGCGCGGATCTTGTCGAGCAGAACGCTTTCAACAACGGGCTTTACGATATAGTCCTTGGCCCCTTGCCGCAGCCCCCAGGCCTTGTCGGTCTCCTGACCCTTGGTCGTGCAGATGATTATCGGTATTCCCGCCGTGGCCGGGCTTTTCGCAATAGTACGCGTCGCCTCGAACCCACTCATGCCGGGCATCACGACATCCATCAGGATCAGGTCGGGCCGCATGGTCTTAAGCTTCTCCAGACTCTCCTCGCCGCTACGCGCTGTGGAGATCGTAAAGCCGTTACGGCCTAACATCTCTTGTAGAAGATGCAATTCGGTGGGCGAGTCGTCGACTACCAGAATGCTCTTTATCGCCATTGCCTATCTCTCCTCGTATGTCCAAACAGCCAAAACCCGTAAAAACCTTGGGTGACGGGACGCGCTAGTGGACATGCCTGCTGATGACCTCGACCAGCTCTTCCTGCGTAAAGGGCTTGTTCACATGCTCCTCCGAGCCTGCGATACGGCCGCGGGCCTTATCGAACAACCCGTCCTTGCTCGAGAGCATGATGACCGGGATGTGCTTGAAGGCCTTGTTGTTCTTAATCAGAAGGCACGTCTGGTACCCGTCGAGCCTCGGCATCATGATATCCACAAAGATGATGTCGGGGCGGCGGTCGGTGATGACGGCCATCGCCTCAAAGCCATCCCCGGCGGTATACACGTCGTAGCCCGCCTTCTTTAGCAGGGCCTCCGCCGTTCGCCGGATCGTGTTGCTGTCGTCGATTATCATAACCTTAATACCCACGGGACCCCTCGCCGTTGTGCCGGGTACGGCCGTTTTTTGAGACCGTCCCTGCGCTCGTTTCCCCACCCTACTGATTTACTAGCATAAGCTACGGCCAAAATCCATTTAACCCGCCGATAAAAAATTCTAGACCGTTGTGCGGCCCGAGGCCATCCCGGCCGCTCAAGGGTACGGCCCCCGGGGCTGGCGGCCGGACCCGGTGTTCTGGGGCGACGGGCGGCCGCGCCTTCCCTTTCCTCCGCACATAGTGTCACTATTCACCCTCTCAACGACACGAGGTTTGTCCATGGACTTTGAGCCCATGCATCAGGCCGTTCCCCACCTGACGACGGCCCTGACCGGCCCGCTGCTCGCGCTCGAAGAGCGATTTTTGCAAAACGAGACCTTGATAGAGCAATGGTTTCACGAAAAATGGCTCAGCACCCCCGTGCCCTTCTACACCTCCGTGGACCTGCGTAACGCGGGCTTCAAGCTCGCCCCGGTCGACACGAATCTATTTCCGGCCGGCTTCAATAACCTGAACCCGGCATTCCACCCCTTGTGCGTGCAGGCCCTGCAGGCGGCGGTGGAGCGCCTATGCCCGCAGGCCTCGCGTATCCTGCTGGTCCCGGAAAACCATACACGCAATACGTTTTATTGGGAGAATGTGGGGGCCCTTGTCATGCTCCTCGAGCGCGCCGGCTACCGGGTGCGGGTCGGATCGCTCATGACGGGAGAGGCCGGACGCTACGACATGGCTCTTGCGAACGGACGGACCATAGCCGTGGAGCCGCTGACCCGGGCCGGCGACCGGGTAGGCGTGGCAGGCTTCAATCCCTGTCTCGTGCTCCTGAATAACGACCTGTCTGCCGGACCGCCGGATATCTTGCAAAACCTCGCCCAACCGGTCATGCCGCCGCTGTCACTGGGGTGGTGGAACCGCTTGAAATCCCAGCACTTCACCGAGTATCAGACGCTGGCCGCCGAGTTTGGGGCCTTGACGGGCATCGACCCCTGGCTGATCGATCCGATATTCCGGCGCTGCGGCTGCATCGATTTCCAAAAGCGCGACGGCGAGGAGTGCCTGGCGCAAAAGGTGGACGAGGTGCTGCGGCTCGTCGGCGAGAAGTACCGCGAGTATGGGATCACCCAGGAGCCCTTCGTCATCGTCAAGGCCGACGCCGGGACCTACGGCATGGGCATCATGACCGTCCGGCACGCCGACGAGGTCCGGCAACTGAACCGCAAACAGCGCAACAAGATGGCGGTCATCAAGGAAGGTCAAACCGTGCAGGAGGTGATGGTGCAGGAAGGTGTGTACACCTTCGAGACCCTGGGTCCCGACCAAGCGGTCGCCGAGCCCGTCGTGTATATGGTGGACCGCTTCGTCGTCGGGGGGTTCTACCGCGTCCATACCACGCGTGGGACCGACGAGAACCTGAATGCCCCGGGGATGCAGTTTCGCTCGCTCGCCTTTGCCGAATCCTGCGCCAATCCCGACGGCCGCCAAGCCCCCGATGCGGGGCCCAACCGCTTTTACGCCTACGGGGTCATCGGCCGACTGGCCCTGCTCGCCGCGGCGCGCGAACTGCAGAGTGCACCGAAGGAGGCTCGCTCGTGAATCGGCGTTTGGCAGTCGTCATGGATCCGGTGGATCACATCAAGGCCTACAAAGACACCACCGTCGGTCTGCTCAGGGAGGCAAAGCGCCGCTCTTACCAGATCGACTTCCTCGAGGCGCGCGACCTCGGCCTACGGGGCGATCGGGCAGTGGGTCAGGCGCGCCCCCTCACTGTGCAAGACTCCGATGATGATTGGTGTAGGCTCGGGCCCGCGCGCGAGATCGCACTTGCCGATTGCGACATCATTTTGATGCGCAAAGACCCGCCTTTTAACATGGACTACATCTATACGACCTATCTCCTCGAACAGGCCGAACGGGCCGGGGTCTTGGTCGTGAATCGTCCAGCGAGCCTACGGGACGCCAACGAAAAGCTCTTTACGACCTGGTTTGCCGACTGCATGCCCGCTACCTTGGTCAGCGCGCGCAAGGCCGCGCTTACGGCCTTTCTGCGCGAACATCAAGATATCGTGCTAAAACCTTTGGATGGCATGGGCGGGGCCTCGATATTCCGGGTCACGGCAGCCGACCCCAATATCGCCGTCATCTTTGAGACCATGACCGGCAACGAGACCCGCTACACCATGGCCCAGCGCTATCTGCCTGCCATTACCGAAGGCGATAAACGCATCCTCATGATCGACGGCCAAGCGGTACCCTTCGCGCTCGCGCGGATCCCGGCGCCCGGCGAGACCCGGGGCAATCTGGCAGCCGGCGGAACCGGGGTCGGGCAAGCCCTGAGCGCCACCGATCGCCAGATTTGCGAACGGGTGGGGCCCGTGTTGCGCGAGCGCGGACTGCTTTTCGTTGGTCTGGACGTCATAGGCGACCGCCTGACGGAGATCAACGTCACGAGCCCTACCGGCTTGCGTGAGCTCGACGCAAGCTTTCAGTTGAACATCGCCGGGGACCTCTTTACGGCCCTCGAGCGCCGGCTCGCCGCACGCCGATCATGACGGCCGCGCGGCTCAAACCCGCTGACCGGCTGGGGATCGCCCTATTCCTCGCGGCACTCTTCCATCTCGTGCTCATCCTGGGGCTGCGCTTTCGCATGCCCAAGCCCGGCGCCTTGCGCAGCCTCGACGTGACGCTCGTGCAAACCCGCACCCCGGCCAAGCCCCAGACCGCGAGCCGCCGGGCTCAGGTCAATACCCGTGGCGGCGGCGGGGTCCACCGCCACCATGCCGCGCATAGCCCGTTTGCGGCCACCCATACCGGCGGCGGGACACCTAAACCGCGCCGAAGGCCGCACACGACCGCAGCCCACCAGCGCCGATTTCGCATCCTGCGCGTGCGCCAGTCGCCGCTTACCCTGAGCTTTGTCAAACCCACCTGGCAATTGCAGGCGGCGATTTCCGAGCAGATGGGGATCAGTCGGCGGATCGCCGCCGAAGCGGCGCAGCTCAGGGCGGAGATCCGGCGCGATCTGCGCAACACACAGACCGCCGGACAGGGCCACGGGGGGGTATCGGCGCGGCGCTTCGCGTACGCCCGCTACATCATGAACTGGAACCGGCGCATGGAACGGATCGGCAGCCGTGCCTATGCTGCGACCCTCGCCGCCCGCCACTTGACCGGCTCGCTCGTGCTCGAGGCCCGTATCGCACGTAACGGCCAGCTTGAGGCCGTGAAGATCCTGCGGCCATCGCCCTACCCGGCCCTCGACCGTGCGGCCATCGCCATCGTCCGCGGGGCTGCGCCATTCCCGCCGCTGCCCGCCGTGTCGGGGGGCGCACCACCGAGTCTCGCGATCATCCGCACCTGGCGATTTCGCGGGGGGCGAATGGCGGGCGCCGGCCCGGTGCAAACCCTGGGGGCGCGCCCGTGATTCCCTTGAAACCGCGCAGACCATGCCGGATACTAGGGCGCAGCCAAGAAACAGGCGCTGGGCGAGGCAATACTTAGACGGGATTCCCACGCCTCTCGTCGCTCGTTTAAGCCGTACTCAGGGGGCCTTTACAGTCTCGGCCCACGTGCCCACCACTTCGCTGGGAGGACGTCATGAACGCGACCACACCGCTCGCCAACCAATTCCTGATCGCCATGCCCGGTCTGGGCGATCCCAATTTCTTCCGGACCGTGACCTTGATCTGCGAACATAGCGCCGAAGGCGCCATGGGCATCATCATCAACCGGCCCATCGAACTGGCCTTGAGGGAGGTCTTTCAGCAACTCGAGATCGAAAACCCCGATACCCTCGCCGCCCGGCAACCGGTGTACTTCGGGGGCCCCATCCAAAACAATCGGGGCTTCGTCGTCCATGAACCGCTCGGCACCTGGGAATCGACCCTGGCGGTTAGCGAAACCCTCGGAGTCTCCACCTCCCGGGACATCCTCCAGGCGATCGCCAACCGCGAGGGCCCCAAACAGTTTATCCTGGCCCTCGGTTATGCCGGGTGGGGACCGGGGCAACTCGAGCAAGAGATCGCCGACAATGCCTGGCTGAGTGTCCCGGCGACCTCCGAGGTCTTGTTTAAGACCCCGCCCGAGGCCCGCTGGGCGGCGGCGGCACATCTCCTGGGGGTCGACGTGACACGGCTGTGCGGGGACGCCGGGCACGCGTGACCGACGGGATATTTCTAGGGTTCGATTACGGCACCAAGAGCATAGGCGTAGCGGTGGGACGCTCGCCCGCCGGTCATGCCGAGGGCGCAGGGGCCGTTCAATGCTCGCGCCGCGGGCCTGACTGGACGGCGATCGAACGCCTGCTGCGCCTCTGGGAGCCCGTCGGTCTCGTCATCGGTCTGCCCCGCAACATGGATGGCAGCGACAATCCGATGACGGGCTTGAGCCGGCGTTTTGGGCACCGCTTGGACGGCCGCTACCATCTCCCGGTATACTGGGTCGACGAGCGGTTGACGACGCTATGGGCGCGCGAGCAGCTGACAGACACCGGCGCGCGCAAGAGCCGGCGCAAGGCCACACTCGATACCTTGGCGGCCGTCACCATACTTCAGGCCTTTTTCGATGAGCGCCGACCGGACGCACCGGAAAACGAGGTAGGCAAACTGTGATCGACGTGGAGCACGCCTTGGCGCGCATGGTCGACGGGGCCGGTCCCTTCAAGGAACGCAAGCCGCTCATGATCGGCATCCACACCGGCGGCGTGTGGGTCGCCGAACGTCTGCATAAACGGCTCGCGTTCACGGAGCCCCTGGGGACGCTCGACATCTCCTTCTACCGGGACGACTTCAGTCGGGTGGGCATCCATCCGCAGGTCAAGACGTCTTACTTGCCCGTATCGCTCGACGGGCGCCATATCATCCTGGTCGATGACGTACTCCACACCGGCCGCACCATCCGGGCGGCCTTAAACGAGATATTCGACTTTGCACGCCCCGCATCCGTAGCACTCGCGGTATTGATCGTGCGCGACGGACGCGAACTCCCCGTGCAACCGGATATCGTGGGAGCGGCGGTGACGTTGAGCCCCCATCAGCACATAAAACTCACCGGACCAAACCCGCTGGGCGTCCGGATCACGGAGAAACCGGAGTGATTGCCGAAGGAACGCGCGAAAGCGCGGAGCAACGTCAGCATTTTCTCACGACCGAGACCCTGAGCGGGCGGACGATCACAGAAATCCTCGACACTGCCGAATCCTTCATAAGCGTGGGTGAGCGCGAGATCAAAAAGGTCCCCCTGCTGCGCGGCAAGACCATAGTCAATCTGTTTTTCGAGGCGAGTACGCGCACGCGCACCACGTTCGAGATCGCCGGCAAGCGCCTCTCGGCCGACATCATCAACATCAATACGAGCGTATCGGCCACCCAGAAAGGCGAGAGCCTGCTCGACACCGTGCGCAATCTCGAGGCCATGCATACGGACCTGTTCGTGATCCGTCATCCCCTAAGCGGAGCCGCAGACCTCATTGCGCGCTCCGTCCCCCGGCATGTGCATGTGGTCAATGCCGGGGATGGGCGCCACGCCCATCCGACCCAGGGCTTGCTCGACATGTTCACGATACGCCGCTACAAGGGCGACTTTCGTCGTCTTACGGTAGCCATCGTAGGTGATGTCCTGCACTCGCGAGTGGCACGCTCCCAGATCCATGCACTGACGGCGCTTGGCACCAAAGAGATCCGCGTAATCGCGCCCCGCTCGCTCATGCCCGCCGCGGTCGCAAGCCTCGGGGTCACCCCTTACACCGACATGAACGCGGGCCTGAAGGACGTCGATGTCGTCATTATGTTGCGCCTGCAGTTCGAGCGCATGAGCGGGGCCCTCATCCCAAGCGCGCGCGAGTATTTTGCACTATACGGACTTACGCCCGATCGTCTGCGGCACGCCCATCCGCAGGCAATCGTCATGCACCCCGGGCCCATGAACCGCGGCCTCGAGATTGCCTCGGAGGTCGCCGACGGGCCCCAATCGGTCATCCTGCCCCAGGTCACGAACGGTATCGCCGTACGCATGGCGATCTTGGCACGACTGGCCGGGGCCCAAGCGGCGGAGGCCAAGACATCGTGAACATCGCCATCGTCGGCGGGCGCGTCATCGATCCTGGCACCGGTTGGGACGGCGTGGCGACCCTTTATGTTAAGGGTGCGCAGATCGCGGGGCTTGCACCGCCCGCAGATTTCATCGCCGACCGCACTATCGAGGCCCAGGGGCTCGTGGTGTGCCCGGGACTCATCGACATGCGGGCCCGCTTGCGCGAACCGGGCCTTGAACACAAGGGCACGGTCGCAAGCGAAGGTCGCGCCGCCCTGGCGGGCGGCGTCACTACCCTGTGCTGTCCACCGGATACCGAGCCCGTTCTCGAACATCCGACCGCCGTCCAGTGGCTAATCAATCGCGCCCGCGAGGTCGCAGGGCCCCGGGTCCTACCCATAGGCGCCCTCACGCGCGGGCTATCCGGCGGCCATTTAGCCGACATGCACGCCTTGCACGCGGCCGGCTGCATCGGGCTTGGCAACGCGGGTGCGCCCATCAAAGACACAGCCGTCTTGCGCCACGCCCTCGAGTATGCCGCCGGGATGGACCTGCTGGTCTTCCTGACCCCCGAGGACCCGTGGCTGGGTGCACAGGGCGTAGTCCATGAGGGGCGTGTGTCGACCCGGCTCGGGCTTGCGGGCATACCGGAAAGCGCCGAGCTGATCGAGATATTCCGGGCCTTGGCGCTCATTCAGGAGACCGGCGCGCGCGCCCATTTCTGCGGCATCTCGACGGCGCGTGGCGCAGCCTTGATCGCCGACGCCAAGCAGCGCGGACTAAAGATCACGGCGGATACGCCCATCCACCAGCTCCACGCGACGGAAGACGATATCGGGGTCTTCGACAGCAACTATCACGTGCGGCCCCCGCTACGGACCGTAGCAGACCGCGCGGCTTTGCGGGCGGCCGTAGCCGGCGGCGTGATCGATGCGGTGTGCTCGGACCATCAACCGCACGAGCCCGATGCCAAGGAGCGGCCCTTCAGTGACTCCGCGCCCGGGATCGCGGGTCTCGAAACGCTCCTGCCGCTCACTCTGGAACTCGCGGAAGGGGGGGATATCGGGCTCGTACGGGCCCTGGCAGCACTCACCTCCGGGCCCGCCGCAGCGCTTGGGATCGCAGCCGGCACCCTCAAGCCCGGCGGCGCGGCCGACATCTGCCTCTACGACCCCGCCGCCACCTGGACACTGGACCTCGGTTCTCGGCAGACGCAGGGCTGCAATAACCCGTTTTTTGGAAAAACCGTGCGCGGACAGGTCGTCATGACCATCAAGGACGGCGAGATCGCCTATGAGCGGGGGCGGGCGCGATAAGCGGAGTGCGGGGCCTACGGCAACGCTGTCGGAGACGCATCGAACCGCTGAAACCATGTCACGAAGCGCGCCTGTGCCGTACCCTGGAGCGTCAACCATTCCCGCCAGGCCTGCGACCGGCGCGCCCGCAGGTCCGGGTCGGCGAGCAGGGCCTGCACCTCGGCGGCCACGGCCTCCGCGGTGGGGCCTGTTGCGGCCACCAGGGCGGCCTGCGCGGCGGCCAGCCGAGCGTCTTTGGGATAGGGTCCAAGCACAAGCGGGGTCCCGCACCAGATCCCCTCATCCAGGGGCGGCGCAGGCGTGTCCGTGAACGTGCCGCCGACTACGATCACATCGGCGCAGGCGTACATCGCCTGGCGTGCCGCCGGGCTCTCGATGTAATACACGCGAGTCTTGGCCGGGACCTCGGATGTCATGAGGCGGGTTTGGCGCACGGTCTGTAGATGATATTTGATCGCGTCCCGATACACGCCTTCGTGGCGCGTGGGGTCGTGCGGGGCCAGCGCAAGCAGACCGCCCGCCCCCGCGCGCACGCCCAGAAAAGTCTGGTAGGCCACGGTCTCGTCGCCTGCGACGGTATTCCCGAAATACAGGATGAAGCGGCCGGCCGTGCGCACGGCCGCAAAGCGCCCACAAAATCCCGCGTCCGCCGTCGTAACGGACGGCGACCAGGTGACCAGGGGATCGCCCGTGACCGTGCCCCCGCCGATATGATCGGCCACGGCCCGGCTCGCCACGCATACCTGTCCCAAGGTGAGCAGGTCACGGGAACGGCCATTTACCCACACGACCGGACAATTCGCCGCCGCAGCCAGCGCGCGTACCCGTTCGCCGTCTACGAGACATAAGAGCGAGCGCGCCTTAAGACGCGCAAGCACCCGTCGGGGCCGCAAACCCGGGAGACGCAGCCACGGCAAGGGCCCATGATAAGGGCCTTCATCCAACAAGAGCAGCGCAAACGGCTTGGCCGTTGCCTCCTTAAGGGCAACCAGCAGCGCCGTCGCTTGCGCTGCGGCCTCCGCGGTTGCGACGACGAAGTGAGCGTCCGGAAGCGGCGGCCGGCCGGGCCAATACCACTGAGCGGAACTCATGAGCGGCGCGGGGCCCACGACTCCTCCTACCAGCGCACGAGATGAACGTCGGGAAGCGGTCCGCCAAGACACAAGGCGCCCACCGCCCGAAAGCGTTGCGGGACATCGGTAACGTGGTATTCATGCGCGGGCGGCATGTCCCCTGGCGGCCGGCACAGGTCCTGCGCCTGCAAAACCGCGGCGACACGGGCCGCGGTGGTCTCCGCGGAATCCACGAGGACCGTCGTATCGCTCACGAGACGCGTAAGCAAAGGCTTCAGCAACGGGTAATGGGTGCAGCCGAGCACGAGCGTATCGACGCCCTGGGCCAGCACTGGTCGCAGGTACTCCTGCGCCGTAAGCTCGGTTACCGGATGATCCAACCACCCTTCCTCGACCAACGGGACGAACAGAGGGCAGGCCTTGGCCACCACATGCAGTTCTGGGGCATGAATACGCAGGGCGCGCTCATAGGCACCGGAGCTCACGGTGGTGAGGGTCGCAAGGACGCCGACCCGCCCGACCCGGCTCACACCGGCCGCCGCGCGGGCGCCCGCGTCGAGAACATCCACCACGGGGACCGGAGACAGGCCGGTCACGACCGGCAAGGCTACCGCGGCCATGGTGTTACAGGCCACGACGAGCATCTTCACGTCGCGCTTCAACAGGAATTCGGTAATCTGCGCGGCATAGCCTGCGATGGTCGCCGACGACTTGGTGCCGTAGGGCAGCCGCGCCGTGTCGCCAAAATACACGATGCGCTCGTTTGGCAAGGCCCGCATCAGGGCGTGCACGACCGTAAGGCCGCCGATGCCGGAATCAAATACGCCGATGGGACGCTCACGGGTCATCAATCTTCCTGCCTTACGTCATCATGGCGGCGGATCCGTCCCATGGGCGCGCGCCGCGCCCCTCTCGGCACGTCCTTTAACGACCCGCGGATTCTAGCGCGAGTTCGCGCCTGCCGCCAAGGCAAGGCCGTCCGCTCCTTGAAACCGAGCAGCCTCCCAATCCGGTATCAGAATGTGATGTTGCGTAGCGTGTCGCCCAGGGCCCCGTCTTTCGCGTCCTTGCTCTGCAACTTGATGCGCAGCCGCAGATCGTTCTGGGAATCCGCGTTGCGCATGGCCTCGTCATACCCTATGAGGCCGGCCTCGTACAGGCCAAACAGGGCTTGATCGAAGGTCTGCATGCCGGCCTCCCCGGACTTGGCCATGAGTTCCTTGATCCCATGGATCTCGCCCTTTAGGATCAGATCCGCGATCAACGGGGTATTGATCATGATCTCGACGGCTGCGACCCGGCCGTTGCCATCGCGCTTGGGGATCAGGCGTTGCGATACCACGGCCTTGAGATTCAAAGAGAGGTCCATGAGCAACTGCCCACGCCTGTCCTCGGGAAAGAAGTTGATGATGCGGTCGAGGGCCTGATTGGCGCTGTTGGCGTGCAAGGTGGTAAGGCACAAGTGGCCGGTCTCGGCAAAGGCGATCGCATAATCCATGGTCTCGCGGGCGCGTACCTCACCGATCAGGATCACGTCCGGCGCCTGGCGCAAGGTATTCTTGAGAGCGGTCTCAAACGAGTCCGTATCGACCCCGACCTCGCGCTGGGTAATGATGCAGCTCTTGTGCTCGTGCACGAACTCGATCGGATCCTCGATCGTGATGATGTGGCCGCTCGAATACTCGTTGCGGTAACCGACCATGGCCGCAAGCGATGTCGACTTACCTGAACCGGTGGCGCCCACGAAGATCACGAGCCCGCGCTTGGTGAGCGCGATGTCCTTCAAGACTGGTGGAAGATTCAATTCCTCAAAGTGCGGGATACGAGTCTCGATCTTGCGCAACACCATGCCCACGCGTTGTTGCTGACGAAAGACATTCACGCGAAATCGCCCTATGCCTTGCGGGCTGATCGCGAAGTTGCACTCGTTCGTCTCCTCGAATTCGCTGCGCTGATCTTCATTCATGATGCTGTAGACGAACTGCCGCGCCTGCTCGCCGTTTAACGGCTGACGGGTCACCGCCACCAGTTTGCCGTCGACGCGCATACTGGGCGCGACACCCGCCGTAATATAGAGATCGGACGCCCCCTTCTCGGTCATAAGCCGCAAGAGATCCAGAAATCCCACGATGGCTACCTCCGCGCAGCGGTCGCCGGGGCGGCCGCATTGTTGCCAAACGCATCCTTGTTCGCGGCCTTGCTGCGCGCCTCGTCGACCGTAACCTGACGCAGCCGTACGAGCTCCATGAGACATTGATCGAGCGTCTGCATACCGACCGACTGACTCGTCTGGATCGCCGAATACATCTGCGCGATCTTGTTTTCGCGGATCAGGTTGCGGATCGCCGGGGTCCCGATCATGATCTCGTGGGCCGCGATGCGGCCGCCGCCGGCCTTTTTGAGCAGGGTCTGAGATATAACGGCGCGCAGCGACTCCGACAACATGGAGCGCACCATCTCCTTCTCGGCTGCCGGAAACACGTCGACCACGCGGTCTATGGTCTTGGCGGCAGAACTCGTATGCAAGGTTGCAAATACGAGATGTCCGGTCTCTGCTGCGGTCAACGCCAGACGGATGGTCTCCAAATCGCGCAATTCGCCCACGAGAATCACGTCCGGGTCCTCGCGCAGGGCCGAGCGCAGGGCGTTGTCGAAACCCAGCGTGTCGCGATGGACCTCGCGCTGGTTTATAAGGCAATTCTTGCTCGTGTGAACGAACTCGATAGGATCCTCGATGGTAAGGATATGTTCGCGGCGGCTTTCGTTCACGTGATCGATCATCGCAGCCAAGGTCGTCGATTTACCGGACCCCGTGGGACCGGTCACGAGCACGATGCCGCGCGGCTGGTCGGCGATTTGCTTGAAAATCGCCGGGGCGTTCAACTGCTCGAGCGTCAGTACCTTGGATGGTATGGTACGAAAGACCGCGCCTGGGCCGCGGTTTTGATTGAAGGCGTTGACGCGAAAGCGCGCGATATTCGGTAGCTCGAAGGAAAAATCGCACTCCAGCCGCTCCTCATACTCCTTTTGCTGCTTGTCGTTCATAATGTCGTAGACCATATTATGAACGGCACGCTCGTCCAGAGGGTCTACGTTGATCCGTTTGACGTCTCCGTCGACGCGAATGAGCGGCGGCAAGCCCGCGGACAAATGTAGATCGGAGGCCTTTTGCTTGAAGGCGAAGGCCAGGAGTTCTGCGATATCCATACGGTGTGTTACCAAGATAAGGGTTAATTGAAGTATAACGGGCGCAAGCACGGACACAAGGCGGTCTTTCCCTTAAAGTCGAGTCCCCTTACACTCACCCCATGCAGAACTTTACGATAGGCATCATTGGCGCCGGCAACATGGGTCTTGCGCTCGCCACGGGACTCACGGCCGGCTACGCGGCACCGGCCCACATCGGCGTCTATGACCGCAACCCCACCCACCAGAGCCGGGCCCAGGCGCTCGGCCTTACGGTATGCCCGGACGCAGCCGGCGTCGTCGCGGCCAGCCCCACCGTAGTGTTGGCCGTCAAGCCGCAGGGGCTACGCGCGCTCTGCCACTCCATCGCGCCGCTCATCGCCCACCGGGCACCCCTATTCATCTCGGTGGCGGCCGGCGTGCGGGGCGCCGATATCGACCGGTGGCTAGGCGGCGGCCAGGCGGTCGTCCGTGCCATGCCCAACACACCGGCCTTGATCCAGGCCGGAACCACGGCCTTATGGGCGAGCCCGGCGGTGTCGGACGCGCAGCGCACGGTGGCAGCGGCCGTGCTGGGGGCGGTTTCCCAGGTCTTTTGGCTGGCGGATGAGGCGCTGATGGATGCCGCTACGGCCCTGTCGGGCAGCGGACCTGCCTATGTCTTTTTGCTGGCCGAGGCCCTGGCCGAGGCCGGGGTAGCGGCGGGTCTGCCGGCCGATCTGGCCGCGGGCTTGACGGCCAACACCATCCTGGGGGCCGCGCGCATGCTCGCCTCGAAACCGGCGGATGCCGCAGCCTTGCGCGCGGCAGTCACCTCGCCAGGCGGCACGACGGAACGGGCCGTGGCGAGTCTCCTGGGCGATGGCTTCCGGGAGATGTGGGCGCGGGCCATCCTGGCCGCGCGCGATCGGTCGCGCGCGCTCGGCGCCGAGCTGGGGGCCTTATGAGCTACCTGAGCCAGGCCCTAGCCTTCTTGATCGATACGCTGTTTGGGATGTACATCATCCTGGTACTGCTGCGCTTCCTTTTGCAACTTACCCATGCCGACTTCTACAACCCGTTTAGCCAGTTCATCGTGCGCGTCACGAACGGTCCCTTGCTGCCGCTACGACGGCTCATCCCGGGCTTCTTCGGCATCGACTTTGCCTCGGCGGTGCTACTGATCGTCCTGGAGGCGATCAAGATCACCTTGATGACGCTCCTCGTCCAAGCGATACCGCATCTGGCCGGCATCCTAATCCTAAGCTTTGCCGATCTCATTCAGCTCACGCTCTATGTCTTGATCGGGGCAGTCTTCGTGCGGGTCCTCATGAGCTGGGTGAGCCCCTATGGCGAACACCCCTTCACCGATCTCGCCATACACCTCACGGAACCCTTTATGCGTCCGGCGCGGCGGCTCCTGCCGCTCATTTCGGGGATCGATCTGTCACCGGTACTGGTCGTGATCGGGTTTGAGTTGGTGGCGATACTGGTCGTGCAGCCCCTGCACCACTTGGGTCTGTCCCTGCTCGCGTGAGGCGCGGGCGCGCGCTCGTCTTCGAGATCGCGGTGATGGCGGCGATCGTGCTCGCCGTCAATGCCTACAGGACGCGGGGCGCGGCGGGGGGAATGGCGCCCGCGTTACCGCAGGCCACCCTAAACGGTCCCGGCCCGGCGATCGGTGCCGGACGACCGGTGCTGATCGATTTCTTTGCCACCTGGTGTCCCATCTGCCGGATTGACCAGTCGGCCGTAGCGGGCGCTGCCCGTCATGCCCCGGTGATCGTGGTGGCCACCCAATCCCCGCGCCGGGCAGTCCGGTCGTTCGCCGCCCGCCATCATTGGCAAGTTCCCGTGGTCCTCGATCCCGAGGGACGAATCGCCACGCGCTACGGGGCTACGGTACTGCCCATGGCCTTCATCCTGGGGCCCCGCGGCCGCGTACGCGCGGTGGTCGCAGGCTACACAACCACGGCCGGGCTTTTGGCGCGCCTCTGGCTCGCCGGCCTCCACCTCACGTCCTAAAATCCGTTTTAGGGACCGTCGAGCTGCCGCCGGTAATACCAGCGCTGGATCAAGACGAGTCCCGCCGCGCCGACGAAGGCCCCTACGGGGAGCAGGGCATACGGCCATGATAATACCTTGAGGCACGCAACGCCCGCCGCGGCATAGAAGAGCGGCAAGCCCTCATAAATCCACTTTGGATACACGATACCACCCCCTGCCAGCCGGCATCGTGCGGCCCCGCGCCATTATTTCTGCCGGGGCGGGGCCGGGATGCGTCCTTTTTGTTGTATAATGATGGCACTTCCCGAGGACATATTATGGCCACAGTTGAGGCAACAAAGGCAAATTTTGAGGAACTGATCGACGGAAATCCCTTCGTTATCGTGGATTTCTGGGCACCCTGGTGCGCGCCCTGCCGGGCCTTTGGGCCGATCTTCGAGGCCGCATCGGAACAGAACCCAGACATCGTGTTCGCGAAGGTGAACACCGAGGCCGAGACCGAGCTTGCCGCGCATTTTCAGGTACGTTCGATCCCGACACTCATGATCTTCCGTGACCAGATCATCCTGTTTGCGCAACCGGGCAGCCTCCCCCGACAGGCCTTGGATGAGGTCATCGCGCAGGTGCGTGCAGTCGACATGGACGAGGTGCGGCGCGAAGTGGCCGAAGAATCCGAGCACGACCACGGTTGTTGTGGCCATGACCATGGGGACGAGGGTCATCAGCACTGAGCCATTGCGGCCCCATCGGTGAGCCAGTACACTGCGGGCTTTCCGTGATCCTGTGGACTCGTGACGCCCATTCCCCCCGATTCAGTGGGACTGGTGACCCCAGCCCGGTTGCGATTTTCCGAGCCGTTGGCCCTCACGAGCGGTGGCATTCTTGCGGATTATGAACTGGTCTACGAGACCTACGGGGAACTGAACAGCGCCGCGAGTAACGCGATCCTGGTCTGTCACGCCTTGAGCGGCAGTCACCATGTCGCAGGCTACCACAGCGTGTCCGACAAGCGGCCCGGGTGGTGGGAACACCATGTAGGACCGGGCAAGAGCATAGACACCGACCGGTTTTTTGTCGTCGCCTGCAACAACCTCGGGAGCTGCTACGGTTCCACGGGGCCCGCATCCCCAAACCCAGCCACGGGCCGGCCCTACGGACCGGACTTCCCGATGGTCACCGTACGCGACTGGGTAGAAAGCCAAGCCCGGCTCGCCGACCATTTGGGGATCGCCCGCTGGGCGGCCGTGGTCGGCGGCAGCCTCGGTGGCATGCAGGCCCTGCAGTGGGCCATCGATTACCCCGAACGGCTGGGCCATGCCATTATCATAGCCGCCGCCCCTAAGCTCACCGCCCAAAACATCGCGTTCAACGAGGTCGCTCGCCAGGCGATCCTGACGGATCCCGATTTTCACGACGGGCGCTTCTATGACCACGGGACGGAGCCGCGCCGCGGCCTGCGCATCGCACGCATGCTCGGACACATTACCTACTTGTCCGAAGATATCATGCGCGAGAAATTCGGCCGCGACATCCGCGGCGGCAAATTGAACTTCGACTACCAGGTGGCCTTCGAGGTCGAGAGTTACCTGCGGCACCAGGCCGACAGCTTCGTCGGCCGTTTCGACGCCAATACCTACCTGCTCATGACCAAGGCGCTCGATTACTTCGACCCGGCCGGTGCCACCGACGGCGATCTCTCGGCAGCGCTCGCCCCTGTCAAGGCCGACACCCTGGTGCTCGCCTTTACGAGTGACTGGCGATTCGCGCCCGCGCGGTCACGCGAGATCGTAAAGGCCCTCCACGACAACGACCTGAACGTGAGCTACGCGGAGGTGACGGCCTCGCACGGTCATGACGCCTTCTTGATGCCGATTCCGCGTTACGTAGACCTATTGAAGTCCTACATGAACCGCGTCCTGAAGGATACGCGCCCGTGACCCCGGCCCGCAGTGATTTTCGTATCATAAGCGACTGGATCAAGCCGGGCAGCCGGGTGCTAGATCTGGGCTGCGGCGACGGCACCCTGCTCGATTATCTGGCACAGAGCAAGGGCGCCAGTGGCTATGGCCTCGAGATCGATGACGTGCGCGTCGGGGAATGCATGAGGCGTGGGGTAAATATCATCCAGACCGACCTCGATGCCGGCCTATCGGAATTCGACGCGGGTTCGTTTGACTTCGTGATCCTGTCTCTTACCTTGCAAGCCGTGAAGTATCCCGATCGGCTGCTGCGCGAGATGCTGCGGGTCGGCACGGAAGGCATCGTAACCTTCCCCAATTTTGGCCACTGGCGGGCGCGCTGGCAGCTCGGCGCGCACGGGCGCATGCCCGTATCCCAGGCCCTGCCGCACCAATGGTACGACACGCCCAACATCCATCTCTGTACGCTGCATGATTTCGAGCGTCTCTGCGCGCGCGAGGCCATCACGATCCTCGAGTCCCAGGTCGTGGATCATGCGCACCGGCAAAAGCTCTGGTTGCGGCTCTTCCCCAACCTGCTAGGCGAGATCGCCCTCTACAGGTTCCGGCGTGCCGAGCTACCTTAGGCGTCCCGAAGTCCGCCGCCGGCTCTTGTGGGTCGCCATTCTTTACGTGGCCGAAGGCCTGCCGTTTGGACTTTTCAGCGATGTCTTTCCCGTGGCCTTCCGCGAAGGTCATGCGCCACTGACCGAGATCGGCGCCATCAGCCTGCTCGGGCTCCCCTGGACACTTAAGTTTCTATGGGCGCCGGCCGTCGATTATTTTCGGCACCACCGCCTCTGGATGCTGGGGGCAGACATCCTCATGGCGTTGGCCCTGGGCCGGCTCGCCTGGGCCTACGGGGTGGGCCCCAAGGCCCTGCTGGCCATCGGGTTCTTTACGGTACTGTCCGCGACCAACGACATCGCCATCGACGGTTACACCCTAGAACTCCTGGAAGTGGGCGAGATGGGTGTTGCCAACGGCCTGCGCATCGGCTTTTATCGCGCCGGGATGCTGGCGGCAGGACTGGTCCTCATAGCCAGCACCTACATCGGCTGGCGCTATGCCTACCTGCTGGCTGCAGGCCTTCTCGTCATGGACGGCCTCATGTGCTTGCGAGCCCCGCGCGAGCGAGCCCGCATCGCGGTACGCGAGCAAGGCCTTGGCCGCGAGCTTGCGTCGCTCACCCGTCGCCCGCGGGCCTTGGCCCTGGTGCTCGCCTTGCTGCTGGGCGCCCTGTGGCTTGCCAACGACACCCTGCGCTGGTCACGCACCATCCCCCACCTCCTGCTGTACGCGGGGATGGCGGGCCTGATCATGTGGGGAGTAAGTCTCGCGCGGCGCGATAAGACGGCCGCACCCGCAACCGGTGGCCCACTTTTTGGCGCGTTGCTCGAGATAACGAACCGTCCGGGGATCATCCCGGTGTTTGCCTTCATTGTGCTCTACAAGCTCGGGGACAGTGCAATCGGCTTCATGATCAAACCGTTTTGGGTGGACCGGGGGTTTAGCGCCGCACAGATTGGCACGGTATCGGTCCTGGCCGGCATCGGCCTGTCCATCCTGGGGGGGCTTGTCGGTGGCTACATCACCGACCGCATCGGGATCTACCGGGGGCTTTGGGTGCTGGGCATCGTCCAGGTCCTACCAAACCTCGGCTATGCCTGGTGCGCCGAGCGGCTACCGCGCATTACGCTCGGCAGCCCGATCCCCCTCAGTCACCAACTCCTGCTCTACTCCGTAAGCGGACTCGAGTCCTTTGCGGCGGGCCTCGGGACCGCGGCCTTTCTGGCCTTCCTCATGGCCATCGTGCGCAAGGAGCGCGCCGCTACCGAATATGCGCTCTTGTCGTCACTATTTGCGGTAAGCCTGAGGCTCGCCGGCTTTGCCAGCGGCTTTGGCGCTCACGACCTCGGTTACGCCTGGTATTTCTTCCTGACATTCTTCCTCGCACTACCCGCCTACCTGCTGCTGCCGGCCGCCCATCGCATGCTGCGCGCCATGGGGCCCCATGATCGCCCCCCCGGCGTGGCCGGACCCGTGGATGGGGCAGCCGATGTTTAGGGTGATAACCGCCAACCTAAACGGCATCCGCTCGGCCTGCAGCAAGGGCTTCCTGTCCTGGATGACCGATCAGGGGGCGGATGTGATCTGCGTCCAGGAGCTGAAGGCCCAGGAAACGGACTTGAGTCCGGCCATGAAGGCCCCAGCCGGTTACCAAGCTTATTTCCATTGCGCTGAAAAGCGCGGCTACAGCGGCGTAGGCATCTACACGCGCCGGACGCCGGACACAGTCATTGCAGGCCTCGCGTGCCCACCGATCGATGCCGAGGGCCGTTACCTCGAACTCATCTTCGGGGCCCTGTCGGTGATATCCGTCTATCTACCGTCAGGGTCGAGCGGACCCGAACGCCAAGCCGCCAAGTTCGCCTTCATGGCACAGTTCTTCCCCCATCTGGCCCGGTTAGCCCACTGCGGACGCGAGGTCCTTCTGTGCGGCGATTTCAATATCGCCCACCAGGAGATCGATCTCAAGAATTGGCGGGGCAACCGAAAAAACAGCGGCTTTCTGCCCGAAGAGCGGGCGTGGCTCGGCCAGGTCTTCGCGGAACTCGGGTTTGTCGACGTCCACCGGCGCCTGCGTCCTCTGGATCAGGAGGAATGCTATACATGGTGGAGCAACCGCGGCCAGGCCTATGCGAAAAACGTGGGATGGCGCATCGATTACCAGATTGCAACGCCTGGCCTTGGGACACGCGCCCGGGCGGTATCGGTCTACAAGGAGCAGCGTTTCAGCGACCACGCGCCGCTCATCATCGACTACGATCTCTAGGGGACCGGGCCCGCCTTTATGCTACCCTTGCCCGAAGATACCTAAAGATTGTCCGTCATGACTGACACTGAGAACGCGTTTTTTGATCTGGCCGTCTCCTGCGGCGCCCTGCGCTTTGGCAACTTCACCCTCAAATCAGGCCGGCAAAGCCCTTACTTCTTCAATGCGGCGGCCTTTGCCTCGGGCGCCGCGACGCTGGCCCTGGGGCGCCTCTATGCCCGCGCCCTGCACGCAAGCGGCGTCCGTTACGATATGGTGTTTGGCCCCGCATACAAGGGGATCACGCTCGCCGCAGCACTCACCATGGGGCTCGCCCTCGAGTATGGCCAGGATGTCGCCTACGCCTTCAACCGCAAGGAGGCCAAGGATCATGGTGAGGGAGGCATCATCATAGGGGCCACCCTCACCGGGCGTGTCCTCGTCATCGATGACGTCATCTCGGCGGGGACCTCGGTCGGTGAATCGACCGCCCTCATCAAGGCCGCGGGTGCCGTCCCGGCCGCGGTGCTCATCGCCCTCGACCGCGAGGAACGCGGCCAAGGGCCCGACTCGGCAACCACCGAGGTGGAGAAACGTTTTGGCATCCCGGTAATCGCCCTCGGGCGCCTGTCGGGACTGCTCGCCTACCTCGCCGATCACGAGACCATGGCCGGCCACTGGCAGGCCGTGGCGGACTACCGGGCGCGCTACGGCCTCACGGCCTAACGGCGGCCAGCGGGGTCTCTTCGCGGCGACGCCCCTCGCCGGGTGCGCACCCGCCCTCGCCAAGACCGGCCGCGTGGGCCTACACTGACGGTCCCGACCCGGAGTGCACGACGACCATGGCCGACCCCTCGACCCCCCAGGACATGCTGACGGCGCTCGCCCAGACGGCGAACGCCCTCGACTACGCCGCCCATATGGCGCTCATCTCGTCTGCGGTTCAGGTCTTCGGTGTACCCGGCTTCGATGTCATCGGCTACGATGACTGGGCCCGGCAATGCCGGCACGAATTCACCCATAAGCTTCTGAAACGGGTGACCTACACAGGCGTCCGTGTGGTCACGAGCACGTCCCGCCATATCCTGTTCAAAACGATCGAGCGAACCGAGGGTACTGACGGCACCGTGAACGATCATGGTCTCGAGGTCTTGATGAGCAAAGAGGCCGACGATAAGTGGCGCATCACCCAGGAGCGTATCCTCTCTCCCGATGAGATGAACTTCGACACCCGTAGCACGTCCTGAACAGAGACCGCGTAAAGGCGACCCGCAGACCTTTAGCGACCGGCGCGGCGCGCCGCGGCCCTGGCCAGCACCGACCAATCCAAGCCCCCTTCGCCATGGGCCAGGCAGTCTAGAAAATTGTCCCGGACAACGCCGGCGAAGGGCAGCGGCACACGCGCGCGCTCACCGGCGTCGAGCGCGAGCTTCGCGTCCTTAAGGCCCAGCTCGGCCCGAAACCCGGCCGGACTGAACCGGCCTTCGGCAATGAGCGCCCCGTACAGCTGGTAGGCCGGGGCCGCAAAGAGCGTCCCAGCCAGCATCTCCAGGAACGGGGCCGCCTCCATACCATAGCCCTGTACGAGCTGCGCGCCTTCGCCCATCGCCTCGATGGCGCAGGCGAGCATCAGGTTGGCGGCGATCTTTACGATATTGGCGTTTTCAGGCCGCGTGCCGAACGACCAGGTCCGTTGTCCGAGCGTGCTCCATAAAGGCTGCAGGCGCGCGACGACCGCGGGATCGCCGGCCACGAGCAGATGCAGCTTCCCCGCCGCGGCCGCGTCCGGGCGACCGAGTACGGGGCACGCCACATAGGGCCGGTGGAGGGCCTCATGACGGGCCGCCAGATCCTGGGCGAGACGGCCCGACACGGTTGCCATGTTGACGTGCACAGTGCCATCGCGCAGCGCCGCCAAGAGGCCGTCCTGGAGAAAGACCTGCGTCACGGCCTCGTCATGGGCGAGCATCGACACCACGACCTCCGCGCCCGCCACCTCGGCCCATGAGGTGGCGACCTTGAGGCCGCGGGCCTCCCAGGCAGACCGCTCTAAGGGCGATCGGTTCCAGGCCCAGACCTCATGACCGGCCTCCACCAACCGCGACGCCAGGGACCGCCCCATGGCCCCCATGCCCACAATGCTCACCCGCATAATGCCTCCCTACACGGAACAACACCTTGACCGCTGCTAAACGGCGCCGCCGGTCCCTGGGGCGCCTGCAGATCCCCGAGGGCATGACCTTGGCGCCCCGCGGCACCGTCCTAGACAGCCTCGATACCTCATAAACGGTCGCGAGGCGCTATGGCCCCCTTAAGGGACCGCGCCCCGCACATACAAGCAGAGCCTGATGCGGCCCCGAATGGGGCGTTCCTGCGCAGACCGCATCCCCCCGGACGCATAGGCCCCGGATCCCGCCTCGCCCCATCTTCGGGCTCACCCGCATTCGACACTACCACTTATACCGTTGCCAACAAGCCGGCCATGGCCCATGGCGGCCGCATCTCACCGCCAATCCCCTGTCGCTGGGCGGCCGTTACCGGGACAATGGGGCCGGTTGATCTTAGATCAACAGGCGCACACCAACCCCTATGGTAAGGACCTCGAATGCGCGTTTGATCCAACGGTTTGACGATCCCACGGCGATATGCGCGCCCGCGTAACTGCCGGCCAACGCCCCCGCCAGAAGCCCGGGAAGCCATGTCCAGCGGATTTGGCCAAGCGAACCCAAGGTCGCAGCCCCGAGGGCGTTCCATACAAGCCCTACGAGCGCGAGCGTATAAGCGACAGCCGACTTGTAATCGAGTCCGAACCAACGGACCAGCCACAACGTGCAAAAGAGTCCTGTACCGGAAGTTATGGAACCATTCAAAAAACCAATGACGAAAATCCCGAGCGAGCCGATCAACAAACCGCGCACATCCCGGTGGCGCGGCGCGATGACCTGCCCAAGGTCCCGCCGCAGCCAGGAATAGACACCGAGCCCGGCCGTAAGGAGCCCCAGCGCGATGCGCGTGAGATGGGGCGGGACTGTGAGTATGACCAAAGCGCCAAGCAGAACGCCTGGAAGCCCGGCGCCCAAGACGAGCAGCGTGAAACGGGCCTCCAACAGGCCGCTACGCCAATACCGGCTACCCGCGCCGACCCCGAGGGCCACGCTCGCCACCTTGTGCGTAGCCAGCGCCTGCGGATAGGGCAGCCCCAAAAACAAGAGCAGCGGCAGCTGTATGAGGCCCACACCACCCCCGGCAATGGCGGCAAAGGCATTGGCCACGAAGGCCACGGCCGCGAGCACAAGTATATGATTCACAGTTGACTTCTCGGATCCTTGGGCCTTAATTCTAACTCATGCTGAACCTGCGCCAGCGCATCTTAAGCCTCCTTGCCGGCCTGCTCCTCTCGGGGACCCTCCCGGCGGCGGTCGTTAAGTGCCGCACCGCCAACGGTGACTGGGCCTATGCCGCCACCCGGCCGGCGGGTTGCATCTCGCGGCCCGTCGTCGTCTCCACGACCCCGCCCGTCTGGGCGCACGCATCCCGGCGACGCCAGCCGCCGCCGGCCGCCCGGATACCCGCGGCCAGAATGGCGGCCGGGAGCCGGCGCCGCCTGGCCCGCTGGCAAGCCGTGCGCCGCGAACTGGAAATGACACCAATCCCGCGCGCACGTTGTCTCGTGCGCTGGCGCAGCACGGCCTTGCGGCTCGTCGCGGCCCGCGTGGCCGCCGCCAAGCACGCCGTGGCTGCCGTCCGCTAAAGACCGGGCCGCGGCCTCCGACTACCGTCGGGGCTGGCTTGCTCGCCGCGGCAAAAGCCCGGACACTGGACCCCGGCCGCGCCCGGCGACAGCGACCCGCTCAATTTAAGACTTTTCTTTTATAAAGGGGCTTTATCGGTTTTGTGTAAATCTAATTAGTTTTATGCCGAACAAGGCTATAGAGTCTCGCCGTCCGGCTGCACTGGGTATCCGTCCTATAACCGAGGAAAATCCATAATGTCCAAATTGGTCAAGCCGCATGGCAGCGCCTCGCTCAAACCCCTCCTCCTCGAAGGAAAGGCAGCGGCCGCGGAAAAAGAACGGGCCAAGGCCCTGCCGACTCTGCGGATGACATCGCGCGAGACCGGGGACGTCATCATGCTCGGTATCGGTGGTTTTACACCCTTGGACGGCTTTATGGGCAAGGCCGACTGGCGCGGGGTCTGCGATGACATGCGTTTGAGCAACGGCGTCTTCTGGCCCATCCCCATCACCTTGTCGACCGACGAAGCGACGGCCGGCACACTCAAGGTGGGAGCGGAGATCGCGCTGCAGGACAGCGAGTCCAGCGAAATCATGGCGACCATGAAGGTCACCGAGAAGTACACCATCGACAAGGGCCACGAATGCCAAAAGGTCTTCAAGACGACCGATCTGGCCCACCCCGGCGTCAAGATGGTCATGGAGCAGGGTGCGGTCAACCTGGCAGGCCCGGTAAAGGTCCTCTCGCAAGGCGAGTTCCCGACAAAATATGCCGGGACCTACATGACCCCGGCCCAGACGCGGGCACTCTTCGAGAGTAAAGGCTGGTCAACCGTCGCCGCCTTCCAGACCCGCAACCCGATGCACCGCTCCCACGAGTATCTCGCTAAAATCGCCGTCGAAATTTGCGACGGGGTCATGATCCACTCCCTGCTTGGCAAATTAAAGCCGGGCGACATACCGGCCGAGGTGCGCTCGCGAGCCATCGCCAAACTGATCGAGGTGGGTTTCGTCAAGGATACGGTAGTCCAGTCCGGGTATCCCCTGGACATGCGTTATGCCGGACCTCGCGAGGCACTGTTACACGCCCTTTTCCGCCAGAATTACGGCTGCTCCCACCTGATCGTGGGACGGGATCATGCCGGTGTCGGGGATTACTACGGGCCATTTGATGCCCACAAGATCTTCGACGAGATCCCCGCGGGCGCCTTGGAAACCAAGCCCCTCAAGATCGACTGGACGTTCTGGTGTTACAAATGTGGCGGCATGGCGTCAACCCGGACATGCCCCCACGGCGAGAAGGACCGCCTGCTGCTGTCAGGCACGAAATTGCGTAAGGCCTTGTCGGAGGGACAGGAGGTTCCGGCGGAGTTTAGCCGCCCCGAGGTCCTGGCCATTCTGCGGGATTATTACGCGGACCTAAAAGATGACGAAAAGGTCGAGGTCAAACTGAGCGGCCATTCGGCGAAATAACCTGGGATCGACCTCTCCCGGGACGCGTTTTTATTTTTCTCATAAGTGGAGTCAACCATGCCAACATTTGTTCGCACCGATAAATGCGATGGCTGCAAAGGTCAGGACAAGACCGCATGCATGTACATCTGCCCCCATGACCTGATGCTGCTCGACAAGGACGGTTCCAAGACCGGCCATGCCATGAAGGCCTTCAATCAGGAGCCTGAGCAGTGCTGGGAGTGTTACTCCTGCGTGAAGATCTGCCCCCAGAATGCGATCGAGGCCCGCCACTACGCCGACGTCGTTCCCATGGGCGGCTCGGTACAGCCGCTGCGCGGCACCGACTCGATCATGTGGACCATTAAGTTCCGCAACGGCAACATGAAGCGGTTCAAGTTCCCGATCCGGACCACCCCGGAAGGCTCCATCAACCCCTACGGCAACAAGCCGAAGGCGGACCTGAGCAAGCTCACGGAAAACGCCCTCTTCACCGAGAGCAAGCCCTATCCGTGCGACCCCAGCCAGCTCATACGAGTCAAGTAAGGCGCGGTTTGTGAAACGATACCCGGCGAAACGGGCCGTGATCCCGGCCGGGATTAACATTGGGGTGAAATATGTCAACTGAAGCTACGTTTGGGAACCCGCAGATCGTTGAGGAAACCGTCGACATCCTCCTCATCGGAGGCGGTATGGCGGCGTGCGGCGCAGCCTATGAGATCATGCGCTGGACCGAAGGCACTGGACTCAAGATAAAGTTGGTCGACAAGGCCGCCATGGATCGCTCCGGCGCCGTGGCCCAGGGCCTGTCCGCCATCAACACCTACATGGGCGGCCAGGATCCGGCCGACTACGCCCGGATGGTCGCAAACGACCTCATGGGCATCACCCGCGACGATCTCGCCTACGATGTCGGCCGCCACGTCGACGACTCCGTGCATCTCTTCGAGGAATGGGGTCTACCCATCTGGAAACAGCCGGGGGATGAAGACAAGCCTTTGAAGGACGGCGGCAAGCCCGTACGCTCCGGCAAATGGCAGATCATGATCAACGGCGAGTCCTACAAGGTCATCGTGGCCGAGGCCGCGAAGAAGGCCCTGGGTATGGACAACATTCAAGAGCGCGTCTTTATCGTAAAGCTCGTGAATGACAAGAAAGATCCGAAGCGGGTCGCCGGCGCGGTGGGCTTTAGTGTCCGCGAGCACAAGGTCTATGTCTACAAGTTCAAGGCCTGCCTGCTGGTGGCTGGCGGCGCGGTGAACATCTTCCGGCCCCGTTCGGTCGGCGAAGGCACAGGCCGGGCCTGGTATCCGGTGTGGAACGCTGGCTCGACCTACGCCATGGCGGCGGAAGCCGGTGCCGAGCTCACCATGATGGAAAACCGCTTCGTGCCGGCACGCTTCAAAGACGGCTACGGGCCGGTGGGCGCCTGGTTCTTGCTCTTTAAGGCCAAGGCCATAAACGCCTTCGGCGAAGTCTATATGGAGCGCAACAAGGAGATGCTCAAGCAGTATCCTCCCTACGGCCTCGCCCATGTGCCAGCGAGCTGCCTGCGCAACCACCTCATGCTTCACGAGATGAAGGAAGGCCGCGGACCCATCTACATGGACACGCCGACGGCGCTTGCGAAACTCGCCGAGACCATGACACCGAAGGAGATCAAGCACCTCGAGGCGGAGGCCTGGGAAGACTTTTTGGACATGTGCATAGGTCAGGCCGGCGTCTGGGCGGGCGAGAACATCGAGCCCGAGAAGAAGCCGTCGGAACTCATGCCCACCGAGCCCTACCTGCTGGGCTCGCACTCCGGATGCTCTGGCATCTGGGTCTCGGGACCGGAAGATCTGGGCGCGCCCGATGACTGGCATTGGGGCTATCGCTCCATGACGACTGTCAAGGGACTCTTCACCGCCGGTGATGGCGTCGGGGCCTCCGGGCATAAGTTCTCGTCGGGTTCGCATGCCGAAGGCCGCATCGCCGCCAAGGGCATGGTGAAGTTTGCCCTCGACAACAAGGACTGGGTGCCGGAACTCGATACCCCGGTCAATGAACTGGTCGAGGAGATCTACCGGCCGGTGCGAACCTTCCTGCAGCATAAGGACTACACGACGGCGATCGACATTAACCCGCATTACATCACCCCCAGGATGCTGCAGTTCCGCCTGCAGAAGATCATGGACGAGTATGTGGCGGGCGTGGCGACTTGGTACCAGACCAACGCCAAGATGTTGTCCGTAGCCGAAGAGAAGCTCGAGATGTTGAAGGAAGACGCCTTGAAGATGCGCGCCAAGGATCTGCATGAGCTGCTGCGCGCCTGGGAAAATTACCACCGGGTGCTGGCTGCCGAGGCGCACATGAAACACATCCAGTTCCGGGAGGAGTCGCGTTATCCGGGCTTCTACTACCGGATGGACTTCAACATGGTCGACGAAAAGAACTGGAAGTGCTTCGTGAACTCAACCTACGACCGCAAGACCAAAAAGTGGAATGTCTTCAAGCGGCCACATGTCGACCTCGTCTCCAAGCCCACCGCGGCCTAAACCGCGTTACTTCGGGGTTGCAAAGAGGTAGAATGAGGGGGTCCTTCGGGACCCTCTTTTTTTGCCTATGCCTACACAGTACCCCCAGATTTCCACGAGGTAGATCATGAGTGACGACGCTTCCGAGACCCTGCCATCAAGCCCTATCACCCCGATCAAGCTGGAGCTCGAGGATAACTTCCAGTTCTCATGCCACAAGGGGATCGGGTGCTTCAACAAATGCTGTCAAAATATCGACATCCAGCTCACCCCCTACGACATACTGCGTCTAAAGACCCGTCTTGGCATCAGCGCGCGCGAATTCCTGTTCCGTTACACCGTACCTTTCGAGATGGATGGGCACGGCGTCCCGGGGCTCAAGCTGCGCACCCGGGACGAGACACCCCAGTGCCAATTCCTGGGCGCAGACGGCTGTAGCGTCTATGAGGACCGGCCGACGGCATGCCGCTACTATGCATTAGGCCTTATGTCGATGCGCAAGAAGGATTCGCCGGTGGACGAGGATTCCTATTTCGTCGTCAAGGAAGACCACTGTCTCGGTCATTACGAGCCCAAGGTCCAGACCGTGGCCGCCTACCGCAAAAGCCAAGGCGTCGATACATACGATGAGCTAAACCGGGAATGGCGCCAGGTGATCTTGAAGAAAAGATCGTGCGGACCGACGCTCGGCAAACCTTCGGATCGCAGCCTGCAGCTGTTTTTTCTGGCGAGTTACGATCTGGACGGCTTTCGCGACTTCATTAGTACCGCGTCTTTCAGCGAGGTCTATGATGTCGATCCCGCGGAACACCAGCAGCTCCTGAACGACGAGGTCGCCCTGATGCGCTTTGGGTTTCGGTTCCTGAAACAATCCCTATTCGGGGAGAACACGATCCCGGAACGGCCCGGCGCCCTCGAAAAGCGCCTGGAGCGGCGCCGCGAACGCCTGCGCGCCCAGGAGACCACCTAGGCCGCGAGGAGCGCCTAGACGCTCGCACACGCCCCCCCCGCGCCGCCTAGTCAGGAGGGCGGACTTTGCCAACGATCCGTTTTAGCAACGGCCGGGAACCATGCCTCACAGGCGCCGATAGGCAGAGGGGCGCCGGCCGCATCCCCCTCATAGCCATCGCAGCCGCAAGCGGTGGCAAGCCCGCGCTCCGATGCGCTCGTGACCCCGGTCGCGATGACCGGGATTGCCAGCGCATGCGCGGACGCGGTGACGGCGGCAAGATGCGCCGCCGTCTCTGGCGTGCCGGCCGCCGCGACCCATGCCTCGTCCAGACAGAGCAGGGCCGGTTTGAAGGCGCGCAGCGGCACGCCGGCTGTGAGGTCAGCGCCATAGTGTATGAGCGCCACGAGCAAGCCGTGGGCCTGCCAGCGGGCCGCGGCGGCGCATGCCCCCTCAAGGTCGGCCCGCACATCGGCCTCCCGGACAGCGACTGCTATCGGGCCCAGAGGCGCGCCCTCTTCCGCGAGGATGGCCGCAAAACGTTCGGGGAGGTGGGCATCGCAGAAAAGAGGGGGCGACAAGCCGATCAGGACCGGCGGTAAGGCCGGCAACCCGCCCGCGAGCGATCGTAGACCGCGGCGCACCTCGCGCAGCATCCATTCCGCAAGCGCGGTGCAGAACGCCGCCTCGGCGGTCGTAGCGGCGCAATCGCCCCCGTCGGGCATGTCGTGCCCTAAGTTCCGCCACCTGAGTAATCCGGTAAGGGCCACGAGGCCTGCGCCCTGGCAAGCGCGGACGGGGCGCCAGTAGAGCGCGAGTTCGTCACCGCCGAGCGCGCGGTGTACGGCGCAGACCCCTTCGATGTCAGGGGTGGTCTTCTCGCAGATCGGGTCGTCGACGTAATGGTAGCCGCCGCGCCCGGCGCGTTTCACCTCGTACATCGCGAGATCGCTGCGCTTTATGAGCTCCTCGGCGTCGCGGCCATCGCGCGGATAGAAGGCGATACCGATACTGACCCCGCAGCCAAGGCACGCCGAACCGATCTCGTAGGGTTGCGACAAGGCCTTGAGGATCTTGTCGGCGACAATGGCAGCATCCGCGACTGCCACGAGATTCGTGACGAGCACAACGAATTCATCACCCCCGATCCGCCCGACCATGTCCTCGACCCGCAGGGTCTTTTTGAGCCGGTCGGCCACCATCCGTAGAAGCTGGTCGCCGGCGGCATGACCAAGCCTGTCATTTATACCTTTGAATCCATCCAGGTCCAGAAACATGACCGCAAAGAGCTGGCCGCTGCGTTCGGCCCGCCGTATAAGCTGCTCGGCACGTGTATTGATCAAGACGCGTCCCGGGAGGTCGGTCAGGGCATCATGCGTCGCCCTGTGTTCCATACGCCGTTCGGCCTCCTTGCGGCCAGTCGCGTCGCGGATGGTGCCGATGAAGCGGCGCCGGCCGTCCACGAAGAACTCGGAGACATGCAGATCCATCGGGAATTCCTGGCCGTCTTTGCGCCGCGCCACGAGCTCGCGTCCCGCGCCCCCGATCACATGCGCAACACCCGTGTCACGATAGCGACGCAGATAGTCATCATGCGCGCTACGATACGGCTCCGGCATCAACATGCTCACATTGCGGCCGATGACCTCGGCGGCGCGGTAGCCAAAGAGCCGCTCCATCCCAGGATTGAAGGTCTCCACGATCCCGGACTCCGAAATGGTCGTGATCCCCTCGTCGACATCGCGCAATACCGCCTGCATATAGTTTTGGCTGTCGCGCAGACGCGCATGGGCCTCGCGGGCCCGCCGCCCCGATTCAACCAGGGCCTGAACGAGCGGCGCGAGCTGCCAGCGCAACAATAAAAGCGCGGCCCCCATCACACCGATGATAAGCGGCAGGACGAGGGCGAATTCCCGGTAAACGGGGGCATAGAGTGCGGCGAAATTCATGGTGAGCGCCATGCCAAGCCCGGTGTCGTCGACAGGTTCATAGGCGGCGGCCACGCGTGAGCCTAGGTAGTTGCGCGTTACGACATAGCCCTTATGGCCCGCAAGCGCATAACTCATGGGCAAGGGCCGTCCCTGGTAGCGACGCGCCAGCCTCGGAAAGGGCTGGGTGGGCGCAAGGGTATCGGGAAAGCAACTCATGGCCGTCACACGCGGTCCGCACAGGGCCAGATTCGCGGCCGCACGCAGACGTTTTGCGGAACGCAAAAGCCGCTCGATATCCGGCAGAGGGGCCTCGCCTGCCACCCAGCCGACGATGGTACGGTGGCGATACATCGGAACCACGGCCCGAATCACGAACCTTTGGCGCGGGTTCCAAAGAAGCGTTGTACCGAGCTCATGACGCAAGGGCACGGCCAGGACCGGATGGGCCATAAAGGCGCCTGCTTGCGCAAATAGCTGGCCCTTAGCCGTATACAGAATGAGGGCCGACAGCCCCATGCCGCGAAACGCGGCCAAACCTCGCATGACTTGCACGTAATGGGTGTCCGGGCGCCCACGATCCGCCATGGCGAGCTGACGCGCCAAAAAGGGGCGGGTAGCCACCATCTGAATCCGCGCGCGCCCGGCATGGAGATCCCGGGCCACCCATTCCTCCCGCAACGCAAGCGCCGAAACCAAGCTACGGCGTAAGGCGACGTCCGCATTGGCGCGCATGACAAGAAAGACGATGAGACCCACACCGGTGCCCACGGCCAACACGAGTGCTGCCGCCATGATGTTGATCGTCCGCCCTCGCCGCTTAGCGTCCACGGTACCCCCTTCTTACATCACCCTTAACCGGTCACCCACATCCAGCGCCTCCATCCGCGCCGTTTTGGGGATACAACCACGGCCGATTCGGCAATCGGCGCGTCCCTTACGGAGCGCCCTGCCCCTTATAGGAGTGTAGGCCAAACGGGGCGTGGCCGCGAAACGAGCGGCGTGCAGACGTGTCCGAGCTCGGCAAAACGGCCCCGGCTGGAAGGCCGAGTCGGCGCGGTGCACGCTCTTTTATACTCACAGTCCATGAGCAGACCTACGGACGAGGCGATCCGCGTCATAATCCTCATGGATCCCGACGACTGTGGCCGCAAGCTGGCCCCCTTCCTGCGGGAACCGGGGACGCGCGTGATTCGCACAAGCATCGCCCCGACCGGCGTGCGCCGCGAAGGGGCGCTCGTGGTCGTGGCCCGGGGGGCGCGGCCCCCTCCTCTCCTGCGGCGCAGCCATCCGGGCCTGTCGTCGTTGCGGGCGCGCCACGGATCGCGCGCGGTGTTAAGGGCCTTGCCTGCGCTCATCACCGATCTCCTGGGCATCGAGGGGGAGGAACGTGTGGCGCGCGCCGCCAAGGCAGCGCTCTTGCGCTTTCCTGGGGTCCATGCGGCGCGCATCGTTCTCTACCCTGAGCACCGGACGGCCCCCCGGCGCGAGGGCTTCCCGAGCGTGGCTGACACCCAACGCGCCGGACGGCTGCGCCGACCGCGCCGCTCGCCCCCGCTGCCGCTCGCGCCCGATCAGCAACGCGCCGCCTTGTCCCTCATGGACGACCGCCACATCATCGGATTCATCGAACTCGCCGTGAGCCAAGAGGCGCTGGCCCCGCCTGTGCGCACAGCGCTGCTCGCGGCGGGCCGCAGCGTTACGAGCGCCCTTGAACGCGAGCGTTCGCGCGCCCACTTGCAACGCCTGCATTTCCTACATTCCCACCGTACCGCCGAACTCTCCGCCGAGATCGCGGAACGTCAGCGCACCGAACAGGAACTGCGCCGGTTTTTGATTGCCATAGAGCAGTCCGGAGACTCGGTCTTTATTACGGATACCCGTGGCGTCATCCGCTACGTAAACAAGGCCTTTGAGGCCATAACAGGCTACGCCCGCGAGGAAGCGATCGGCCGGACGCCGCGGATCCTACGTTCGGGACGTCATCCCAAGGGTTTCTATGGGGACCTATGGCGGGCCATACGCGCCGGTAGCGTCTACCGCGATCTCTTCATAAACCGGCGCAAGGATGGCGCCCTCTACTACGAGCAGTCGACCATCACCCCCCTGCGTGACGACAGCGGCGCCATTACTTACTTCGTGTCGACCGGCAAGGATATGACCGAACATATAGCCACGGAAGAGCGCATCAATCACTTAGCCCATCACGACCCGCTCACAAACCTGCCGACCCGCGTTTTATTCTCCGAACAGGTGGATCAGGCGGTGGCCGCGGGCCAGGACCAAGGAGAGATCCTTGCCATCCTCCTTTTTGACCTCGATCGCTTTCAGCGGGTGAACGATACCTTTGGACCCCTTGTGGGAGACCGCATCGTGCAGGAGTTTGCGGAGCGCCTGCGCCTGAAGCTCGGAAAGAAGGCCCTGATTGCGCGGCTCGGCGGCGATGAATTCGCGGCTTTGCTCAGTGGTATCGAATCCGGTCAGGAGGCCAGCGTGTTCGCAGACCATCTGGGGGCGCTCGTGGCCGACCCCTTTGCTGTGGATGACCACGAATTCTTCCTTACGGTCAGTGTCGGGATAAGTCTCGCACCTGCCGATGGCACGGATGCCGAAACCCTGTTGAAGAACGCGGGCAGCGCCCTCGACCGGGCCAAGCTTCGGGGCGGCAGCGCCCACGAATTCTATACCGCCGACATGAACTCCAAGGCATTGGAACGCCTGACGCTCGAGAGCCGCCTGCGGCGCGCCTTGGAGCGCGACGAGCTGTGTCTTTTGTATCAGCCGCAAAGAGACATGGCCACCAACCGCATACTAGGCGTCGAGGCCCTGATGCGCTGGCAACAACCCGATGGCACGCTCGTAGGTCCCGGCGGCTTCATAGCGCTCCTCGAGGAGACGGGGCTCATCGTGCCGGTTGGCGAATGGGCCCTGCAAACAGCGCTCGCCCAGACCGAGGCCTGGCGCGATGAGGGTCTTGCTGGCATCCGCATGTCCGTCAACATCTCGGGCCGCCAATTCCGCCATCGCGCGCTGCTTGCGGTGCTTGCCGACATCCTGGACCGCTGGCCGCACGCCGAAGGCCTGCTGGAGCTCGAACTTACGGAATCGGTGCTTATGGAGAGCGCACAAGGGGCCGTGAACATGCTGGAGGCCTTGAGCGACATGGGTATCCGGCTCGCCGTGGATGATTTCGGGACCGGCTACTCGTCCTTGAGCTATCTCAAGCGCTTTCCTTTGAACGCGCTCAAGATCGATCAATCATTCGTAGCCGATCTCGCGCGCCACGGCGACGGGGGAGCCATCACGAGCGCAATCATTACGCTCGGTCACGAACTAGGGCTCGATGTCGTGGCCGAAGGGGTGGAGACGGAAGATCAACTCGCCTTTCTCCGCCGGCAACACTGCGACGTGGTGCAAGGCTATCTCGTAGCGCGGCCGCTGTCGGCGGCCGGGGTGAGCGATATGCTGCGCCATCAGACCTAGGACCCGGGCCGGCCTACGGCCGCGGGTTTAGAGTAGGACGATCAAGGCCACCCGAGGCCCGCCGACCCTAACGGTGGGACACCGCTATGATGTGCTGTCGCGATGATGTTCGCACCCCCTGTAGCGGCGACCCCCGCGCGGGCGCATCGGCATGGGCGTCCCCGCCGCGGCCCCATCAGGGGGCAGGGCATATGACAGCTATCTGGGCGGCCGGCCGGGCACTGAGACAGACACCGCTGCCGTCGGCCCGCGCGCGTCCATGAACGTCATGGCTCTCTACCCGGGACCCCCGGAAAGGGTGGCCCTGGAAGGCCTGTATATGGGGGACATCCCGGCCAACGGCAGATCGCCGTTCATCTACGCCAACTTTTTGATGAGTCTGGATGGGCGCATCGCCATGCGTAACGCCAACGGCCGCAAGGGCGTTCCGGAAGCGATCGCCAATGACCGCGATTGGCGTTTATATACGGAGTTGCTGGTACAGGCGGACGCCGTCTTGACCACCGCCCATCATGCCCGCGCCATCGCCTCCGGCGAACAGCAAGACATGATGGCGATTGCCCACAAACGTTACCCCGACCTGCGCAACTACCGCCGCGCACGCGGCTTGAGCGGCCACCCGACATGCGTGGTCGTAAGCTCGCGCCTCGACTTCCCGGGGGCGGAACTCAAGGCCGCCCACCCAGGCCCCGTCGTGACCGTAAGCCCGAAGGTCGCCGACAGCTGCCGGGTGCAGTCGATCCGCCAAGCCGGCGTCGAGATCGTGACGGTCGATTCGCCGTCCCATGTTACCGGCCATGAATTGCTGCGCGTCCTCGCCGAACGTGAACTCGGCCGCGTCTACATGATCGGGGGTCCGCGCCTCTTCCATAGTCTGCTCGAAGACGGTGTAGTCCAGCGCCTCTACCTGACGATCGCCGCGCGCGTGTTGGGTGGCGATCGGGACATCGAGACCCTGGTGCGGGGGCCTGCGTTCTCGGTACCCGCCGAGGCCAAGCTGCGGCGACTCGTGCTCGACGCCGAGACGCAACCGCAACAACTCTTCACATCATACGACCTGAGCGCGCGTTGACCGGGCTTACGCGGTCTCCTATGATCGTGCCTACACACGCCCTGGCTTCCCGAGGCCCTATGAGCCCGCGCATCCGACTGTTCTTGTTCCCGACTGCCTTGCTCACGACGCCCCTCATGGCGCACGCCATGACCATGCCGCACATCCCCGGGTCGAGTATGCCCCAGACCGCGCCCCACGGGCTGCAATGGGTGACATGGCAGCAGGCCCGGCAGTATGCCTCCCTGACAGACCCGCACACCAGAGGGCGGCACGGCGTCGTATTCCGTGGCCAACGGGTGACGATCACCTTCGTGGCCCACGCGCCTCAACACCCCGACATGAGCTTCGAGGCTGGCGGCCGCACCGACCCCACCGTATATGTCAACCCCGGCGCGCGTGTGACGCTGCGAGTACTGAACATGGACTACGGCAACGGTATGCAGCATGGGCTGGTCATAACCACCGCCAAACCCCCGTATCCCGTGGTCTTGACGTGCCCGCTTCCCGATACCTTGGCCCGCGTCCCGACATTGCCGCCCCGCTCGCAGGCCCGCCCGCAAGCGGCGCGCTACGCCCAGGCCACAACCACCTTCGTGGCCCCGCGCGCCGGCACCTACTATTACCTATGCCCTGTGCCGGGACACGCGCGGGCCTTTCGGATGTACGGGCGTTTCGTGATCCGCGCGCACGGCTAGCCTAAACCCCAGACCCGAGGATCCGGCGCGCGTAGAGTAATAAGCCCTGCAGGGTTCGTTGGTGCCCCGGATCCTTCATGAGGGTCCACAACCCACCAAGCCCCCCACCCGGGGCCTCGGTCTTCGCAAGCTCCTCACGGGTTGCGGCGAGCCCCGCGCAGACGTCACGCAAGAGACCGCTGGCCGCGGCCTGTTCGAAGAGATCGAGGGCCACCGGCAGGGCCTTAAGGACCCGCTCGAACAGGTCCGGGCTTAAGGATTCCTCGAGACGCCGCCCCAGCCGCTCATAATGGGCGATATCCAGCCGTCCGACCCGGTCCAAGAGGGTCATGGCATCGCTCGCCAGATGGGCGATACGGGCCACGAGATCGTCCGTAAGCGCATCTTCGGCCGCCCCGACGAGCCGGGCGAGATGGGCCAGGCGCGCCAGATCCCCGGAAGAGACCATGGTGCCGAGCACCGCCAAGGCCTCCGCCGTCTTGTGCTCACGAACCCCATCCAAAAGCGTAAGGCCGTCCCCCGCCGCGCGCGCGAGTCGGGTTATCATATCGTCGGTCAAGGTTTCGAATCCGGCCTCGGCCAGGATCGCGCCGGCGCCGTTTATTGTCGTGTCAGTCATGACCTCATCCCTCACAGAAGACCGCGTACGCTATTCCAGTAGAGCTCGTTATAAGCGAGCTTGAACCAATGAATGGCGCGCGTCGGCGGGCGCGGTTTGGGCGGATTCTTATAATCGAACGAGGCGTAGGTCGCCCGGTCGCGGCCGGCCTCTATGAAGCAAAAGACCTTGCCTTCGTACGGGCGCATAGCCCCGCCGCCGGTCGCCAGACGTGCTAGGTTTTCACCCAGAACCTCGGCCTCGTAATGGGCGGTGGATCCCGCCTTACTGATCGGCAGATTGGTCGTATCGCCCAGTACGAACACGTTCTGGCGGCCTTCCATGGCCAGAGTGGTCCGGTTCGTCGGGATAAAGCCCCCGGCTCCGAGCTTGTTCTGCTCGACCGCCTCCATGCCTTTATGAGGCGGCACCGAAATCAGGAGATCGAAGTCGATAGAAGTGCCCTCCTCGCTATGGACCCGCTTCTGGGCAACATCCACCTCTTTGGCGTTGAACAGGGTTTCGTAACGTACGCCCATGCGATCGAATTCGGGGGCTGCCCATTTGGCGACATTCTCAAGGGAGTGGATGCGACCAATAGGATAGGTGTAGGTGAAACTCACCTTATCCAAAAGGTCCCGGTCCTTGAAGTAGTCGTACATCATAAAGGTGAGCTCAAGCGGCACCATGGGACACTTATGGGGGACGCCGGTCACGATGGCGATACGGCCGCCCGTGAAGGTCCGCAAGGCCTCACAGGTCTTAAGCGCCGCCTCCTCGGTATAGACGTGGTGCGCGGCCTCCGTAAGGCCCGGCACTTGCGCCAAGACCGGACGCGAGCCCGTACAGATCGCGAGATAGTCATAGCCGTAGACCGTCCCGCTCTTACCCTTGACCTCGTTGTGATCGAGATCGAAGGTCTCGGCCGGATCCACGTGAAAACGCACCGCGGGATCGAGGATAGACTCTTGATCCCGATAAAGGTCGGCGGCCGCGATCTTGCCGAAGGCGACGTACAGCAGCCCTGGCTGGTACATGTGCCGGGCGCTCGCCGAGAGCATGGTGATGGCAACTTGCCCACCATCGAGCTCGCGCCTTAAGCGGCGCGCCAGATTATTGGCGAGTATGGTGCCACCCGTGCCGCCACCGACTATGAGGATCCTTTTCATCCGTGCCACTCCCCTTTATGTGAGATCACCGTAACCACTTATTTGGTCTTGCGAACCCGCAGGCGGTAAACGCCGCCTTCCTCGACGCTCGAAACGAGCGTGTGCCCGACCTTCTTGATCCATTCGGGTATGTCCTCGGCCGAGCCCTTGTCGGTGGACAAGACCTCGAGCTCATCGCCTACGCCCACGACCTTCATGGCGGCGATCAACTCCATGAGGGGCCCGGGGCAAAAACTGCCGCGGGCATCGACGACTTTCATATCACTCATACACCCAACCTCCCTTAAAAACTCAACACATGACTGCCCGCGAGCTCGCTCAGGAACTTCGTGAGTCCAAGCGGCTTGCCCATATAGGGGGCGAGATCGGCAGATCCCAGGGACAAAACGTCCATGGCCATGGAACATGGGTAGATCTGGGCCGACCCGAGATCCACGGCCTGGGCAAACAAGTCCAAGAAGCGCGGGGCGTTGCGAGCGATCAACAAGCGCCCAACCTCCCCTTCAGCGGGGGCCTCCGGCGCCGCCTCGCGCCGGAAAAACAACAAGGCATTCATGGACACGAAGACCTGGACATCGGCGCCTCCGGCGGCCGCGACGGCCGCCGTCATCGCCGCCATTTGCAGTTTTTCGCGAGTCCCCGAGGTCAGGATAATGCGCAAACTATCGGACATGACGCTCCTTAGAGGAAGGATGTAGTGGGTCACGACGGGCCCTGCGGCCAGCATGCGCGGACCGCGACCGTTCGCTTGAGGGGCAACAGCAAATACCGTGCCACAATTTTAAAGGGCCTCGGGCGACGTCTTTCCGCGAACAACCGCGGCCTGCGCGGTCAGTTGACATGACAGCTGTGGCAGTGCTGTCATGTCATGATGTCAGAAGGGACAGCTCACGAGCACGCCTCGGTCCAATCGCTGATCGACATGCAGGACCATCCGGCCGTGCTCATAAATCGCGACTATCGTATCGTCGCGGCCAATCGGGCCTATCGCCTAGCCTACGGGGTCGACGACGCCCAAGTCATCGGGCGCGCGTGCTATCAGGTCTCCCACCACCGCGACTCGCCCTGCCACCTGCATGGGGAGGCCTGTCCGCACCAGCAGGTCTTTGCTCAGGGCGCCACGCAACGCGTGGTCCACACCCACTTCGACGCCGAAGGGCGCCCTGAATATGTCGGCATCAAGGGCTATCCGGTAACCCTCCCCCACGGCGAAACCGTGCTGGGCGAATGCATACAGAGGCTCGCGCCGCCGGGACTCATGAACTGTGAAGACATGCGCATGCTCGGCCGCTCGGAGCGGCTCGCGCGGGCCGTCGACCAATTGAGCCATGCAGCCCCAAGCAGTGCGGCGGTACTCCTCGAAGGTGAGAGCGGCGTCGGCAAGGAACTGGCGGCGCGCTATCTGCACGACCACAGTCCTCGCCACTCCCGACCGTTCGTCGCCGTGGACTGTACGACGCTGTCCGAACAGCTCTTCGAAAGCGAGATGTTCGGTCATGAGGCTGGCGCCTTTACGGGCTGCCTGGGGCGCAAGACGGGTCTCTTCGAAAGCGCCCATGGCGGAACGCTCTTTCTAGACGAGATCGGTGAGATCCCCCTTGCCATGCAGGCGAAGCTCTTGCGGACCCTCGAGACCGGGACCTTCCGGCGGGTGGGCGGCCGGGCGCTTTTGCATGCCGAGGTACGCCTCGTAGCGGCCACCAACCGAGATCTGAAGGCGGCGGTTGCCGCCGGATGTTTTCGGGAAGATCTGTATTACCGCATCGCCTGCATCACCATCACGCTGCCGGCGCTGCGCGAACGGCGGGCCGATATCCCGCTCCTGGCGGAGGCCTTCCTTGCGGCCATCAATACCGCCAATGGCCGCCGTACCAAACTCACGGAGGCGGCGCGGGCGCGCCTCGAGCAATACGACTTCCCAGGCAATGTCCGCGAACTGCGCAACATCCTGCAACGCGCCACCGCCCTCTGTCATGATGACACCATCATGGCAAGCGACCTCGGACTCGAAGACCGGCGCGCGCCCCACATACCCGCGCCATCCGACGCCCCCGCCGGAGAGCGCGCCCGTCTCGAAAGCCTGGTAAAACGTCACCAGGGTCGACGCCGGGCGATGGCTGAGGCGCTTGGTGTAAGCGAACGCACACTCTACCGGCGCCTGGGACGGCATGGGCTCTTGAGCCCGGGCAAGGGGCGCGCCTAGGACGGCAAGACGCCTTTGGTCCGGTCGCTCCCGGCAGGCGCGGACGTTAGCATGGGCCTTGGCGCCGCCCGAAGGCAGACGGCTTCCCATGCATACCCCAAGGAGCAGCCTATGACCGAACTTGAGCGCTTCCAGTCCCTCTTCAACCAGGAGGTCCTGCACACCTTCGATTATCTGCGCGCCGTAGACGAGGCGCGGTGGGCGGGCATCCCCAGCGACTCGCATGCCCTCTACCTCGGTTCGCGGATCAACAAGATCACGATCGCGGCGCTGGCGCGCCACTTGGCCACAGCGGAGTCGCACTGGATCAGTCAGCTGCCGCGACTTGCCGCGGGCGCCACCATGCCCATGCCCGAGCCGGATCCGGTCCTTGCGGCCGTAAAGACGGTGCCGAGCTTCATCCATATCTATGAACAACGCCACCAGAAAAATATGGAACGTCTAAAGGCGCTCACGGCGAGCGATACCGACAAGCCCATGGTCTTTGCCGCCCGCCACTATACCGGCATGGGTTTTTTATGGTCGATCCTGGGACACCACGCCTACCACCTGGGTCAGATGGACCTGCTTATGCGCCAGCAGGACGTGGAGGCGCCCGAGTACATGGAGTGGCAGGAACAACACGAAATCCTGGGTTAAGAGGCGGTCCCGGCCAAGGCTCGCAGTCTAGCCAAAGCCGCATAGAGGGCGGTTTCGTCGGCCGCCCGCACCGTGGCATGGCCGAGCTTGCGGCCGGGGCGCGGTACCTTGCCGTAGACATGGAGGTGCGCGCCGGGCACCGCCAAAACCGCTTGGGGGTCGGGGATCTGCCCTACGAAATTGACCATGCCGGCCGCGGCCAGCGCACCGGTGGCCCCGAGCGGCAGGCCCGCAACCGCCCGCAAATGATTCTCGAATTGACTCGTTTCCGCGCCTTCGATGGTCCAATGGCCGGAGTTATGGACACGGGGGGCCATCTCATTTGCCAGCAGGCGGTCACCCCTCTGAAAGAGCTCGAGGGCCAGTACGCCCACATAGTTCAGACGGTCGAGGAGCACCGACGCGAGCGCGCGGGCCTGAGCCGACAGGGGATCGGCGGGACGGCTTACCGACTGCACGAGTACACCGCCCTTGTGGAGGTTTTCGGTCAAGGGATAAAACCGGGTGACCCCGGCCGCGCTACGCACCGCCACGATCGACACCTCGCGATCAAAGGGGACGAAGCCTTCGAGGATCAAGGGCATGCCGGCCAAGGCCGCATAGCCTTCCTTCAGATCTGCGGCGCTACGCAACATACGCTGCCCGCGGCCATCGTAGCCCATGGTGCGCGTCTTTAAGACCGCGGGCAGACCGATGGCGGCCACCGCCTGCTCACAGTCGGCCCATGAGTCGACCGCCATGAACGACGGGGTCGGGATTCCGAGCTCCGCAAAGAGCCGTTTCTCATGCCAGCGGTCGCGCGCGATCCCGAGCGCTTCGGCGGACGGATGCACGCGAACCCGCTGGGCCAAGTAGCGTAGGCTCGTCGCCGGTACGTTTTCGAACTCGTAGGTCACGACGTCGGCGCGCGCGGCCAGGACGCCCAACAAAGACTCGTCGTCGTAAGCCCCGCAGACGAGTTCGCCTGCGCTGCGCGCGCAGGCATCCACGGCAGGATCCAGAAAGAGGCACTCGATGCCCAGGGGCTGACCGGCCAAGGCCAGCATGCGGGCGAGCTGGCCGCCGCCGATGATTCCTACGATCATGGCGTGCGCGGGTCGCCGTGCGCCAGTACTGCGTCGGTCTGACGCTTCCGGTAGGCCGACCAGGCCGCCCGGATGGTCTCATCGCCCGCGGCGAGCAAGGCCGCGGCGAAGAGCGCGGCATTCACAGCCCCGGCGCGCCCGATGGCAAAGGTCGCAACCGGTACCCCGGCGGGCATCTGGACGATCGAAAGCAAGGAATCGAGACCATTCAGGGCATGCGATGGCATAGGCACACCGAGCACCGGGAGCGTGGTCTTGGCAGCGACCATGCCCGGCAGGTGGGCGGCGCCCCCGGCGCCTGC
>JAKAXM010000050.1 GCA_021816625.1 Pseudomonadota bacterium | reverse complement strand
CTTATTGCGAGCGTCCCATGGGCGGCGACACCCGCTCATTTGGTCGTGAAAGGGCGTCTCATGGGACTACTTGGGTTCTGTGAACGACACTATAATTGCGCTTTACGGTATCTGAATTAACCGCTAACATTCCGTTATGGCTACCTTAGGAAAGGGTGTCGAGTATGCCCTGCACTGTCTGCTCTACTTGACCGACCCAGCGCCCGGGCGGACCCTTGCGGTGGGTGATATCGCGCGATTTCAGGGGGTGTCGGAGACCTATCTCGCCAAGATATTTACCAAACTCAAGAAGGCAGGCTTGGTGCGTGCGACCCTGGGCGCCAAAGGGGGTTACGAGTTGGCGAAAGGCGCGGAACGTATCACATTCTGGGACGTAGCGGTTGCCGTGGAAGGTGAGGTCCGTTTGTTCGAGTGCTGGGCTATCCGCGAGCAAAGCGCGATTTATAGAGGTAAACCCAAACCAGATTGGGGCAAGCGCGGTCCTTGTACGATCCATCGGGTGATGATGGATGTCGAGGCCCACATCAAGGCCGCCCTGGAGGCAAAGACCTTGGCTTGGCTGGCGCAGGAAGTCAATAGAAAGGTTCCCACGGCGGAGCAAGAGCAAGTGGTTCGGTGGTTTTCGGGGATCATTTCGTCTACGTAGTTTTTTTGGTCTTAATACAGATATTGCGGGTCTGTAATAACTGCGATAAAAGGAGGTAACATGAAACGTCTCGTCATCGCCGGTGGGGGATTCGCGGGATTTTGGAGTGCCGTAAGCGCGGTGCGCCAGGCCAGCCGACTGAACAGGCGGGAGGCTTTGGATATCATGGTGATAAATCGCGACGGCTATCTGGGGATTAGGCCCCGCTTCTACGAGGCATCGTTTGTATCCGCCCGGGTAACGCTTGCAAAATGGCTGGATCCGCTGGGAGTGGATCTCGTCGTGGGAGAGATCATCGATGTGTCGCCGGCGGCCCGATATGTCCGACTGGAGGATGGCCGCACCGTGGCCTATGACCGTCTTATTCTCGCCACCGGGAGCCGTTTAAATCCGCCCACTGCCCTGAGAACGGGTAGTTTTTTCAGTACGGACACCTTCGAAGAGGCCGCTGCCCTAGACCGGCACCTGCGCGCCCTCGCCGCGTCGGGTTTCCCGACGCCGGCATCCAGAACCTTCGTGGTCGTAGGCGGGGGTCTCACCGGCCTGGAGCTCGTGACGGCGCTACCCGACAGGCTCGCGCGTTTGGCACCGTCGCACTCTGGGTTCACGTTCCACTTGGTTGAGCATGCCCCCGATATCGGCCTTGCTTATGCGCCCGATGCACGCCGGCACATCGCAGAGCGTCTGCAGCACCTCGGCATAGCCGTGCATGCGGGCCAGGATGTGGTCTGCTACGAGGACGGACAGATGACACTGACGACTAACAAACGACTCTCGACGCAGACGGTCATCGTCGCGACCGGCGTTACGGCAAGCCCCTTGGGTCGGGCGTTTTGTGGATCTAGGGATGAGTTGGGGCGGTTACAGGTGGACGCTTACCTGCGCCTGCCGGAGCATCCCGAAGTGCTGGCGGCGGGGGATGCGGCTCTTGCGCGGACGGACCCGGATCATTGGGCGCTCATGTCCTGCCAGCATGCCATGGTCCAAGGGAAGTTCGCCGGCCACAATGCGGTGAATATGCTCTTCGACGAAGATCCTATCCCGTACGGACAGCCGCTCTACCGGACCTGTCTGGATCTCGGTCCTGGCGAGGCGCTCGCGACGGCCGGCTGGGACCGGCGCCTGAGAAGGACGGGAGTCGAAGCAAAGAGCCTCAAAACCGAGATCCTCACCGAGTGGATCTACCCGCCGACCGATATTGCCAAGACGCTTGCGATGGCGGAACCGGCCATAGTGTCTTGAGAAGGGCGAGGCCTCGTTCTGCGACCGAAAGCAACGGCCTCCCGAGCGCAGGCGCTGCCTCCCTATGACCCCGGTGAAGCGGCCATCAGTGCGAGCCGGCGAGAGAAGACGATGAGACCATCGTTGTTTCGAAACGAGTTCATTGCAGAGCGCAATATCCACTCAGGGTAATGCCGTGTACAAGGCGCGGGAATGGCTGTCACAGTCAGGGGCGGCCGACGCCTTGACAGACATCTGGGCGCAGCCATGATTGTGAGGTAGGCCATGATGCGACTATAAGAAAACAGATAAAAAGGGAGCTTTGCAATGAGTGAAACGATATGTCCTCGTGACAGGACCTTGACGGCCCTGTCGTTGATCATCGGGACACTTTTTTGGCTGGGTGTCGTTGGGGAGGTAGTACGCCATAGAACCATGTCGGCAGGCCTTGCGGTAGCCGTGGTAGCGGCGGTCGTGGTTGTGGTGGGCATTGGGTTCATTCTCTATCTGTTCGCGCAGTCGGCGGCGATCGCCCACTTGCGAGGAAACGCGACTGAGGTGACGGAAGGGCAGCTCCCGAATCTCGACAAGCAGCTCGCCGCCTGTTGTGAGGTGCTGAAGCTGCCGCGCCGGCCCACCATGTATATCCAAAACGGGAACGGCGTATTGAACGCGTTTGCAACGCGGTTTCTCGGGCATAAATACGTGGTGCTTTTGTCGAGTATCGTAGACGCCATGGACGGTAGCCCTAATGGCGTCCGGTTCTACATCGGACATGAGCTCGGGCATGTGTTGCGGCACGACAATATCCTGGTGGCGTTTCTGCGGTGGCCGGCTTTGCGTTTGCCGCTCCTGGGGGCCGCATTCTCACGTGCGCGAGAGACCACCTGTGATCGCCATGGCCTAGCGTGTAGCGACTCGCCCGAACTGGCTGCGCGATCGCTGGCGGCCCTGTCGGCCGGCGCAAAACATTGGCGTGATGTATCGCTTGAAGGGTATCGGCGGCAGATGACCGCGGCCAAGGGTTTCTGGAATTCGTTTCACGAACTGCTCTCCAGTTATCCCTGGACCGCGAAGCGGATCCTGAGGATCCTGGGTGAGACGTCCCCCAGGCCGCGCCGCAATCCATTCGCATACTTCCTGGCGGCGTTCGTGCCTTATGCCGGGCGGGGCGTAGGTGCTGCCGTGGGGCTGATCCTGTACGTTTATGCCATCGGGATAATGGCGGCGATCGCGATTCCCCAATACCATATCTACGTGACGCGCGCGCAGCTCGCGCAAGCGGTCGTTGAATCGCAGCCCGTTCGGCAAAAGCTCGCGCAATATTATCTTTCGGAAGGAGCGGTCCCGCAGACCTTGAAGGACGCAGGCGTTGCCCGCCATCTTCCCGACGGGGCGCAGCTTGCGCTCAACCCGCACGACATGGTGCTGACCATACAAGCGCCATCGGGAGAACTCATTTTTACACCCCGACAGGGCGGTAATGGCGGGGCGATCGTGTGGACCTGCGTGGGCGGACCCGGGGTAACGCCGGAGGAGCTCGGGACCATGTGCCACTGAGCGCGTCCATGGCGTGAAGGAGACGCAAAAGGTCTGCCGCACCCGGGCGCCGCGCGGCCGCTCTCCGCTTGGCCCGATGGATGGCCGGTCATGTGTGCGGAGGGCACCGTCCGGGGAAGAGGGCATGCGGGCGTCACCAGGGCCCGGCCATGGGGCGGCCTATCGTCTCCGATAGACATCCCTGGCGGGCTCAGATGTCCATATAGGTTGGCAAAAACAATAGCTTAGCGTCGTTATAGACCAGGAACCGCGCTCCGGGTGCCCCGACCGATCGTCTTTCCCCGGTGGCTATCAGCGGCCAGAGGGAGAGGCGGCAGGTGCGGCCAAGGCGCGGGATGTGGGAATAATTTGGGGAGCCGCTCCGTCCCTTGCGGGAGGGCACTTATCCTCTCACAACCAAAGCAAGCGGAGACAAACCCAGTGAACCTTCCACGTAGAACCTTTTTGAAACAGGCGTTCTCCGGTTCGGCCCTCGCGGTGGCCGCCGGGGCGGGGCTCCTGCGCCCCACAGCGGCCTTGGCCCGTAGCTTCCCGACCTGGCCGCAGGC
>JAKAXM010000031.1 GCA_021816625.1 Pseudomonadota bacterium | reverse complement strand
GCGCTGGTCGCCGCCGTGATCGCCGAGTGGAAGTTCTGCGCGACGTCCTGCGCCTTGGACGTTACGATGTATTTCTCGTACTGGGGAATGGCGATAGCCGCCAGGATACCGATGATGGCGATAACCACCATCAACTCGATCAAGGTAAAGCCGGCCTGAATACTGGCCGCTACCGGGTTTTGTCTACGCATGACCATACACTCCTCGCATCTCATGGGCACCGGTTCAGGACGAACGGTGTATGCGAGCAAGAATAGTGCATGATCCATACCATGCGCGGGTTCGGCGATGCCCGATTCTGGCACGAATCGTGTAAGTACCTAAGCGATAAGGGGGGTAGTGTCCGGCGCCCGGAACGAACCGTCGGTTTGGGCCGACGGGCGGTGTGATAGGGAACGCTAAATAACACAGCGAGCTGGTGACAAAAAACGTCACCCTAGGGGTTCCGCGTGACGCGCAGGGGCAAGGGTCGCCCGGATTGGGGGCGCATGCTTGCCGCGGCAGGGCAGGTATCCCCACCCCCTAACGATGGCTTCTGCCCGCGTACCGCACCCTGAAACAAGCAGCCGGGAGCCGGCGCGGCGGCAGGTCCATCCGCGACTCCTAATACAACCCCGGCCCCTGTTCCTTAAGGAAGGGGAGCTTACGGGACCCCGCTTCCCTCACGCGTAGCCCGGCGCCCATCCTAGGCAGCGGGCCCTTGAACTCGTTTTTTACTTGGGAAGCGAGGGCAAGGGGCACCCCCACGAGGCCGGCACGGCCTTGGGGTGGGACGCGAACCTAAAGCATCGCACGACGGCCAACTCTTTGGCATGATGCGCGCACAGGATGCGATGCAGCTCATGACCCGTAAGTCCCCTGCCTTTCTGAGAAAGATGCGCCGGCGCACGCAATGGGCGCTCGGGATATTGCTGGCTTGCTTGGCGGGTGTGGGCCCGGCATGGGCGGGCGCCCATCCCCAGCATGGCGGCACTATCGTCACCGTGCCGGGCGTAGGGCTTGGGCCACCGGCTGCGATAAACGGCTTCAACCCCTTGCTGATCTCATCGGCCTTCGATCAGCAGGCCGCGGGACTCCTCTACCAGCCGCTCGTCTGGATCACGCGGCGGTTTCGGGTGAATTGGCGCTTGAGTATCGCCAAGACCATAACGATAGGCCCAAACCACCGGAGCTACACCCTGATCCTATGGCGACACTGGCGCTGGTCGGACGGAACGCCCGTGACGACCGCCGACATCGCTTATTCCTATCAGATGATCAAGCGCCTGGGGCCGCAATTTGCGAATTTCGGGGTGGGCGGCATACCGACCGAGGTCGCAGACTTTGAGATCCAGGGTCCCTATCGCTTGCGGATCGTCTTAAAACACCCCGTGAACCCCCGCTGGTTCATCCTAAACGGACTCGCCCTGCTCTCTCCCCTGCCCGCTCAGGCATGGCGGCACTTCACGATCCCGCAACTCTATGATCATCTGGCCGACCCCCGGTTCTTCCGGGTCGTCGATGGCCCGTTCCGCCTCGTCTCATTCACCTCCGGACGCAGCGCCGTCTTTGGGCCCAACCACCGATTCACAGGCCCCGACCGACCTTACCTCCATAGGCTCGTCCTGCGCTTTCTGCATAGCCCCGAGTCCCTCTTCTTCGGCCTCAAGACCGGCAAGATCCAGATCGCCGATCTGCCCCACAAACTGTTCCCGGGGCGCGCTTCTCTCACGGGTTTGCGGACACGGACCGTGGGGCCGGTCTGGGGATTCAACTATCTGGGATTCGATTACGCCAATCCCGCCATGGCCTTCATTCACGACCGCCGCGTGCGGGTGGCCATGATGCACGCGATCAGCCAGCGGCTCCTGATCCGCGTGCAATATTACGGTCAGGGGCTGCGCGACTATGGACCCATCCCGCCGCGACCCGCCACCTATCTCTCGGCCCTGGCGAGGCACCTCGAAGCCCACGGCGCCTACGATCCCAGGCTCGCGCGCTCACTACTGCGCAAAGCCGGCTGGCGGCGGGGGGCCGACGGCATCCGTGAGAAGCACGGCCGGCGCCTGATCTTTACGCTCATCATACCACCAGGCCAAGTGCGGGGACCTACGCTCATAAAAGACATGCTCGCCCAGGTCGGCGTCGACATGCGGTTGCGCGAGCAGCCCTTCAACGAGATCGTGGCCATGACCCAAGGGCCCGACGCCACGAAATGGGACGCCCTCTATCTCGCCTGGGGCCTTTCCGCCTACCCGAGCGCCCGAAATATCTTTGGCTGTGGCGGGGCCAATAATCTGTATCATTACTGCGACGCGCAGATGGACAAACGGCTGGACGCCATCCCAATCGCTACCGGCAAGGCTGCGATCTACGGTTACGAGGACTATTTCATCAAGACGGAACCGATCCTGGTGTTACCCGGTCAGCGCCATGTCATAGAGGCCCGCCAGGACATCCATGGCCTGCGGGCCGCATATTCTTCCATCGGTGGCTTCAATCCCCAATATCTCTGGATAAGTCGGGGACCCCAATGAGGGCAAGGCTGCCATGATGCGCGTCCTCGCACAACGGCTTGCGACCTCGGCTTTGTCGCTCGTCCTGCTCGTGACCATGGTGTTCTTCATGATCTACGCGACCCCTGGAGGGCCGGCTTATAGCATCCTGGGCGTCCACGCCTCCCCCCTGGCGGTAGCGGCGCTCGACCGGCAGATGGGTCTTGAGCATCCGCTCTGGCAACAATACCTGACGTGGTGGATCCATCTGCTGCACGGCAACCTCGGTTACTCCTTCACCCAGCACGCGCCGGTGATCGACCTCATGGGCAGCTACCTCCATAACACCCTGCTGCTCGATGCCGTGGCCGCGGGACTTGCGATCACGCTCTCGATCGCCCTGGGCCTGCTGCAAGGGGCCACGGCCGGACGCGGCTTGGGCCGCGTGATCGGCGCATGGCAGATCGTCACCTATTCCTTGCCAAGCTTCTTCGTCGGGACCGTATTGATACTGGTCTTCGCCGCCGACCTCGGGTGGTTGCCGCCCGGCGGCATCAGGGGCAGCACTGGCGGACCCGGTTTTGCAGCCGATCTGTGGCGGCACCTCCTGCTACCTGCGGTGACGCTCGCCCTGCCTCTTACGGCCGGCCTGTCCCGTTATTTCGGGCAACAGGTGCGTCACGAATACCGTGAGGACTATGTGCGCGCGGCCCGCGCGCGGGGGCTTGCGCCCCTGCGCATCGCCCTGGCCCACGTGCTACGCAATGCCGTGCGACCACTCGTGACCGTGATCGGACTCTCCGTCCCCGCGCTCTTCGTGGGCGGGGTCCTCACGGAAAGCGTCTTCAACTATCCAGGACTTGGTTGGCTCCTGTGGCGCTCGGCCCTCGAGCAGGACTATCCGACCGTGACCGCCCTGGTCCTTTTGATCGGCCTTTTAACCATACTCGGTAATCTCCTCGCGGATATCATAAACAGCCTGCTCGACGTGCAAGTCCGTTATGACTGAAACGCGCGACGCGACGGTAGGCCGCGGGGTGGCGGTCCGCGGTAGATGGTCTGCGGTCGTTGGTGATATATCCTCCCTGAGTCTCCTGGGTGGCGCGCTCTTTACGGCACTCGGCCTCTTTTCCTGGGTAGGCCCCCTCCTCTACCGTCACAGCGACCTTGCCATTCACGCGCACCACATCCTAAAGGCCCCCGATGCGCGCTTTCCCCTGGGCACCGACGCCCTCGGGCGCGATGTCCTGGCGCGGCTGATGCGAGGCGGTCAGACCACACTCGCCATCTCCTTAGGGGCGACCCTCATAGGTCTGCTCGGCGGCCTCCTGTACGGCATGACCTCGGGCATGGGCCCCTCATGGCTCGACCGCACCCTCATGCGCCTGCTCGATGCCGTCCTGGCGATCCCGACCCTCGTCATGATGATCTTTTTCGCGGCCATCGTGCCGCTCGGTCCGATCAGCCTCACGCTCCTCCTGGGCCTCGTCTCCTGGCCGGGACTTGCCCGCGTGGTGCGCAACGAAGCGCTCGCCGCCCGCGGGCGCGACTATGTGCGCGCCGCGCGCCAATTCGGGGCCGGGCCCTTGTATATTGCGCGCGTGCATCTCCTGCGGGCCATGCTCCCCCTCATCGTGGTCAACGCCACCTTCCTCATGGCCGATATGATCCTGGGGCTTTCGGGGCTGAGTTTCCTCGGGCTTGGCATCCAACCGCCACACGCCTCCTGGGGCGGCCTTTTAAATAGCGGGGCCGGGCTTGCCGTCATAGGCTCCTGGTGGCTCATCGTATTCCCGGGGCTTGCGATCTTTCTTGCGATCCTCGCTATGAATATGGTGGGCCAGGGCCTGCTCGCACGCCGGGAAGGGCCATGAACGCAAATCCCGACACCATACTCGCAGTCGCCGGCCTCACGCTCGCCCGCGGTCCGCGACACCGCCCGGAGATCCTGGTCGACGATCTATCCTTGACGATCCAGGCGGGGGAGATGCTGGCCTTGGTCGGGGAGTCGGGGTCGGGGAAATCGCTCTCGGCGGCAGCCGTGTTCGGGTTATTGCCGGCGGGCGTGCGTCGCATCGCGGGCTCGATACGGCTGCAGGGCCAGGAACTCACGGGCCGATCCGAGCGGGCGCTGCGTGCGATCCGCGGGCGTGCCATGGGGCTTGTCTTCCAAAACCCCCTGACCGCGCTCAACCCAAGCCTGAGCGTCCAAGCCCAAATCGCCGAGGTCTACCGAGTACACCGTCAAGGCTCGCGGACCGCCGCCCGGGCCCGGGCCAGCGCCCTGTTGGCCGAGGTGGGCCTGCAGGACCTAAGCGGCCCGCGCGATCACTATCCCCATCAGCTCTCGGGAGGCATGCGTCAACGCGCGATGATCGCCATGGCCTTGGCCTGCGATCCCCCACTGCTCGTGGCCGATGAGCCCACCACTGCCCTCGATGTGCTGGTACAAGCCCAGATACTCGCCCTTCTCGCCCGTCTGCAAAGAGAGCGGGGGCTTGCCATCCTCTTCATCACCCATGATCTGCGGCTTGCCGCACGCACCGCCGACCGTCTGCTCGTACTCTACGCCGGCGCCATCATGGAGGAGGGGGCCGTCGCTGACGTATTCGAGGCACCGCGTCACCCGTATACCAAGGCCCTCAAGGCCGCCATCCCCCCGCTGCCGGCGACCTCGCAACGGCTCTTCGAGATCCCCGGTCTCCCGCCGCCGCCGGGCCCGCCCCCGTCCGGCTGCCGGTTTGCTCCGCGCTGCGGCCACGTGCGCCCCGATTGCCGTGACGCCGTACCGCCGCTGCGCGGCGCCCCCGCCCGCTTCGCCTGCTTTCATCCCTGCCAAGATCAGTGAACGCTCGGTGGTATGAGCCGCAGCCGGAAGACTTGGGAAGGCCATGCGACAGGTACCACCGCCTGTCCGGTGGCTTATGATGGTATTGCGCCTATGGGGCGTACGGTACCGCACGATCCAGGGGTGCCGTCTCTTGCAGGAGGGCACGGCATTTGGTTGAGACACGCGCCGCGCGGCTTACAAAAAAAGGGACTGAGGGGCCGGGCCGGAGGATGCGCGCAGGCGGCGGCGAGCGGGACGCGCTACACGCGGTGGCCCACCCCAAGGGCCTTGCAGCCCAGGCGACCGCCGCCGTGTTCGCGGCCCATGAGGGCCCTACACCAGCCCAAGGCCCGGCAAGCCCCTCTCATGCCGCCGGACACCATGACCCTGTGGCGCGGCCTGCCCCGCAGGCCCGTGCCTACCCTTATCCCTCCCGAGGCCCCTCATGACGCCGCTTCTCGCCCTCGAAGGGGTAGGGGTGGACTATGCGGGCCCGTCGCGGCTCGCGCCAAGGCCCGCGAAGGCAGTCGCGATCCTCACGGACATCTCGTTTACGCTGGACCGGGGCGAGACCGTAGGCCTCGTCGGCGAATCCGGCTCGGGCAAAACAACGCTCGGGCGCGCGATCGTGCAGATGGTGCGCCCCACGCGCGGACGCGTCCTCTGGGAAGGGGTGGATCTCGCGGCCCTGGATGAGCGCGGGCTGCGCCCCTACCGGCCGCACCTGCAAATGGTGTTTCAGGATCCCTACGAGGCCATGAACCCGCGCCTTACGATCAGACAGATCATCGCCGAACCCCTGCGCCTGGCCCGCGTCCCAGGGGCGGAATGCGCCCGCCGCGTGGCCTCGCTTCTCGATCTCGTGGGGCTCGATCCCGCGAGCCTGTCGCGGATGCCCCGCGAGCTGTCCGGCGGCCAGCGCCAGCGCGTGGGGCTTGCGCGCGCCCTGGCCACCGGGCCTGCCCTCCTCGTTCTGGATGAACCGACATCCGGCCTCGACGCCTCGCTGCAAGCGCGTATCCTGAACCTCTTGCGCGACATCCAGGACACCTCCACCACGAGCTACCTCTTTATCGGTCATGATCTGGCCGCCGTCTCGTATCTCGCGCGGCGGATCATCGTGCTCTGGGGCGGACATATCGTGGAACAGGGCCCGGCGGCGGTGCTCGTAGCCACACCGGCCCACCCTTATACGGCAGCTCTCCTTAGGGCCGCCGGGGCCGGTAACCAGGACCAAGGTCCGGCACACACAAAAGAGCGGCCTCCCGCTACACGGCCGGGGGGTATCGTGACCATAGGCTGCGTCTACGCCCGCCACTGCCCGCGGGCCCAAGACCTATGCTGGGCCGAAGGTCCGCCTTTCAGGGCGCGCGCCGGGGGTCATAGCGTTGCCTGCCACTACCCACAGGATACAGACCAAGGGTCGGCCTAGTCCCCGAGGCACGGACGGACACCGGGCCCGGTCTTCGTCTCCGGCGGCCGGGCCCTCATAAGCCGACACGTTGCGCAAGACCCACTCGGGCCCCTAGAATGAAGGCTTCACCGCCCGCATCTGGCCGCCAGCCGCATGACGCCCCACGGGGACACGGGCGGTCCCATTCACCGAGACCGGAGCCTTGTCGCGCCACTGGGCGCGGCCATCCATTCCGCCGGAGTGGACCGTTAGAGGCAACAGCTGCGGGCGTTTGAGCGCCCCGCCCTGGCAAGGAGCCGACCGGCGGTATGCCCCACCTCGCAGAGAAATGCCAAAACCCCCGATGCGCAGGATTGGGTGTGTGCATGCCAGGGATCACGAATCGGGAATGCCAACACGATGAAAGCCGACAAGACGATCGCGACCTACCGGCGCATGCGCGCCCAGCCATTGTGGCGCCTCCTCGCCGCCGACAACGGTCCGACCGTGATCGGTCTTCTGCAAGCGCATCTGTACGACGGGGCGCGCAGCCTGCCCGCATCGGTCCTGCACGAACGCATCGGCCGCGACCTCGAGGAATTGCGGGCGCGTGGCGAGGACTGGCCGCGCACGGCCCAGGCCTACATCTCAAGCTGGCTTGCCGATCGATTTCTCGAACGCCGCTTTCCGCCTGGGGCCAGCGAGGAAACCTACGAATTGTCGGCGGACGCCGTCATGGCGATACGGCTCGTATCCGGTGTGGCCAAGCCGCATGCGACGGCGACCGAGAGCCGGCTTGCCCTGGTCATCAACGCCTTGGCGCGGCTCGCCGAGGACACCGACACCGACAAAGCCCGGCGCATCGACCGCCTCATGGTCGAGAAGGCCCGCATAGAGCAAGAGATCGCCGCGATCGAGAAGGGCCATATGCGGGTGTTGCCGCGGACCACAGCCCTGGAACGGGCTAAAGAGATCGTGACGCTCGCAGACGATCTCACCGGCGACTTCCGGCGCGTGCGCGACGAATTCGAACGACTGAACCGTGATCTGCGCGAACGCATCATGGACAATGACGGCAGCCGGGGCGAGGTGCTCGGCTCGCTTTTTGCCGGCGTCGACCTCATTGCCGACAGCGAGGCCGGCCGGACCTTCTCAGCCTTCTGGCGTCTACTCACCGACCCCGAACAGGCCGCCGGTCTCGACGAGGCGCTAGACAGCGTCCTGTCGCGGGCCTTCGTTGCCGACCTCGACCCCAAAGACCGCAAGTTTCTGCTGCGTCTCACCCGTACGCTGCTTGAACAGGGCGGCGCCGTCCATGAGATCCTTCAGGCCTTCGCGCGCAGCCTCAAGAATTTCGTGCAGAGCCGGGAATACCTGGAACATCGGCGCCTGAACCAGCTGCTCAAGGAGGCGCAACGCGCGGCTCTGCGTCTGAAAGACGAGGTACGCGCCGCCGAACGGCTCGAATACACGCTGGAGCTTACGAGCAGCGAGCGCCGCTCCGTGTCGGAGTTGGCCCTCTACGACCCCGCCTTACAGGCCCGGCCGGGTGCCATGGCCGACGGCGCGGCACCCCCCATCGATCTGTCTACGGTAGGCGCGCTGGTGGCGCAGTCCGAGATCGACTTTCGGGGACTCAAGGCCAATGTCCGGGAGGTGCTTGGGCAATCCGAGCAGGCCTCCATCGCCGACGTACTGACGGTCTTTCCGGCGGCTCAGGGGCTCGGCAGCATCGTCGGCCTCATCGCGCTCGGGAGCCGCCACGGCATCCGCGTCCCCGGGTCCGACGCCGTCACCTGGGCCGGCGGTGACGGCACGCAACGCGGCGCGCGTATCCCGCGCATATTCTTTACGAGGGAGCGGATCCATGAATTGGTCTGATGACAAGGAAGGTATGGCGGCCGACGAGGCCGGCACGGCGGGCGCCGAAGGAGCGGCGGGTCATACCGCGCTATTCTTTAACGACACAGGCGAGATGGGACTCGAGACGCGACGAGTGCTCGTGCAACTGCTCGCCGGCCCTGCCCTCGATGGCCGCCGGCATTCGAAGCTGTGGCCCGTCCTCATCACCGACGAGGCCGTGATCCGGCGGCGGCTCTGCGAACTCTTTCTCGAACTCGTCATCGATCGGGACATGCAGGTCGCCTTTACCCGCCAGGCGGACACGGGAGAATTGGAAGTCCCCTTACTGTTGCGTCGTCGCAACCTGAGCTTCCTCGAGTCCGTGCTTTTGCTCCATTTGCGTCAACGCCTGACACACGCTGCCACCCAGGGCGAGCGAGCGGTCATCTCGACAGACGAGATCGTCGAGCACTTGAGCCTCTACGACCGTGCCGGCAGCACGGACCAAGCGGGCTTCCTAAACCGCGCCCATGGCGCTATCGAGAAGATCAAGAAACACAGCATCCTGAGGAAGATCCGCGCAAGCGACGATCGCTTCGAAATCTCGCCTACGCTAAAACTCCTATTCTCGGCAGCCGAGATCAAGGCCCTGACTGATCTCTATGGCCGCATGGCCGCGGGCGAACCGCTACCGACGACGCCCACCGCCGATCCCGAATCCGAACCCGAGGACGAGCTATGAGCCGCAGCGACCGTCAAACGACCTTCTCGCTGGGGGTCGAGCAGTACCGCATGAGCCGGCTTCAGGTCTTCAATTGGGGCACCTTTTCCGACCTCCACGACATACCGATAAGCGCCAGAGGCTTCCTATTCGTGGGCCGCTCCGGGGCCGGCAAATCCACGCTGCTCGACGCCTTTTCGGCCCTGCTCGTACCCCCGCGTTGGGTCGACTTCAATGCCGCGGCCCGCGAGGCCGAGCGCAGTGGCCGGGATCGTAATCTCGTGACCTATATTCGCGGCGCATGGGCCGAACAGAAAGACGATGACTCCGGCGAGATTGCGACGCGCTACCTCCGCTCCGGGACCACTTGGTCGGCGCTTGCGCTCAGCTATCAAAGCGACAGCGGGGCGATCGTCGTCCTAGTCCGTGTATTCTGGCTGCGCGGCAACAGCAACGCGCCAAGCGATGTGCGCGATCACTATCTCATATTCGAGCGCCCCTTCGATCTGCGCGAACTCGATGATTTCAAGCAATCGAACTTCGATGTCCGCAAGCTCAAACACAGCTTCGCCGATGCCTTCTGCCACGAACAGTTCCGCCCCTACTGCGAGCGCTTCTGTCATTTGCTCGGCATCGAAAACGAGATGGCCCTGCGGCTCCTCCATAAGACGCAATCGGCGAAGAACCTGGGCGACCTGAACGTCTTCCTGCGGGATTTCATGCTCGACCGGCCCGAGACCTTCGCGGTCGCCGATCGGTTGGTGGCAGAATTTGGTGAACTGAATGCCGCGCACCAGGCCGTCGTTATGGCGCGCCAGCAGATCGAGACCTTGGCGCCCGCCCGGACGCGCCACGAGGAGGCGATGCAGCTTGCCGCACAGCGCGCGCGTATCGAGGCCTTACGCGACGGACTGGACCGTTATCGCGACGAACGCCGCCTGGAACTCGTCACGGAATATATTGGGACACTCCGCGTGGAACTCGCGGCGCTCGACGGGGAGCGAGCCCGGCAGCAGGAGGCCCTTGGCCACCAGACCGCCCTCCTCCATGACCTCGAGCGCGAACATCAGGATCTCGGCGGCAGCCAGATCAGCCGCTGGGAGGCAGAACAGGCCCAACTCGCCATCCAGCGCGACGAACGCCTGCGCCGTCGTGCCCAGGCCCAAGCCGCCTGCGGGGCGCTTGGCGTGTCCCTGCCCGACTCACCGCAGGGCTTTGCCGAACTCGGGGGACGCGTGCGCGATGAGCTCGAAAACGGCCAGCAGCAGGGTCGCGCCGACCGCGAGGCGCAGTTTGCGCTGGCGGCCCAAGCCCACGACGCCGAGGCCGAATTTGCGGCCACCCGCAAGGAGGTGGAGGCGCTTTTACGGCAACCCTCGAATATTCCGGCCGACATGCTGGAACTACGCGCAAGCATTGCCGCGGCCCTCGGCATCGCAGAAGACGCCCTGCCTTTCGTGGGAGAGCTTCTGGAGGTGCGGCCCGAAGAGGCTGCGTGGCAAGGCGCAATCGAGCGCGTCTTGCGAGGATTCGCGCTTTCGGTCCTCGTCGACGAGGCCCATTATGCGGCCCTGGTGCAGCATCTGAACGCGACCCATCTCGGCAAGCGCCTTATCTATCACCGCGCCGGGCGTAACGAGGCACGATCGGGGAAACGCCCAGACTTGGCATCGCTTGCCGGTAAGCTCGATGTGAAGGACGGGCCCTGGACGAGCTGGGTGCGAACCGAGTTGGGGGAACGCTTCGATTACGCCTGCGTGGATTCCCTGGCGGCATTTCGTGCCGCCGACCGCGCGGTGACGCACGAAGGCCAGATCAAGCACGGCAAGAGCCGCCATGAAAAGGATGACCGGCGCGCCGTGAACGATCGCCGCAACTGGGTCCTGGGCTTCGATAATCGCGCCAAGCGCACGGTCTTCGAGCACCAGGCCCAGGACTTGGCCGGGCGAATCACAGACCTGAAGGAACGGCTCCAGACCTTGCATGCGCGCGATCAGGAGCGCGCGGCCCGCGCGCTCCACTGTCAGACCCTCATAAACCTGCAATGGTCGGAGATCGATGCGGCCCCCTTGCTCGACCGCATCGCAACCCTTGGACACGAGATCGAGCGGGCGCGCACCGGCAATCAAGCCCTGCAAGAGCTGTCCGCACGCATAGACGGCCAACGCGGGCGTGTGCGCATCATGCAGGAGGCACTCAACCAAGCCGAGGGCCAGCGCATCAGTACACGCGGGGCGATCGAGAAGGCCTGCCGGGAACAGGAGGCGCTGGCGCGCACACGGGAAACCGGACGACTCACTCCTGATCAACGCCAAGGGCTCGATGCGCGCGTCGACGCGCTCGCGACACCGGTCGGGCTCGAGAATATCGACCAGCTCGCGACCAAGGTTCTCATGGGGCTTGGCGACGAGCTCAAGGTCCTAGATGCCGACATTGCCCGTTGCCAGCACTTCGTCGTGGACCGCTTTGCCGATTTCATCAGGTCCTGGCCCGCCGAATCCGAGGGCTTGGACGCAACGGGCGCGGCGGCAGGCGACTTCTTCGCTAAACTCGCCCGCCTGGAGACCGATGGCCTGCCGGACCACGAGGAACGGTTTTTCGAACTCCTGCAGACACAGAGCCATCAGAACCTCGCGGCGCTGTCCACCTACATCAATGACGGCCGCAAGGCCATCCTCGAGCGCATGGAACTCGTAAACGAGAGTCTAAGCCAGGTGGCATTCAATCGTAACGGCGCCCAAGAGACGTTTTTACGGATCGACGCTACCGATCGGCAGCTCCCCGAGGTGCGCGAGTTTCGCCAAGACATACAGCAGGCACTCAGTCACGCCTGGAGCCATGACCGGGAGTTTTCGGAATCGCGCTTCGTTGCGTTGCGGCGCATCGTCGACCGTCTCGCGAGCGCGGAGAGCGCGGAACGCCGGTGGCGGGACCTGGTGCTGGATGTCCGCCAGCACGTCGAATTTATCGGCCGCGAGATCGATGGCGCGGGACAGCAGGTGGAGATCTACCGCAGCGGCGCAGGCAAGTCCGGTGGCCAGCGCCAGAAACTTGCCACGACCTGTCTGGCCGCGGCCTTGCGCTACCAGCTGGGGGGCAGCGATCACGGCGCCCCAGTGTACGCCCCGGTCGTCCTCGACGAGGCCTTCGACAAGGCCGACAACGAATTCACGGCACTCGCCATGAACATATTCGCAAACTTTGGTTTCCAGATGATCGTGGCGACACCGCTCAAATCCGTGATGACCCTGGAACCTTTCATCGGTGGAGCCTGTTTCGTCGACATCAGCGACCGCCGCGTGTCGGGGGTCTTGATGATAGAGTACGACACCGACCGCCAGCGGCTGCTGTTACCGGAGCTGGCGACACGGGAAGCGACTCTTGAAGCGTCCTGAAGACGTCCGCGCCTGGCTTAGGCGGCGCTACGAGAACCAACATCGCGACTGGCTAAGCTGCCCCCAGAGGAGCCGCTGGCCGCTCGAAGTCGCCCTCGGCACACCGACGGAAGAGGCCGCGCGCCGACACCGGGCGGCGGTGACGGACTGGCATGCCGCTTGGCAGTCTTGGGAGGGCCCGGGGACCTTATGCTGGTGTGAGCGACGCTGGCCCACCCTGGGGACTCAGCGCCTCCCCGAACGACTCTTATTGGCTGACCCTCGAGAGGTCGCACAGTGGATCGGGGAGTCCGAGCGATGGTCGCGTGCCTGCGCACGGCATGCCACCCTGGCCGCGCAGTGGCCGGCGCTCACGGCGTCCCTGGGGCGGCACTTCGCCATGCTCGCAGACTATGGCGACGACGATTTTCAGCGCCTGCTCGCCATACTCTCGTGGGTCATTGCCCATCCTGGTTCCCAGCTCTATCCCCGACAAATCCCGGTGGCCGGCCTCGACAGCAAATGGCTGGACGGACGCCGCGGCCTCATGGCCGATCTGGTCGCGAAGATTCGCGGGGAAGACGCAGACGGGGGTGATTTCTTTAGCCGCTGCGGCCTGCGGGCACCCCCGGAATTGATCCGTATCCGGATCCTCGATCCCAGCCTGAGGCTGACCTTCGGGGGCCTTGGAGACATCACCGCGCCCTGGGAAGAGGTGGCCGCCCTGCCGCTTGCCCCCTATACCGTTTTTATCGTTGAAAACCTTCAGACCGGGCTTGCCTTCGGCGATGTGCCGGGGGCAGTCGTGATCATGGGTTTGGGTTACGGGGTGGATGTGCTCGGCCGGCTACCGTGGCTTGCGGACGCACACTGCCTATACTGGGGGGACATCGATACCCACGGCTTTGCGATCCTAAACCGGGCCCGTCACTACCGGCCGGACCTTAGCTCCCTATTGATGGACGCCGAGACGCTCACACGCCACAAATCCCTGTGGGGGACGGAAAAGACCCCGCACACCGCCGACCACTTGCCGCTCCTCTCCGCGGCAGAACAGGACGTCTACCAGGCCCTGAAGGGCAATCGCTGGGGACACAACATACGGCTTGAACAGGAACGGATCGCCTGGCCGATGGCCTGGGGGGTGATCGTCTCCGCGGCCGCCAGGCGACCCTGTCCCGATAAAGGGACGTCGGCCATGACCGGGCGGATCAGACCTGGGTAGGCCGTCGGCATGACCGGCGTGTCCCGTAGGCAAGCACCGATAAAGTCGCGCCCGCCGGGAAACGGGGCGCGATGAGTGTCTGACGCGCCGGCCGGGACGTGCCCGCTCCCGGGTCCGCGAGCGCACGGAATGACCGAGTCGGTAACACAATCCCGTCATAGCCGGCCCCGGCACAGCGTTACGGGGCAGCGCGACCACCCCCGTCCGAGGTCCTACCCATACCCGCTCGCGCGGAGCCTATGGTAGGGTGAATGTCCTTATGGGCGCGTGATCGGGAATGTAAAGGGGCCGGGGCACGTCTGCCTTAAGGAAGTATTGCCACAACAACCCCCACAATAACCCAGGAGAGACTGCATGAACCCCAGGAAATTTATCGTCCCGCTGGCCGCCGAACTCGCGATGGCCGTGTCGTTGTCGGCCGTGGCGGCCACGCATCCGGCCAATCCCTTCGGCATGGAGGCCGTCCATGACGGACGGGCGGTGAATACGAGCGAACTCAAGGTCTCGGAAGGCAGTTGCATGAGTGGCGCCATGAAGAAGGCGCATGGCGGCAAATGCGGCACGCGTTACATGAAGGAACATCATATCCATAAAAATATGAGCCGCTCGAGCTAAAAAGCGGTTTCGGTCCGGCCGATCCCAGCATGGCCCCGGCGATCACGGCACCCCGCGGCGCAGGCCTTGGTTTGCGCCGCGAATTCCTGCGCGAATACCCGGGCGGGGTCCTCCCGGTCCCCGCAGACTTCCTCGAGATCGCCCCCGAAAACTGGATCGGGATCGGCGGCCGCCTCGCGGCCACGCTGCGGACCGTTGCCGGCCACTACCCCCTGGTCGCCCATGGCCTATCGCTATCGCTGGGAGGACCTGCGCCTCTGGATACCCGCCTGCTCACGCAGATCAAGGGCTTTCTGGAGACCTACGATATTGCCCTGTACACCGAGCACCTCGCCTATTGCTCAGGATCCGGGCGCCTCTACGAACTGCTACCGCTCCCATTCACCGAGGCCGCGGTAAGACAGGTAGCGGAACGGATTCGGGCGAGCCAGGACCTTCTGGGGCGGCAGATTGCGATCGAAAACGCGTCCTACTACGCCGCCATGCCCCAAGCCGAGATGGACGAGCTCACCTTTACCGGCGCGGTGCTGGCAGAGGCGGATTGCCTCCTGCACTTAGACGTAAACAACGTCTACGTCAATTGCATAAACCACGGGGGCGACCCGCGCCACTTCATCGCCGCCTTGCCCACCGAACGCGTCGTCTACCTGCATGTCGCAGGCCATGACCGTGTGCGCGATGACCTCTTGATCGACACGCACGGCGCCGAGGTCATAGACCCGGTCTGGGACCTGTTGGACTATACCTACGCCTGTCACGGCCCTGTGCCTACGACCCTGGAACGGGACTTGCGCATACCGCCGCTTACCGAACTCTCGCGAGAGCTCCTCATGATCGCCGAGCGGCAACGGAGATACGATGGCCCACGCGCCCCGGCACGACCCGCGCAGCGCACTGCGTGACTTTCAGCTGTCGTTCACCGCTCATCTACGCGACCCCCGACACAAGCGGCCGCCGGCGGGCCTAGGCGCGGACGCCCGACTCTATGTCGACATCATCGCAAGCACCATGGAGGCGCAGGTGCAATCGTGCTTCCCGGTCACGCAGGCCGTGCTGGGGAAACGGCGCTGGCGCCGGCTCGTGCGCGCGTTTCTCGCCCATCACGACTGCCACACACCCTACTTCCACGAACTACCGGATGAATTCCTGTTCTATTTGACCTGCGAACGGAGTCCCGACGGGCGCGACCCGCCCTTCCTCACGGAACTCGCCCATTACGAATGGAGCGAGCTCGCACTCGCTATAGACGCGTGGCCGCTTGCGACTGGATTCGACCCGGAAGGGGACATCGCGACCGGCATACCCTATCTGAACCCGGTCCTGGCCGTGACGGATTATCGTTATCCGGTACATCGCATAGGGCCTCGCTTTCGGCCCGCGCAGCCGGAGCCCGCACCCGTGCACCTGCTGGCCTTCCGGGACCTCGAGTACGAGGTCCATTTTATGACCATAAACCCGGTGACACTCACCCTGCTATCGGTCTTGTTCGAGCAGCGGCTAAGCGGCGCCGAGGCGGTACAGGCGGTGGTGTCCCAAATCCCCGACGCCGACCGTCCGGCGGCCTGTGCAGGGGGTTTGGCCCTCCTCCAGGAGTTACGGGCCCGGCATGCCATCCTCGGCGTAGCCACACCCTGACGACCTACCGGTCTTGGTCCGCGCAGGGAGGGCCTCCGCCTAAAGCAAATTGACAGCGGAAAGACAGCGGGACTAGCATGAAAATCGCTATCGGAAGGTGGGGCGCGCCCAGCACCACCCTTATAGGCAGCGATCAAGGTCGCTTGGGTGCCGCCCGCCTGACACGGAGGTCAAGGTGTTCGCCGACAACCCCTACAGCTCCGTCGCCGGCTTTTTGCCGGCCCTGTTCATGCCCCTCTATATGCTCGTCATGGTGCTCGCCGTGATCGTCGGGACTTGGGTCGACGTGGCGTCCAAAGGCAGCGCCCGATTCTTCAAGGCCCGCAATGCCCGTGCCCGGATGATTGCTCGATACGAATTGACGGGACCCAAGGTCGTTTCGATTGCTGCCAGGACGGCCCTGGAGGCGGCCGTGTCCGGGGAGTTTCGGAAATGGCCTCGGCGGCTTAGCCATCTCATCACCGCCTACGGCTTTGGCCTTTACGTCACGATCACCATGATCCTCGTGTTTGCCTATGCGGGTACGAACCACCCGCCCGTGATCCTGCCCATACTCTGGGACCTGGGCGCCTTCATGGTCTTCGCCGGGGGCCTGTGGTTTTTCCTGTGCCAACGGGTCAATGTCGCCTCCGACGGTGCGCACAGGCTGCATCTGGGCCAAGCTGACCTTTTTGTCGGCACCCTCATCGCAAGCGCCACGCTCGGTCTTTTGTGGCATCTCGGGGAGGCATGGTCGGGCAATGGCCCTGTGACGCTTACCCTCTTTGGCCTCTACCTGTTTTTTACGGCCCTGCTGTTTGGGACGATCCCCTGGTCGAAATTTGCCCATATGTTCTATAAGCCCGCGGTCGCCTACCAGGAGAAGGTGGAAACGGCGACCGGCGCATCGCCCTTGCCCGAGCCCGAAAGGCGCTCGCCGCAGAGGGGTTAGGGGTGCCTACCTATACTGACATGAGTCGTTGCGACGGCTGCGGAGAATGCGTCGATATCTGTCCCTCGGACATCATGCACATAGACTCCGTCTACCGGCGGTCTTACAACATCGAGCCCCATTTTTGCTGGGAGTGCTATTCGTGCGTCAAGGCCTGCCCCCAACACGCCATCGACGTGCGCGGCTATGCGGACTTTGCGCCGCTGGGCCATAAGGTGCGGGTGGTGCGGGACGTCGAAGGCAACATGGTGTACTGGAAGATCCGTTACCGGGACGGCCGCATCAAGGAGTTTGCGTTCCCGATTCGCACTACGGCCTGGGGATCGGCTCGCGGCGCAGGGGACTACGAACGGCCCGCCCCGCAAGCGCTTGCCGAACCCTTCCTCGCCCACGAGCCGACGGCACTTGGCATAGCGGATCTACCTCGACCGCGCCCTTTCACGCCGGTCATAGGGGCCATGCCGTGGGGCGACTGAGCGGGCACAAGGTGCATTACGTCGACGCCGACATCCTCGTAATCGGCGGGGGATTCGGCGGATGCGGCGCGGTCTACGAGTCCCGCTATTGGGGCCGCGATATGAAGATCGTGCTCGTCGAGAAGGCCAATATAGAGCGTAGCGGAGCGGTTGCCCACGGTTTGTCTGCCATCAACTGTTACATCGGCCTGCGCACGAACGAGAATAGCCCCGAGGATTTCGTGCGTTATGCGCGCGGGGACCTTATGGGGCTCGTACGCGAAGATCTCGTGTTCGATATCGCCCGGCACGTCGATGCAACGGTCCATAAATTCGAAGAGTGGGGCCTGCCCATCATGAAAGATGAGCAAACCGGCCGCTATCTACGGGAAGGCCGATGGCAAATCATGATTCACGGCGAGAGCTACAAACCCATCATCGCCGAGGTCGCCCGCAAGTCGGCAAGCCTCGTATACAACCGCGTCATGGTCACGCACCTGCTCATGGATAAGAGGCGGCCGGACCGGGTGGCGGGCGCCGTCGGGTTCTCGGTGCGCGATGGCGCCTTCTATGTCTTCCGCGCCAAGGCCGTAATCGTGGGGGCCGGCGGGGCCTCGCACATCTACCGGCCGCGCTCGGCGGGAGAAGGGATGGGGCGCACCTGGTACGCCCCTTGGAGCAGCGCCTCGGCCTACGGCCTCTTGATCCCCACCGGCGCCAAGATGATCCAAATGGAAAACAAGATCGTGCTGGCTCGCTTCAAGGATGGTTACGGCCCGGTGGGTGCATGGTTTCTGTTGCTTAAATGCTATGCGACGAACGCCTTAGGCGAGAAGTACGAGGCCCGCCGTTTTGCCGAGATCAAGGCCCTGGTGGGCCGTTACGCCGATCTCAAGCCCATGCCTACGTGCCTGCGTAATCACGCCATGCTGGAGGAGATGAAGGCGGGTCATGGTCCCATTTATATGCACACCGAAGCGGTGCTCGATACTCCCGAGAAGGAAAAGATCGGCTGGGAAGACTTTCTCGATATGACCATAGGCCAGGCCGTGGTCTGGGCCGCCCAAAATATCGATCCACGGGAGCGGCCGTCTGAGCTCATCACCTCCGAGCCTTACGTCATGGGATCGCACGCGACCTGCTCGGGGGCGTGGGCAAGCGGTCCGGAGGATTGCGCGCCCGCAGACTATCGCTGGGGTTATAACCGCATGACCACGGTCAGTGGCCTCTTTGGGGCGGGGGACACCATCGGCGGGTCGGCCCATAAGTTCTCATCGGGCTCCTTTACCGAAGGCCGTTTGGCTGGCAAGTCCGCGGTGCAATATGTGCAGGACCTAAAGGAAGATCTCCCCGAGATCGACGAGTCTGAGGTACAAGGGCTTGCGGCCAAGGTCTTTCGACCCCTCGACACCTATCGCGTCGGGCGCAACGAGATCGTCGCGGGTACCGTGGCGCCGACTTATATCTCACCGCTGCAGGGCTTGCTGCGTCTCGAGAAACTGATGGATGAATATGTAGGCGGCTACACAAGCTACTATGTGACCAATGAGCACCTCCTGAACCGCGCCGTCGAACTCCTCGCCCTGCTCAGGGAAGATCTCGAGTCAATCGGCGCGGAAGACCTCCATCAGCTCCAAAGAGCCTGGGAGCTCCATCATAGAGTCCTGACCGCCGAGGCGGTGACGCGCCACACGCTCTTTCGACAAGAGACGCGCTGGCCAGGTTATTACTACCGCGCAGACCATCCCCGTCTGAACGATAGCGCCTGGCACGTCTTCACGGCGTCTGAATACAACGCCCGCACGGGCGACTGGCATATGAGTAAACTGCCGGTCCATCACATCATTTCCTGATCGGTCCACCAAGCGGTGGGGGCGTCGCACCGCCATGACTTGGCACCGATGCCGCGTCAGGCCGGCCCTCGATATGGGGCAAAGCGGCAGTTCCCTAGGCGGTCGGGCGGCCCGCTTTCGGAGCACCGTACACGAAGTCCTGGCGGGGGCTCATGCCTTGAGATGCCACGCTCACCCCAGCGCGGACACTCCGCGGCTGCGGACGTCCCAGCGAGCCCGGGCATCTTGCATTTACCTTTACCTATACGGGTTGCCGGCGCACTGATTGTGCGTGCCTTGCTAACGCTAGGGCACGTCTGATCTAACCACCCATTTCCACGGGCGCAGGACTCCAAAACGAGATTCCGAGAGGGCGGAGAGGCAAAACGCACCATTTTGTGCCTCGACGGGCTTCGTTTCGTCGTTCTGGGAGCATTTTGTAGCCCCGAGCCCGATTTCCGGACGGACTACGCCCTTAAGGGTCGCAACAAGCGTCGGCGGACGAGATAGATATTGGCCAAGGCGCAAGTGACGAACAGGCGATGGGCGTTCTTCTCAAGACCCCGGTAGCGAACCTTCACGAAGCCGAACACGCCTTTGATAACGCCGAAGACGCGCTCAACCCGGCTGCGAATCTGGGACTTGATACGGTTACGAGCCCGTTCCGCCTCATTCACGACCCCTTTATACCGAGTGCGGCGGTTCGTGAGGTCGCGCGCCTCGGGGGCATGTTGCCGGAGGACGTCGGTCTGGCCCTGATAAGCGGAATCACCCCACACCCGGGTCTCTTCACCATGAAGGAGATCGGATAGGGCTGTGGCATCATGAACATTCGCGGCGGTGGCCACCGGCCATACGGCCGGCAATGCGACCGCATGAATGACTTTGGTCTTGCTGTCGACGCCGATATGGGCCTTCATGCCAAAAAACCATTGGTTGCCTTTCTTGGTTTGATGCATGTCGAGGTCCCGGGCCTTATCCTTATTCTTGGTGGATGAAGGGGCATTGATGATCGTGGCATCGAC
>JAKAXM010000030.1 GCA_021816625.1 Pseudomonadota bacterium | reverse complement strand
CCCGCGGACCGCGCGCCGGTCCCTGATCGACAAAATAACGAGGATGTCCGGGCGGCATAGGCCGTGCGCGGTACATCGGGTAAGGACGCGGCCCGCGCGAATGAAACATGATGCGCATGGCCGGACGGCGACCCGGGTGGTTGTCGTAGTAGCGCGCGACGTGCGCGCGCCAGAGCCCATAATGGCGAATATAGTAGTGGTGTCGAGCCCACCAGCGCGGATGGTTCATAGCGTACCAGCGCGCTTCGTGCATACGCCACCAGACAAAGTAGGGGCGGTAGGCGACTACGGGCGGGGGTGGACCATAGAGCAACAGGGGCGGTAGATAGATACCGGTGGAAACAGTAAGCCAGGGCCCATCATAGGCGTTCGCATAGACCCATCCGGTGCCCACCCAACGGTAATAATAGCCGTCATCGCTATAGATATAGGCGCCATAAGTGGGGGCGTAATAGGCCCCGACGCCGTCCCGGAAGGTGAACGCGACCTGAGGGCCGCCCGTCACGAACGTGCTCTGGATATATCCGTAACCGCCAGGCCGGATCACGCAGCCACCCAGCCACAGCATGGCCGCTACGAGGGCGGCGCGAACGGCGAACCACCGCGACATCATATATCCTCCCATCGGGGCCTCTGGCCCACGTTCTGGGCGTACTGTACGCGCTTAAAGCCACGTCCGCCAAGGCTCATGCGTAGGCGTTCGGCAGAGTCCCGCCGCCGCTCGGAAGACGCCTAATTGGCAAGCGAGCCAGGACATGGTTTTGGGGACCGAAAGGCTATCGGACTTCGGCACCGGCAGGCGTCAAGGCTGTTGCCGCGGTTACGTCCGTCACGTTGTACACAACCCCTGGCAGGGCGTACCGGTGACCCTGGGGCAGACATCGCGAGTTAGGCGCGCTGTAAATCATGCGGCGCTTCAGGGAATCATGGGGGCCGGGCTACTTTTGCCTGAATCCCGTTTCCGGGCGAGGATCGCATCCGCATGCGCGATACCAAACTTTATCAAACGCTTCTTCGCCTTAACGCCCCCGGGGAGATAAGGGCTGCGGACGTGACTCGGACATCCGATAAACGCCCCCATGGGGAGATTGCCGTGCCTGTCCGATGGCAGCCTGATGCCCCCGCATAGATGCCCAGCCTGTGGCTCGGTGGCGCTAGGCTATGACACCCGCACCCGGCGCTGGCGGCATCTGAATACCATGCGGTGGAAGACGCTCATCACGACCAACGTGCCGCGCGTGCATTGTCCTAACCTGCGGAATAAGGCAGGTCCGGGTCGCCTGGGCCGAGAATGGCAGCCGCTTCACGGAGGCCTTCGAGGCCTGTGCGATCCAGGTCTTGAAAGCAGTCCGCTCCAAGGTCCAGGCGCAGGGATTGACCGCTCTTTCCTGGGATCAGGTCGACCGCATCATGGAGCGGGCTGTCTCCCGGCGATTGAGCCGCCGCTCGCTTGAAGCGTTGGTCACAGACCCTCCGCAACAGGGATCTACCAGCCGACCTGTGGCTCCATCCGGAACGCGCCCCATCTGAGCTGTTATCGGAGGCGGATTAACCTCAAGTTGCCCCGAACGAAAGACGTTTTCCTTTGGCTATTCAAGGCGTTGTGAGAAGATCCCTGTTCCGCGCCCTGCCTACACGGCGAGGGTATCGATCAGCGCCATGGCGCGCGCTTGCAGCGGATTAGGACGGGTCGTCACGGTGAAGGTTGGGGCATCATCTTCGGCGGAGGTGCGGCAGGCGTTACGCACGATGGTGGCAAGCTCTGTGAGGAGCGTTGGGAAGCTGTGGACAGGTGTACCGTCCGCATGGCATCGACGCGCGACCTTCGCTTTGGCTGCAGCCGAGCGTTCGGCCGGCGCCACCGGATCGCGAGTGGTCTTGGCCGCCTGGTCCTCGTCGGCAAAGAGCAGTTCCCGCCAGGCCTCCTTCAGATGCCACTCGACGTAGTAGGCCAACATGCAGAGAAAGATGTGGGACCGGACCGGCCATGCGGCCGGCAATGCCCGATCGCTCAAGCGATGGTGGATGGGGCGGACCTTGAGATCGACGGTCTTCATCGACCGAAACGCCCGCTCGACCTGCGAGAGCGATTTGTAATGGCGCACGCAGCTGGCAGCATCCAGGCGCTCGGTCTTAACCGAGGTGCGGATGATATAGATCCCATCGAGGGCGGCTTCTGCGGCAATGGCGTCCTCCTGGCGGGCGAAGGCGAGGCTCGTGTCGGTGATCGCGAGGGTGAAGTGCTTAGCCATCTTGTAGCGGTTCACGACGCGACCCACGGCAAGCCCGATCTTGTCTTGCCCCTTCAGGCGTCCGGCTTCGACGCGGGCGGCAATCTTTGCGAGATCCTCTTCGGTCGCTTGCAACAGTTCGGCACGCTTATGCGCCCGGAGTTTCGCCAACTGCGGATTGCGGCAGGCCACGAGCCGCTCCCCTGGATAGTCGGGATGCTGGATCTCGCAGAGGTTGGTCTCATCAAAGAGATCGGGCTGGATCGTCTGGTCCTCGACCAGGGCGCGGATCGCAGTACTCTTCAAGGCCGTGATCCAGTCGATGCCGCCCTGGTCCCGGAGGGTCGCGATCGCCGCACTGCTGATCATGCCGCGATCGCCGACCATCACGAACTGCGCAATGCCGAATTCGTCTTTAATGTCAGTTTGCGAAACGCCTCCTCGTGCACCTCGGGCGGGAGCTGGGGATTCAGGCGGGCCAGGGCCGCGCGCAGCCGGCCCTCGAGGACCACGTCCCGATAGTTCGGGCCGCTCCGCTCGGCCCCTGGGAGGCCCGCGGCGATATCGGGGCCGTAGAGAACGGCGTAGCTGAGGGATGCGAACCAGGCAAGCGCAGCCTCCTCGACGACCGATTCCGAGAAAGCGCTCATACCGGGCGCTCCCCCAGCAGATTCATGACAAGTCGGATCAACAGATCCTTGCTCGCGGGGGCGCTTTCGGCAATAAGCAGGGCCAGCGCCGTCAGCGCCGTAGGATTCAGGGTATGCGCGATGCCTTCCTGCTCCAGATACAGCATGAAGAGAAAGGAGCCAATGCGCTTATTGCCATCGGAAAACGGGTGATCCTTGATGACAAGATACAGAAGATTCGCCGCCTTTTCCTCGCGCGACCGGTAGAGTGCCTCACCGAACATGGTCTGCTCGATGCCGGCCAGAATACCCTCCAACCCCTCGCCACGGGGATGGCCGAAGAGTGCCGTGGCCTCCTTACGGGCCATCAATGCGTTCCGGAAATCGGCAATGGCGCGACTGACCTTGGCGGACTCCAACACACCCCGGGAGGGCCGCACGCCGGCTGGCGGCACCAGCCGGTCCTCGTCATACTCCAGCAGTAAGCGCCAGGTGTCGGCGTAGCTCGTGATGAGGTCCAATACCGCCCGCCCGGTATCATCCACCAGGGCCTGGTTTTGTAGGGTACGGGCCAGCAGGTCGAGGGTCTGCCGGGCCTCACGCAGCCCGCGCTCGGCCAACCGCGTTTGATTAAACGTGTACCCCTGTACCAGATGGTCGCGCAACACACAGGTGGCCCACTGGCGAAAGCGCACGCCGCGACGGGAATTGACCCGGTAGCCTACGGAAATGATGGCATCGAGGTTGTAGTGTTTTAGGCGGCGGCGCACCTGCCGGCCACCTTCGGGCTGAACTACCGAGAAATCCTCGGTAGTTACCGACTCCTCTAACTCGCTATCCGAAAAGATATTTTTTAAATGGAGGCCGACGTTGTCGATAGAGGTGGCAAATAATTCGGCCATCTGCCTCTGTGTCAGCCAGACGGTATCCTGCTCCAGCCGCACATCCACCCGCGCCGATCCGTCCGCGGCTTCGTAGACCAATACCTCGCCACCCGGGCTATCGCCCGCCGTGCTCATCCCTGACTTCCTCCACATATAAACACCACGACCCGCCAATCGTTATCATCCAGCCTATCGAAGTCAATCACCTCCGTCTGCGCCCCCTGTGTCAGCATAGTTGTCGTATGGTTTTTCTAGAAGTCCCTCCTCAGGGGGCGGCAAAAAGAGAGTCACATGGCCACATAGGCACCGGATCGAAAAGAAGCGGTTTGTCGGAGGCTTATGGACCCCCCAGGGGGTCTCGTTAGCCGAACTCGCTTCCGATACCGGGATCGGGGAGAGTACGCTCTATAATTGGCGCAAAGAGTTACACACCTCAGGAACCCTTGTGTCCCCCCGAAAGACTCAGAGGTCGTGGTCCTCTGCGGAGAAGTTCGCCGCAGCCTTAGAGACCGCCCGCATGAACGAGGCCGAACGGGCGGAGTATGCCCGGCGCAAGGGCCTCTATGTCGAACAGATCACCGCCTGGACTCTTGCCTGCCGGGATGCCAATGGTGGCCTGGTCGAGCGCCCTGAGGGCCGCGCGGATAAAAAACGCATTCATGAACGGGAACGCGAACTCAACCAGAAAGAGAAGGCGCTGGCGGGTTCGCGGCATGGCTGGTCCTCCGAAAAAAAGCCCAAGCGATCTGGGGGACGAGGACGTATGATCTCGCTTTCCGATCGCCAACACGCCGTGACCCTCATCGATGAGGCCATAGGGAACGGCGCGCGCCGGATGCCAGCCGCCCAGATCCTGGGGTTGAAGAGCGCCGACCTGCAACACACACGCGGCCGGGCCCGGGCGCCCGTGCGCCGCCGCCGTCCCACCAGTCATTGTGCGACGGGCCCCAATCAAGTGTGGTGTTGGGATATCACCTGGCTACCCGCCGCCCTCAAGGGCACTTATCACTACTGGTATATGGTCCTTGATATCTATAGCCGCAAGATCGTAGCCCATGAGGTCCATGCCGCGGAATCGGCCGAGCACGCCGGCGACTTGCTACGCCGTGCGAGCCTCGCTGAGGGCCTGTCAGGACGACCCCTGGTGCTGCACTCGGATAATGGATGAGCCATGAAAGGATCGACGATGCTGGCGACTCTGGAGGCCTTAGGCATCGCCCCGTCCTTTAGCCGCCCCCGGGTGAGTAACGATAACCCCTATGCCGAAGCTCTCTTCCGTACGGGTAAATAAGGTAGTGGTCTCGACCTCGATCCGGAAGGCGAACACAGCTCGGTCGATCTCTTCCTCGATGCGCCGCGCCCAAGCCTCCGCGTCAGCCTTCGCATCAAAGGTCTTTACTTGTGCCGGGTACCCGCGCCTGCGGACGTGCGCCTGCCAGACACGTTTGCCGGCCGGCCCTTTCCGAGGAATGAACGACGCCATATACCCTCCCCCTTCGACATCCCACATGGATGGAGGGCGCTTTCTCCCGTTTTCGGGCACGGTTACAGCGCCGTGACAACAAAGTCTAGGGGATCGGCGGGGAGGGTTTCTTTAAGTGCTTGTTTTATATGGTGGCTATGGGTGGACTCGAACCACCGACCTCAGCATTATGAGTGCCGCGCTCTAACCAGCTGAGCTACATAGCCCTAACCTAAAGGTCGGGGATTTTGGGGGGCGGTCCCGTTTATGTCAAGGGAGAGGGGGCCGCGATAGCGCACATCTGGACGCCTCATTCCCGCGGAACTTCGCCTACCTTATCCTCTTAGCGGCTCACATTGAAGCGAAAATGCACGACATCCCCATCGTGCATGACATAATCGCGACCTTCGAGACGCAGCTTCCCCGCCTCGCGCGCACCGTGCTCGCCGCGCAGACGGACATAATCATCGAAACCTATCACCTCGGCGCGGATGAAGCCTTGCTCGAAGTCGGTGTGGATTACGCCGGCGGCCTGCGGGGCTAGGCTTCCGCGCCGCACGGTCCAGGCCCGCACCTCCTGAGGTCCGGCCGTAAAAAAGGTCTCGAGACCGAGGAGGGCAAAGGCCGCACGAACGAGCCGGTTCAGACCGGGCTCCTCGAGACCGATCTCCGCCAAGAAAGCGGGGCGATCTTCCTCAGGCAGGGCCACAAGCTCCGCCTCGAACGCCGCACTGATGGCGAGCGCCTGAGCCCCCTCGTCCCGGGCGCGGGCCTCAAGCCGCTGCCAGAACGGATTGCCTTTCAGGCCTTCCTCTTTGACGTTACCGACATACAGCACAGGCTTTGCGGTAAGCAACGAAAAGCCCCGGATGATAGCCCGCTCCTCCTCGCTCAAAGTCATGGTCCGTACCATGGCGCCGCCGTTTAGATGTTCGCGAATACGAGTAAGGAGCTCCCGACGCTTCAGGTCGTCTTTATTGCCGGCCCGCGCCGCCTTGGCCTCGCGCACCAGCGCACGCTCAACGCTCTCGAGATCAGCGAGACCCAGCTCGGTATGAATGACATCTACATCCGCGAGCGGGTCCACGCGTCCGGCCACGTGGATGACATTGTCATCCTCAAAACACCGGACAACCTCGATAATGGCATCGGTCTCGCGGATGTGGGAGAGGAACTTGTTGCCAAGCCCTTCGCCTTGCGCGGCGCCCGCCACGAGGCCTGCGATATCGACAAATTCCATGACCGCCGGCACGATGCGCTCGGGTTTGGCGATAGCGGCGAGCGCCTGTAAACGCGGGTCGGGAATGGCGACCACCCCGACATTGGGTTCAATCGTGCAGAACGGGTAGTTCTCGGCGGGAATCGCCGCCGCCGTCAAGGCGTTAAAAAGGGTCGACTTCCCAACGTTCGGCAGCCCCACGATACCGCACTTAAGCCCCATGAGCCGCCTCGCCGTCCACTGTGTGCAAAAGATTCATGGCCCGCTGATGATCGCCTTTAGCTATCAAGGGCAGGGCATCGATTCCGCGCCCCATGGCCGCATCGATGGCATCCCGCTCTCCCTGGCCGGGCCGTCCTAGGACGTAGGGGATGAGATCGCGCCGAGGTGGCGGTCGGCCTATACCGATGCGCAGCCGCCAAAAATCCGGGCCCACATGCCTTATGATGTCGCTTAAGCCATTATGTCCGCCAGCACCGCCACCCTTTTTCAGGCGCACGATACCCGGCCCGAGATCCAGTTCATCGTGCACGACCAGCAATTGCGCTGGCGCGAAACGGTAATATCGGCATAGCGCGCCTACCGTCGTACCGCTTGCGTTCATAAACGTAAGGGGTTTCACGAGCCAGACGTCCACACCCTCAATGCAGCCCTTGCCTACGACCGCCGACAGCTTGGATTCAGGACGCCAAACGACGCCCAGACCCTGCGCAAGCTGGTCCAGGAACCAGAACCCGGCGTTGTGCCGCGTGTCGCCGTGTTCCGGCCCCGGATTACCCAAGCCGACCAATGCCGCCAGCGGTTCGGCCAACTACTTCCCTTCCTTCTTCGGGGCCTCCGCCTCGGGCGCTGGCGCCGCGGGCGCCGCTACTACCTCCGGCGCCGGTTCGGCCGACTCGCGGACGACCGTGATCGTGACAACCGCAAGATCGTTGCCGTGCGCAAGTTCCGTCAAGACTACGCCTTCGGGAACGGTAAGATTGCTGAGATGGATGGACTCCCCGACATGGAGATTACCGATATCGACCGTAAGGAACTCAGGCAGCTTGCTCGGAAGACAGGATACGTCCACTTCCGTGACGAGGTGGGCGACCAAGCCGCCTTGCAGCTTCACGCCTGGCGCACTCTCCTGGTTAATGAAATGCAAAGGCACCGGGAGATGGAGACGCTCGGTCGCGCTCACCCTCTGCAAATCGATATGGGCAACCCGAGGCTTGTACGGGTGCATATGGAGATCGCGCACGATCGCCTGATCGACGAGCTTGCCGTCGATCTTTAGTGACAGGATCGAGGTAAAAAATGCCTCATGACGCGTATGGTGCCACAGCGGATCGTGGTCAAAGGACAACATAACCGGTTCCTTACCAGCCCCATACAAAATCCCGGGCACCTTGCCGGCGCGGCGGAGGCGGCGGCTCGCACCCGTACCTTTCTCGCTGCGCGATGCGGCATTCAATTCCAACTTTCCACTCATGACAATTTCCTCGTATAAGGAGACCCCGCGACCAGGGCCCTCCAATGTCCCGCGGCCGGACGGGTCAGTCCATGAAGAGCGAACTCACGGAGTCTTCGTCCGCGATGCGCCTCATGGTCTCCGCGAGCAGCTCAGCTACGCTCAGCTGCCGGATCTTCACGCAGGAGCGGGCCTGCGTCCCTAACGGTATCGTGTCAGTCACCACGATCTCATCTAACACCGATGCTTCTATGCGCTCCACCGCACGACCCGACAATACGGGATGTGTGCAGTAGGCCACCACGCGCACGGCACCGTGCTGCTTCAAAGCGGCGGCTGCCTCACACAAAGTATTGGCGGTATCCACGAGATCGTCCATCAGCACGCAGGAGCGCCCTTCGACCTCGCCTATGATGTGCATGACCTTGGCCTCATTGGGCTTTGGCCGACGCTTGTCGATGATGGCAAGCCCCGCATCCAGATGCTTGGCGAGCGCCCGCGCGCGCACCACGCCGCCCACGTCGGGGGAAACGACCAGCAGATTGTCGTGGCTGTGCCGCCAAATGTCGCCAAGCAACACGGGCGCCGCATAAATATTGTCGGTGGGGATACTGAAAAACCCCTGGATCTGGTCGGCATGGAGATCCATCGTCAAGACCCGGTCGGCGCCCGCAGCACTCACCATGTCGGCAACCAACTTAGCGGCGATCGCGACGCGCGCCGTGCGGGGACGCCTATCTTGGCGGGCATAGCCATAGTAGGGAATAACCGCAGTGATGCGCCGGGCCGAGGATCTCTTGACGGCATCGATCAAGATCAAGAGCTCCATCAAATTGTCGTTGCTCGGCGCACACGTCGGCTGAAGGATAAAAACGTCCTTGCCGCGGACGTTCTCCATGATCTCCACCTGGATTTCGCCGTCGCTGAAGCGTCCGACGTGAGCCTTGCCGATAGGCAGACCCAAATGCCGCACCACGGACTCAGCCAGGGCGTGGTTGGCGTTGCCCGTGAAAACCACCATATTGTCTGCTGACACGGGTCCCTCGCGGATCCTTAGAAAACCGTCCTGTTCCAATCAAAAATGGCTGGGGTGCCAGGATTCGAACCTGGGAATGCCGGAATCAAAATCCGGTGCCTTACCGCTTGGCGACACCCCAATGTGTGAACTGACCGAGGCGCGCATGCACGGGATGGCTGTTGCGGCCACGTGCAAGCCGGGCGCGCCAATGGGGCGGACATGCCGCCACCACCTCCTGCCCATACCGGGGGTCCGGGGCCTCGATAAAGAGCGACGCGCCCGACCCGCTCATCCGTACCTGTCCGTAGCGCTCAAGCCAGTTCCAGGCCTCATCGACGGCGCGGTGGCTTTGGCGCACGACCGGGGCGAGATCATTGCCCCCCGCGCCCGCGTGGAAGTCGCGTATTGTGATGGGCGGCCGAAACCGTGTCAAATCAAGCGCCGCGAACACGGGCCCCGTCAGCACGGTAGCGTCCGGCACGACCACCACATACCAGGGCTCCGGCAGCGCAATGGGCGCAAGCCGCTCCCCCACGCCCTCCGCCCATGCCGAGGTCCCCTGCACAAAGACCGGGACATCGGCGCCCAGGGACAATCCAAGCGTCGCCAAACGCTCCAGCGGCCACTGTATGCCCCACAGCGCATTGAGGGCGAGCAGGGTGGTAGCCGCATTCGAACTCCCGCCGCCCAGACCACCTCCGATCGGCAGGCGCTTGGTAAGCGCGATCCGGACGCCATGACGGCTTCCGGCAGCCTCCTTCAGGAGACGTGCCGCCCGGACCGTCAGATCCCGCTCCTCCTCCACGCCCGGAATAGGCTTTGCCCGCGCGATGCGGCCGTCATCGGTCACCGTAAAACGTAAATCGTCCTGCCAATCAATGAATTGAAAGACCGTCTGAAGGTTGTGGTAGCCATCCTCGCGGCGACCGACGACATGCAAAAAGAGATTGATTTTCGCGGGCGCGGGCCACACGTCCGGGAAGGCGCCCGTCATGCGAACCCCCAGCGGTCGATGCGGATGGTGACGATGACGGACGGGGCACCAGGGGCATGCCCAGGATACGTGAGCGTCAGGAGCCGCGGCACGCGGCCGAGATGGGTCGCCCGATAGCGACGATAGCGCACAACCCAGCCTTCCTGCCGGAGGCGCGCCAGCAGGCCGCGGCGGTCCAAGCCTTGGGCCGTGACAGGGCCGGGGGCCGGGATGCCGAGGATCCAGTAGCGCAAGCCCGCTACCGGCAGATGCCAGCCGGTGAGACGCCGCAAGAGCACTGCGGCGTCGCGTCCCCGGAACCGGCCGCGCGCGGTGCGCAGACGGGCCCCGGTAGCGTTGACACGCAATCGAAATATCAGGCGTCCGAAAGGACCGTAACCGGTCATCTGATAGGCGTGGGGGTGGACGCGCCAATGCAGCAGGAGGGTGCCGCCATGCGTCCCTGCCCGCACGCCGCCTTCCGCCGATACCATGAAGCGAGTAATCGCTTGCATACGGACGACATGGGCCCGCCACACCTGCTGGGGGTGGGAGACCGGCTGTGGCGGGATACCGGCACAGGCGCTTAGCAAGGCCGTGAACAGAACCACCGCAAACAGACGGAGAGCCGGAAGCGCGCGCATCATAAGGCGCGATGTTTCGCCATTTCGGCCTTTACGTCGGTGTTTTGCGGCGCCTTGCGCAAGGCCGCGCGCCACAGCTCCAGGGCCTCGGCGCGCTCGCCAAGTCTCCAGAACACGGCCCCGAGGTGCGCCGCGATCGTAGGCTCGGGCGACACCTCGAAGGCCTTGCGCAGATAGTGCAGCGCACGCTTCGCGTGGCCCGCACGATAGTAGCCCCAGCCGACCGTATCCAGGATATCCGGATTGTGAGGATCGATCGCCAAGGCGCGACGGGCCAACGCCAACCCCCGGCGTGCGTGCTGACCCTGGCTTATGTAGGTATAGCCCAAGGCGTTCAAGGCTACGGCGCTCTGGGGGTGGGCCGCCACAAGGCGCTCGAGATCCTTTTCGGCGATCGCCACACGCCCCAGCTTCTCCTCATCCAAGGCCTGGGCATAGAGCAAGACGCTCGGATGGCGGGTCTGGCCCGCGACCGCCTGCAAGACCGCAAGACCGCGCCGGTAATGGCGAAGGGCCATCAAAACCTCGTTGCGGGCCAGCGCCAAGCGCCCAGCCTGCCCGCGATTGCGGGCCGTGAGGTGGCTAAGACGCAGCCAGGCCTGGTGCGGGTGCGCCTCATCAAGCAGCATAAGCGCGTCGCGGATCGCCGCTCGAAACCGATAAGGCGCCGTCACCCGCAGATAATAGTAGTGTGCGCGCGCGAACTGACGCTGGCGCTGGGCAATCTCACCGAGATAAAGGACCGTGCGGGGATTGTCGGGCGCCAAGGCCAGATCCCGCTTAAAATAGGTGCGCGCAAGCCCCAGCGCGTTCGTGCGCAAAGCGAGCAGGCCGGCCGCATAGAGGACCTGCGGATCATTGGGTGCGGCGCGCGCTATGATCTGAAACTGCGCCAAGGCACGCCGCCAATACTGTAAGGATACGAGGCGCCGCGCGTAGTCGAGGCGCAAGCGGGTGGCGCCGGGGTTCGCGGCCAGAAACCGGGCGGAAAACGCGAGCGCGCGCCGGGGGGTCGCGGCCCATAGGATACGGGCCTTCAAGACCGCGGCATCCTCCCAATGGGGTTTTAGCGCCAAAGCCTTGTCGATCGCCGACAAGGCGACGCCAATCGCTCGGTCCCGGCGCGCGAGATCGGCGAGCGCATAGGCCCCGACCGGGTCGTGCCGATAGTCGTGCGCGAGAACACGCATGACGGCAAGGGCCTGCAATGTGCGCTTATGCCGCAAGAGTAGGGTCGCGATATGCTCAAACGCGAAGGCACGGCCAGCCGACCCCTGTGCCGTGGTCGCCCGCGCGAGGGCCTTCCTAAAACCCTGCTCTGCGGCCGGTAGTTGACCCAGCCCTACCAGGGCGTCGGCCAACGCCTCACGCGCCCCCAGACTCTGCGGATCCTCCCGCAACCATAGGTGGGCAAGCCCCTCGGCCTGGGCATAACGCCGCGCATAGAGCGATAGCAGGGTCGAGCGTTCGGCCAGACCCTGGTCGCCGGTCTCCTGGGCCGCTTTACCGAACGCCTGCGCCGCCGCTCCCAGGTGTCCCCGCTGACCTTCGATATCGCCAATCAGTACATGGTAGAGGAGCGTGCCGCGCGGCCGGGCCACTGCTGTCACCGGGCCCCCTACCGGCGCTGGTGGCTGGGGACGGGACGGGGTTATGGCACAGGCCCCAAGCCCCCCCGCGAGGACCAGCGCGACCGCAAGTCGTCTGGACCGCCGCCTCATGGCCGCGCGAACCAGCTGCTATGATGGGCGGCACAAGGGTGCCGTGAGCGTCTATGCTCTCTATAAGCCCGCGGGAAATTTTGTGCCATGAATGTAATCCTACTCCCCATCCTCGCCATTGTGGTCCTGGCCTTCGCCTACCGTTACCTGGGCCGGCTGGCGCTCATCATAGGGGATGACGGCGCCCATTATGACACAAAGGGTGCCACCGAAGGAGGGTCGCAGGCCGTCGCACGCCTCCATGACCTGGGGGTGCTCGGGACTCCGCTTTTGCTCGCCGGCGCGGCCTTCAGTCTGCGTCTTGGCTGGGCGCCCGTCCTGCTCTGGGTCCTCTTGTCCGGCACTACCCTGGGCGCCGCCGCCGTCATCGCGCGCAGCCGGATCCTGACCCCGGCCCGGGCCCGACTTGCCAATAACCTTGCGCGCTTGCTCATAAGCGCCGTACTCGCACTACTGTGGGCCGGCCTTGCGGCGCACGCCACCCACGCGCTACTCACTTTCATCGTGCTGTATCTGGCTGCCGACCGCCTGCTGCCGTTTTTGGCGGCGCGCCGAGGCGATCTCGCGTTTGGCGTCCCGCTGCTGGCCGGCATCGGGGTGCTATTCGCAGCCATCGGCCTGTCCTGGCCGCTGGCGCTTGCTGGCCCCGTCCATCTCGTAATCGGTCCTTATCGACGGATCACGCAGGCCGCACCCCTGTTCTTTTACGCCCTGCTGTTTGTCATGTTGATCCAGAAGAAGCGAGGCGGCCGTCTGGTCGCACGTCCGGCCTACGGGGCCGTAGGCGCCCTGCTCCTCGCCACCAGCGCGGTAGCGATCTTCGGAGCGGCTTTGATTGGCCATCCTACAATGGCCATCCCGCGATTACGCGCCCACCACCTTGATCGGGCGCTCCCCATCCTGGCCGCGGCGTTGCCGTTCGCGGCGGCGCTCGCCCCTTTCGGGGACAACCCCCTTGCGCGCACCCCGATCCGTGGCACTTATGCAATCGTTTTGTGGGAAAGCGCACTCGCCGTTGCCTTTCTCGTCGCCGTGGTAAGCGGCTTCGCGACCCAGGCGAACTGGGCCGCGTTTTATGCCCCCAGCCACGCCTCGGGGGTCGTGGCTTTGCTGACCGCAGGTGTTGCCGGTGACCAACGCCTGATGGGCCTGATCGGGCTCGGGCCCTGGGTGAGCCAGATCCTGCTCGCGAGTCTGCTGCTCCTCACGATCGCCGCTCTCGAGAGCCAGCAGGAACGGCTGGGACGGGAAGAGCGGCCCTTTGGCCGCGTGCAGCCCCTCATGGCGACGGCCTTGCTCGGCGCTGGGCTCTGGGTTGCGCGCACCCTGAGCCTCCATGATGAGCTCTTCGTGGGGGCGCTGTTGGGGGTCGGGGCCTCCTGGGCCTTGATATTGTCACGCCGCGCCTTCCCCCCATTTATGGTATCCTTGGCCGTCGCGCTACTCGTCTTGACGGATACCGCGATCGTCATGATCGGGTGGACGCATGCCGCGGCCCATCCCGGGCGAGCCGCGCTATCGGTGGGTATATTGGCAGTCGAGGCCGTTGCGGCGGTTCGGCTGTGGAGATCTCCGTCTCGATCCGAAGACCATGCATCTCGTCACTCTGGGCATCAACCATAAAACCGCGCCGGTATCGCTGCGCGAGCAGGCCGCCTTCGATCCGGGCGCCGTACCGGAAGCCTTGCGTGCCGTAACCACCGTAGGCGCCGGGGAAGCCGCGATCCTCTCGACGTGCAACCGGACGGAAATCTACTGCGGGCTCAAGGATGCGTCCGAAGAATCCTTGATCGACTGGTTTTGCCGCTATCACCAACTTTCGTCACGGCTCGTGCGCCCGCATCTTTATGTCCACGCCGGACGCACGGCCGTCGCTCATGCCTTTCGGGTGGCCTCGGGGCTTGATTCCCTGGTCTTGGGTGAACCGCAGATCCTCGGGCAGATGAAAAATGCATTTGCCGTAGCCCGCGAAGCCGGCGCTACCGGCAAGCTCTTGAACCGTCTGTTCCAACACACCTTCTCGGTCGCAAAACAGGTGCGTACCGACACCGCGATAGGCGCCAACGCCGTATCGGTCGCCTATGCCGCCGTCAGTCTGGCACGGCGGATATTCGATAGCCTATCCAACAAGACCGTATTGCTGATCGGCGCAGGTGAAATGATCGAACTGGCCGCGCGTCACCTGAAAGAGCAGGGTATAAAGCGGATGATCGTCGCCAACCGCACGGTCGAGAGGGCAAGCAGCTTGGGGGCCATATATGGGGCCGAGGCCGTATCGCTCGTCGAACTGCCGGACCACCTGAGCCAGGCCGACATCGTAATCTCCTGCACGGCGAGCGTGCTCCCATTACTCGGTAAAGGGGCCGTGGAAAGCGCCTTAAAGGTGCGTAAGCGCCGGCCCATGTTCCTCGTCGATCTCGCCGTCCCCCGCGACATTGAGCCCGAAGTGAGCGAGCTGCGCGACGTGTACCTCTACACCATTGACGACTTGCGCGACGTCATTGAGGAAAACATGGAGAGCCGTCAGGCGGCGGCGCGCGAAGCCGAGCACATCATCGAGGGAGAGGTCGTCGAATTCATGCGCTGGGTCCGATCGCTGGATTCGGTTCCTACGGTGCGCGCCTTGCGTCAGAGCGCCGAGGCCATGCGCGATGCGGAACTGGAGCGGGCCCGACGAGCATTGGAACGCGGCGAACCCGCAGAGCAAGTGCTGTTACGGTTCGCCCATACCCTCACCAATAAATTCATGCACGGTCCGAGCAGTGCGTTGCGCGAGGCCGATACCGATGGCGATCTCGATCTCGTCAGTGCCACACGCGCGCTGTTCCGGCTCGACGACCGGACCTCGTAATGCACGCCTCGCTCGTCACCAAACTCGAGCGACTGGTGTCCCGACTCGAGGAGACCACCGCGGAACTGTCCGATCCGCTCGTGACGCAAGACCAGGAACGGTTCCGTAAACTTTCGCGCGAGCACGCCGAGCTTGTACCGCTCGCGGAACGCTTTCAGGCATGGCAGCGGGCCGAAGCCGAAATGGCGGCCGCCCAGTCCTTACTGCAAGACGCCGACCCCACGCTGCGGGCCATGGCCGCCGAGGAGATCGCCCAGCTGACCCGGGCCCAGGCCCTCTGCGAAAACGACCTGAAACGTCTCATGCTGCCGCGCGATCCGAATGACGATCGCAATATCTTTCTCGAGATCCGCGCCGGTACCGGTGGCGACGAGGCCGCCCTCTTTGCCGGCGATCTTTACCGCATGTATGCAGGCTATGCAGCCCGGCAGGGCTGGCAGATGGAGGTGGCCCACGCCAGCGCAGGCGAACACGGCGGGTATAAGGAGATCATCGTGCGGCTGGCCGGCGCCTCGGTCTATTCCCGCTTAAAATTCGAGTCGGGCGGCCATCGCGTGCAGCGGGTGCCGCAAACGGAGACCCAGGGCCGTATCCACACATCGGCCTGCACGGTCGCGGTCATGGCGGAGGTCTTGGAGCGGGAGATCACGATCAACCCCGCCGATTTAAAGATCGATACCTTCCGCGCCTCAGGGGCGGGCGGCCAGCACGTCAACAAAACGGATTCGGCGATCCGAGTGACCCATCTGCCATCCGGCCTGGTCGTCGAATGTCAGGATGAGCGTTCGCAGCACAAGAACCGCTCACGCGCCTTGTCTATCCTGGCCTCCCGCCTGCGTGAACAGGAATTGCGCGCCAAACAAGAGCAAGAGGCGGCAACCCGTCGAAAGCTCGTGGGTAGCGGCGACCGCTCCGAGCGTATCCGCACCTACAACTTTCCGCAGGGCCGCGTCACCGACCACCGCATCAATCTCACTCTCTACCGGCTCGAGCGGGTCCTGGAAGGGGATCTCGATGAGCTAGTCGATGCGTTGATCGCGGAAGATCAGACCGAGCAGCTCGCGGCCCTGGCCATCGAATGATGACGCTCCGGGGCTTTCTCGATTGGGCGACGCGGACGGCCGTGCGGCCGTCGGGGCCCGCGGACCGCTGGCGACAGGATGTATGGGCCTTGGGCTGCCATGTCCTTGGCTGCTCGCTCGCCGCGCTACTGGCCATGGCCGACGGCGTGCCCTTGGAGGCCACCAAGGAGCGGGCCTGGCGAGGCCTGGTGGACCGGCGGGCCGCGGGCGAACCGCTCCCCTACCTGGTCGGACAGAGCGAGTTCTGGTCGCTGCCGCTTTACATAACCCCCGATGTGCTCGTACCGCGCCCCGAAACCGAAATTCTGGTAGAGCGGGTCCTCGCGTCCGCGCCCCGACCCGGGGCGTGTTGCGCCGACCTGGGAACGGGATCGGGGGCCGTGGCCCTCGCCATCAAAAAAGAGTGTCCCGACATTCAGGTCGTGGCCGGCGACCGGAGCCTGCAGGCCCTACGGGTCGCCGGCCGGAACGCCCAGGCGCTGGCCCTCGATATCCGCTTGTACGCCGGCTCCTGGTTGGCCGCGCTCCCGTCCCGATCCTGCGACATCATTGCCAGTAACCCGCCCTACATTGAAAGCGCCGATCCCTGCCTCAAGACAGACGGGCTTTCTTATGAGCCCCGCGGCGCGCTCGATGGCGGTCACGACGGCCTGGACGCGATTCGCGCTATCGTCACCGACGCGGTCCGGGCCTTGCGGAACGGGGGACGCTTGCTGATCGAGCACGGCGCAGGCCAAGGCGCTCGCGTGCGCGCACTCATGACGGGAAGCGGCCTCGTGGATGTCGCGACGTACCCGGACTATGCCGGACACCCGCGGGTGACCGAGGGGGTTTTGCGTGGATGACGCCGATCTTTTACGTCATAGCGGGCATATCTTTCTGCCCGAGATGGGGATCGCCGGGGTGGAGCGGCTCGCCCGCGCCCGGGTTCTGGTGGTGGGGCTTGGCGGGCTTGGCACCGTGGCCGCCCTCTACCTCGCTCGCAGCGGCGTAGGCGAACTGTTGCTAGCCGACCCCGATACCGTCGCACTCTCCAACCTACCCCGGCAGATCCTCTACGGTGATGACGACGTCGGCCGGCGCAAGACCGAGGCGGCCGGCCAGGCCTTGGCCATGGCCGGCTCCATCCGACTCACGCTACTCCCGGAACGTCTGGCCGGCGCCCGCTTGCGCGACGCCGTCCGGGCCTGCGACCTCGTCTGCGACGGCTCCGACAACTTCGCGACCCGTTTTGCGGTCAATGCGGCTTGTATCGAAGCCGGGCGTCCCCTGGTATCGGCCGCCGTGATCCGCATGGTGGGCCAACTCACGGTCATCGATCCCGGAGAGCCCGCCGCCGGCTGCTATCGCTGCCTGTATCCGGAGAGCGGTGAAGAGGGTGCAAGTTGTTCGGAGCGCGGCATACTGGGACCCATAGCCGGCACCCTCGGAACCTTGCAGGCCGCGGAGGCCATCAAGCGGCTGGCCGGTATCCCAAGCCCGCTCACGCAGGACCTATGGGTGTTCGATGCCAAGGATATGACGAGCCACCGGATCCATCGTCATCGCGACCCGCAATGCCCCGTCTGCCGGCCGTCGGCCGTGGCCGGCCCTTCCCGATAGACTGCAAGGCGGGCGCGCCCGTATTCGGCGCCACACTGGGCATACGGCCCGGCCCGACAGGCCTAGGCCATTTAGGCTCCGACCTATTAACGATGACCCCACGCCTCCACGCTTCCACAATGGCGCGCTCACGAAAGAGGAGCGCTCATGGATCAGCAGGGCCAATCTCCGCCACCCCAACATGAAAACGCCATGCCCGGACACGAAGGGTTCATGCGGCCGGCACCGGACTCCGAGGGTGAGTACCGGGCCTGCGGCAAGCTTACAGGGCGGGTCGCCGTCATTAGCGGCGGCGATTCCGGGATCGGACGGGCCGTGGCCATCGCCTTTGCCAAAGAAGGGGCCGATTGCGCGCTTTTGTATCTAAACGAGCACGACGACGACCCCCACACCAAGAAGCGCGTAGAAGCCGCCGGGCGCCGTTGCGTGACGCTGTCGGGAGACATCGGATCCGAAGACTTCTGTCACCAGGCCATAGAACGCGTCGTGCGGGCCTTCGGGACGGTGGACATCTTGGTAAACAATGCCGCCGAACAACACTCCGTGGATGACTTCCTGGACATTACGGCCGCCCAGCTGGAACGGACGTTTCGTACCAACCTGTTTGGGTACTTCCATTTGGCGCGCGCCACTATCCCCCATCTGCACGAAGGCTCTGCCATCATCAATACGACGTCAGTGACGGCCTACAAAGGCAATCCGCACCTCATCGACTACGCCGCCACCAAAGGAGCGATCGTCGCGTTTACCCGATCCCTCTCCCAAGCGCTCGTGCCGCGGGGTATCCGCGTAAACGGCGTGGCGCCAGGCCCCATCTGGACACCCCTCATCACGTCTACGACGAGCGCCGACGGCGTCACCCGATTCGGTGAGGAGGTCCCGCTCAAAAGACCAGGCCAGCCCGCGGAGGTGGCGCCGTCGTATGTCTTCCTGGCCGCGCAAGACTCCTCATATATGACAGGCCAGGTCCTCCACCCGAACGGTGGCGTCGTTGTCAACGGCTAGGAGGTAGTATGTCGACAGGCAAAGTAACCACGGACCACAAGACGATACAGCGCTGGACGGAAAAGCGAGGCGGCAAGCCGGCGCGCGTCAAGGCCACGGCCGACCGGTCGGGCCGCGGTCTGCTACGCATCGACTTTCCAGACCGGGATCGGGACGACCATCTCGAGGAGATCTCGTGGCAGGACTTCTTCGCGACGTTTGAGGAACGGGATCTTGCCTTTCTCTACCAGGAGGAGACCGCCGACGGCCACGAAAGTCGGTTTTCCCGGTTCGTCGAACGGTCCTCGGTCGAGGCGCGGCCGGCTCAGGGCTCCGACCCGGGGAAAGCCGCGGCGCCTAGGACCCACAGCGCGACCGGCAAAGGCCACGACAAACCGCACGCCAAGGCCTAACTTAAGACTCGGTCCGCACACTCGCCGTAAATAGGGCAGCCTCGAGTAAGGCCCATTGCGCCTCCCAATCGGCGAGCGGCGAGATGCGAAAGCGCGTGCGCACGGCCTGCGCGACCCGACCGTCGACGGCGGCAAGCACGAGTTGGGCGCACACACCCGGGGCCGGGGCACCTGGGTGCAATGGGCCTTCCCGGAGGATCTGGCGCAGGTGGGTCTCAAAGCGGTCGTAGAACTGGGCGAGACGTTCGCGCAGGCGCTCGTGTTCGCCAGCGAGGACTGCGCCCTGCAGAAGATTGGCTAGGCCATGGTTCTTGTCGGCAAAGGCGAGCCACAGCCGCAAGACCTGAGCAAGCTTAGCGGGACCGGGCGGGCTCTCGGCGGCGATACGATTCACCCGCGAAAACAAGCTCTCTTCGATAAATTCGAACAGGGCGTCGAACATCCGGGCCTTGCTCGGAAAATGCCGGTACAAAGCGGCCTCGGAGACGCCGACCGAGGCCGCCAGATGCGCGGTCGTGATCGGCGTGCCAGGCATCTCCTCCAGCAAGCGCGCCAGGGTCTCTAGTATCTCCTGCCGGCGCTCGCCGCGACGCGGGCGCGCCACCTTAGGCCTCGCGCTCGGCGCAAAGGACCTCGCCCGCCGCATCCCAGGTCACGCGAAACCGTCCCCAGCACGGCACGCGACCCGCGACGCACCCGGCCCCCTCGACCAGGATCTCTTCGAAGGACACCGCGCATACGGCGCTCCTTGCGCCCTGATCCACGATCTCGATTTTCAGGCTGTCGTTGTCCGGCCATCCGTTTTGGGTGCACAAGGAGGCCAGCGCAGGCGTTGCCGCAAAATAGCGTTCGATCGCCGATCTATCCATAATCCCCCCTTGTCTCAAGCCCTGATCAGCGTCCCAACGCCATCGTCGGTCAGGACCTCCAGCAAAACCGCGTGCTCCACCCGCCCATCTACGATATGCGCAGAGCCCACCCCCCCTGCGACCGCCTGCAAGGCGCACCGCACCTTGGGTAACATGCCCCCGTGGATCACCCCATCGGCGATCAGTCGCTCGGTCTGGGCGGCGTCCATGCGCGCGATCAGCGCACCGCCAGGATCAAGCACCCCCGCGGTGTTGGTGAGCAGCAACAGCTTCTCAGCGCGCAAGGTCTGGGCTAGGTGGCCGGCCACCAAGTCGGCATTGATATTATAGGTCGCGCCATCGTCCCCGATCCCGATGGGGGCGATGACAGGGATAAAGTCGCCGTTATCGAGCAGGCTTACGAGCTCGGCATCGATAGCAACGACCTCGCCGACATGCCCTATGTCGATAATCTCGCTCGGCAGCCCCTCGCCCGAGGCTGGGTACAAAGCCAGCTTGCGGGCCCGGATCATGGCGCCGTCCTTACCGGACAGCCCGACGGCCTTGCCGCCGTGGCGATTGATCAGATGGACGATCTCCTTGTTGACGAGACCACCGAGCACCATCTCCACGACATCCATGGTCTCCTGGTCCGTCACGCGCATGCCCTGCACAAACTGGCTCTGTTTGCCGATCCGGCTCAGGAGCTGGCCGATCTGAGGGCCGCCGCCATGGACTACGACCGGGTTCATGCCCACGAGCTTCATCAACACGATGTCGCGCGCAAAGCTGTCCTTTAATGCGGGATCTACCATAGCATTCCCCCCGTACTTGATGACGAAGGTCTTGCCCTGGAATTTGCGGATATAAGGGAGCGCCTCGATGAGGAGCCCCGCAGACGAGGGAGTTGGCACAAGTGTCTCCAGCATGAGTGCGGACAAAGTACCCGATTTCCCCGTCCGTGTCAGCCCACCCCCAGCGATCCCACCCATCCGCCACCGGCCGCACCGCCCATCCCTTTTAGGGAGACCCCAGGGCCCGATCCGGGATCGGGTAGGGGGCAGGGTTACCCCTGTCGCCCTCCCACACCACCGGACGTGCGGTTCCGCATCCGGCGGTTCATTGAACACGCTGGAGTCGTCGCGTCGTATCGAGCAGCGACACCAGACCTAAAC